>JACQYB010000073.1 GCA_016208415.1 Betaproteobacteria bacterium | reverse complement strand
GGGAGGTGATCAGCGGCGAGCGCGCCTCGTCGATGAGGATGCTGTCGGCCTCGTCGATCACCGCCATGCACAGGCCGCGCAGCAGCGGCCGCGGGGCCGCGCCGCGCGCCGGCACCAGCGCCCGGGCGTGGCGGTGCAGGTCGCTGGGGGGCAGGCCGGCGAGGCGGTCGCGCAGGTAGTCGAAGACCAGTTCCTTGGCGGTGCAATAGACCACGTCGGCGCCGTAGGCCACGCGCCGCGCGTCCGGCTCCATGTCGGCGGTGACCACGCCCACGCTCAAGCCCAGGTCGCCGTAGACCGGGCGCAGCAGCTCGGCGTCGCGACGCACCAGGTAGTCGTTGGCGGTGATGACATGCACCGGCGACCCGGCCATGGCGCAGGCAATGGCGGGCAGCGCCGCGGCCAGGGTCTTGCCCTCGCCGGTGGCCATTTCCGCCAGCCGGCCGCGGCTCATGATCCAGCCGGCGATGATCTGGGTGTCGTGCAGGCGGACGCCCATGCGCGCCTGCACGGCCTGGATCGTCCAGCCGAAGCATTCCGCCACCAGGGCCTCTTCCAGGCCGTAGCGGCCGAGCTGGGTGCGCAGCGCCCGCAGGTCGGCGCGGGCCGAATCCGCCGACAGCGAACCGGCCCACTGGGCACACTGGCGCACCCGTTCCACGAAGCGGGCGCGACGGCCCGCGGCGCGCCCCGCCAGGGCCGTAGCGGTGGCGGAAAGCCCGGCCAGGACGTGCTCGCCCCAGGTGGCGGGGGCCACCTCGCGCTGCGGATAGCCGCCCCACACCAGGCCGGGGGCGGGCAGGCTTCCGGGCTTGATCATCCTTGATTCCTCAGTTGACCGCTCATTTTTCCTCGGAAGGCCGCATGGAATTTGAGGTCCGTGCCTTCGCTCAAGCTCACCGGATGGGTGAGTCCGCTACGCGCCCGATTGCGCCCCTGCCGGGTCGTCTGGCGGCGTTGCTCCTCGTTGCGGGGGGCGACCCCGCGGCCTCGTCGCGCCTTGCCAGCCGACCCGGCAGGCCCACACTCGGGCGCGTTCAACTGAGGAATCAAGGATCATTTCGTCTCCTTCGGGGCGCGGCTGTCGGCGGCCAGGCGGCCGAGGAAGAGCTGTTCCAGGCGCCAGGCCAGGCGCGCGGCCAGGGGTTCGGCATGGTGGCGCAGCCGCACCCAGACCCGCCCGCCCACCCGCGGATGTTGCAGGTCGGGCACTTCCAGGTCGGCGAGGAACACCGGCTCAAGGGTGGCCATGCCGTCGCCGTCGGCGGGGTCGGTGAGGAAAAGGCCGCCGGCGCGGTCGCCCAGCGCAGCGCTGGGCAGGGTGTTCTGGGCCGCCGGCACCTCCCGCAGCAGGTGCGCGGCAAAGCTCTCGCCGGGGCGTTCCTCCAGCCTCACCTCCACCGAGCGGGTGCCGCGGCGCACCAGTTCCGCGTCCGCCTCGGCCACGGCCAGCCGCACCACCATCCCGGCGCCGGGCCGCCCCAAGCCGGGATGCGCCCCCTCGGGGGGCAGCGAGCCGGTTTCACGGCGAGCGTGGGAGCCCACAGCCGCCGCTGCGGGCAGCACGTGGGCCACGGCGGTTCCCTTGGGCACGTGGCGGTCCACCGCGTCCGCCTCCCGCGGCAGGGCGAAGATGCCGTCCATGGGGCTGTGGATGCGCAACTGGCCGCGCCGCTGCTGGATGTCCGCCAGCCGCGCCCGGGCCACGCCCAGTTGCCCGGCCATGCGGGCGGCCAGCGCCGGGTCGCGTCCCAGGGCGTCGAGATGCTGGACGTTGAGCCGCTCCACCTCGGCTTCGAGCCGGGCGGCGTCGGCGTCCAGCTCGGGGTTGACCAGTTCCATGAGCAGGTCGCCCTGCTTCACCGGGCGGCCGTCGCGGGCGTAGAGGTTGTAGATGAAGCCGTCGGTGGCGGCGCGCAGGCTGGCGTGCTCGGGCAGCCACACCACGCCCTGGGTGACGGTGGAACGCGGCAGGGGCACGGCAAACAGAACCACCAGCATGAGCACCGCCACTACGCCCGACACTGCCAGGGCGCGCCCGCGGCGCCGCCCCAGGGCGGGCGAGGTGAGGAGGAAGCGCAGCATGCGCCAGGCCGGCATGACGGCCAGGGACCACAGCATCCAGGCCGCGCCGATCACCGCGGCCGCCAGCGACCAGTCGGACAGCCACAGCAGGATGGCGCTCCACAACACCCAGCGGTAGGCCTGGGACGCGGCGCCCCAGCCCATGAGCCAGGCCAGTTCGCGCCGGTCGGCGGCCGGCCCGGGCCCCGCGGCGATGCCCAGCAGCCGGCGCTGCGCCCAGTTGGCCCAGCAGGCGCGGGCGCGCAGGGCGAGATTGGGCAGGTCCATGAGGTCGGAGAGCAGGTAGTAGCCGTCGAAGCGCATCAGCGGATTGCCATTGACCAGCAGCGACGAGGCGCCGCCTAGCACCATGAGCACCAGCATCAGATCCTGCGTCAGGCCCGGCTGCATCAGCGGCCACAGCAGGGCCGCCACGGCGGCGATGAACAGCTCCACGGCAATGCCGGCCGCGCTCACCGCGGCGCGCTGGCCGCGCCCGCGGAAGGCATTGGCCGCCGAGGCATCCACCCAGGGCAGGGGCATGAGCAGGAAGACCGTCACCCCCGCTTCATGGACCTCCCCGCCCCAGCGCTTGACCGCCAGGCCGTGGCCCAGTTCGTGCAGCAGCTTGACCACCGGGTAGGCCACCCACAGCAGGGCGAGGTAGCGCGGCGTGAGCATCTGGCGCGCGGCCGTGGCGTAGATTTCGGGGCCGTGGGCGGCGGCGGTGAGAGCCCCGGCCAGCACCACCGCCAGCCACAGCAGCAGCATCGGCGTGCGCAACAACCCCTGCGCCAGCGGTGCCAGCCGTTCCAGCAGGGCGTCGGGGTCGGCCAGGGGCACGCGGAAGGCCAGGGGATTGGCGGCCATGAGGCGGCCACGGCGTTCGCGCCGCTCCTGGCGCTGCCACGCCGCGCCCAGGTCGGGGGTGGTGTCGCCGGTGAGCAGCCCGGACTCGGCAAGCTGGGCGATCACGGTGATGGCTTCGTCCTGGGTGGGGGCCTGTTCGTCCAGTTCGAGGCGCACCTCGTCCCACACCTGCTGCAGGGCGTGCTGGCCGTCCAGGCGCCCCACCAGGGCCCAGGCGCCATCGTTGATGCGGAAGGTGCGGCCGCTGCGGGGGTCGCGCAGGGCGTACCACACCTGGCCGCGGGACAACTGGCGCCGCGCCAGCACGTCGGCCCGCAGCGCCAGGCGCAGGCCGGCGACGCGATACCACAGCGTGCTGGTGAGGGGTGCGGACAACACGCCCGCGCACGGCGCTGCGGGCGCCCGGGGCACGGCGTTAACAGGAGGCGCCGACACCGTGGCTCAGCCCAGCCAGCGCCACATCGCCAGGCGCAGCCGCGATGCGAGCCAGTCCGTCCAGCGTGGCAGCAGCGCCTGGTCGGCGACGCGGATGCGCGCCACGCCGTTCATGCCGGGACGCAGTCCGGGCACGTGCTCGGCCAGGCGGGCTTCAACCTCGAAGTAGTTGCGCCCGTCGCCGCTGGCGGCCACGGGGGTGATGCGGTTCACGTGGATCGCCAGGGGCGCGCCGGGGGAAGCGGCAAGCATCAGCCAGCCGCGCTGGCCGGGGGCGGTGGCGGCGATGTCGCGTTCGTCCACCTCCAGCACCACCCGGTGCTCGCCGCTGGGGGCCAGGGTGAGCAGCACCTCGCCGCGCTTGACCGGCGCGCCCAGGGACTGGCGCAGGTCGCCCTTGATGATCACGCCGTCGAAGGGGGCGCGGATCTGGGCGCGCTCCAGTTGCTGTTCGGTGAGGCCGAGCTGGGATCTGGCTTCGGCGATGCGCTGGCTGTGGATGGCGATCTGGGCGCGGTCGTGGCGCGCCAGGGCCTCGCCGAAGGCGTTTTCCGCCTGGGCGATGTCGCTCTCCCATTTCTGGCGCTGCAGGCCCAGGTCCTCGCCGGCCAGCTCCGCCAGCACCTGCCCGGCCTGCACGGCGTCGCCGGGGCGCACCGTGGCTTCCTTCAGATAGCCTTCGGTCGGGGCGACGAGTGAGCGCTGCACCGAGCCTTCCAGCCGCGCCGGGGCGGCCAGGTGGGTCTCCACCGGCACCAGGGCGAGGCCCGCCAGGATCAGGGCGCCGGCGGCAAGACCGGCCTTGAGGCCGACGCTGCCGGGCTTGCGCAGGCGCTCGGCGAACCTGGCGAAGCGCTCCGCCAGCCGCTGGCGCAGTGGCCGGTCACGGTCGTGCTGCAGCCTAAGCACCGGCCCCACGAGGGCGGCGATGTGTTCCAGCACCGCCGTGTCGTCGGGCAGGAAGGGCGTGGGCTCGATGCGCTCCAGGGTCATGACGCCGAACACCCGCCCGTCGCGGGCCAGGGGCACGCTGCACACCGAGGCGTTGTGATGCTTGCGCGCCAGCGCGCGGTGGGCATGGAGGATGCGCGGACGTTCGCCCTCGGGACGCGGATAGACCAGCAGGGCGGCCTGCTCCATGCTCTCTTCCATGGCGCCGGCGAGGTGGCGCAGCAGCCGTTGGTCGGGGCGGGTGCCGCCGGCATGCGACACGGCCTTGATGCGGATATGGCCCTTCTCCAGGATGCCAATGGCGGCGCGGTCGCAGCGGGCCACGCGGGTCAGGTCGTTGGCCAGGGCGGCGGCGGCGCGCGCGAAGGGTTCCTGGGCCAGCACCGCGGCAAGGCAGTCCAGCACCTGGGCGGCGGGGTCTGCGGCTGCGCCGCCGCTGCGGGCGTCCAGCAGCGCCTCGATCCAGGCGGCGCCCTGCACCAGCTTGTCGGCGGCGTGTTGCGGCAACCGCGCCTTGTCGGCGCGCACTGCGGCCGCCAGGGCACCGACGATGCGGCCGTTGCGCCGGATGGGCTGGGACACCAGATGCAGCGGCTGGGCTTCGGAATCGTTGGCAGGCTCGTGGCGCGTGACCTTCTCGTCGCGAATGGCCAGCTCCGCCAGTGCCGTGAGTCCCGGCGCCCCGCGCTTGCCGCGCGGCCAGGCGGCGGCCTGCACCAGCCCCCGTCCGTTGGGGGCGAGCATCATCACCAGGGCGCTGGTCACCCCGGAGGTCATGGTGCATTGGATGTCCAGCCAGGACTGGATCAGGGCATGCATTGGAAATCCGGCTTCGGGCGGCGTGCCGGCAACGGGGCTCCGTTGCGGCCGATGTCCGCGATTGGGCGGTATATCGTCGTGCTACGCGGCTTTCTTTACCCTGACCGGATGGACGGAAGGCCCGGACGG
Organism: Betaproteobacteria bacterium; assembly: GCA_016208415.1. Taxonomy (GTDB): domain Bacteria; phylum Pseudomonadota; class Gammaproteobacteria; order Burkholderiales; family Rhodocyclaceae; genus JACQYB01. Next base: position 6,888 of record JACQYB010000073.1, on the reverse strand, counting down.
ATGCAGCGGGACGTCGCCTGGCGGTGGTGAGGCGCTTTTCCCGGTGCCCGCGCCCGGTTGCAAGCCCCTGATCCGGCACGACAAAGAGCCGCCCGGCTGGCCTGTTGCAGGATGCCCGGCACCGCACCGGCCGAACCCTGGGAGACCATCGGGCGGAATAGCGGCAGGAAGCACCCCCTATTCCATGTATTGACGCCCCCGAGGGGTGAGCCCCCACGCTGCGCTGCCCCCCGAGGGGGCCGCCCCTCGCCTTGGGACGGCCCGGCGGCGAGGGTGAGCCCCCCATGCTGCGCTGCCCCCCGAGGGGGCCGCCCTCGCCTTGGGGCGGCCCGGCGGCGAGGGGGCGACATACTTCTTGACACCGGCGCCGTGACGGACGTCACGGATCGTCGTTCTGCCCGGCCAGGATCATTGACGAGGGTTCGGAACTTTGGAACACTGTTAGCACTCTCACGGCGCGAGTGCTAAAACCAGCCCGCGGCAGCACCCCGCCCCGAGCAAGTTGATATCAGGAGGACCACGATCCATGTCTAATGCGCTGACCATGCCGGTTTCCCTGCCCGTTCCGTCTGCCCTTGGCAATCTGGAGAGTTTCATCCAGATCGCCAACCGCATGCCGATCCTGGGGGAGGAGGAGGAGATCGATCTGGCACGCCGTTTCCGCGATGACGACGATCTGGATGCCGCCCGCCGGCTGGTGCTTTCGCACCTGCGACTGGTGATCGCCGTGGCCCGCGGTTACCTGGGCTACGGCCTGCCCCACGCCGACCTGATCCAGGAAGGCAACGTGGGCCTGATGAAGGCGGTGAAGCGCTTCGACCCCACCCGGGGCGTGCGCCTGGTGTCGTTTGCCATCCACTGGATCAAGGCCGAGATCCACGAATACATCCTGAAGAACTGGCGCCTGGTCAAGGTGGCCACCACCAAGGCGCAGCGCAAGCTGTTCTTCAACCTGCGCAGCATGAAGACCAGCCTCGCCACCATGAACCCCGCCGAGGTGAACGCCATGGCGCGCAGCCTCGGGGTCAAGCCCGAGGAAGTGGTGGAGATGGAGACCCGCCTCACCGGCCAGGACATGGCCCTGGAGGGCAACCCGGATGACGACGACGAGCGCGTGGCGCCCATCGCGTACCTGGCCGACCCGGCCGCCGAGCCCTCCGAGGTGCTGGAGTCCAAGCAGCGCGAGCATCTGCAGGAAGTGGGCCTGCGTGAGGCGCTCGGCGCCCTGGACGATCGCAGCCGGCGCATCATCCAGCGCCGCTGGCTGGCCGAAGGCGATTCCGCCACGCTGCAGGATCTGGCCGGCGAGTACGGCGTCTCCGCCGAGCGCATCCGCCAGATCGAGGCCAAGGCCATGCAGAAGATGCGCGGTTATCTGGCCGCGGCGGCCTGAGCACGCCCTGCGGGGGAGGCCGGCGCGGCGGCGAGCCGCGGCAGGCAGCCGCCTATCGGCGCGGCTATCGGCTCGACAAGAGCATCCAGCACATGCAGGCGTGGGCGAATTACTGCGCCTAACCCGGCACAGCGGCGAGCGTGACGCCGATTCGCGGCAAGGGGACGAAGAAGGCCAAGGCCGCATGCCCCGCATTAACCAACTTGCCAAATGACGCCGAATGGGCTAACTTGCCGCCATGGAGAAGGGAACGCCCCACTGCAAGCTGCCCGCCGTCAAGGCCCTGGCCGAGGCGGGAAAGGTGCGAACCACGCATGCGGCGCGCGTGGGGGCCGACGCCCTGGGGTTCGACTATGCGGGAATGCTGGCGGTGGTGATGGCGCTCAAGCCGACGGATTTCTTCAAGAGCATGACCACCCACGCCGACCACACGATCTGGCAAGACGTGTATCGGCCGAGCACTCCTGCGGGCGATGTGTATTTGAAGCTGACGGTCATCGACGACGTGCTGATCGTGTCCTTCAAGGAGCTATGACCATGAAATGTCCTGTCTGCGGCGCGGCGGAACTGATCCACGACACCCGCGACCTGCCCTACACCTACAAGGGCGAAACCACCGTTATTCCCGCGGTGACGGGCGATTTCTGCCGGGCCTGCGCCGAGTCCATCCTCGATGCGGTGGAAAGCGAGCGCGTCATGCGCGAGATGCGCAATTTTTCCAGGCAGGTGAACGCCGCCATCGTCGACCCGCAGTTCATCGCCAGCGTGCGCAAGAAGCTACAGCTCGACCAGCGCGAAGCGGCTGAACTCTTCGGCGGCGGCGTCAATGCCTTCTCCCGCTATGAAAACGGCAAGACCAGGCCGCCGCTGGCGCTGGTGAAGCTATTCAAGGTGTTGGATCGGCACCCGGACCTGTTGAACGAGGTGCGGGCAGCATAGACGTCCTTGACCGGCGCATCGGCCATCCGCGCCAGGTCGTGGTAATGGCGCGAATCGCGCAGCGGATTGCCTTCGGACCGGTACGCCTCGTGGTGCAGGATGGTCGCCTTCTCGCAGAACGTCCGCTCGGCCCGGATGACCCGCACCCGGCATTCTCGCGCCGACTTCTGCGCACGTGCTCATGAGCATCCAAACATCATAGTAGTCCTTCATGCGGCCATTGGTCCGGCCGAGGGCCACCATCGCATGAAACTTCTCGGCGATGACAGTCTCGGGTGGATAGGCGCGCAGGTGAGGCGACGGCATGTCGATCAGCACCGGAAGATCGATGTCCTCGACACCCGGCTCGACGGCATCGCCGAAGCCGATATCCACCGTGATCGGAATACGCGCACCGGCCAGCGCAGCCGTGGTGCGAAGTCGCGATCCGCCGTACTCGACCTCTTCGCGGATTGCTTCGATCCGCAGGCCCTTCAGGTCGAAGCTCACCCCGTCGTCAACCTCGACCGCCATGATTTCGCGGAACGTACCGAGAAGCGCACCCTCCGCCGCGTCCCCGAAACCAAGCAGGTCCACGTCGCGCGTCGCGCGGTGTGGTTCGTCGAACCAGGTGGCCAGCAGCATCGCACCCTTCAGCACGAACCGCTCGCGGTGCGGGGAGAGGCTCAGCCGATGCAGCAGTAGCGACAATGCCAGGCCAGGGCAAAAGTCGGCGTTGGCGCTACGGCGATGTCTATTCGGCCGATGGCCAGCGCTGCGCGGCGTGCAGTACGCGAAGAATGGTGATCGTTTCGCTCTCGATGCGATACACCATGACGTAGTTGGGATGCACCACCGCCTCGCGGGTATCTGGCACACGGCCGGGACGATAGAGGTAAGGATTGGCCTCGATCCGGTCGGCGTGAGTCTCGAAGTTCTCGTCGAGCGCGAGCGCTGCCAGGGGTTTGTCGCGGGCGATGAAATCCATGATGCACTCGCGATCCGCCATCGCCAGCGGATGCCAGACCAGTTTCATCCCTTGGCCTGGGCCTGTTGACGTAGGGCGTCGCGACGGGCGGCAAAGTGCTCACGGGCCGCATCGGCGGGTATCCCCGGACGCGGATCGTCAATCGCCTGTTGCACCTGCGCCTTGAACCAGGCGTCGTAGGCGGCGGCATCGCCGTCGGCTGTGGTCGTCGCCTCGGCGAGGCCATAGCGTTGATTGAGGAATTCGATGAAATCCAGCGCTTCCTGCGCGGCAGCGTCGGGCAGTTTCAGGCTGCGTTGATAGATGGTTTCGGCCAAGGTCATTGGGTCACTCCTTCTTTGCCTTGATGGGACAGGCGAATAGTAATACCGGACGGCGCGGGACGAATCGATTGCAGGGGCCGACGATTCTCATGCCGACACTACCGCCGCCGTCTTGCGTCGTGGCCGCATGGTGACGACATTCTCATTGCCGCGCGTCAGCAGTTCGAGCCGTTCGCCCAGCGGACGCCAGGCTTCGAGCTTCTCGGCATCGTAGCTGTGGCGCTGACAGGTGCGTTTGACGCGGCTTTCTTCGGTGTGGTTGAGGCATTTTTCCGCGACCTCGGGCAGCACGCCCAGGGCGGTCATCAAGGTGGCGCCGGTGCGGCAGCCGGTGTCGAGCGCCGGCCAGAGCGCAGCTTCGCTGGTCGGGAACGATTGCGCTGATGGTAGTTGCCGGTGCAGGGCGCGGATTTCGTCCTCGCTCAGCACGCGGTCGCGCTCCACGGGCTCCCTCGGTGTGTGCATCTGGCGGCGCACGCGCGTTTCATGCGCCGCCGTCGTTCCAGTGGCGCACGACGCTGCTACGAACGCGCTTGTCGGGCCTGTGCCGCGACCCGGGGCCGAACGTTGCCGGGCGGACGGGTCACCGCCGTGCGCGCCCCCCTGCCCCGCCGAACTTGTCCCTGCGCCGTCAGGCGTGTAGAAGGAAACTGGTCATTGCCGATGGCCACCCCCGTCCCCGCTGAGGCAGAAAAGCCATGGCCGTCAAGGCGTCGCCGGCCGCGCGCCGCATCCCCTTCGAGATCGCCGCCGAACGGGCCACCCCCCGGGTGCCCGTCGTGGCCCCGACCGCCACGGCCGGCGAGTTGCGCCGCGTCATGGAGGGCCGGCGCTACGAGAGCGCCAGCCACATCGTCGTCTGCGAGGGGGAACGCTTCGCCGGCGTGCTGCGCATCGAAGACCTGCTCGCCGCTCCGGAAGCCACCCCCATCGGCACCCTCATGGACCGGGAGGCCCCCACCGTGGCGCCCGGCGTGGATCAGGAAGTGGCGGCGTGGCGCGCCGTCCAGCACGGCGAATCGGCGCTTGCGGTGGTGGATGCCGCGGGACGCTTCGTGGGCATCATCCCGCCGCATCAGTTGCTCGCCGTGCTGCTGTGGGAGCACGACGAAGACATGGCGCGCCTGGGCGGCTTCCTCAAGCGCTCCTCCTCGGCGCGCCAGGCCAGCGTGGAGCCGGTGCGGCGCCGCTTCTGGCACCGCGTGCCGTGGCTGCTGCTGGGCCTGGCGGGGGCGCTGCTGGCGGCGGACATCGTCGGCTGGTTCGAGACGCGGCTGCAGGAGAAGCTCATCCTGGCCTTCTTCATCCCCGGCATCGTCTACCTGGCCGACGCCGTGGGCACCCAGACCGAAACCGTGGTGGTGCGCGGGCTGTCCGTGGGCGTGTCCATCGGCCGCGTGGTGTGGCGCGAACTGCTCACCGGCCTGGGCATCGGCCTGGCGCTGGCGGCCACGGCCTTTCCTGTGATCCTGTGGCGCTGGGGCGACGCCGACCTCGCCCTGGGCGTGAGCCTGTCCATCTTCGCCACCTGCTCCACCGCCACGGTGGTGGCCATGGCCCTGCCCTGGGCCTTCACCCGCTTCGACTCCGACCCCGCCTTCGGCAGCGGACCGCTGGCCACGGTCATCCAGGACCTGCTGTCGATCAACATAATGAAAGCGTAGGATTTGTGCCGCTGGCTAGGCGCGAACCGCAGCAATAGCCGTAGCTATTGCGAGGATGAGCAACGACGCCAGCGGTGCAAAGACAAGCTTTCATGTTTCGTTATCTGCGGGGCAGACCACTAGACTCCTTCATGCCCGACTTGCGGACGGAATCGCCCGACCCCGGCGTCTTCGCCCCCCGCTGCCTGTGCGTCGACCTGGAAGTCGGCGTGCGCGATGCCCGCATCCGCCGCTTCGCCGCGGTGCGCGGCGACACCGGGCAGACCTTGGTCTTCCGTGGCGGCGACCTGGCGGCTGCGCTGGACCGGCTGGACGAGCTGGCCGAGGGCGCGGCCTTCCTGCTCGGCCACAACCTGGCTGACTTCGACGCCCCCCATCTCGCCGCCGCGCGGCCCGGCCTGCGCCTGCTGCACCTGCCGGTGGTGGACACCCTGCGCCTCAATCCCCTGGCCTTCCCCCGCAACCCCTACCACCACCTGGTCAAGCACTACCAGGACGGCCAGCTCAAGCGCGGCCGCGTGAACGACCCGGAACTGGACGCCCGCCTGGCGCTGGAGCTGTTCCGCGATCAGCACGCGGCCTTCCAGGCGCTGCAGGACACCGCCCCGGACCTGCTGCTGGCCTGGCACTGGCTGACCACCGCCGACGGCGCCCCCTCCGGGCTGAACGCCTTCTTCGCCACCCTGTGCCGCCGCCCGCGGCCCACCGACGAACAGGCGCGCGCCGCCATCGCCGTGCGTCTGGCCGGCCAGACCTGCCTCACCCGCGGCCGCGACCTCCTCGCCGACCCGGCCCGCCACGCCTGGGCGTTGGCCTACGCCCTGGCGTGGCTGTCGGTGTCCGGCGGCAACTCGGCGATGCCGCCGTGGGTGCGCCACCAGTTCCCCGAAGCCGCCCGGCTGGTGCGGCAGTTGCGCGACCGCCCCTGCGCCGACCCGGCCTGCGCCTGGTGCCGCGAGCGCCACGACGCCCGCCGCGAGCTGGCCCGCTGGTTCGGCTTTGCCGACTTCCGCAGGGAGCCCGCCGGCGCCGACGGACGCCCGCTGCAGCAGGCCATCGTCGAGGCGGCCATGGGCGGCGAGCACGTGCTGGCCATCCTGCCCACCGGCACCGGCAAGTCCCTGTGCTACCAGCTCCCGGCGCTGTCGCGCTACGACAAGACGGGCGCGCTCACCGTGGTGATCTCGCCCCTGGTGGCGCTGATGGCCGACCAGGTGGCGGGGCTGGAGGCGCGCGGCATCACCGCCTGCGCGGCGCTCAACGGCCTGCTCTCCATGCCCGAGCGCGCCGACGTGCTGGAACGGGTGCGCCTCGGCGACGTGGGCATCCTCATTGTCTCGCCCGAGCAGTTGCGCAACCGCAGCGTGCGCCGCGTGCTGGCGCAGCGCGAGATCGGCGCCTGGGTGCTGGACGAGGCCCACTCGCTATCCAAGTGGGGTCCGGCCTTCCGCCCCGACTACCGCTACATCGGCCGCTTCATCCGCGAGAGCATTGGCCCCCACGCTTCGCTGCCCCCCGGGGGGGCCTGCGCCGCCTTGGGGCGGCCCGGCGGCGGCCAGAACTTCGGCCCCCACGCTTCGCTGCCCCCCGGGGGGGCCTTCG
>JACQYB010000044.1 GCA_016208415.1 Betaproteobacteria bacterium | reverse complement strand
CCGAGAAAGAACAACTTGAACATTGTCCATCTTGCAGCCGAGCGCCATGCGGCGTTGCAAGAATGCTTGTGTGGCCAGCCACACGGCGCATTCTTGCGCCTTGCCTGGCATCTCGTCTGCAAGCGGCCAATTGTCCAAGTTGTTCCTTCTCGGCTCCTAAGGATCTCTCCATGAACCATGAACCGGTCTTCATCGTCGATGGCGCCCGCACACCCTTCCTCAAGGCGCGCAACGCCCCCGGTCCCTTTGCCGCCGCCGACCTGGCGGTGCAGGCCGGCCGCGCCCTGCTGGCGCGCCAGCCCTTCGCCCCCGAGCAACTGGACGAGGTGATCCTGGGCTGCGCCGCCCCCGCGCCGGACGAGGTCAACATCGGCCGCGTCGTCGCCCTGCGCCTGGGTTGCGGCCCGCGGGTGCCGGGCTGGACGGTGATGCGCAACTGCGCCAGCGGCATGCAGGCGCTGGATTCGGCCATCGCCAACATCCGCGGCGCTCGCTCGCAACTGGTGCTGGCCGGCGGCGTGGATGCCCTGTCCAGGGCGCCGCTGCTGTTCTCCGACGCCTTCGTGCGCTGGCTCTCCGGGTGGTACGCGGCCAGCGGGCCGCTTGGCCGGGCCCAGGCGCTGGCGCGGCTCAAGCTCTCGTACCTGGCGCCGGTGATCGGCCTGCTCAAGGGGCTCACCGACCCGGTGGCGGGGCTGTCCATGGGCCAGACGGCCGAGAACCTGGCGTGGCGCTTCGGCATCGACCGCGAAGACATGGACGCCTTCGCCGTGCACAGCCATGCCCGCGTGGCCGCCGGCCAGGACGCCGGGCACTACGGCGAGATCGTGCCGCTGGTGGGCGCGGACGGGAAGGTGTACGCCGCGGACGACGGCCTTCGCCGCGACTCCTCCACCGAGAGGCTGGCGAAGCTGCGCCCGGTGTTCGACAAGCGCTACGGCAGCATCACCGCCGGCAACAGCTCCCAGGTCACCGACGGTGCCGCCTGGCTGATCCTGGCGGGGGCCGAAGCGGTGGCGCGCCACGGCCTGACGCCGCTGGGGCGCATCGTCGACAGCCAGTGGGCGGGGCTGGACCCGGCGCAGATGGGCCTCGGCCCGGTGCATGCCGCCACACCCATCCTGCAGCGCCACGGGCTGGGCCTCAACGACCTGGACGCCTGGGAGATCAACGAGGCCTTCGCCGCCCAGGTGCTGGCCTGCCTGCGCGCCTGGCAAGACGCCGGCTACTGCCGCGACGAACTGGGCCTGGACGCGGCGCTCGGCGAGCTGGACGCCGCCCGGCTCAACCTCGACGGCGGTGCCATCGCCCTGGGCCACCCGGTGGGGGCGAGCGGGGCGCGCATCGTGCTGCATCTGCTGCAGGTGCTGCGCCGCCTCAAGACCGACGATGCGCCGCGCCGCGGCATGGCCGCCATCTGCATCGGCGGCGGCCAGGGCGGCGCCATGCTGGTGGAGGCCTGAGCCATGAACCTTGAAACCGCAGTTGAACCTCTTTCAACGCCGAGATCGCAGAGAAACCGAGGCCGCAGGGCAAGAACGGACATTCACCCGTCGGGGCAATGGGACTTGCCTCGTGGCGCTCCGTGTTCTCGTCGTCGTTCTCCGCGTTCTCTGCGTCAAATGAGCCCACCCCGAAATCGCCGCTGCGCGGCGATCTCCCCTCAAGGGGCCAAGAAACACTCGGGGCGGCCCTTCGTGTTTCTTGAGAGGTTCTTGGGATGAACCCGCCCAACTGGACCCTGGAACGCGACGCCGACGGCATCGCCTGGCTCACCCTGGACTGTGCCGGCGCCAGCACCAACACCCTGTCGGAGGCGGTGCGGGCGGAACTTGCCAGCCGCCTGGACGAACTCCTGAATCTGCCCCCCAGTGGCCTGGTGATCCGCTCCGGCAAGGCGGCCGGCTTCATCGCCGGCGCCGACATCGGGGAATTCACCGCCGTGCGCGACGCCGCCGCGGCGCGGGCACTGGTGCAGCGCGGCTGGGATCTCATGAACCGCGTCGCCGCGCTGCCCTTCCCCACCCTGGCGCTGATCCGCGGCCACTGCATGGGCGGCGGGCTGGAACTGGCCCTGGCATGCCGCTACCGGGTGGTGGTGGACGAGCCGGGCACGCGCCTGGCGCTGCCGGAGGTGATGCTGGGCATCGTCCCCGGCTGGGGCGGCATGGCCCGCCTGCCGCAGGCCGTGGGCGCCCCCGCGGCGCTGGACATGATGCTCACCGGCCGCGGCGTGTCCGCGCGGGCGGCGAGCAGGATGGGCCTGGCGGACGAGTGCGTGGCGCCGCGGGTGATGGAAAACGCCGCGCGCACGCTGCTGCTGTCGGGCCGGCCGCGCCATCGTCCGTCATGGCGCGAGCGCCTGCCCGGCCTGTGGCCGTGGAAGGAATTGCTGGTCTCGGCGGCGCGCCGCAAGGTCGGCGCCCGCGCCCGGCCCGGGCATTACCCCGCGCCTTACGCCATCCTCGACATCTGGGCGCACCACGACGGCAATGCCCTGGCGGTGCCGGCCGGCCAGCCCGGCTCACTGGAAGCCATCGTCGGCTCCGCCACGGCCGCCAATCTGGTGCGGGTGTTCTTCCTCCAGGAGCGGCTGAAGGGCTTCGGCAAGGAAGCCGACTTTGCGCCGCGCCGCGTCCACGTCGTGGGCGCCGGGATCATGGGCGGCGACATCGCCGCCTGGTGCGCCCTGCACGGGCTCACCGTGACGCTGCAGGACCAGGACATCACGCGCATCGCCCCTGCCATCGCCCGCGCCGCCGAACAGTTCCGCCGCAGGCACCGGGGGGACGCCCGCGCCGTGCAGGCGGCGCTGGACCGGCTCATCCCCGATCCGGCGGGCGACGGCGTGCGCCAGGCCGACGTGGTGATCGAGGCCATCTTCGAGGACCTGGAGGCCAAGCGGCGGCTGTTCGCCGGCATCGAGCCGAGGCTCAAGCCCGGCGCGATGCTGGCCACCAACACCTCCAGCCTGCGGCTGGAGGACATCGCCACCGCGCTGCGCGAGCCCGGCCGGCTGGTGGGCATCCACTTCTTCAACCCGGTGGCGAAAATGCCGCTGGTGGAGGTGGTCAGCAGCACGACCACCGATCCGGCCACGGCGGCACGGGCGGCGGCCTTCGTGCGGCGCGTCGACAAGCTGCCGTTGCCGGTGAAGAGCGCCCCCGGCTTCCTGGTCAACGCCGTGCTGGCGCCGTACCTCGAGGAGGCCATGCGCTGCGTGGACGATGGCATCGCCCCGGAGACGGTGGACGAGGCCGCCCTGGCCTTCGGCATGCCGATGGGGCCCATCGAACTGGCCGACACCGTGGGTCTGGACATCGCCGTGGCGGCGGGCCGGCAACTGGCGGGTGTCGGTGCGGCGGCGCCACGTCGCCTGACGGCGCTGGTGCAGGCAGGGAACCTGGGCCGCAAGAGCGGACGCGGCTTCTACAGTTGGGCGGACGGCAAGGCGCAGAAGGGCGCGCCGGGCGCCGTGCCCGAGGGCCTGGCGCAGCGCCTCGTGACGCCGCTGCTGGCGGCGGCACGGCGCTGCGTGGACGAGGGCGTGGTGGCCGACGCGGACCTGGCGGACGCGGGGGTGATCTTCGGCACCGGGTTCGCGCCCTTCACCGGCGGGCCGCTGCATTACGCGGCCGTTGCCGGCGACGGCGGCGGCCACGCCGGCCTGGCGGCGCAGCCCGTGTCGCCACGGCAGCGGGCGGCGTAGAATCGGGCGCTCGTCCTGCGCGCGCCCCCGCCATGCCCGAAACCCCCACCCGTCTTCCCGCCGAACAGCCAGTGCTGCGGGTCGTGCCCATGCCCGCCGACACCAATCCGGCGGGCGACATCTTCGGCGGCTGGGTGATGGCGCAGGTGGACATCGCCGGCGGCGTGGCGGCCATGCGCCGCGCCCGTGGGCGCGTGGCCACGGTGGCGGTCAATTCCTTCCAGTTCAAGCAGCCGGTGACGGTGGGCGACGTGCTCAGCTTCTTTGCGCGGGTGCTGCGGGTGGGTCGCACCTCCATCACCGTGGACGTGGAGGTCTTTGCCGAGCGCAATCCCGCCCGGCCTTACGTGGTGCGCGTGACGGAGGCCCAGCTCACCTATGTGGCGCTCAACGGCGATGGCAGCAAGCGCGAGGTGCCGCCGGATGTTGCGTAAATGCGACAGGCGATGAACCGACGTGATACAGCAGAACGCCACACGCAAGCGTGCGGCGTAGAATGAAAAATGCAGGTCATGGGGGGAGGGAGGAAGCGCCCGCTCCCAAGAGCGCAGTCAAAGAGAGGAGAAGGGACAATGAAGAAAGACCGGATCGTCGTTCGTCTGTTGCCGGCCGTCATCGCCGGCCTGTTCTCGGGCACCGCCGGCGCGGCAGGCTTCCAGTTGCTGGAGCAGAACGCCAGCGGCATCGGCAATGCCTATGCCGGCACCGCCGCCGTGGCGCAGGACGCCAGCACCATCTTCTTCAACCCCGCCGGCATGACCATGCTGCCGGGACGCAATTTCGCGGCGGGCGTGGATGCGGTGCGGCCCTCGGCCCAGTTCAGCAACAACGGCTCCATCGCGGCGGCGGGCCGCCCCGCCGGCGGCAACGGCGGCGATGCCGGCGACTGGGCGCTGATTCCCCACGGCTACCTGTCGTGGCAGCTCACCCCGGCGCTGTTCGTGGGCGTGGGCGTGGGCGCGCCCTTCGGACTGGCCACCGAGTACGACCCCACCTGGGTGGGCCGCTTCCAGGCCGTGAAGTCCGAGATCAAGAGCATCAACCTCAATCCGTCCGTGGCGTGGAAGGTCAATGACAAGGTTTCTCTGGGTCTCGGCATCAACTACCAGCGGCTTGAGGCGGAACTGACCAGCAAGGCCAGCCTGGGCCCCACCGGCGAGATCGACGCCAAGATCGAGGGCGATGACGATTCCTGGGGCTGGAACGCCGGGGCGCTGTTCCAGGTCTCGCCCAGCACGCGCGTGGGGGTGGCCTATCGCTCGGCCATCAAGTACACGCTCGAGGGCAACGCCAACTTCGGCCGTACCGGCGTGGCACTGATCGACGCCGCGCTCAACGCCAACCCGGCGGTGGCCAACGGCCCCATCAAGGCCGACATCAAGATGCCCGACAGCTTCACCATCAGCGTGGCGCAGCAGCTCACCGACCGCTGGGAGATGCTGGGCGATCTGTCGTGGACGGGCTGGTCGAAGATCCAGAGCCTTCAGATCTACCGTACCAGCGGCGCGCTGCTCACGAAGGAGGAACTGCAGTGGCGCGACACCCTGCGCCTGTCCTTCGGCGGCAACTACAAGATGAGCGACCAGTGGAAGCTGCGCTTCGGCATTGCCTTCGACCAGTCGCCGGTGGGTGACCAGTACCGCGCCCCGCGCCTGCCCGACAACGACCGCACCTGGCTGTCGGTGGGCGCCCAGTTCAAGCCCAGCAAGACCGCCGCGCTGGACTTCGGCTACGCCTACCTGTGGGTGAAGGAGGGGTCCATCAACAACAACCAGGGCAGCCAGCTCACCAAGGGCCTGCTGTTGGGCAACTACGACAACGACGTCCACATCCTGGGCGTGCAGTACTCGCAGAGCTTCTGACGCACGCGGCAGGCATCCCCGCCGGGGCGCGGGGATGCCCCGCCGTACCTGTGCCGCCTGTTGGCGGCGCACGCCTGCCCCCTTGCGCCGTCATCGCTTCCGGCGGCGATCCCACTTACCGCTCGTGTCGCGGAGCACACCATGGACGACCTGGTGCTGGTGGACCTGCAGGACCACATCGCCACCCTGACCCTGAACCGCCCGCAGGCCCTCAACGCCCTTTCCGTGGCGATGATGCAGGCGCTGCGTCGCGCCGTGGACAGGGTGGCGGCCAACGCGGAGGTGTACGTGGTGGTCATCCGCGGGGCCGGCGGGCATTTCATGGCCGGCGGCGACATCCGCGAGTTCCACGGCATGCTGCATCTGTCGCCGGCGGCGCGCCTGCCCACCTTCAAGGCCATGATCGAACAATGGATCAATCCCACGGTGGCCAGCCTGCGCGGTATGCATCAGCCGGTGATCGCGCAGGTCGAGGGCGCCTGCGCGGGGTTCGGACTGTCGCTGATGCTTGCCTGTGACCTGGCGGTGTGCGCCGACGACGCCTATTTCGCCACCGCCTACGCCCAGATCGGCCTGTCGCCCGACGGTGGCCAGACCCAGTTTCTGCAGCGCACGCTCGGCACCCGCAAGGCAACGGAACTGTTGCTGCTCTCGGAACGCTTTCCGGCGACGGAAGCGCTGCGCCTGGGGCTGGTGAATCGCGTGGTGCCGGCGGCGCAACTGGACTCCGAGGTCGCCAGCCTGGCCGCCCGGCTGCGCGACGGGGCACGCCACGCCTTCGGGGAGATCAAGCGCCTGCTGGGCAGTGCGCCGGAATCCTCGCTGGTGGCCCAGCTCCAGACCGAAGCCGAGGCCTTCGGCCGTTGCAGCGCCACCCAGGACTTCGCCGAGGGCACCACGGCATTTGTGGAGAAACGCAGGGCGGTGTTCGGCGGGCGGTAGCGGCGCACTTGCCCCTTGCGCTGCGATCCTGCCAAGCGACGCACGCCTGCCGCTCCCCTGCCCGAGCATATCTACCGGCACGCCGCTCCTTTCCTGCGGCGCCCTTGTCACCCCGTCTCGCCTCGCTTCAGGTCGCAGGCATTGAACCTGGAAACCTCAGTTGACCGCTTGTTTTCACCTGCAACCCCATGTGAATACTGGCGTTGCGGCCATCCATCCGCTTCACCCGATGGGTGGGCACGCTACGCACCCGCTGGCACGTCCGCGCGGGCGTCTGGCTTTGTCGCTCCTCCTTGCAGGCATGAGCCTGCCGCGTCGTCGCTTCGCGCCAGCCACCCGCCCGAACGTACCATCGGGCGCGTCCAACTGAGGTTTCCAGGTTGAATGGCGGTGGATCGGCCCGTGTCATTCTTCCTGCCTGCATATGAATTCACCGGGGGAAGCTGCGGTGTCCGGGCAATCCTTCACGCGCGCAGGCCACGGGCTCGGCGACAATGGCGCGGCGTTTCCTGCGGACGTTCCTTCGCCATTCACATGCAAGACCGTCCAGGCAAGGCAGTCGACAAGCAAACATCATAGGAGCAGCGGCAATGGCGATATTGGGAACCGGGGCGGACGACAACCTGCTGATCAGCGCGGTAGCGCCGGAGGACCCCACCGGAAGCGAGGTCCGCGGCGCGGGTGGTAACGACATCATCGTCACGTCCTTCGCTGGCGCGATTGTCTTCGGCGACGACGGCAATGACGTGATCGTCATGTCCGGCGACACCTCGGACAGCGGCGACGGAGGTTTGGGCGACGATTTCATCATCGACGTCGGCGGCGGCGACGACTTCCTGTTTGGCGGGTCCGGCAACGACTGGCTGGCCGGCGGGTCCGGCAACGACCGGCTGGAAGGAGGTGACGGCCGTGACTACCTGTTCGGCGCAGGCGGCAACGATCATCTGTTCGGCGGGGCCGGGAACGATCACCTGTGGGGCGGGGACGGCGATGACACGCTCCTGACCGAAGGCGGCAACGACGTGGTTTTCGGCGGCGACGGCACGGATGAAATCTACGGCGGTAGCGGCGATGAAACGCTGTTCGGAGGAGACGGCGCCGACTACATCACGGCGGCTGGCGGCAGAGACCTGCTGTTCGGCGGCGGGGCGAACGACTGGCTGGACGCCGGCGATGGCGACGATGTGATCATCGGTGCCGATGGCAACGACAAATGCATTGGCAACAACGGCCGTGACATCCTGGTGGGCGGCGCCGGCACCGACAGCTTCGTCACCTTCTACGTACCCAACGCGCGTGACTTCCCCTGGGCCGGGTCGGGAGACCCCACGACCACGCATCAGCAGCTCGGCCTGTTCCACAAGTCGGCCGGCGCCGGCACACCGACCGTCAACACCGTCACCTGGGACAGCCAGCAGCACGACCTGGTGATGGACTGGAGCGAGGCCGACAATGACGTCATCGACATTCCCGGCATGATCACCGGCATCCACTGGGGCAATGACCTCATGGGCCTGCAGGCCATGGGCGACGGAGTGGGGGGAACTTACGTTTACTTCCTCAGCGGGGTGGATACCCACGGTAGCGCCGACACTTCCGATGACGTCAATTACTATTCGGTGCTGGCGCAGTTGCTCCACATCGACCCGACCACGATAGGCGAGGACGACTTCGTGCTGAGTGGCACGTTGCTGCAGACACTCCTGGGAGAGTAAGTCGCGCCAGGCAGCGGCGGGCGGAGCAGGACCGCCGCGGCCGTGGAAGCGCGGGACGGCACGGCCACGAGTGCATCACTGGCCCCTTCCGGGAGCCAGTTGATGATCGCCGGTGGCAGGATCAGCAAGGCGATCAGTCGACTGCGTGTGATGCGCATGGGGAGTCGGCGATGAGGTGTGCCGCGAATTCTAATGCTCCCCTCGCCGGTCACCGGCCGGGGTCTGTGAATTTATGTGACTGCGACGGCGGATCGTTCCGGCGCCGGATCTTTCGCCGCCGCCGGCCTGCGCGGCAGAAGCAGGGAGGGAGGACGCTGCACCGGGGTATGCGCGTCGGCATTGTCGGGCCCTGGCGAGGCGGATATCATCGGAGGCCCGGCCTCCCACAGCGCATCGAGTCATGCCAGACAGGAAATACGGTTTCGGCACCCTGTGCCTGCATGCCGGCAGCCAGCCCGATCCCGCCACCGGCGCCCGCGCCGTTCCCATCTACCAGACGACCTCCTACGTCTTCGACTCCGCGGACCACGCCGCCAGCCTGTTCAACCTGCAGACCTTCGGCAACGTCTATTCGCGCATCTCGAATCCCACGGTGTCGGTGTTCGAGGAGCGCATGGCGGCACTCGAGGGCGGACGCGCGGCGCTGGCGGCGGCCAGCGGCCAGTCGGCGCAGATGGTGGCGCTACTCACCCTGTGCGAGGCGGGTGACCACATCGTCGCGGCCAGCACCTTGTATGGCGGCACCTGGTCGCAACTGGACTTCAACTTCCGCAAGCTGGGCATAGAGACCACCTTCGTCGATCCGGACGACCCGGAAAACTTCCGCCGCGCCGTCACGCAGCGCACCCGCTGCCTCTACGCCGAGACCATCGGCAACCCCCGCGGCAACGTCCTCGACATCGAGGCGGTGGCGAAGATCGCCCGCGAGGCCGGCGTGCCGCTGGTCATCGACAACACCTTCGCCTCCCCCTACCTGTGCCGGCCCATCGAGCACGGCGCCGACATCGTGGTCCATTCAGCCACCAAGTTCATCGGCGGCCACGGCACCACCATGGGCGGCGTGATCATCGAATCGGGCAAGTTTCCCTGGGGCAACGGCAAGTTCCCGGCCATGACGACGCCTTCGAAGGGCTACCACGGCGTGATCTTCCACGAGACCTTCGGCGACTTCGGCTTCACCATGCGCGCCCGCATGGAGACCCTGCGCACCCTTGGGCCGGCGCTCTCACCGCTCAATGCCTGGCTGCTGCTGCAGGGACTGGAGACGCTGCACGTGCGCATGGAGCGCCACGTGGAAAACGCCCGCGCCGTGGCCGCGTTCCTCGCCGCCCATCCGCGGGTGGAATGGGTGAGCTTCCCGGATCTGCCGTCGAGCCCGTACTATCCGCTGGCGCAGAAATATCTGCCCAAGGGAGCGGGCGCCATCTTCACCTTCGGCATCAGGGGCGGCCAGGCGGCGGGGGAGAAGTTCATCGAGTCGGTGCAGTTCCTGTCCCACCTGGCCAACGTGGGCGACGCCAAGACGCTGGTCATCCACCCCGCCTCCACCACCCACCGCCAGCTCGACGAGGCGCAGCAGCGCAGGGCGGGCGTGACGCCGGACATGATCCGCCTGTCCATCGGCCTGGAAAGCATCGAGGACATCCTGTGGGACATCGACCAGGCGCTGGACCGCAGCGCCGCGGCGGGCTGATCGGGCGCCCGCGGGGAGGAGGACGAGAGCATGGATGCATGGAACTGGCGCGATGCGGTGCTGATGGTGATCGGCATCCTCGCGCTGTTTGTCGGCTACGCCATGATGCGCCTGCTGCTCATGGCCCGCAGCGCCGCCGGCACCTCGGCTGGCGGCGGCCCGCAGGGCACGGCAGCGGGAGTGGCGGCGGAACTCCAGCAGTTGCGCCGCGAGATTGCGCAACTGCGCGACGAGGTGGAGCGCCTCAAGACCGCTCCCGGCGTATCGCCGCAATACCAGGACGCCATGCGGCTGGCGGCTTCCGGCGCCGATGCGCAGTCCATTGCCGAGCGCTGTGGCATTTCGCTGGGCGAGGCCGAACTGGTGCGCGCCCTCAGCCAGCCGCCACGGACCTGATCCCATTTCCAGGTCATTTGTGACGCGAAGACGAGCCGCAGACAGCGCACGCAGCACGGCAAGGCGAAGTCGACAAAGTCACGGATGATCTGGAAATGGAATGAAGGGGAGGATATGGCACGAAACATCAATGCGCTTGCGGGTGAGCCGGGTAGCGCGCGCCGGCGACTGGTGGTGGGCGCCGGCGCGGCCACCCTGGTGATGGCCGGCCTGATTGCGATCCTGGCGCTGCCCCCGCGCGCCACCCGCCCGCACACGCCGCCGCCGGCCATCGGGATCACACCGGACAGCGTCGCGCCCGCGCCCTCCGCGGTGCAAGGCGGCGAAACCGCGCCCCCGGGAGGCCCGGTGATCGCATCGCAGGAAGATCGAGGCGCCGCCCCCGGAACGCCCGCGGCAGACGAACCCGGCACGGCCCGCGACGCCCGGTCCGCGGCCACGGCGACGGGCGCATCGCCTCTGCCACCTTCCGCCGCGCCGCCCGCCGAAAAGCCGGACGAGACGCCCCCGCGGTCGGTGCTGCGGATCGAACCCGCCCCGGCACTGCCCGCCGGACCGGCCAGCGTCGCCGACGCCGCGCCGACGAACGTGCGACCACACGCTTCCACGGCGGTCTCCGCGCCGGCGCCGCCGAAGACCGTGCGCCGGCCCACCGCCGTGGTCGCGCGGGCCCCCGGCGCCTACCTCGTGGAAGCCGGAGTGTTCAACAACGCCGCCAGCGCCGAGGAAATGCGTGCCATGCTGACGCTGTCGGGCATCCCCGCCCGGGTGGAGGCGCGCGTGACGGTGGGGCCCTTCCGCAACCGCGAGGAGGCGGAGACCGCCCAGGCCCGCATCCGGACGCTGGGAGTCGTGGCGCCGGATCTCGTCCCGCTGCGCAAGTAGGGGCGCGGGCGGGGCGGCCCATTCACGCACCGCCGGCCTGCCCGCCACCCCCGCCGCCCAGCGCCTTGTCGATGCGCCGCGCGAATACCGTCATTTCCTTCGCCGCCTGGATGTCGCCGCGGGCCTGCGCCACGGCGACGCCTTCGCGGTAGGCGGCGCGCGCATCCTGCGCACGGCCGTCGGCCTCCAGCGCCTTGCCGAGCATCTTCCAGGCCGCCGAGTAGTGCGGATCGCGCGTGACGGCCTCGCGGAACTGCTCCGCCGCGCGGCCGGCCTCCCCGGCCTTGAGGTATTCGTTGCCCAGGGAATAGCGTAGCAGCGCGTTGTCCCGCGGGCCGCCCAGCAGCCTTTCCAGGTTGACGACAATGGGGGAGGTCATGGCGTGGGCTCCTTCGAACGGTTAGTTTACCGGGCTGTGACGCCGCCGGACGCCCTCGTCGAATGGAACTGCTTTTCCTCGCCCCGCTGGCCTTCGTGGCCGGCCTCGTCGATGCCGTGGTGGGCGGCGGCGGGCTGATCCAGATTCCGGCGCTGTTCACCGCCTTCCCCCAGGGCGCGCCGGCGACGCTGTTCGGAACCAACAAGCTGGCCTCCATCTGCGGCACCAGCGTGGCGGCGTTGCGCTACCTGAGGCGGGTGCCGGTGCGCTGGCAGGCGATGCTGCCGGCGCTGGGCGCGGCACTGGTGTGCTCGTGGCTCGGGGCGCTGGCGGTCAGCCTGCTGCCGCGCGAAGTGCTGCGTCCGCTGGTGCTGGCGCTGCTGCTGCTGGTGGCGATCTACACCTTCCGGCGCAAGGATTTCGGCGCCATTCACGCGCCGCTGCTGGGTCCCCGTGCGGAACGCTGGGCGGGGCTGGCAGTGGGCGCCGTGCTGGGGTTCTACGACGGCTTCTTCGGGCCGGGAACGGGGGCCTTCCTGATCTTCCTGTTCATCCGCTACTTCGGCTACGACTTCCTCACCGCCTCGGCCAGCGCCAAGCTGGTGAACTGGACGACGAACCTGGCGGCACTGGCCTATTTCGCGCCCACGGGCAACGTGCTGTGGATCACCGCCCTGGCCATGGGCGCCTGCAACATCGCCGGCGCCGTGGTGGGCAGCCAGCTCGCGATGCGCCGCGGCAGCGGTTTCGTGCGCGGGTTCTTCCTCGTGGTGCTGGTGGCGCTGATCGGCAAGTTCGCCGTCGACACGCTGAGGGGCTGAAGCTCGCACCGCGGCGTAGACGGGCATCGTGCGCTGCGTACCCCGCGACGGGATGGCGCATGTCGGTGATCCCCCGTCATGCCGCCGCCGGGCCGCCCCAAGGCGGCATGAGGCCCCGTGGGGGGCAGCGAAGCGTGGGGGTCGTCTCCTCTCAGCCCTCCACCTCTCCGTCCAGCGCCTCCACCAGCGCCGGCAGCAGGCGCGAGAGCTCGCCGGTCATGAGGGCGAAATCGGCGTCGAGCTGTTCCTCGCGGGACCGGGCGTCCTGGGGCGCCTGTTCGCGCACCACGTCGAGGAAGGCCAGCCGCTTGACCTCGCCCTTTTCGCTGAGCACGAAGGACACGCGGTCGTTGAAGGTCAGCGCCAGCCGCGTGGTCTGCTTGCCGGCAGCCAGGTGGTCGCGCACGTCGCGGCCGTCCAGGGCGTGGCGCACGTAGCGCACCGCCGCCTTCTCGTCGCTGGCCGAGCGCAGTTCGCAATCCTGGTCGATGGTGAAGGCGCCCGGCGCTTCGCCAGCCGCCAGCCACTGGGTCATGGCCGAGCCGGGCGAGCGGCGGGTCTTGAGCAGGCGCAGCGGCAGTTCGTCCAGCGCCTTGCGCATCACCTCCAGCAGTTCTTCGGCACGGGCGGCGCTCGGCGCATCCACCGCCAGCCAGCCGGCGGCAGGGTCGATCCACGCCCACACCCGGCGCCGGCGCGAAAAGGCCCGCGGCAGCAGTTCCTGCATCACCGCCTCCCTGATCTCGCGCATCTGCTTGCGCCCGGGCCGGTAGCCCTGGCTGGCCGCGATCTCCTCGGCGCGCTCGGCGGCCACCTGGTTCACCACCGAGGCGGGCAGCAGTTTCTGGTCCAGGCCGAGGGCGATGAGCCACTGCCCGCCGACGGCGTGCACCAGCCGCTCACCCTCGGCGGGCGCCACGAAGCCGCGGCTGACCAGGTCCTGGCTGCCGCAGGGATGGAAGGACTGGCGGGCGAGCTGCGCTTCCAGCGTGTCGAGGGCAAGCGCCCACGGGGCGGGCAGGCGGTAGATCTGGAGGTTGCGGAACCACATGACGGGCGGAATTCCTGGCGGGCTGTGAGGCGGGCATTGTACCGGCGTCCTCGCCACCGAAGGGGTTGTCGCGCCGCCGCGGCGCGCGAGCGCCTCGTGCGCCGCCGTCGCGCCGTAGGGGTAGCATGGCGTTGACGAAAACTCACGACAGAACATCATCCTTGATTCCTCGGTTGAACGCGCCCGAGTGTGGGCCTGCCGGGTCGGCTGGCAAGGCGCGGCGAGGCCGCGGGGCCGCCCCCCGCTTTGATGCGCAACGCCGCCAGACGACCCGGCAGGCGCGCAATCGGGTGCGTAGCGGGCTCACCCATCCGGTGAGCGTGAGCGAAGGCACGGACCTCAAATTCCATGCGGCCTTCCGAGGGAAAATGAGCGGTCAACTGAGGAATCAAGGATCATGCACACCCCACATTCGATTTTCCCCGCCACCCACGAGGTGACCAACCAGCCGCCACCGCTGGAGGACATCAACCTCTATGCGCGCAATGTCCCGCTTCAGGAGGCGGTCGTGCGGGATGGCGCCGCGTGGGCGTCGGACTACCTGGTGGAGCGCGGGGCCGAGCTGGGAGCCGCGGCCATGCTGGCACTGGGCGAAGCGGCCAACCGCAACCCGCCGCTGCTGCGCCTGTTCGACCGCCAGGGCCACCGCCGCGACGAGGTGGACTTCCACCCCGCCTGGCACCAGTTGCTCGCCTACCTGACGGCTCACGGCCTGCACGCCGGCCCGTGGGAAGATGCCGCCCCCGCCGGCGCCCACGTCGCCCGCGCCGCCCACTACATGCTCCATGCCGAGGTGGAGAACGGCAGCCAGTGCCCGGTGACCATGACCTACGGTGCCGTGCCGGCCATTCGCCGCCAAGCTGAAGTGGCCGCCGACTGGCTGCCGCTGCTGCTGTCGCGCCGCTACGATCCACGCGCCGTGCCCGCCCGCGACAAGCACGGCGTGCTGGTGGGCATGGGCATGACGGAGAAACAGGGCGGCTCCGACGTGCGCGCCAACACCAGCCGGGCCGTGCCGGAAGGCCCTAGCGGCCCTGGCCAAGCCTACCGCCTCACCGGCCACAAGTGGTTCTTCTCCGCCCCCATGTGCGACGCCCACCTGGTGCTGGCCCAGGCGCCGGGGGGGCTGTCGTGCTTCTTCCTGCCGCGCTTCACGCCCGACGGCGAACTCAACGCCGTGCGCATCCAGCGCCTCAAGGACAAGCTCGGCGACCGCTCCAACGCCGGCGCCGAGGTGGAATTCGCCGGTGCCTGGGCGCGGCTGCTGGGCGAGGAAGGCCGCGGCGTGCCCACCATCCTGGAGATGGGCACCTACACCCGCCTGGACTGCGCCATCGGCGCCGCCGGCCAGATGCGCCAGGCCCTGTCCCAGGCGCTGCACCATTGCGCCCACCGCCGCGCCTTCGGCAAGCTGCTGCGCAACCAGCCGCTGATGCAGAACGTGCTCGCCGACATGGCGCTGGAATCGGAGGCGGCCACCGCCCTGGCCCTGCGCCTGGCCCGCAGCTTCGACCGCGAGGCCGAGGACGACCGGGAGGCCCTGCTCAGGCGCCTGCTCACCCCCGCCGCCAAGTACTGGCTCTGCAAGCGCGCCCCCATGCTCGCCGCCGAGGCCATGGAAGTGCTGGGCGGCAACGGCTATGTCGAGGACTGGCCGCTGGCACGCCTCTACCGCCAGGCGCCGCTCAACTCCATCTGGGAGGGCGCGGGCAACGTCATGTGCCTGGACGTGCTGCGCGCCCTGGCCCGCCACCCCGCCACCATCGACGCCCTAGCCGCCGAGCTTGAACCCGCGCGCGCCACCAGCGGCGTGCTCAACCGCTACTGCGGCTGGCTGCTGGACGAGTTGCGCGAGGCGGACTACTCCGAGTCCTCCGCCCGCCGCCTCACCCAGGACCTGGCCCTGGCGGTGCAGGCCGCCCTGCTGACGCGCCACGCCCCCCAGGCGGTGGCCGATGCCTTCATCGCCACCCGTCTGGCCGGCGACTGGGGCTATGCCTTCGGCACGCTGCCGAAGGGCAGCGGGTTTGACGAGATCGTGCTGAGGGCGTGGCCGCGGGAGTGAAGACCGGCGCGGAAGAAAGCGCTGCCGCAGCGGCCAGTCATGGCCTCCCTGCCAGATGGTCGGCGATGCGAACGTAGTCCGCCACCGCCAGTTCCTCGGCGCGGGCGGTGGGGGAGATGCCTAGCGCGGCGAAGTCCGGTTCCGCCAGCACTCCGCGCAGGGTGTTGCGCAGCATCTTGCGGCGCTGGGAAAAGGCCGCCGCCACCACCCGTGACAGCAGCGCTTCGTCGCGGGCGGTGCATTCTGCGGCCGGGCGCGGCACCATGCGCACCACTGCGGACTCCACCCTGGGCTGCGGTCGGAATGCGTCCGGCGGCACGTGCAGCACCCATTCCATGACGAAGCGGTACTGCAGCATCACTGACAGCCGCCCGTACTCACCGCCGCCGGGGGCCGCCACCATGCGCTCCACCACCTCGCGCTGCAGCATGACGTGCACGTCCCGCAGCGCTTGCGCGGCTTCGGCGAAGCGGAACAGCAACGGCGAGGAGATGTTGTAGGGCAGGTTGCCGACGATGCGCAGCGCCGGTCCGAGGGTGGAAAAGTCGAAGCGCAGGGCGTCGCCCTCGTGGATCACCAGGCGCTGCGGGTCGTGGGCGCGGCGCAGCCGCGCCACCAGGTCGCGGTCGATCTCCACCACGTGCAGGCAGTCGAGGCGCTCCAGCAGGGGGCGGGTGAGCGCGCCCAGGCCGGGGCCGATCTCCACCATGCGGTCGTCGTGGCGCGGGGCGATGGCGGCGACGATGTCGCGGATCACGCCCTCGTCGACGAGAAAGTTCTGACCGAAGCGCTTGCGGGCGACGTGTCCGCCGCTCATGGGGCGGCGCCGGCGCGCACCATGGCGAGGACCCCCACGCTTCTCTGCCCCCCGAGGGGGCGCATGTCGCCATGGGGCGGCCCGGCGCGCGCCATGGACAGCGCCACCTCCATGGCCGCCGCCATGCTGCCGCAGTCGGCGCGGCCGCTGCCGGCCAGGTCCAGCGCGGTGCCGTGGTCGGGGGAGGTGCGGATGATGGGCAGGCCCACGGTGACATTGACGCCGTGCTCGAAACCCACGTGCTTGAGCACCGGCAGGCCCTGGTCGTGGTACATGGCGAGCACGCAGTCGGCGCGGTCGAGCTGCTGCGGGACGAACAGAGTGTCGGCCGGCAGTGGCCCGGCGAGGTGCATGCCCTCGGCGCTCAGCTTCTCCAGCACGGGGATGATGACTTCGATTTCCTCCCGCCCGAGGTGCCCGCCCTCGCCGGCGTGGGGGTTGAGGCCGGCCACCAGGATGTGGGGCGCCGCCAGTCCGAAGCGCTCACGCAGGCCGAGGTCGAGGATGCGCAGCGTCTGCTCCAGGCTGTCGGGGGTGATGGCGTCGGCCACGGCGCGCAGCGGCAGGTGGGTGGTGGCCAGGGCCACCCTTAGCCAGCCGCCGGCGCGCGGCGCCATGAGCATCATCACCACCCGCGCCGTGCCGGTGCGGCTGGCCAGGTATTCTGTGTGGCCGGAGAAGGCGATGCCGGCGTCGTTGATGACGCTCTTGTGCACCGGCGCGGTGACCATGGCGTCGAACTCGCCGGCCAGGCAGCCGTCCGCCGCGCGGTCGAGCAGCGCCAGTACGTGGCGGGCATTGGCGGGGTCGAGGCGGCCGGGGGTGGCGGGTGCGGCCAGCGGCAGGTGCAGGACTTCCAGCGTGCCCGGAAGTGGGCCGGCGTTGTCGGGACGGTAGTCCCGCAGCGCCAGGTGCAGGCCCAGGCGCGTGGCCGTCTCCTGCAGTAGCGCCGCGTCGCCCAGTACCACCAGGCGCGCCGGCCACGCGCGCCGCAAGGCCAGTTGCAGGCACAACTCCGGGCCGATGCCGGCGGGTTCGCCGGCAGTGACGGCAATGACCGGGACGCGGTCCGGGGCCGCGGCCGTCAACGCTCCTCCAGCCGGTGTTCGACGTAGGCCCGGTCGCGCAACTGGCGTAGCCAGTCCTGGTAGGCCTCCTCGGCCTTGCGTTCGCGCAGCGCCTGCTTGGCCACCAGCAGCCGGCGCTCCTCCGAGGCGTCGGCCACGCGCCGCTCCAGCACCTGGATGAGGTGCCAGCCGAAGGGCGAGCGCACCGGCTCGCTGATCTCGCCCACGGGCAGCTTGTCCATGGCGCGCTCGAAGTCGGGCACGGTATCGCCCGGGTAGATCCACCCCAGTTCGCCCCCCTTGGCGGCGCTGCCGTCCTGGCTGTTGCGCTGCGCCAGTTCGGCGAAATCGGCGCCATGCTGCAGGCGTTCCCGCAGTCCCGTCAGCCGCTGCCGGATGTCGGCGTCGGACAGGACCTGGTTGTTCTTGAGGAGGATGTGGCGCACCCGCGTCTGCTGCACCTTCTCGCCCGCGCCCAGTCCGCCGCGTCGTGCCGCCAGGCGCACGACGTGGAAACCGGCGGGGCTGCGCACCACCGCGCTGGTGTTGCCCGGCTTGAGGCCGGCCACCAATTCGACGAACAGCCCCGGCAGGCGCTCGGGCGTGCGCCAGCCCAGGTCGCCGCCCTGCAGGGCGTCGGGGGCGTCGGAGAAGGCGGCGGCGGTGCGGGCGAAGTCCTCGCCGCCGGCCACCTTGGCCCGGGCCTCGTCGGCCTTGGCCTTGAGGCGCGCCACCTGCTCCGGGCCGGCCTGCTCGGGCACCCGCACCAGGATGTGCTGGACGTGGAACTCGGAGTTGGCCATGCCTGCGCGTTCGGGATCGGCGAGGAAGTTCTCCGCCTCGGCGTCGGACACCATGACGCGGCTGTCGATCTCCCGCTCCCGCAGACGGCTCAGAACCATCTCGGTGCGCAGTTCCGTGCGGAACTTGTGCCACGGCACGCCGTCGCGTTCCAGCGCTTGGCGGAAAGTGCCCGGATCCATGCGGTTGTTCTCGGCAATGCGCGCCACCGCGCGATCGATCTGGGCGTCGTCCACGCTCAGGCCGGTCTCGGCGGCGTACTGCATTTGCACCTTCTCCAGGATCAGGCGCTCCAGCAACTGCTGCTCCAGTTGTTCCCGTGCCGGCAGGGGCGTGTTCTGGCGCCGCAGTTGCTGCTCCGCCACGCCGACGCGGGCGCGCAGTTCCTTCGCGGTGATGACCTCGTTGTTGACCACCGCCACGATGCGGTCGGCCGGAACCGCTTCGGCCGCGGGCGTGGCGGCAGGGGGAGCGGTGTCGGCCGCGGGCGCCGCAGGAACGGGGCGGGCAGCGGGCGGGCTACCGAGGCGCGGCGCTCCCGCAGCAGGATCCTGCTGGGGTACGCGGATCTGGGCCCGTGCCGTGGCCGCGACGAGCAGGCACAGGATTGCGGCGAGCGCCAGGACAAGGGCGCGGGGGATGGCGTTCATCGAGGACATGGCATCTCGAAACATGGATATCTCGGGTCAGGGGAAACGCCGGCTCCGCGGCTCAGTCGGCACCGAACACCGGATCGGAGACCGAGCGGTTGATCAGGCCATAGCCGGACACGCTGCGCCGCAGCAACTCCAGCGGGTTGGAACCGATGCGCGAGAAGCCGTTGAACTCCAGTTGCACGAACAGGGCGCTGGTGGCCACCTGGGCGGCCGCAGCGTAGCGATGGACCACCACCCGGCCCACCCAGCAGCCGCCATCGTACTCCAGCCCGCCGATGGCTTCGATGAGGCGGTTTTCCTTCAGCGAGTAGTTGTAGCGCGCCACGCCGTACCAGTTGCGCCAAAGCGGCCACTGGGCGGACACATCCACTTCGCGCAGCACGTCGCGGGTGTAGCGGTAGCCGGTGTTGAAGACGCGACCCGGGGCGGGCTGATAGCGGGCGCCCACCGTCAGGCGCTCGGTGTGCCGGCTGCGGGGATTGTATTGCACGCCGGAGTCGAACCAGATGTCGCGCAGCACCTCGCCGGACAACGCCGCCAGCAGGTCGGCGCGGCGCCCGGTGCGCGGCGCGAGGCCGGGAAAGTCTACGGTCTGGTCGCGGAAGTAGTAGCGGCTGCCCACGGCGCCGCGCATCAGCTCGGCGCCGGTGGCGGGATTGATGATGCGCGAGACGAGGGCGGTGGTGAGCTGGTTGGCGTCGGAGATGCGGTCGCCGCCGACGTAGCTGTTCTCGGCGAAGATCTGGGTGAAGTTGAAGTCGGCAATGCCGGTGTCGAAGACGGGGATGCGGCCTTGGTCGCGATGCGGCACCCGCAGGTAATACAGGCGCGGCTCCAGGGTCTGCACCATGTCGCGGCCCAGCCAGCGCGCGTCGCGTTCGAAGGTCACGCCGCCGTCCACGCTGAAGATGGGCACGCTGCGGGTAAGGGTGTCGGGCACGTCCGCGGCCTGGCGCGACAGCCCGTAGCGGGTGAGGTGGTAGCCGAACTTGGGGGTGACGTAGAAGGCGCTGGTCTGCAGCGGCAGCGAGATCTGCGGATAGGCCGTCAGCCTGCGGCCCAGCACCATGGTCGGGTGGTGGAAGGACACGAACTCGCCGCTGAAGGCGAAGGCGCTGTCACCGTAGAACTCCGGACGGCTGGCGAGCAGGGTCAGTTGCGGCAGCCGGTCGTAGGGCGCCACCACCGGAGGCAGCGCCGGATCCTGCAGGGTCTGGTAGCGCTGCATCAGCGCAGTGGCCGTCCACCAGCCGCAGCCGTAGGCCAGGACGCCCTGGCGCAGCAGTTGCGACTGGGCGCTGGTGGCTACACGGGTGCCCAGGTCGGTCAGGTAGGTGTCGTCGGAAACGCCGTTGAGGTTGAGCTGGCCGACGACGTTGCTGCGAAAAACGTGGGTGTGCTGAAGGGCATAGGCATGGCGGGCGGTGTTGGTGACCGTGTCCTTGGGCAGCCACTCCACCCGCAGCGAGCCGGTGTATTCGGGCTGCAGGTAGCGGTATTCGGTGTTCAATTGCAGGCCGCGGCGCGACAGGAAGCGCGGTGCGAACGTGACATCCTGGTTGGGCGCGATGTTCCAGTACCAGGGCAGGGTCAGGTCCAGGCCGGTCTTGCTGGAACTGCCGATGGTGGGCGGCAGCAGGCCGGTCTTGCGGCGGTTGTTGAGAGGGAAGTCCACGTAGGGCGTGTAGAACAGCGGCACGCCCATGAACACCAGCCGCACGTCGCGTCCCACGCCCTCGTCGATCCTGTAGTCGAGGAGGACGTCGCGGCCCTTGAGGTACCAGTCCGGGTCATCCGGTCCGCAGGAGGAGAAGGTGGCGTTCCTGAGCCGGAACAGATCCTCGCCTTCGAAATCCAGGCGCTCCGCCTCGCCGCCGCCCTTCACGGCCTCCAGTTTCTGCCCCGAGCGCGGGGGCCGGGAGATGGAATACACCGGCCGCTCGAAGAAGCCCAGGCTCTTTTCCAGTTGCAGGCGCAGGTGGGGGCCGGCGATGGCATCGGTCTCGCTGGTGAGCCGCACGTTGCCTTGCGCGTCCACCTCGTCGATGCTCTGGCGGTAGGTGAGCCGGTCGGCCTTGAGGGTGTTGCCGAGGCGGCGCAGCACGACGTTGCCTTC
The DNA here is from genome assembly GCA_016208415.1 of Betaproteobacteria bacterium. Lineage (GTDB taxonomy): Bacteria > Pseudomonadota > Gammaproteobacteria > Burkholderiales > Rhodocyclaceae > JACQYB01. Next base: position 58,462 of record JACQYB010000044.1, on the reverse strand, counting down.
GGCGGTGACCTCGTCCTCGGTGCGGCCGGCAATGCTGTCCGCGGAAATGAATACCGGCAGCCCCTCCCGGTCCTTGGGTGGCGGCGCCAGGTCCATTGACGGTCGTAGCGGCGCGGGCGTTGCGGCGGGTCGGGAGGCCGGCGTGACCAACTCCCGCGCCGAAGATGGCTGTGCCTCCTGCACCGCGGGCGGCGCCACCGACTGTGCCCGGGCAATGGTTGGTGCCGCGACGGCCAACCCGCCACAGACACAACAGACCACCAGCGGCACCAGATCGTGCTTGGAATTCGGCATGGATACTCGGGGAAAGGCTCCGCACCACGCCGGGTTCCGATTTTCGGCGGTGCTAGAATGCCGCGATTTTAGCACCCTCGCTGCAATGGGCAGGAATATGGAACGTACCCAGGCGCTGCGTCACTGGATCGGGCAGCAGTTTCCCGGCCGTGACTTCAGCCTCGCCCCGGCCTCGGCCGATGCCAGCTTCCGGCGCTACTTCCGGGTGAGCTTCGAAGATGGGGCGCCCTCGCGCATCGTCATGGACGCCCCGCCCGCCCACGAGGACTGCCGCCCCTACCTCCACGTGGCACGGCTTTTCGCCGCGGCCGGAGCCCACGTGCCGGAGGTGTTCGCGACGGATCTGGAGCAGGGCTTCCTGCTGCTCTCCGACCTGGGCGACACCACCTACCTGTCGGCGCTGAATGCCGGCAACGCCCCCGCGCTCTATGCCGACGCCCTGGACGCCCTCATCCGCATCCAGCAGGCCAGCCGGCCGGGCGTGCTGCCGGAATACGACTGCGCCCTGCTCGCTCGCGAGCTGGATCTGTTCCCCGAGTGGTACGTGGGGCGCCACCTCGGCCATACCCTGTCCGAGGCGGAAGACGCGGCGCTGCGTCAGTGTTTCGAGCGCATCCTGGCGGTGAATCTCGCCGAGCCGCGGGTGTTCGTGCATCGCGACTACCACTCGCGCAACCTCATGGTCACCCGCCCCAACCCCGGCGTGCTGGACTTCCAGGACGCGGTCTACGGCCCCGTGACCTACGACCTGGTCTCCCTGTTCAAGGACGCCTACGTCGAGTGGGACGAGGGGCTGACCCTGGACTGGCTCATCCGCTACTGGGAGAAGGCGCGCCGCGCCGGGCTGCCCGTGCATCCCGACTTCGCCGCCTTCCACCGCGATTACGAATGGATGGGCGTGCAGCGCCATGTCAAGGTGCTGGGCATCTTCGCGCGGCTGTGGCACCGCGACGGCAAGGACGGCTACCTCGCTGACATGCCGCGGGTTGCCCGCTACCTGCGCCGCGCCTGCGAGCGCTATCGCGACCTGGCCCCGCTCGCGCGGCTGCTGGACGACCTTGAAGGCCGTTGCGCGCACGTGGGGTACACGTTTTGATCCGCGCGTCGGGCCCCTCGCGCCCATCGCCGTCATGAGAGCCATGATCCTCGCCGCCGGCCGGGGGGAGCGCATGCGCCCGCTCACCGACCGCACGCCCAAGCCGCTGCTGGAGGCGGGCGGCAAGCCGCTCATCGTCTGGCACCTGGAACGGCTGCGCGCCGCCGGCTTCGAGGAGATCGTGATCAACCACGCCCACCTCGGCCACCTCATCGAGCAGGCTTTGGGCGACGGCGGGCGCTTCGGGCTGCACCTGCGCTACTCCCCCGAGGCGCGGGCGCTGGAGACCGCCGGCGGCATCGCCAACGCGCTGCCGCTGCTGGGGCCCGGACCCTTCGCGGTGATCAACGCCGACATCCACTGCGACTATGCCCTGGCACGGCTGCACGCCGCGGGCGCGGCGCTGGAGCCGGCCGGGCGTCTCGCCCACCTGGTGCTGGTGCCCAATCCGCCGCAGCATCCGGCCGGCGATTTCCGCCTCGACGGCGGGCGCGTTCGCGCGCGAGGCGAACCGCGCCTGACGTTCTCCGGCATCGGCGTGTATCACCCCGAACTGTTCGCCGCCATCGCCCGCGGCGAGCGCGCCCCCCTGGCGCCGCTGCTGCGCGCCGCCATGGCGCGGGACCAAGTGGGCGGCGAACGCCACGACGGCCTGTGGACCGACGTCGGTACGCCTCGGCGGCTGGAAGAACTGAACGCCTTGCTGGGCTCGCCCGGCCCCTCCTCCTCCCGCAGAGCATGACGGCTCCCATGCCCTGGCCGGCCCGGGCGCCGGCACGACCTTTCGGGTAGATGACACATCGGCAGAAGTTGGCGTAGATTCTGCGCCGGGCAGCAGGAGCACGACCCCCGCGCTCACATTGTTCGCGAAGGGCTCGCCGTGCACGGCTCGCCCGTTTCGGCGGCGCAAAGCGGTGCTTTGCGAACCCCCGCCTCAACCTCCGCCGAGGGGGTGCATGCCTCCCTCGGGGCGTCCCGGCGGGCGGCATGAACGATTACGATGGCGGCGCAGGGCGCAGGCGCACGCCGCCGGGGAGATCACCATGGGTCAGGAAATCGTCGCAAAGCGTTTCGTGCCGGATGATTTCGCTGCATTCCGGCAGCGACTCGAAGAGGAAACCGCCTGCCTGGCGCAGAAACTCGCCGGCGGCGCCTTCTCGCCCAGCGGCTACACGGCCGGATTCGAGGTGGAGGGCTGGCTCATCGACCGGGACGGCTTTCCCGCACCCGACAACCAGGCCTTTCTGGCGCGCCTGGACTCGCCGCTGGTGGTGCCGGAACTGTCGCGCTTCAACTTCGAACTGAACTGCGAACCGCAGCCCCTCGCCGGCCACGCGCTCTCCCGCCTGGAGGCGACTCTGGCCGGACTGCTGCGCCGCTGCCAGGACTGCGCCGAGGCGCTGGACCACGACGTGGCGCTCATCGGCATCCTCCCCACGGTGAGCGAACGCCACCTCTGCCTGGCCAACATGTCGCCGCTGAACCGCTATTACGCCCTCAACGAGCAGGTGCTGGCCGCCCGCGGCGGACAACCCCTGCACCTGTGCATCGACGGGCGCGAAACGCTGGCGCTGACCCATTCCGACGTGATGCTGGAGGCGGCCACCACGTCGTTCCAGGCCCATCTGCAGGTGCCGGCCGCCCAGGCGGCCCGCTTCTACAACGCCTCGGCGATGCTGGCGGCGCCGATGGTCGCGGTGAGCGCCAACTCACCCTTCCTTTTCGGCCACTCACTATGGGAGGAAACCCGCGTGCCGCTGTTCGAGCAGGGCGTGGACACCGGCGACGACGCCCACCCCGAGCGGCGCCGCGTCACCTTCGGCTCCGGCTACCTGGGCGAGAGCTGCGTCGAGCACTTCCTGGAAAACCTGGAACGTTATTGCGTGCTGCTGCCCATCCTGTTCGATACGCCGGCCGAGGAGATGGCCCACCTGCGCCTGCACAACGGCACCATCTGGCGCTGGAACCGGCTGCTGGTGGGGCTGCCGCCCCACGACCGGGCACACCTGCGCATCGAGCACCGCGTCATGGCCGCCGGGCCCAGCATTGTCGACATGATGGCCAACGCCGCGCTTTACTACGGTGCGGTCCGCCTGCTCGCCCTGCAGGCCGCCGCGCCGGAACACCAACTGCCCTTCGTCCAGGCGCGGGAGAACTTCTATGCCGCAGCGCGCCACGGGCTGGACGCCGAGATCCAGTGGCCCGACGGCCACCGCTGCCAGGTCGGCGCCCTGGTACGGGAAGTCGTCCTGCCCATGGCGCGCGAGGGCCTGGCGGAACTTGGCATCGCCGCGGAAGACGCCGACCGGCTGCTGGCCGTGATCGCGGCGCGGGTGCGCAGCGGCCAGACCGGCGCCCGCTGGCAGCGCGACCACGCCCACCGCCATGGGCGCGACCTGCGCCGCCTCACCGCCGATTACGTGCGCCACCAGCGCGGCGGCAGCCCGGTGCATGAGTGGAGCGTATGACCCTCCCCAGGATCACCGACCGATCGCGGCCCGCCGTCCGGGAGTCCCTCCCGGGCACCGCGCGGTCCGCCGTGGATCGCTTGATTAACGGCTGTTTTTCGCGGCTGTTTCCGCCATCGCCGGCGCACAGGCGCGCTATGCTGGAATCAGAGGTCGCCACGCAACAAGGTTCGCTGCCGGAGTACGCCCCGGCGCCGCACCCCGAGCCGCGGCGGCCGATGGCCGGCCGGATCCGCCCCGTCCGACATTGCGCAGACAACATGGAGACACCGACCGTGCACGCCCACAGACACCCCGAAACGCCGATGGCGCCCGTTGCCCCGGGCACGAAAGCAAGCCCCGAGTTCCGCGCGCCGCAACTCCGGCTGGTCGTATCGCAACCGGCGCTGGTGACGACAGGCCATCCGGCGCCGCCGAACCTGCCGCGACCGGCGGCGGCAAGCTGTTTCCCGTCGCTTCCCGATGCCCTCGCGACCCCGCGCCACGTTCGCCAGCCCAGCGCGCTCCCCCAGGCCGTCCTGAGTTGGGCACCGCACAAGCCCTGGTGGCGACGCCTGGTCGAGCGCGCGATTCCGTAGTGGCGCACCTGCCTGATTCATCGGGCAGGAGGGGCGGACGTCGGCCCACCCTTCTCGCCCCGAGTCTCACTTCCCTTGGGAGCCGAGGAAACACAATTTGAACAATTGGCCGCTTGCAGACGAGATGCCAGGCAAGGCGCCAAGACGCGCCGTGTGGCGAGCCACACAAGCGTCTTGGCAACGCCGCATGGCACTCATATGCAAGATGGACAATGTTCAAGTTGTTTTTGCTCGGCGACTTACCCTTCCGCGAGACGCGCCCGCCGCAGGCGGGGCATCACCGCAGCCGCTTCGAATTGCCCACGTTGCTTGACGCGGTGCACCATTTACGGTTCCAATGGGCGCCTGGGGCAGTGCACAACGCCTTCGGCATCTCAAGTCGGGTGCCGCGCTGCCGTAACTCGGAGGTGACACTTCCTCGGCCGCGGGACCCGCACCGAGCATGCCCACAGGCATGACGGCGTGGCCTCGGGGCCGGGCGCAGACGCCTGAAGCCGCGTTCGGCCGCAGAGCGCCGCCGTCACCCGGAATGGCGCACCCGATGCCAAGAAATGGAAAGGACAACCACGTGGGCAAGCTCGAGGATCTCATCGAGAACCATCCCTTTGACGACATCGCCATCGGCGACGTCCACACCATCACGCGTCGGCTGCGCGAGGAAGACATCCAGCTCTTTGCCGCCGCCAGCGGCGACGTCAATCCCACCCATTTCGACGCCGATTTCGCCCGCACCTGCGGCCGCTCCACCGTGGTGGCCCACAGCCTGTGGGCGGGTTCGCTGTTCTCCGCCGTACTCGGCAACGACTTTCCCGGAGCGGGGACGGAATACGTGTCCCAATCCTTCCGCTTTTTGCGGCCGGTGATGGTGGGCGACGAACTTCGCGTGACGGTGCGGGTGACCGAGAAGCACCCCGACACGCATCAGGTGGTCTTCCACTGCGATGCCGCCAACCAGGACGGCCACCCCGTGGTGGACGGCGTGGCGCGCGTGGTGGCGCCGCGACGCAAGGTGGTGCGGGCGCAGGTGGACCTGCCGGAGGTGACGGTGACCGACCGGGCGCTACGCTACCAGCGCCTGATGGACCTGGCGCGCGACCTGCCGCCGGCAGCCGTGGCGGTGGCCTGGCCCTGCGACCCGACCTCCCTGGGCGGGGCGCTGGAGGCGCTCCAGGCCGGCATCATCGACCCCATCCTGTGCGGGCCGGAGGCAACCATCCGCGCCATCGCCGAGCGCGAGAGCCTCGACCTGCACGGGGCGCGCATCCACGCCACCGACGGCCACGAAACCACCGCGGCCGCCGCCTGCGCCCAACTGCTGGCGCAGGGCAAGGCGCGCTTCCCCATGAAGGGCAGCCTGCACACCGACCGCTTTCTCTCGGCCCTGCTGGACCGCAGCGTGGGGCTGCGCACCGGGCGGCGCGTGTCCCACGTCTTCGTCATGGATGTGCCGCGCTACGAGCGCACCCTGTTCATCACCGACGGGGCGGTGAATCCAGCCCCCGACATCGAGGCCAAGATGGACATCGTGCAGAACGCCATCGATTTCGCCCACCGCTTCGGCGTGGAATTGCCGCGGGTGGCGATACTCTCGGCCATCGAGACCGTCAACCCGAAAATGCAGTCCACCGTCGATGCCGCCATGCTCACGCTGATGGCGGCACGCGGCCAGATCAAGGGCGGGATCGTCGACGGACCCCTGGCCTTCGACAACGCCGTGAGCCTGGAGGCCGCACGCATCAAGGGCATCGTCAGCGACGTCGCCGGCCGGGCGGACATCCTGGTGGCGCCGGACCTCGAATCCGGCAACATGCTTGCCAAGCAGCTCGAACACCTGGCCGATGCCTCCTGCGCCGGGGTGGGCCTGGGCCTGCGCGTGCCCTTCGTGCTCACCTCGCGTTCCGACAGCCCCGCCACCCGGGCCGCCTCCTGCGCCGTCACGCGCTTCATCGTCGCCAGCCAGGACGAAGGCGCGGGATGAGTGCCCCCACGCTTCGCTGCCCCCCGAGGGGGTGCATGTCACCTTGGGGCGGCCCGGCGGCGACATGGTGAGTGCCCCCACGCTTCGCTGCCCCCCGGGGGGGTGCATGTCACCTTGGGACGGCCCGGCGGCGACATGAGTCACCACGACCTGATCCTGACCCTCAACGCCGGCTCGTCGAGCATCAAGTTCAAGCTGTTCGAGGCTCGCGGCGCGGCCCTGGAACCTGTGCTGGCCGGCGGCTTCGACGGGGTGGGCCTGGCGGACGGGCGCCTGCGCATGCGCGGTCAGGAGGGCGAGGCGCTGGTCGACGAGGTCGTGGCCGGGCGCAGCCACGCCGACTGCATCGCCATGCTGGCGGGACGACTGCCCGCCGGCGGACTGCGCGCCTGCGCCCATCGCGTGGTGCATGGCGGCGAGGAATTCGTCCGCCCGGTGCGCGTGGATGCGGCGCTGCTCGGGCGGCTGGAAGCCTTCACCCGTCTCGCGCCGCTGCATCAACCCCACAACCTGGCGGGACTGCGGGCCATGCGGGCCGCCTATCCCGGCACGCCCCAGATCGCCTGTTTCGACACCGCCTTCCATGCCACCCAGCCGGCGTGGCGGCGCATGCTGCCGCTGCCGCGCCACTTCGCCGACGAAGGCGTCAAGGCCTACGGCTTCCATGGCCTGTCCTACGAGTACGTGGCCTCGGTGCTGCCGCAGCATCTGGGTGCGCGTGCCTGGGGCCGGGTGGTGGTGGCCCACCTGGGCAACGGCGCCTCCGCCTGCGCCATGCTGGACTGCCGGTCCCAGGCCAGCACCATGGGCTTCACCGCCGTCGATGGCCTGATGATGGGCACACGCACCGGCTCCCTGGATCCGGGCGTGGTGCTGTACCTGATGCAGCAGGGCATGGGCGCGGCGCAGATCGCCGCGCTGCTGTACCAGGAGTCCGGCCTGCTGGGCGTATCCGGCCTTTCCCCGGACATGCGCGTGCTGCTGGAGGCCGCCGCCGGCGGCAACGAACACGCCGCCCAGGCCATCGACCTGTTCGCCGACAAGGCGGCATCCCACATCGCCGGGCTGGCGGTGAAGATCGGCGGGCTGGACGCGCTGGTGTTCACCGGCGGCATCGGCGAGAACGCCGCGCCGGTGCGCGAGAAGATCGCCCGCCTGCTGGGCTGGGCGGGTGTGCGCATCGATGCCCGGGCCAACGAGGCCGCCTCCCCGGGCGCCCGCTCCATCGCCCCTCCCGACAGCCCGGTCGCCCTGTGGGTGATCCCCACGGACGAAGAGCGGGTCATGGCCAAGGCGGCGCTGGCGCTCTCCTGAGCCGGTCCGGCGCCTCTTTTTTTTCGTTCGGCCCCCATCGCGGTAGACTTTTGCCAAAATACCCGACAAAATAACTAGGGAATCACCCCCAACCCCAACAGAAACCAAGGAGACACGACGATGATCGTGATAGACGGCAAAGAAATTGCCACCGATGCCGAGGGCTACCTCGCCGACCTGGGCGACTGGGACGAGCGCGTGGCCGAGCATCTCGCGGGGGAGGACAACCTTCCCCTGACCGATTCCCACTGGCAGATCGTGAATTTCATCCGCGGCTATTATCACGAGCATGGCACGTCGCCCAATCTGCGCATCCTGCAGAAGGCGCTCAGGGAGGAATTCGGCGACGAGGTGGGCGACAAGAAGTACCTGTTCGAACTGTTCCCCTACGGTCCTGCCAAACAGGCCGGCCGCTACGCCGGGATGCCCAAGCCCACCGGCTGCGTCTGAACGGTTTCGCAGGAATCCGTCCCGAGCCGCGCTCCGACGCGGCTTTTTTCTTGTTCGGCCCTGCCGCCGAAGGCCAGCGCGGCCTGGCGACAAAGGTGCTGGCGCCACCGCGCCGTTGCGGGTAAAAGCGGCACATCCTCCACACCCGGCGACACCCTTGCCTCCCCCCTCCCCGCCCCGCCTGCCCGCGCCCGACCGCCCCATCGGCGTGTTCGACTCCGGCGTCGGCGGCCTGTCGGTGCTGCGCGAGATCCGTCGCGAACTGCCCGGCGAGGATCTGCTCTACGTCGCGGATTCCGCCCACGCGCCCTACGGCGACAAGCCCTCCGGCTTCATCGAGGCACGCTGCATGGCGATCACCGCCTTCCTCGTCGCCCGGGACGCAAAGGCCGTGGTGGTGGCCTGCAACACCGCCACCGGCGCCGCCATCGGCGCATTGCGCCGCGAGTTCGCACTGCCGGTGGTGGGCATGGAACCGGCCGTCAAACCCGCTGCGGGCAATACGGCCTCGGGCGTGGTGGGGGTTCTGGCGACCCGCGGCACGCTGGAGAGCGCGCGCTTCGCAGGGCTGCTGGCGCGCTTCGGCAGCGGTATCGAGGTCGTGGTGCAGCCCGCCCATGGTCTGGTCGAACGCGTGGAGGCCGGGGACCTGGAAGGCGCCGACACCCGCGGCCTGGTGGAGCGCTACGTGACGCCACTGCTGCGACGGGGAGCCGACACCCTGGTGCTGGGCTGCACCCACTACCCGTTCATCGTGCCGCTCATCCGCGACCTTGCCGGCCCGGAGGTGACGATCATGGACCCGGGCCCGGCCGTCGCCCGCGAAGTGCGCCGGCGCCTGGCCGACGAGAACCTGCTGGCACCCGGCTCGCAAGCCGGCAGCACCCGCTTCTGGACCAGCCACGACACCGCAGCGGCAGCACGCCTGATGTCGCGGCTGTGGGGAGCCGAGGTGGAGGTGGAGCGCCTGCCGGCGCCGGTGGCCGCGGCGCCATGGGGTCGCTTCGACCCGGACGGCGCGTGAGACCGACGCGCCGGCGGGTTCAGCCCCGCGCGGGGCGCAGCAACTCGATGCGCAGATCCGCCTCGTAGGGCGGAACGTGGCATTCGACGACATCGCCCGGCGCCACGTCCAGGCGCACCCCGGCGACGTCGGCACGCACCGGCAGCTTCTCCGCGCCGCGATCCACCAGCACCACGGTGCGGATCTCGCCGGCGCCGAGCTGAGCCAGGTAATCCACCGCCCGCAGCAGCGAATAGCCGCGGTAGAGCACGTCATCGACGACGATCACCGTCGCAGAGGAGAAATCCGCGCTGGCGAGCTGCGGGTTTTCCGTCAGGCGTGTTTCGGGGTGGATGAGGGTGAGATCGTCGGCGTAGCGCTTGAGCGTCAGCCCGTAATACTCGAAGGTGGCGCCGGTCAGGCGCGCGAGACGCCCCTGCAGCGCCCGGGCCAGCGGTTCCCCGCGGCGCAGCAGGCCCACCAGCACTACCTTGCGCCCCGGTTGCACGAAGCGCACCGTCTGGTGGGCCATGGCATCGAGCACGGCTTCCAGTTGCCCCGCGTCGTAGAGGCAGAAGCGCTGGCCGCGGACGGTCATGTCGCCGCCGGGCCGCCCCAAGGCGACATCCACCCCCTCGGGGGGCAGCGAAGCGTGGGGGTTGTCATCATGCCGCCGGGCCGCCCCAAGGCGACATCCACCCCCCCCCGGGGGGGCAGCGAAGCGTGGGGGTTGTCATCATGGAAGGGGGCCGTACGGGGCGTCGGAGGATGGTGCCACCGCACGGGTTCCGGACGGGCGCGGTGGGGGCAGCATCGCGTCGCCCGGAGCACCGGCGGTGACAGGTTTCATATCGGCAGTTCCCGACGATCCTTGAGGGCCAGCCAGCCGCGGGCGATGCGGTAGACCGCCCAGATGCCGACCACGAAGAACAGCAGGACATTGAGCACAAAGCCTACGAGCAGCACGTACAGGATGGCGGCCACCGCCAGCCACAGCAGGCACCACCAGAACGTGCCCGCCTGCCAGTGGAAATGGCTCTCCAGGAAGGTGCCCCGCACCTCGTCGCGCTTCACGTAGTTGATGATGATGGCGATGATCGACGTCCAGCCGAAGACGAAGGCGCCCACCACGGTGGCCGCCTGGGAGAAGGCGCCGATGCCCAGCCCGATGGCGTGGAGCAGGTACATGACATGGGTGAGCCGGATCAGGCTGTCACCCGGCACATCGACTACGTCTCCCGTGGAGGGATTGGATACGGGCAGGTTCATGTGCGCTCCTTTTCGCCGCAGTTGGGGCGACGCCGCCGCGCCGCCCGAGACCCATATGGAGGCTCCCGTTCAGAGCCCAAGACTCGACCAGAGATCATCCACCCGCCGCTTCACCCGGCCGTCCATGACGATGGGCCGGCCCCACTCGCGCCCGGTTTCGCCCGGCCACTTGCTGGTGGCGTCGATGCCCATCTTGCTGCCCAGGCCCGCCACCGGGCTGGCGAAGTCCAGGTAGTCGATGGGCGTGTTCTCGGCGATGAGGGTGTCGCGGGCTGCATCCACGCGCGTGGTGAGCGCCCAGATCACTTCCTTCCAGTCGCGCACGTCCACGTCATCATCCGTGACGATGATGAACTTGGTATACATGAACTGGCGCAGGAAGCTCCAGATGCCGAACATCACCCGCCGCGCATGTCCCGCGTACTGCTTCCTGATGCTGACGCACGCGAGGCGGTAGGAGCAGCCCTCGGGGGGCAGGTAGAAGTCGGTGATCTCCGGGTACTGCTTCTGCAGCAGCGGCACGAACACTTCGTTGAGCGCCACGCCCAGCATGGCCGGCTCGTCCGGCGGCTTGCCGGTGTAGGTGGAGTGGTAGATGGGCTGGCGGCGCATGGTGATGCGCCCGAGGGTGAGCACGGGGAACTCGGCCACCTCGTTGTAATAGCCGGTGTGGTCGCCGTAGGGGCCTTCCGGCGCGGTATCGCCGGGGTGGATGACGCCTTCGAGCACGATCTCGGCGCCGGCCGGCACCTGGAGGTCGGAGCCGATGCACTTCACCAGCTCCGTCTTGGCGCCGCGCAGCAGACCGGCGAACTGGTATTCCGACAGCGTGTCCGGGACCGGGGTGACGGCGCCGAGGATGGTGGCCGGGTCCGCCCCCAGCGCCACGGCCACCGGGAACGGCGTGCCGGGATGGGCGAGCTGGTGGTCGCGAAAATCCAGCGCGCCGCCGCGATGGGCCAGCCAGCGCATGATGACGCGGTTGGGGCCGATCACCTGCTGGCGGTAGATGCCCAGGTTCTGGCGCGCCTTGTTCGGGCCGCGCGTCACCGTCAGGCCCCAGGTGATGAGCGGCGCGACATCCCCCGGCCAGCAGGTCTGCACCGGCAGGCGCGCCAGATCCACGTCCTTGCCCTCCCACACCACCTCGTGGCAGGGGGCGGAGGAGACCACCTTCGGCGCCATGTCCAGCACCTTGCGCAGCACCGGCAGTTTTTCCCAGGCGTCCTTCAGCCCGCGGGGCGGGTCCGGCTCCTTGAGGTAGGCCAGCAGCCGGCCCACCTCCCGCAGCGCAGCCTTCCAGTCGCCCTCCTCGCCCATGCCCAGCGCCACGCGCCGCGGCGTGCCGAAGAGGTTGCCCAGCACCGGGATGGCGTGGCCCTTCGGATTCTCGAACAGCACCGCCGGGCCGCCGGCGCGCAGCACCCGGTCGCAGATCTCCGTCATCTCGAGGCACGGGTCCACCTCCGCGGCCACGCGCTTGAGCTCGCCCAGCCGTTCGAGCTGGGCGATGAAGTCGCGCAGGTCGTGGTATTTCATCGCACGCGGTAGGCGTAGTGGCAGGCCATGCAGGTGCCGGTGACGCCGGACAGGGCCGCCAGCGCCTTGTCGCGCTCGCCCGCGGCGGCCAGGCGGGCGAACTCGCTGGCGGTGCGGTGGCCCTCCATGCCGATGCCGTGCATGGCCTCGGGCATGTGCGGGCCGGGCCGCGCATCCAGGGGCTTGCCGCGATGCCGGCCCATGGCGGATACGCCCAGCCGCTGCTCCGCCACGGCGCCCGCGTCCTTCAGCTTGCCCTCGGCCATGAGGCTGATGATCTCGTTCAGCGCCGCCAGGTTGTCCAGCATCTCGACGCGCAACGTGGCCTGCGCCGCGGCGGGCAGGGGCGCGAACTGCCGCGTGTCGGCCTCAGGCGGCGGGGTCTGGGCTGCGGCGGGCAGCGCCGCGGCGGTGGCGACGAGCAGGGCGGCGCGAAGGCTGGCGGGAACGGATTTCATGGGTGCGTCCGGCAACGATGAATGAGCCAGACGGGATTCTACGGCTGACGGCCGGCTCAAGGGGCCTCGCGCTGGCCGAATCCACCGCGCGGCGGGGCACGTCACCTGGAGGCGACGTGGCCGGGAGCGGCTTCAGGGCTGGGAGACCACCGGCACCGCGTCCGCGGGGGAAAGCCAAATGCATTGGTGGAATAGTAGTGGCCAGCGTCGGCAGCCAGAAGTGATGCCCGCGGCCGCGCGCCAAGGGGTAGGGATAGGAGTTGACGACGCCGTCCTGATGCCCAGCCCTAACGACTCCGCGGCCGTGAAAAAAAACAAGTGCCAACGGCAACCCGCCACGGAATCTCCATGACGACAAGAAAACGGCGGGAGCGCGGTCGCCCGCCGCGCTCCCGCCGTCACCTCCGAATGAGGCAGACAGGGGTCAAGCGAAGAACAGATTGACGTTGTCGGCGAGCGCGCTCACGTCGGTGTCTACGAGGAAAATATAGTGTTCCGTGCCCGCCGCGTGCACGAACAGGTAGGTCCCAAAGTGATTCACCCCGCCAATGACCTGCTTGCCTGCCGTAATGGTGACGTCGCTCTCGAGGACACCGTTGAAGCTGAGTTTGTCGGAGTCGGCAGTGGTGCCGCCGGTAAAGCCGTAAATGGTGTCATATGAAGGGGTAGCTGCGAAATCGGTGTTGTTGAAGATCACCTCGTCCGCCCCGGGGCCCGCATACATGACATCCGAGCCAAGGCCACCGATCAGCTTGTCGTTGCCCCCTTGGCCATAGAGAATGTCATTGCCGCCCTCGCCATACAGAACATCATTACCGTCGCCCCCAAATATTACATCGAGGCTATCTCCACCGTAGCAGATGTCATTTCCGTCATCACCTTCCAGATAGTCGCTTCCGGCGCCAGCCTTGAGCATGTCGTTGCCGGCGCCGCCAACCAGGATGTTGTTACCGTTGCCGGCGAAGGCGTTCAGATCGTCGTCCCCGTTACCGCCCCACAGTGAATTGTTGCCCAAGCCGCCGTTGAGCGCGTCGTTGCCATCGTCCCCGATCAGCACATCGTCGCCATCCTCGCCGAGCAAACTGTCATTGCCCGCTCCGCCGATGATCTTGTCCGCTCCCGCGTTGCCCCGCAGATCGTCCGTACCGGCGCCCCCCCAGAGCCAGTCGTCGCCGTCGCCGCCCTCGGCGTGATCATCACCGTCATCGCCAATCAGGATGTCGTTGCCGAGACCTCCGGAGAGAGTGTCATTGCCTGTACCGCCTACGCAGACGTCGTTGCCGTCGTTCCCGTTCAGGGTGTCATTGCCCTCGCCACCCCACAGCCAGTCGTTGCCGCTCTCCCCGTTGAGGGCATCGTTTCCGGCCAGCGCCACCATGACGTCATCACCTGCGCCGCCAAGGAACGTATCGTCGGCGGCACTCCCAAGAAAAATATCGTGGCCGCCGTTGAGCACGGAGATTACGTAACCCTGGGTGTTCAGCACCGACGCAGGAATGCTCAGTCCGCTCACGGACATCGAGGTAATTCCCTGATATTGCCAGGTCAGCCCGGTCACCGTGCCACCGATCAGTTCCCCGTCGGAGTCATAGGTGAACCCGGAGCCGGTATGGTAGACGGTGTCGTCGCCCGCTCTAACCACATACTCCGTGGAAGTCTGGGTGATCACCGCAAACGTGCTCGTGCCGCTGGCCCCGAGACTCGCGAGATGAGTGACGAGGGATGAATAGTTCGACCCCGTGCTGAAAAAAGCCATGACCTGCCTCCGTATCAAATGGATCCGTCAATGCAGCCGCTCTTGCCGCCACCTCGTGCGGGGCAACCGGTAACCGCGACGAGCCTGGCAACCATTCGCCGTGACGCCCCTTGACCACGCGGGCCCCAGGCAGCGACCCACTCCGGTCTGGCTGGCCCTCGCCCGAACGGGGCGCACGCTCCGCGACACAATGGCATGCCACGGGTGACGCGGTTTCACACAAGCGGTATTCATTTTCGAACCTCCCACCACCCCCCGCAATCAGCCAAAAGGACTAATGCCGTGATGTAGTTCACGCCTGGCCCGATTCCAGTGCCAGATCAACAAGTCCCTGAAACACCGGGAGGTCTGCCACCCAGGGGGAATTTCCCGCAATGACGGGCCCGGTTCACGGTCAGCCATCGGGGTGATCTCCCATCGCCGCATTGAAGGATGTTGTGTTTCATTGCGCCTGCATGATGCGCCGCTGTGGCGTTGCGCACGGGAGCGATCCGCCGGGTGCGTCCCGCTCCCGCCTGGAACCTTTCCCGCCCGTGCGGCTCTTTTTTTTTGCGGCCGCCTGGAAGACGACAGCCCACACACCGACCACAACAGGGGGGACAGCCATGCATTGCAGGTTCGAATCCGCGCCGGGAAGGATGCTGGTGGTGAGCCGTCGCCACTTCGAATCGGGATCCAAAGCGCTTCGGGATCCGGAGGCAAGCAAATGACCGGCGCAATGATCGGTGGCATGCATGGGGCGAGCGCCCAGCGCGCACCGCTCGCCATCGTCACCGGCGCCAACCGTGGCATCGGCCGGGAGGTGGCGCGCCAACTCCTGAAAGGGGGGCTGGATGTTGTGCTCACCGCGCGGGACGCGGAAAAGGGCGAGGCCGTCGTTGCCGCGTTGTGTGCCGAGGGCCTGTCGCCGGCCTTCCACGTCCTCGACGTGGCCCGCGACGCCAGCGTGGCCGCCTTTGCCGACTGGCTGCGCCATGCCCACGGGCGTTGCGACGTGCTGGTCAACAACGCCGGCATCGCCATCGACGGCTGGGACACGCCACTGGAGAACCTGCCGCTGGACGTGCTCCAGCGCACCCTGGATACCAACCTGTTCGGCGTCCTGCGCGTTGCGCGGGCGCTGTTGCCGCTGATGCGCGCCGGGGGCTACGGGCGCATCGTCAATCTCTCCAGCGGCATGGGGCAGTTGTCCGACATGCAGGCAGGCGCGCCGGCCTACCGGATTTCCAAGACCGCCCTGAATGCCGCGACGCGCATCCTGGCCCGGGAACTGGCCGACGGCGATTTCAAGGTCAACTCCATGTGCCCCGGCTGGGTGCGTACCGACATGGGCGGGCCAAACGCCACCCGCTCCGTGCAAGAGGGCGCCGACACCGCGGTATGGCTCGCCACCCTGGCGGAGGATGGCCCCACCGGCGGTTTCTTCCGCGACCGGCAACCGATCCCCTGGTAGGTACAAAGACAGGGCGAGGGACAAACCCGCGCCACCAAGGCCCTGGAGCGCGACGCATCGCGGTACGGTCGTCGTGCCCGGTGTGCGGCGGGACCGCTGCTCATCCCCTCCCGGCGCGCCGAATCCCGCTACCGCAGCGCGTGGCTCACGCTAGACTGACTGCTCCCGACACCGACGAGGCCCCCCGCACCATGAGACCCGAGACCCTGGCCGTCCACGCCGGCTACACCCCCGACCCCACCACCCGCGCGGTGGCCGTGCCCATCTACCAGACCACGTCCTACGCCTTCGATGACACCCAGCACGGCGCCGATCTGTTCGACCTGAAGGTGCAGGGCAACATCTACACCCGCATCATGAACCCCACCCAGGACGTGCTGGAGAAGCGCGTCGCCGCGCTGGAAGGCGGGATCGCGGGGCTGGCGCTGGCCTCGGGCCAGGCGGCCATCACCTATGCCATCCAGACCATCGCCGAGGCCGGTGACAACATCGTCTCCGCCAGCACCCTCTACGGCGGCACCTACAACCTCTTCGCCCATACCCTGCCGCAGTACGGCATCGACGTGCGCTTCGCCGACTACCGCGACCCGGGCGGCTTCGAGGGTCTGATCGACGGCCGCACCAAGGCCATCTACTGCGAGTCGGTGGGCAATCCCCTGGGCAACATCACCGATTTCGAACGCCTGGCGGACATCGCCCATCGCCACGGCATCCCGCTGATCGTCGACAACACCGTGCCCTCGCCCTACCTGTGCCGGCCCTTCGAGCACGGCGCCGACATCGTGGTGCATTCGCTCACCAAGTACCTGGGCGGCCACGGCAACAGCATCGGCGGCATCATCGTCGACAGCGGCAAGTTCCCCTGGGCCGAGCACAAGGCGCGCTTCCGCCGCCTCAACGAGCCGGACGTGTCCTACCACGGGGTGGTCTATACGGAAGCCCTGGGCGCCGCGGCCTTCATCGGCCGGGCGCGGGTGGTGCCGCTGCGCAACATGGGTGCGGCGATCTCGCCCTTCAACGCCTTCCTCATCCTGCAGGGCGTGGAGACGCTGGCGCTGCGCATGGACCGCATCTGCGACAACGCGGTGAAGGTGGCGCAGTTCCTGCGCGGCCATGCGAAAGTGGAATGGGTGAATTACGCCGGCCTGCCCGAGCACCCGGACCACGCCCTGGTGCAGCAGTACATGGGCGGGCGCGCCTCGGGCATCCTCACCTTCGGGGTCAAGGGCGGCATGACCGCCGGCGGGCGCTTTCAGGATGCGCTGAAGCTGGTCACGCGGCTGGTCAACATCGGTGATTGCAAGTCCTTGGCCTGCCACCCGGCCAGCACCACCCACCGCCAGCTTTCGGCGGAGGAAATGGCCCGGGCGGGGGTGAGCGAGGACATGGTGCGGCTGTCCATCGGCATCGAGCACATCGACGACATCCTGGAGGATCTGGATCAGGCGCTGGCGGCGCCCTGACGCCCCGTGGGAGCGGGCTTGCCCGCGATTTCAGCCGCCGCGATCGCGGGCAAACCCGCTTTCCCAGCCCGAGAAGCTCCTCCCGGCGGGCACCGGCATCCTTACGCCGCAGCGCAGGGTGCCGGAACCGCGTGCCGCCGGCGCCGCCGCGCCGCCCACGCGGCCAGGGGAATCCCGGCCAGCATCAGGGCGTATTCGTGGGGTTCGGGCACGGCGGCCACGTAGGCCACCTCGGCGTTCCAGTAGCTGGGCAGGGTATCCCAGGGGTTGTTCTCGGTAGGAACTGGACTGCCGGGATCGTCGGTGAAATAGACGAAGCCGGCATTGCGCGCCACCGCCAGGTCGATGTAGCTGGTCATGGTGGCGGAGTCGGCAACGCCGTACGCCAGGTGAGCGAAATGATCAGCGGAATAGCCGGCGTTCCAGGCGTCCGGCGTGAAGCCGGGGTAGCCGGTGTTGCTGTCGAAGGTGACCAGCGTGTCGGCATAGCTGGCGTAATTCACCAGGGTATTCTGGCCCGGGTTGCCGAACACCCGGTAGCCGCTGCTTTGCGTCTTGATGTAGCCGTAGATCTCGTTGTAGTAGGCGAAATGGGCGCTGTTGTTGTCGTAGGCCATTTCGTCGACGAAGAAGCCGCTCAGATTGGTCGGGCCGTAATAGCTGAGGTAGCGGTCCACGTCCTGCTTGACGTCGGCGATGTTGCGACTCCCGTAGCTGGTGAAGACATAGCCCACCGTGTGCCCGCCGGCACTGTTGAAGCTGCCGATGGCTGACTGATAGGTGGCATCGGCACTGCCGCCCGGGCCGTTGCCGGGGTTGAACACGGCCCAGATGCTGGCGCTGGGGGCGGAGGCCGTGAGGTTGGCCCAGTAGTTGGGGGTCCAGTCGGAACGGAAGTAAGCCGGCACGAGAAGCTCCAGCGCCTGGGCGTGGTACGCGGCAAGCCCCGCCACCAGCCCAACCAGCAGCCTTGCGCAGCGCGGCGCGACAACCCGCAGACTCGTTCCCATACACCCCCCTCGCGATCGTGCCGACGACCTTCTTGGCGCCGGAGATCATATTGTCTCCGTCCTGCGAGTTTAACGCCACCCTTCGGAGGGGTAACGGGCGCTACGCCTTCCGATGTAGTCGAGATCGGAGCGGCCGGAAATACGCGGAGCCGTCGCCTCACGCCGGGACAGGACCCAGCCGCACCGCGCAATACTTGAACTCCGGGATCTTGCCGAAGGGGTCCAGCGCCGGATTGGTGAGCAGGTTGGCCGCCGCCTCCGCGTAGCAGAAGGCCATGAACACCGTGCCGGGCGCCAGACCCGGCTCGGCGCGGGCGCGGGCGGTGAGCGTGCCGCGGCGGGTCACCAAGGCGATGGGGTCGCCGGAGCGAAGGCCGTGGGCGCGCAGATCGTCGGGATGCACATCCACCGTGGGTCCGGGCCGCAGCGCGTCGAGCACCGCGGAGCGGCGCGTCATGGCGCCGGTGTGCCAGTGCTCCAGCTCGCGCCCGGTGATGAGCACGAACGGATACTCGTCGTCGGGCAGTTCGTCGGCGCGCAGGAACCGGGCCGGCACGAAGCGCCCGCGTCCGTCGGCGGTGGGGAATGCCTGCTGGAACAGCACCGGCCTGGAGGGCGCACCTTCCGCCACGCAGGGTTGGGTGACGCTGCCCTCGCGCTCCAGCCGTTCCCAGGAGATGCCGGCAATCGACGGCATGGCGCGGCGCATCTCCTCGAACACCGCGCCGGGGCCGTCGTAGGCCCAGTCCAGGCCAAGGCGGCGGGCCATCTCAATGATGATCCATAAATCCTGCCGCGCCTGGCCGGGCAGGGGGATGGCGGCGCGCCCCATCTGCACCATGCGGTCGGTGTTGGTGAAGCTGCCGCTCTTCTCGGCGAAGGCGGAGGCCGGCAGCACCACGTCGGCGAACATGGCGGTTTCGGTGAGGAAGATGTCCTGCACCACCAGATGCTCCAGGGCTGCCAGGGCGGCGCGCGCGTGGTTGAGGTCCGGGTCGGACATGGCCGGGTTCTCGCCCATGATGTACATGCCGCGAATGTCGCCGTGCCGCGCGGCGTTGAGGATCTCCACCACCGTCAGGCCCGGCTTCGCGTCCAGGCTCCCCGGGGGCAGGTTCCACAGGGTTTCCATGCGGGCGCGGGCGGGGCCATCGTCCACCCGCTGGTAGTCGGGGAACATCATGGGAATGAGCCCGGCGTCGGAGGCGCCCTGCACGTTGTTCTGGCCGCGCAGCGGGTGCAGGCCGGTGCCGGGGCGGCCGATCTGCCCGGTCATCAGCGCCAGGGCGATGAGGCAGCGGGCGTTGTCCGTGCCATGCACGTGCTGGGAGATGCCCATGCCCCAGAAGATCATGGAGGCCCGCGAGGTGGCGTAGCGCCGCGCCACGGTGCGGATGGTTTCGGCGTCGACGCCGCAGAGGGCGGCCATCTCCTCGGGCGGGAAGAAGCGCAGGTTGTCGCGCAGCGCCTCGAAGCCCGCGGTGCGCCCGGCGATGAAGCGCTGGTCCACCAGCCCCTCGGTGACGATCACGTTCATCATGGCGTTGAGCAGCGCCACGTCGGTGTCGGCGCGGAACTGGACATGGTGGGTGGCGTGGCGCGCCAGGTCCGTCTCCCGCGGGTCCATGACGATGAGGGTGGCGCCGCGCCGCGCCGCGTTCTTCATGAAGGTGGCCGCCACCGGGTGGTTCACCGTCGGGTTGGCGCCGATGACCAGGATGACGTCGGCGAACTGCACGTCGCCCACCGGGTTGGACACCGCCCCCGAGCCGATCCCCTCCAGCAGCGCCGCCACGCTGGAGGCATGGCACAGGCGGGTGCAGTGATCCACGTTGTTGGTGCCGAAGCCCACCCGCACCAGCTTCTGGAACAGGTAGGCCTCCTCGTTGCTGCCCTTGGCGGAGCCGAAGCCGGCCAGGGCCCCGGCTGTGGCAGCGGGCTTGCCCGCGACATCCGTCGCCGCAATCGCGGGCAAGCCCGCGCCCACACGTTTGAGCCCGCCGGCGGCCTGTTCCATGGCCTCCTCCCAGTTCGCCTCGCGGAAGGCGCCCTGTGGCCACTCGGCGGTGGGCGCGCAGGGATCGGCCGGGTCGATGCCCAGGGACGCCGCCTTCGGCACCCCCTCGCGGCGCACCAGCGGCACCGTCAGACGGTGTTTATGGCGCGGATAGTCGAAGCCGAAACGGCCCTTGACGCACAGCCGCCCCTGGTTGGCCGCCCCCTTGCGTCCCGTCACCTCGACGATGCGCTCCCCGGCCACGTGGTAGCGCACCTGGCAGCCCACGCCGCAGTAGGGGCACAGGGAATCCACCGTCCGGTCCGCCGTCACGCCCGCCGTGCACCTGGCCAGCAGGGCGCCGGTGGGGCAGGCCTCCACGCACTCCCCGCAGCCCACGCAGGAACTCGCCCCCATGGGGTCGCCGAAGTCGAACACGATCTCCGAGCGGGCGCCGCGCAACGCGTAGCCGATGACGTCGTTGGCCTGCACCTCGCGGCAGGCGCGCAGGCAGCGGGTGCACTGGATACAGGCGTTGAGGTCCACGGCGATGGCGGGGTGGGACGTGTCCGTGGCTACCCGCGGCCGCGGCGCGAAGCGCGGAGCGCCCACGCCCAGGCGCCGGCTCCACAGTTCCACCCGGGACTTCGCCTTCGGCAGCCTGGCGTTGCCGTCACCGCGGACCACCTCATCCTGCACCGACTCCGGCAGGTCGGACAGCAGCAGTTCCAGCACCATCTTCTGCGCCGCCCGGGCGCGATCGCTCTCGGCCCGCACCTGCATTCCGGGCGCCACGGCACGGCAGCACGACGGTGCCAGCACGCGCTCGCCCTCGATCTCCACCATGCAGGCGCGGCAGTTGCCGTCGGCGCGCATGCCGCTGCGATGGCACAGGTGCGGCAGCACCGTGCCGTGGCGCCGCGCCGCCTCGAAGATGGTCTCGCCGGGCCGCGCCAGCAGTTCTTGGCCGTCGAGGGTGAAGGGAATGGCCCGGTCGTCCGCGCCCGCGCTCATGCCTTCGTCTCCCCACCCGTGCCGGACGCCGGCGCACAGGGCAGGCGCGCGCCGCCCGGGTCGAATTCATCCGGGAAGTGGCGCATCGCCGACAGCAGCGGATTGGGCGCCGCCTGGCCCAGGCCGCAGACGGACGCGTCCATCATGGTCTGCGACAGTTCCCGCAGCAGGGCCACATCCCACTCCGGCTGCTCCATCAGCGCCACCGCCTTGGCCGTGCCGACGCGGCAGGGCGTGCACTTGCCGCAGGACTCGCGGGCAAAGAAGCGCATGGCGTTGAGCGCCGCCGCCCGGGCCGTGTCGTGCTGCGACAGCACGATGATGGCCGCCGAGCCGATGAAGCAGCCGTGGGGCTGCAGGGTGTCGAAGTCCAGCGGCAGGTCCGCCAGGCTCGCCGGCAGGATGCCCCCCGAGGCGCCGCCCGGAAAGTAGCCGTACAGTTCGTGCCCCGGCGCCATGCCGCCGCAGTGCTCGGCGGTCAGCTCGCGCAGCGTGATGCCCGCCGGCGCCACATGCACCCCCGGGCGCGCCACCCGCCCGCTCACCGAGAAGGAGCGCAGCCCCTTGCGGCCGTGGCGCCCCTGGCCGGCGAACCACTCGGCGCCGCGCTCCAGGATGTCCCGCACCCAGTGCAGGGTCTCCAGGTTGTGCTCCAGCGTCGGGCGGCCGAACAGGCCCGCCTCGGCCACGTAGGGCGGGCGCAGCCTTGGTGCGCCACGCTTGCCCTCGATGGACTCGATCATGGCCGACTCCTCGCCGCAGATATAGGCGCCCGCGCCGCGGCGCAGTTCGATGGGCACCGCCGCCGGGAGGGCGGCGCGCAGCCGCGCCAGTTCCCGTTCCAGCAGCGCCCGGCAGCCGGCGTATTCGTCGCGCAGGTAGAGGAAGATGGCCTCGCAACCCACCGCCCAGGCGGCGATGAGCGCGCCTTCCAGGAAGCGGTGGGGGTCGCGCTCCAGGTAGAACCGATCCTTGAAGGTGCCCGGCTCGCCTTCGTCGATGTTCACCGCCAGCAGCCGCGGTGCCGGCTGGGCGCGCACGATGCGCCACTTGCGCCCGGCCGGGAAGCCGGCGCCGCCCAGCCCGCGCAGGGTGGAATGCTCCAGTTCGGCCATCACCGCCTCGGGGGTGCGCGCCCCCGCCAGGCAGTCCTGGTACAGGCGGTAGCCGCCGGCGGCGACGTAGGCGTCGAAGCCCGTCGCGGCGGCCGGGATGGCGTCCTCGAAGCGCCCTTCCCCCACCGCCGCGCGCACCGCCTCCGGGTTGGCGCGGCCCACGGGGTTGCGCCCGACCACCGCCACCGGCGCGCAGTCGCAGCGCCCGACGCAGGGCACGGCCTGCACCCGCACCGCCGGGCCGAGCATCTGGCGCAGGCGGGCCAGCAGGTCATGCGCCCCGGCCATCTCGCAGGCCACGGAATCGCACACCCGCACGGTGAGCCGCGGCGGCGCCGTTTCGCCCTCGCGCACCACATCGAAGTGGTGGTAGAAGCTCGCCACCTCGAACACCTCGGCCCGGGCCAGCTTCATCTCCACCGCCAGCGCCGCCAGGTGCGCCGCGGAGAGATGGCCGTGGCGGTCCTGGATGCGGTGCAGGTATTCGATCAGCAACTCGCGGCGCAACGGCCCGCGGCCCAACAGGGCGCGGATCTCGGCGCAGGTCTCCGGCGCCACGGGCTTGCGGATGCGGCTGTTTTCGCGGGCCATGATCTGCGCGGGTGGGGGCCGAGGCGCTTCAAGTCCGGGGCGCGCTCAGTCGGCCCACGCCACGTACTTGAGGATCGCGAAGTAATGCAGGGCGCTGCCGCCGATCACGAACAGGTGCCAGATGCCGTGCCAGTGGGTGAATCGCTCGTCGAAGAGGTAGAACACGATGCCCACGGTGTAGATCACGCCGCCCAGCGCGACCCAGGCGAAGCCCGCCGGCGACAGGGCGTCCATCAGCGGAACCACGGCGACCAGGGCGATCCACCCCATCAGGACGTAGATCGACAGCGAAATGATCCGCGTCTTCTTGCCCAGCAGCACCTCCTGAAGCATCCCCAGCGCCGCCAGCCCCCAGACGATGCCGAACAGCGTCCAGCCCCACGGCCCGCGCAGCGTCACCAGGGTGAACGGCGTGTACGTGCCGGCGATCAGCAGGTAGATGGCATTGTGGTCGAGCTGGCGGAAAAAGCGCTTGGGACGGCCGCGGGTGCTGTGGTACAGGGTGGAGATGGCGTAGAGCAGCACCAGGCTCGCGCCGTAGATCGAAAAACTCACCACCTTCCAGACGTCGGCGCGCAACGCGCCCGACACCACCAGCACGACCGCGCCGGACAGCGCCAGCAGCGTGCCGACAAGGTGGCTGTAACCGTTGAATCTCTCACCGTGATACATGACGGCCTCTCAAGGGTTGGCGTGCGTCGGCGCCGATCACATCCGCGGCGTGGCAATCGCCCGCGAAAACTCGGCGCGCAGTTGCACGTCGGCCTCGAACACGCCGGTGAACGCCTGCGTCACCACCCGCTCGTCGCCGCGGCGATCCTCGCCCAGCAGCAGGCACAACTGCTCCGCCTCCACCACGCACGCGGCACCGCGCGCCCGGCCGTGGCTCATGAGCGCCTCGGCGATGTCGCGGGTCATCCATTCCTGGTAGGTGAAGCGGTGGCCGATGGCATCCACCAGCCGGGCGATGCGCCCGAAGCCGTGCAGCCGCCCGCCCGGTATGTAGGCGACGTGGGCCAGGCCGCGGAAGGGTACCAGGTGGTGGGGGCACACGCCGTGGATGGCGATGCCGCGCACCACCACCATGTCGCTGCGGGGGTCCTCGAAGCCCTCGCCCAGGGCGGCGGCCGGGTCCAGCTCGTAGCCGCCCAGCAGGCGCCGCTGCCACAGCTCGCGCACGCGCTGGGCGGTGCGGCCGGTGTGCACCGTGTCCGGGGAGATGCCGCAGGCGCGCAACAGGTCCGTGACGGCGCGCTCGAAGGCGTCCGGGTCGAAGCGGCCGCGGCGGGCGATGCCGATGCCGTGTCCGGCGGCGGGCGGGTGGTCGTGGTCGGAAGGGTCGGGCATCGCTGAAGCGCTCCACGGGTGCAGGCGAGTCCGATGATACGCCCTCGGCTGCCGGGCTCGGATGCTGGTCGTTCGCGCCTCCCGTCATCCATCCCCACCACGTCCTGGAGCGCGAATGCGCTGCCGGCCGCGACGCCGACGATGGCAGCCACAAACCATGATATCCCCTGGACATGGAACTCCCGGTAGTCCTAGCATGATCCGGCAACTACAAGGACGACGGACCGCATCGTGCGCTGGAGTCGCGCCATGGAGGATGGCCGGCAGGCAGCCGCGGTCCCCGCGAGGTCGGATTCAATTGCAGGAAGCATGCCGGGCGGCCGCCGCTGCTGCCACCCGTGCCAAACCGCGCTCGCCCGGCGGGAGGCGGCCGCATCTCGTCGTTCCCATTCGACAGGGAGGAAGACCATGCACCGGCAGACACGACTCGATTTCCCGGCACTGTGGCAGGGCTTCGCCACGGCCGTGCTGGCGGTGTTGTTGCTCCTGCTGGCGCCGCTGCAGGACGCGAGCGCGGCGCAACCCGTCGACACCGGGCTGCCGGTGGTGGAGATCTGGACCGACGGCAACGTACCCATCACCTCGCGCGACATCTATCTTTCCGGCCGGCTGAAGATCACCGACGGCACGAAGATGAAATACGGCGCCGGGCTCTACGACGGCGCCATCGAGGTGCGCGGGCGCGGCAACTCCACCTGGGACATGCCGAAGAAGGGCTACCGCATCAAGCTCGCCAGCAAGACGCAGCTCCTCGACATGCCGGCGGACGACGACTGGCTGCTGCTGGCCAACTACGCCGACAAGACCCTGATGCGCAACCATGTGGCGATGGAGTTGAGCCGGCGTTTCGGCATGGCCTATACGCCGCGGCTGCGCTATGTGGAGCTTTACCTCAACGGCGAATACCGGGGCAACTACCTGCTGGGAGAGCACATCAAGGTCGCCCGTGACCGGGTCAACATCACCAAGATGGAAGCCGCGGACAACGCCGAACCCGCGGTGAGCGGCGGCTATCTGCTCGAAATCGACGCGCCGGACTATCTGGCGCCGGACGACGTGTATTTCATGACGCGCTGGCAGATCATCTTCAACATCAAGTCACCGTCCAACTCCAAGATCACCGCCGCGCAGAAGGCGTGGGTTGCGAACCACGTGCAGCAGGTGGAGGACGTGATCTACTCCAACTACTTCGACGACCCGGTCAACGGCTACGCCCGCTACGTGGATGTGGATTCGCTCATCGACTGGTTCCTCATCAACGAGATCTTCAAGAACCAGGACGCCCGCTGGTATTCCAGCGTCTATTGGCACAAGGACCGTGGCGGCAAGCTGAGGATGGGCCCGGCGTGGGATTTCGACCTCGGTGCCGGCAACGTGGATTTCAGCCGCGCCCGCTATCCCACCGGCTGGTGGGTGCGCCAGTCGGACTGGATCGAGCAGATGTTCTACGACCCGCTGTTCCAGGCAAAGGTGAAGAACCGCTGGAACCAGCTCAAGCGCACCCAGATCGATACCATCTTCGACTACGTAGACCAGACAGCGGTCCAGATCGACGCGTCGCAGAAGCAGAACTTCAAGCGCTGGCCCATCCTCGACAAGTACGTCTGGCCCAACGCCGTGGTCAAGGGAACCTATCCAAAAGAGGTGAAGTATCTCAAGGATTGGCTGAAGACCCGCATCCAGTGGATGGACAAGAAGATCAACAAGTAGCGGGGGAGGCCACCGGCATGGCGGGCCCCGCAACCTGGCGATGCCGGCACCCGCCCGGCGCCGCCCACTACGCCGCCCGCAGGGCGTAGTCCAGCGCCAGCCCGGCGAACACCGCGCCGCCAAGCCAGTTGTTGTGCAGGAAGGCCTTGAAGCAGAGTTCGCGGCTGCGCCCGCGGATGAGCGTGTAGTGGTAGCCGGCCAGGCCCGCCGCCAGTGCCAGCCCGCTGAAATAGGGCACACCGCGGCCGTAGTGCCAGCCGACGAAGCCGAGCATGCCCAGCATCGCCGCATAGCACAGCATCACCGCCGCGACGTCGAAGCGGCCGAAGGTGATGGCGGAGGTGCGGATGCCCAGGCGCAGGTCGTCGTTGCGGTCCACCATGGCGTACTCGGTGTCGTAGGCCACGGCCCAGAAGATGTTGGCCAGCAGCAGCAGCCACGCCTCCCACGGCAGCGCGAAATGCTGCGCCGCGTAGGCCATGGGAATGCCGAAGCCGAAGGCGATGCCCAGGTAGGCCTGGGGAATGGCCAGGAAGCGCTTGGTGAACGGATAGCTTGCGGCCAGGAACACCGCCACCACCGCCAGCCCCCACACCAGCACATTCAGGGGCAGCACCAGCAGCCCGGCCAGCAGCGTGAGCCCCGCCGCCAGGATCAGCGCCTCGCGCCCCGAGACGACGCCGGTGGCCAGCGGGCGGTTCTTCGTGCGCTCCACGTGGGGGTCGAAATCCCGGTCCGCCCAGTCGTTGATGACGCAGCCGGCGGAGCGCATCAGCACCGTGCCGAGCACGAAGATCCACACCAGGAAGGCGCTGGGATGCCCGTCGCCGGCAAACCACAGCGCCCACATCGTGGGCCACAACAGCAGCAGGATGCCGATGGGCTTGTCCAGCCGCATCAGCCGTTCGTAGTGGGTGAGGCGTTCGGTCAGCGTCATGGGCGCGGCACTCCCGTGGCCGGCCGCCGCGCCCACCGGGGCGGCGGCCGGATGCAGATGGCGGGATTCTATCCGCGCCGGGCGGGCCTGCGGCACGCGCCTGCAGCCCCTTGCTGCAACGGCCACCCTGCCACGGCTCCCGCAAACGGCCAGGTCCGACAGGCTGCTAGCCCACGTACCAGAGGAAGTCGCCCCCCGAGGCCGCGGCAAGCCCGCTGGAAAGGTCGGCCTGGACGGTGGTGCTCAACTCGTCGGAACCCACCCCCACCAGGGTCAGGAAGCTGCGCCAGCCGGCGGCAGGGTCGTTGATCTCCACCCGGGTGCTGCCGCCCACCGCGGTGAGCCGCAGGTGGCCGGCATCGAAGGGGTTGGCGGCGCTGTAGTAGCGGGAATCGCCAGCGGCGACGCCCGAGGCATCGTAGGCCTGGAGCAGGGCTGTCAGGTCGATCTTGTCCGCCTGTCCGGCGCTGTCGGCACCCATCCGGGACAGCGGCTGGAAGTCGAAAACCATGTCCGACGACCATCCGCTCGGGATGCCAAAGAACGAGTCCCTGGGATCGTCGACGACCAGACGGTCGGTGGCGCGGTCGCCGCCGGAACCGCCTGCAAGAAAGATGCGGTCGTCGCCCAGTCCTGCGGCGATGGTGTCGAAACCGTCGCCGGCGACGATCAGGTCGGGGCCGCGCCCGGTATCGATGCTGTCGTCTCCGGCTCCGCCGAAGACCACATCCGCCGGATCGGCGAGGATTATGGGTTTCTACCATCCGGCAGGCGCTGCGACGCAGAGGATGACGTCGTTTCCGTCACCGCCGGTCACCAGGGAACCGTCGACCGTCTCGATGCGGATGCTGTCGTCGCCAACATCCCCATGAACGGAAATCCCCAGGTTGCCCCCACGGACATTGGCGATTTCGATCGCGTCGTTGCCGGCTCCGCCGTAAATGGCATCAACCGAATATGAGTAACCGAACGTGCCCTCCGGAGTCATCTGGGACGTCACAAGTCCGACCTTGATGCCGCTCACGGAGAGGACGTCGTCGCCGCTGCCACCGAAAGCCCGGTTCTCGCCGGCGCCGAGTTCAATGCGGTCGTCGCCATCGCCGCCGTCGACCCAATCCGGTCCATCGCCGGTGGCGATGGAATCATTCCCCGCACCACCGAAAATCATATCGGCGTCGCTCCACGCCACATCCTGGCCCACGTCGTCCGGCGGATCTGCGGCATCGGCGTAGATGACGTCTGACCCGTCCACCAGCCAGTCATAGTCGGTGCGCAGATCGGTCTTGATGATCACGTCCTCGCCCTCACCGCCGAATATCCAGGCTGCGCTGGGCGCGGAGATCTCCACGCGGTCGTCGCCCGCGCCGGCAAAGACCCACTGCCGTGCCGCGGACCCTTCGGGAGCGCCTGGATCGATTCCGCTGATCCTCGACAGCAGCACCGTGTCGTCGCCGGCACCGGTGCTGATGGTATTGGCGGAATACGGCTCGGTGGCCGACGTGCGGATGCCGGACCCGTAGGCATAAATCGCGATGGACGTGGTGCCATTGATCACCACGGTGTCCCGCTGGTCGCCACCCACGATGACATTTGCGCCGACACCCGGTTCGAACCGGTTCTCCTCCGCCGCACCCACCAGTACGTCATCGCCACTTCCTCCCAGCCAGACCTTCATCGCCCCACCTCCCTGGAAAAATCTGCCCGCCCGGCGCCTCCACCGGCCACGAAGTAGCACGATACACTTTCAGGCAGCGCCGCGCCGGTCGCCCAAAAAGATGCGCTGCCCCGAACTCACCGCGAGGATACTCCGGCTGGCTCACGCCTGCGCCAGCGCCGCGCGCCCTCCCAGCCAGCGGTCGATGTGGGCGGCGGCCCGTTGCGGGTGCTCTCGCAACATCTCCGGCGCAACATCGCGCGCGGCTTCGAGCAGGTCGATGTCGCGTTCCAGGTCGGCGAAGCGCAGCAGCGGCGCGCCGCTCTGGCGGGCGCCGAGGAATTCGCCGGGGCCGCGCAGCCGCAGGTCCTGGCGGGCGATCTCGAAGCCGTCGGCGTGCTCGAAGATGACGCGCAGCCGCGCCCGGGCGGCGTCGGAGAGCGGGTGCTGGTAGAGCAGGATGCACACGGACTCGCGCCATCCGCGTCCCACCCGGCCGCGCAACTGGTGCAGTTGCGCCAGCCCGAAGCGCTCGGCGTGCTCGATGACCATGAGGGAGGCGTTGGGCACGTCCACCCCCACCTCGATCACCGTCGTGGCCACCAGCAGGTGGATGCGCCCGGTGGCAAAGTCGGCCATCACCTGCGCCTTGTCCGCCGCCGCCATGCGCCCATGCACCAGACCCACGGCCAGGCCGGGCAGCTCGGCGCGCAGCCGCTCATGGCTCTCGACCGCGGTCTTGAGCTGCAGCGCCTCCGACTCCTCGATGAGCGGGCACACCCAGTAGGCCTGGGCGCCGGCGGCGCAGGCCTCGCGCACGCGGGCGATCACCTGGTCGCGGCGGGCCGCCGACACCAGCTTGGTGAGCACCGGGGTGCGGCCGGGGGGCAGTTCGTCCAGCACCGACACATCCAGGTCGGCGCCGTAGCTCATGGCCAGGGTGCGGGGAATGGGGGTGGCGGACATGGCGAGCTGGTGGGGCAGTTGCGCCGCCGCACCGCCCTTGTCCCGCAGCGCCAGGCGCTGGCGCACGCCAAAGCGGTGCTGCTCGTCCACGATCACCAGCCCCAGGCGCGGGAAGTCCACCGCCTCCTCGATCAGGGCGTGGGTGCCCACGGCCAGCAGCACCCGCCCGCTGGCCACGGACTCGATCATCGCCGCCCGGGCGGCGCGGCCCAGGCCGCCGGTCAGCCAGGCCAGGGGCACGCCCAGGGGTTCCAGCCAGGCGGCGAGCTTGCGGGCGTGCTGCTCGGCCAGGATCTCGGTGGGCGCCATAAGCGCCGCCTGGCGGCCGCTGCCGGCGGCGGCCAGCATGGCCAGCGCGGCGATCACCGTCTTGCCGCTGCCCACGTCGCCCTGCAGCAGGCGCTGCATGGGGTGGGGCTGGGACAGGTCGGCGGCGATCTAGCGCCACACGCGCTGCTGCGCCCGCGTGAGGCGGAAGGGCAGGCGCTCGATCAGTCGGCGCGGCAGATCCTCGTCACCGAGCACCGGCGCATGCCGCGCCCGGCGGGCGGCGTAGGCGCGACGCAGCGAGAGCTGCTGGGCCAGCAGTTCGTCGAAGCGCACCCGCCGCCATGCCGGGTGATCCGCCGCCGCCAGCGCCTCGGGGGCGATGCCGGCCGGGGGGTGATGGAGCAGCCGCAGCGCCTCGGCAAAGGCCGGCAACGCAAGCCGCCGGCGCAGCGCATCGGGCAGAGTGTCGGCGAGGTCCGCCCGCTCCAGCGCGCCGTCGATGAGCCGGCGCAGCGCAGCCTGGGACAACCCCGCCGTCGTCGGATAGACAGGAGTGAGCGCTTGCGCCAGGGGTTCGTCCGGCACCACCGCCCGCACCCGCGGATGCACCATTTCCACCGTCCCGCCACTCCACAGGCCGCCGCCGCGCGGATCCCCGCGCACCTCGCCGAAGGCGCGCACGCGGCTGCCCGGGGCGAGCAGCTTCTGCTGGGCGGGATAGAAACTGAAGAAGCGCAGCGCCATCGCGGCGCCATCGTCATGCACATGTGCCACGAGCTGGCGACGCGGACGCAGGCGCACCTCGCAGTCCGTCACCGTGCCTTCGATGAGCGCACTCTCCCCCGGACGGGCGCGGGCAATGGCGGTGAGGCGGGTCTCGTCCTCGTAGCGCAGCGGCAGGTGCAGCAGCAGGTCGGCATCGCCGGCGATGCCCAGCCGCGCCAGCCGCCGGGCAGCGGCATCCGGCGGGGCTGCTGCGCGCTCGCGCCCGGACGATGCCCCGCCCTTGCCCATCCGGACGGCGATCAGCTGGTGACGAGCACCGCGTCCATCTCCACCAGCGCGCCCCGCGGCAGCGCCGCCACGCCCACCGCCGCTCGGGCGGGGTAGGGCTGCTGGAAGTGGCGCGCCATGGTCTCGTTCACCCGGGCGAAGTTGCCGAGATCGGTGAGATAGACGTTGAGCTTGACGGTGTCCGCCAGGCTGCCGCCGGCGGCCTGCGCCACCGCCTGCAGGTTCTGGAACACGCGCTCGATCTGGGCGTCGATGCCCTCCACCATCTGCATGGTGGCGGGGTCCAGGCCGATCTGGCCGGAGAGGTAGACGGTGTCGCCGGCGCGCACGGCCTGGGAGTAGGTGCCGATGGCGGCGGGGGCGGCGGGTGTGGAAATGACTTGTTTGTTCATGGCTCGGGCGGCGGGAACGGGTGAGGGATGATCCGCCGTGGCCCCGTCCGGCCGGGACACGGCACCGCCGCACATTATCCGCCAAGTCGCCATGGCGACGCGCATGAAGCAGGGTACTGCGGGAGCGGGCTTGCCCGCGATCATGGCGGCCGAACTCGCGCCCAAGCCCGCTCCCTCACGCATTCAAGGCTGCCCACCCGCTGCCGATAAATGGTCGAGGGTATCTCCCTCACGCATTCAAGGCTGCCCACCCGCTGCCGATAAATGGCCGGGGGTATCAGCGGATACCGATCCAGATCCAATTTTCGGGAAGCATCATGGGGGCACGTTGTTCATCGTCACGGCGGGCACGGCCGGGCGCCGCCGGCGCCGTGGGCACTTGCCACAGGCGCGGTACGACGACATGAAGCTCCTGCTCTCGGCCCTGCTGGGGTCGCTGCTGCGGCTGCCCCCGCGCGTGGTGTTCGCGGCCTTCGGCGTAGTGCTGTTCGTGCTCGCCACCATCGATTCCATGACATGGCAGGTGGCCCCGCAGGTACGCGCGGGAGCCTTCGACTTCATGCTGCGACACCGGCTCATGGCGCCGGCGGCCGATCCCCAGATCGCGCTGGTAGACATCGACGACCGCAGCTACGCCCGCATCAGCCAGGTGGCGGGCCGCTGGCCGTGGCCGCGCGACGTCTTCGCCACCGTGGTGGGGGAACTGGAAAGGCGCGGCGCGCGGGCCGTGGTGTTCGACATCGTGCCCGGCGCGCCGGACAACAGCGCCGACACCGAGGACGGCGCCAATCCGCGCAATACCGCGGCGGCGCAGGAACTGCTCGCCAGCCGCGTGGCGGTGTGGCCCATGGTGCGGCTGCCGGCGGATTCCGACCGTCGCAGCGACCTGAGCACCGCGCGCCTGCCGGCCCTGCAGCGTCTCGCGCCACGCGCCGGCGACCGACCCGTGGCGCTGATGCTTCCGGCGCTGGGCGGCGTGGCCGCCAGCCCGCGCCTGGGCACGCGCAACTTCCATCCCGACGCCGACGGCGTGGTGCGCCGCTTCCGCTACTTCGAGGACGTCGACGGCTGGCGCATCCCCTCGCTGCCGTGGACGGTGGCACGCATGCTCGACTGGCGCACCGTCGCGGGCGCCGACGAGGGCCTGAGCTGGCCGGCCGGGCCGCGGGCGCACCAGCGCATCTCCTTCGCCGAGGTGCTGGAAGACGCCCTGCATCCCGAGCGCCGGCGCAGCGGCGCCGATGCCGCCAACCGCATCTACGTCATCGGCGCCTCTGCCGCCGCCCTGGCCGACGGACGGGCCAGCCCGGTGAGCTTCCGGCACGGCTCCGCCGACATCCTTGCCACCGCCCTGGACAACCTGAAGAACGCCCGCTTCCTGCGCGAGGTCCCGGACTGGCTCAACGCCGCCTTCGTGCTGCTGTCCCTGGCCTGGTCCACGGGCGTGTTCATCCGTCGCCGCAGCCATCGCCATCTGCGCCGCATCATGCTGTTCGGGGCGCTGGTGCTGCTGGCGCTGTCCTACCTGTGCCTGAGCCTGTTCGACCTGAAGGTGGACCTCGCGGTGCCCGCCGGCTTCGTGCTGCTGTACTCCCTGCTCGCCACGTCCTGGCTCGGGCTGCTGCAGATGCGCCTGCGCGGCGAGGGCCCCTTTGCCCGCCAGTTCGCCGCCGACAGCCCCTACCGCCTGCAGGCGCTCACCATCTTCGGGCGCGACGGGGCGGCGCGGACCAAGGGCACGGCGCTGGAGGAAGCGGTGCTGCGCTTTTGCCCCAGCGCCTGCATGGAGCGCCGCCTGTTCCGCTCCGGTCCCCTGGCCGAGGGCACCGCCGCCGTGGCCCACGTCTATTGGGTGGGGCCGCAACTGGACCCGCGCACGCGCGAAACCAGCCAGGCCGAGGCGGTGCGCTTCTCCGCCTGGCTGAAGGAACACGGCATCAGCCACAGCGTCTCGCGCAGCGTGGTGCGCACCGACGAGCGCGGACATCTGCCGGCGGAAGGGCTGGCCGAGCAGTTCTCGGCCATCGGCCGGGCACTCATCACCGCCGAGCGCCAGGGCGGCGGCACCGAACCCGTCTGGGGCGAAACGCGCTGGGTGTAACGGGAAACAACATTCCTGCGGGAGCGGGCTTGCCCGCGAGGACGGTCATTTCGCGGGCAAGCCCGCTCCCGCGGGCATCCGGATTCCGTTGGCGTTCGTCTTCGCCAACTGGAATGGCACCTTTGGCGTAGTCCTCAAGCAGTGCGCGCAAGGCTCCTGCGCCGCCGCCCTCCTCCCGACGGCTTACGCCTGCCTGCCACCAGGCCACCGTTCCACTAGAATGGGAATGGCACCCCACGCGCTGCACCATCCCGCGCAAGCCCACCAACATCGCCGGGAGACCGCCATGCCCATGCCCTCCATCGTCCGGACCCTGGCGGCCCTCGGCGCCACCGTCGTCCTGGGCGCGCTGCTCGCCGGCTGCACACCCAACGCCGCCTTCCGCACCCAGACCACCCCCTGCGCCGAGTCGCTGCCCGGCGCCGAGGCGAAGGATTGTGCGCGCGTCAGCAGTGTCGAGCAGACTGGCAAGTACACGCTGGGCTTCATGGAGTTCGACGACCAGGGCTGGATGCACGACCAGGGACAGGCGCAGATGGAGCGCATTTTCAAACTGCTCGACGCCGAAGCCGCCAAGCCGGACCAGAACCTGCTCCTGCTGGTCTTCGTGCATGGCTGGAAGCACAACGCCGACCACGACGACGGCAACGTCGCGGCCTTCCGCGCCACGCTGGAGCACATGTACGACCTGGACGCCGGCAAGGTCCAGATCCAGGCGCGGGAGAAGGGCGTGCGCGAACTGCCGCGCAAGGTGATCGGCATCTACGCCAGTTGGCGCGGGCTGGCCATGGCGGACCTGGGTCCGCTGGAAAACCTCTCCTTCTACACCCGCAAGGGCGCCGCCGACCGGGTGGCCAAGGGCTCCATCCGGGAGCTGTTCGCGCGCCTGCGCCGCTTCCAGCAGGCGAAGTTCCAGCACAACCCGACCGACCCCAAGGTGCGCATGATCGTGCTGGGCCACAGCTTCGGCGGGCTGGTGGTCTATACCGCGCTGTCCCAGTTCCTGATGGAGAGCGCCGTGGCCCTGGACGAGCAGGACGCGTCAAAGACGCCGGTGCGGCCCTTCGCCGACATGGTGGTGCTGATCAACCCGGCCTTCGAGGGCTCGCGCTACGAGCCGCTGCACCACATCGCCAAGGGTCGCCGCTATCCGCCCGGGCAGCCGCCGGTGTTCGTGGTGGTGACCACGGCCAACGACTACGCCACCCGCTACGCCTTCCCCACCGGACGGTGGATCAACACCTTGCTGGAGCGCGAGCGCACCGGCCCGCAGAAGGAGGCCAACCGCCACACCCTGGGCCACATCGAGCGGCTGCGCACCCACACCCTCACGCCCTGCGACGGGCAGGATCTGCGCCCACCCGCAGGCGGTGGTGCGGCGCCCTGCGACTGCCCGGGATGGAAAGGCAACCTCCATGCCGGCATCACCGACGACGACGTGGCCATCGAGGAGGACAAGGCACGCCAGTTCCGCCGCCAATGGGAAGCCACCCCCGGCGGCGCCCTGCGCCCCGGCTGGACGCGCTACTTCTGCGGCGGCGTCAAGCTGATGCACGAACCCGGCCACGAAAGCCGCGATCCCGACACCCCCTTCTGGAATGTCTACACCGACGCACGCATCGTGGACGGTCACAACGGCTTCTACGACCGCGACGGCTTCGACGCGTCGATGTTCCGCCACTTCATCCGCCAGTTGTTCCACGATACGTGGCCGAAGTAGACCCCGTTGCCCGCTGGGCCTGCCGGGCAAATTGAATGCGGGTACGGGTCCGGCGCCCGAGCGCGCCGCCTTGACCCGTACCCGCGGAAGCGCGTCCCCTTCCCTCACTGCACCGTGATGCTGATCCGCTCCGACATCACCGGCGGGTTATGGGGAATGTGATTGCGGTCGCCCAGCAGGAGCTGCAGGGTGTGCCGGCCGGCGGGCAGTTTCAGCGTCACCTCGGTCTGGCCGGCGCCGAAATGGCGATGCTTGTCGTCGGTGGGAATGGGCTGGTCCAGGGCGGGCAGCTTGTCGGCATCCACCAGCAGGTGGTGATGGCCGGTGTTGGGCGCATCCGTGCCCGCTGGCGCAATTCCCATGCCCCTGAGCCCGAAACGCACCACCACGTCGCCCTGGACGGTTTCACCGTCCTTCGGAGTGACGAAGTACAGCCCCGCCCCGTCCGGGGCGGCGGTGCGGGGGACCTGTGCCCAGGCCGTCGCCGTGGCCACCAGCAGCATCGCTGCTGCGCACCATGCGGAAGTTGTGCGGCTTGCGAAAATTGTGCGGCTTGCCATCGCAGGCTCCTTTCTCTGTGTGGGTCGAACAGCCGTTGTCATCGTGCCCATCCATTGTTCGTAGCAGACGCGGCGCGGCCGGGCAAGCTCCGGGTAGGCAAGACATTCCCGCGGAGGGAGCACGCGCCGCGCGAGCGACTGGACAGGACCCGTCTCTTTGGTGTCCAATAGGTAAGTAATCGGATACTTACCTCCCATCCCATGGAACCCCTTCGCAGCAGACTGCCCACCGGCGAACGCCAGGCCGAGACCGTGCAGGCGGTGGTGCGCCTGGCCGCCCGCCGCAGCCCGTCGGACATCACCACGGCGGACATCGCCGCGGCCATGGCCCTGACCCAGGGCGCGGTATTCCGCCACTTCCCCACCAAGGAAGCCATCTGGCTGGCGGTGATGGACTGGGTGGAGGACACTCTTCTGCCCGCCCTGCGCCAGGCGGCACACGCCGCGCCCGAGCGGAGGGCGGCCCTGCAGGCCGTGTTCCTGGCCCATGTGGATTTCGTCGTCGCCCATCCGGGGGTGCCACGGCTCATCTTCCACGAGTTGCAGCAGGCGGGCGATTCCCCGGTCAAGCAGCGGGTACGGGGCATACTCCAGGCCTACCGCACGCTGCTGGTGGGCCTGCTGCAGTCGGCCGCGGTCCGGGGCGAGGTGGCAAACGACCTGGACATCGCCGCTGCGGCCACGCTCTTCATCGGCAGCATCCAGGGCCTGGTGATGCAGTCCATGCTCTCCGGCGACACCGCCGCCATGGCCGGCGAGGCCCGGCGCGCCTTCCCCATCTATCTTCGCGGCATAGGAGTTGAGGCATGAGCCTTGAAACCGCAGTTGAACCTCTTTCAACGCAGAGATCGCAGAGACACCGAGGCCGCAGAGCAAGAACGGACATTCACCCGTCGGGTGATCGGGACTTGCCTCGTAACGCTCTGTGTTCTCATCGTTTTTCTCAGCGTTCTCTGCGTCAAATGAGGTTTTTGGGATGAAGCGGCCCGCTGTCTCCCGCAAGGTGGTGCTCATCGCCCTCGGGGTGGTGCTGGTTGGCACCTTCGGCTTCATCATGGCGCGCACCGGACCCCTGGCGGCCACGCGCGTCACCGTGGTCCAGGTAGAGGAAGGCAGCGTGACCCCGGCGCTGTTCGGAATCGGCACCGTCGAGGCGCGCCGGGCCTGGCTCATCGGCCCCACCACCGCCGGACGGGTGAAATCGGTGCAGGTGGACGTGGGCGGGGCGGTGGCCGCCGGCGAGGTGCTGGCCGAAATGGACCCGGTGGACCTGGACGAGCGCGCAGCCGCGCTGGAGGCCGGCATGGCCCGGGCGCACCACGCCATCGCCGCCGCCGAGGCCCAGCGCCAGGACGCCCTGGCGCGCCACGAGGTGGCGGCACTGAACGCCCGCCGCTACCAGGACCTGGGTCGCGACCGCTTCGTGGCCACCAGCGCCGTGGAACTCAAGGTGCAGGAGCAGACCTCCGCCCGTGCCGCGCTGGCCGCCGCCGACTCCAACCTCGCCGCGGCGCGCCAGGATCTGCTGCGTCTCCAGGCCGACCGTGAAGGGCTGCGGCAGCAGCGCCGCCAGGCGCGGCTGCTGGCCCCGGCTGCGGGCGTGGTCAGCGCCCGCGACGCCGAACCCGGCTCCACCGTGGTGGCGGGCCAGGCGGTGCTGCGGCTGGTGGACCCGGCCAGCCTGTGGGTGCGGGTACGCTTCGACCAGGGGCGCTCCGCCGGCCTCAAGCCGGGCCTGCCGGCGCAGATCGTGCTGCGCTCCCGCCCGGGGCAGCCACTGCCCGGCCGGGTGGCAAGGGTGGAACTGCTGGCCGACGCCGTCACCGAGGAGCGCATCGCCCAGGTGGCCTTCGACGCCATCCCCGAGGATCTGTCCGTGGGCGAACTGGCGGAGGTCACCCTGCAACTGCCCACCGGCGACCGCGGCCCGGTGCTGCCCAATGCCGCCCTGCGCCGCCAGGGCGATGCCACCGGCGTATGGGTGGCGGCGCACGACGGCCTGCGCTTCGTGCCCGTGCGCACCGCAGCCGCCAGCCTCGACGGCCTGGTGCGGGTGGCCGACGGGCTGCGCCCCGGCGACCGGGTGGTGGTCCACGCCGAACGCGAACTCGCCGCCGGCAGCCGCATCCGGGTGGTCGACAGCCTCGCGGAGCGCGGCAAGTGATCAGCCTGGCCGGGCGCGACATCCTCCATTCCTGGAGCAAGTTCGTGTTGACCGGCCTGGGGCTGGGCCTGCTCATCGGCGTCACCCTTTCCATGGCGGGCATCTACCGCGGCATGGTGGATGACGCCCAGGCGCTGCTGGACAACAGCGGCGCCGACCTGTGGGTGGTGCAGCAAGACACCCTGGGCCCCTACGCCGAGCCCTCCAGCCTGCACGACGACGCCTACCGCGCCATCCTCGGCATGCCCGGCGTGGCGCGGGCGGCCAGCGTCACCTACCTCACCATGCAGGTGCGCCAGGGCGAGACGGACGTGCGCGCCATGGTCGTCGGCTTCGAGCCCGGCCAGCCGGGAGAACCCGGGCGGCTGGTAGCCGGCCGCCACATCACCCGCGGCCATTACGAGGCCGTGGCCGACGTCAAGACCGGCTTCGGGGTGGGCGATCGCATCCGCATCCGCCGCCACGACTACACCGTGGTGGGGCTCACGCGGCGCATGGTGTCCTCGGGCGGCGACCCCATGATCTTCATCCCGCTGCGCGACGCCCAGGAGGCGCAGTTTCTGCGCGACAACGACGCCATCATCAACGAGCGCGCCCGCACCGCCGCCAATCCTGCCCTCAACCGCCCCGGCGTGCCCGGCCTGCTGGAGGCCATCCAGGCCTCCCAGACCAGCAGCCGCAACGTCAATGCGGTGCTGGTGCGGGTGGCCGCGGGCGCGCAGCCGGAACAGGTGGCCGCGCGCATCCGCCGCTGGAAGCGCCTGCAGGCCTACACCCGCATGCAGATGGAGGACATCCTGGTGGCCAAGCTCATCGCCACCTCGGCGAAACAGATCGCCATGTTCCTGGTGATCCTGGCGGTGGTGAGCGCGGCCATCGTCGCCTTCATCATCTACACCATGACCCTGGGCAAGATCCGCGAGCTCGCCGTGCTCAAGCTCATCGGCACCCGGAACCGCACCATCGCCGGCATGATCCTGCAGCAGGCGCAGGGGCTCGGGGTGATCGGCTTCGTCGTCGGCAAGACGGCAGCGACGCTGTGGGCGCCGGTGTTCCCCAAGTACGTCCTGCTGCTGCCGGGGGACGCGCTGCGCGGCTTCGTCATCGTCATGGTCATCTGCGCCGTGGCCAGCACGCTGGCCATCCGCGCCGCACTCCGGGTGGACCCGGCCACCGCCATCGGAGGCTGAGGGGCGCCATGGCACACACCACCTCCGCCGACCACGGCATCCGCATCGACGGCCTGCGCAAGCGCTACGGCGAGGGCGACACCGCCGTCGAAGCCCTCAAGGACGTCAATCTCACCGTCGCTTCCGGCGAGGTGGTGGGACTCATCGGCCCTTCCGGCTCCGGCAAGAGCACGCTGCTCAAGTGCCTGGGCGCCGTGGTGGAACCCACGGGCGGGCGCATGAGCGTAGGCGAGCGGGTCATCTACGACGACGGCTGGAAGATCGGCGACCTGCGCGCCCTGCGACGGGATTCCATCGGCTTCATCTTCCAGGCGCCCTACCTCATCCCCTTCCTCGACGTCACCGACAACGTGGCGCTGCTGCCCATGCTGGCCGGGCGACCCAACGCCGAGGCGCGGGCACGGGCGCGGGAACTGCTGCAGGCGCTGGACGTGGACCACCGCGCCCGTGCACAGCCGTCCGAGCTTTCGGGGGGCGAGCAGCAGCGCGTGGCCATCGCCCGGGCGCTGGCCAACCGCCCGCCGGTCATCCTCGCCGACGAGCCCACCGCGCCCCTGGACAGCGAGCGCGCGCTGGCCGTGATGCGCATCCTCCACCGCATGGCAAGCCACTCCGGCGCCGCCATCATCGTCGTCACCCACGACGAGAAGATCATTCCCACCTTCGAGCGCATCTACCACATCCGCGACGGCCGGACCTACGAGGAACAAGGCGAGGGGCGGCCGCTCGTGGCCGCCGCGCCGGATGGCGTCTCGTCTCCCGCACCGCAGCATGGCGGCCCGGCATCGCGGCGGCTATAAATCAAGAGTAAAGCAGGCAAGCGGGAGGCAGCCATGGCAAGCGCGCGAATGAATTCGTGGATCACCCTGCCCACGGCGGGCGAGGTGTGGCTGGAGTACGGCGTTCCCATGCTGGCCTACCTGCCCCGCGGCGCGGATGCGGACGCCGCCCGCATGGCGGGGGAAATCGGCGACGCCTGCGCCCTGCCGGTACATCTGGGCGAATGGCACGACTGCCGTCACGAACCCCAGTGGCGCGAGGCATCGGTGATCGTCGAAGCGTCGGCGCTGGATGAGGTGCTGCGCCGGCGCGCCGCCGCGGCGGCCGAGATCTACTGGGACCGCTATCGCACCGAGCACACCCCGCTGGACAGCGACTTCGAGGATGAGTCCTACGCCGAGGCGCTCAACATCGCCATGCAGTGCTGCGGCATGGGATGGACCCAGGTGGACGCCAGCGCCCATCGCCAGGCCTTCCTCGCCGCCCTGCACGCTGCCGCGCGGGAGGCGGGCAGCCCGGCGCACTGAGAGCCTGTGAAAATATCCAACGCCTACTGCGAACACCGCCAATTCCCGCCTGCCTGCGTTGCGAAAGGGGCGAAATTCGGTTACGTAGGCCCGCTACGCGCCCGAATTTCGCCCCTTTCGCGCCTTGTCATGCGGGCTTGGCGGCGTTCTCGCTACGGCGTCGAGTATTTTCACAGGCTCTGAGCGGCCGCGCTTCGCCGCGCACTGGCGGGGCTGCCCCCGGCCCTCCTGTGGGAGCGGGCTCGCCGGCGATGGCGACGGCGGGAATCGCGGGCAAGCCCGCCTCCCACGGGCGCCCCGATGGGTCTGTCGCGGCTGCCTTGTCCAGGCCAGCCCGCCGGCCTATCGATCGCCGCCCGGGCGTTTGCCACCCATGGCCTCCAGGCTCGCGAACAGCGCCTCCGGCATCGCCCCCGCCGGAGTCAGCGCCGCCGCCTCCAGCACCGCCTCCCGGAACACCGCCAGCGCCGTGTGCTCCCCCAGCCGGCGGTAGCTTTCGAACTGCGCCTCGTCGAAGAACTGGTCGGCGGTACTCTGGTGCGGAAACCCGGGGTGTTCCAGGGAGTAGTTGAGCACGTCCGCCGGTTCGTCGCCGGTGAGCGTCGCCTTGATGTAGACCAGCGTGCCCTGCGTGGCCGCCGCCCGGCCCTGGGCGGGATAGTGGATGGCGCCCACGGCATGGCGGGCCGCCGGGCGGGCCCGCTCGCCTGCGCAGCGCAGGGCGTCCAGGCGGATGTCGATCACCGCGCCGAAATCGGCGTAGCACTTGCGGATGGCGTTGCCCAGGTCGTCGAAGCGGCAATCCGGATCGGCGCCCGCATCCACCGCCAAGATCCAGCGGGTGCGCCGGCGCACCAGCTCGTAGATGCCCAGGTTCTCGAAGTGGGCGGCGTCGCACAGATGGACGTAGGGCGCGTCGCGGTGGGTGAGGCCGAGCAGTTCCCGCAGCAGATAGGTGGGCGCGAAGCCCGGGCTGAAGCGGCGCCATGCCCGCTCATGGCAGGGGTTGCCGCACCAGCGCCCGAGGCGCACGTTGAACACCGTGAGCATGAAGGCCACGCCCGGGTCGGTGTGGTAGCCCATGTTGGGGCTCACCGCCGCGCCGGACACCGCCATGGCCGTGCCCAGGCTCACCCCCCCGGCGTACTCCCCGGTCGGCCGCCACGCCCCGCTGCAGCCGGCCACGCGCCCGCCCGCCCCCGTTTCCGGCAGCGAGAACCCGCACGCCCGCGGCGTGAAGGCGAAGGCCGCCCCCTTGCGCGTCTGCCACGCCAGCTCCCGCCCGCGCACCAGGTTGAGGGTGGCGTTGAGGATGGGGTAGGGTCTTTGCGTGGCGCGGATGTCGGCCAGCGGCAGGTCGTCGCCGGGATCGAAACCGGTGAAGGCGTCCGGGCGGCGCGGCACCTGCTCCAGGGCATGGGACGCCCCCAGATAGCAGCGCACCAGGCGGTCGCGGTAGAAGCCGAAGAGCGAGAACAGGTTGATGTCCACCCGCCAGCCCAGCAGCAGCATCGCACCCACGGCCAGCATCAATGCCATGACCCCGGCAGCGTCGGGCACCTGGCTCGCGGCCATGAGGTGGGCGCGCACGGCGTCGGTCCATGCCGCTTCCGGCGACAGGGTGGGGAGCCCGCGCCCGTCCAGCGCCAGCAGCGCGGCGTGCAGCCCCCACGCCAGAGCCACCAGCAGCCCGAGCATGAAGGCGTAGGGCGCCAGGCGCAGCAGCCGGTCGCGCCAGCCCGCGCCGCCCCGGCCGGCAAGGCTGCCCCCGCCCATGAGCACGCCGCCCAGGGTCGTGACCAGCCACGACAGACCGCCCGCGGCCACCAGCGAATCCCGCACCCAGGTGAAGGCCATGGGCGCATACATGACGCTGGCGCACGCGAGCATCCAGCCCAGGCCCGCGCCCGTCAGCCAGCCGCCCAGGCGCGACCACCACTCCCGGTCGGCGTCGGAAAACAGCCGTCCCACCAGGCCGATGTGCAGTGTCACCGTGCCGCAGAACACCACCAGCAACACCACGCCGCCGCCGATGCCCGCCGCCCACCAGCGCCCCACGGGTTCCGAAACGCCCTGCTCCTGCCACCAGGGACTGGCGGCATCCAGTACCGCCACGGTGAAGTGGGCGTAGAGGGTCATGAGGCCGCCGGCCGCGCACGCGGCGATGAGCGTGGCGACAGTAGCGGTCAGCAGCCGGGGCAGCGCCGCACCACCGGGAAGCCGCAGGCCTTGCCCGCGCCGCATGCGCACCCGCCGCGCGGCGAACACCATCCATCCCGGCAGCCACAGCCCGGCATACATGCCCAAGCCCAGCGCCCACCAGTGCCCGTCCGGCAGCGGCTCGGGCTGGCGCACCTCGTAGAACACGTAGGCGGAAAACAGCACCGCCGCCATGATGGACAGCACGCTCACGCCACCGGCCACGGCGCGCCCGTCCCAGACCGCGGAGGCGCCCACCTGGGCGCCGGGCAGCCGGGTGGCGATACCGAGGGTCGCCACCAGCAGCAGCGCGAATACCGCCAGCAGCGTGGCCGGCGCGCCCAGCGCCGCCACCACGTCGTCGACGCGCGGCAGCAGCAGCCGCAGCCCCAGCAGGAAGATGCTCAAGGTCGCCAGCAGCCCCAGCAGGTTGAGGTTGAAATTGCGCAGATAGGTGGCGAAGGCCGCCCAGGTGTCGCCGGAGAACAGGCCACGGCGCGGCGTGAGGTAGTTGCTGAAGTCGCGCAGGTAGCGCACCGCCGGGTGGTCGGGGCGTGCGCCGCTGTCCTGGGTGGAGGTGCCCAGCAACTCCTCCACGTATTCCACCCGCCCGCCGCCCAGGCGGTGGATCAGCGCCGTGAGCCAGGCGCCGATGTAGCCGCCGCCGGAAACCGTGGAGAGATAGTCGAAATGGCGCAGCAGCCGGGCCGAGCACAGCCCCTGAAGGATGCCCAGGTTGAAGGTGGCGCTGCGGATGCCGCCGCCGGAGAAGGCCAGCCCGCACATGCGGGCGTTGTCGGCGCGCTGGCCGGGGTCATCGCCGGTCGCGTCGGGGCGCAGGGCGTCGAGTTCGCCGGCCAGGACGTCCGCGAACTGCTGCGGCGCGTCCGCGCGCGCGGCAGCCGCCGCGGGCGCGGGGCCGGGATTCACCAGGGCAGCGTCGGGTCTCATGCTCTCACCATAGCGCCGGCTACGCTGCTGTGCAAGGCGGCGATGGCTGGCCACCGGCCGCCGCCGGCATGGGCATTCCACCTCGCGGCGGATTCTGGTATCACTGCGCACGGAAGGAGGAGAGCGATGCATGTCACCCTGGTCCATGTGAGCGTCAAGCCCGAGTGCGTGGAGGCCTTCATTGCCGCCACCCGTGCCAACCACGAGGCATCGGTGCGCGAGCCCGGCAACCGCCGCTTCGACGTGCTGCAGTCGTCGCAGGAGCCGACGCGCTTCGTGCTGTACGAGGCCTATGCCGCCGCCGCCGACGCCGCCGCCCACAAGCAGACTCCCCACTACGCCGCCTGGCGCGACGTGGTGGCGTCGATGATGGCGGCACCGCGCCGCGGCGAACCCTTCGCCGGCCTGTTCCCCGCGCCATGAGCCTTCCGCTGGGCCTCCCCAGGGAAGGCGACGTCCCGCCTGGCGGGAAACGCGCGCCAGTCGCGAGGATGCCCCAATGAGCGCGCCGGCCCGCCCCGCCGCCGTGGCGCCGTTTGCCATCACCCGCCTGCCGCGCATCGAGTTCGGCGCCGGCAGCCTGCGCAAGCTGCCCGACCTGCTCGCCACGTGGGAGCAGGATTGCCCGAGATATCGGCCGCCACAATCGCGGTCAAGCCCGCTCCCACAGCGCCTGCTGCTGGTCACTGGCCGCCGCTCCTTCATGGAGTCGCCCCACGGCCAGTGGCTGCGCGACGAACTGGCGGCACGCAGCCCGTCCTGGGAACACCTGGTCGTCGAAGGGGAGCCCTCGCCGCAGTTCGTCGACGAGGCGGTGGCGCGGCTGCGCGCGGCCGGCATCGACGCCGTGGTCGGCATCGGCGGCGGCAGCGTGCTGGACGCCGCCAAGGCCGTGGCCGGGCTGCTCGTCCCCGGCAATTCCGTCATGGACCATCTGGAAGGCGTCGGCCCGGAACTGCCCTACCGCGGCCCGGCCACGCCCTTCGTCGCCGTGCCCACCACCGCCGGCACCGGCTCCGAGGCGACGAAGAACGCCGTGCTGTCGGTGTGCGGGCCGCAAGGCTTCAAGAAATCCTTCCGCGACGACCAACTGGTGGCCCGATGGGCCGTGGTGGACCCGGACCTGCTGGCCACCTGCCCGCCGGATCTCATCGCCGCCGACGGCATGGACGCCTTCACCCAGTTGCTGGAGTCCTTCGTCTCCGGCCGCGCCAACCCCTTCACCGACGCCCTGGCGCTATCCGGCCTGGCGTCTGTGCGCGATGGCCTGCTGGCATGGCACGAGGGTGGCGCGGCGGCGTCGCAGGGCCGCGCCCACATGGCCTACGCCGCCCTGCTGTCCGGCATCTGCCTCGCCCAGACCGGACTGGGTGCCGTGCATGGCCTGGCCTCGCCGCTGGGCGCCTTCTTCCCCATTCCCCACGGCGTGGTCTGCGGCACCCTGGTGGAAGCCTGCACCCGCGCCAACATCGACGCCATGCTGGCGCGCGAGCCCGACAACGCGGCGCTGGCGCGCTACGCCCAGGCGGGCCGGCTGCTGCGCCCGCGC
Organism: Betaproteobacteria bacterium; assembly: GCA_016208415.1. Taxonomy (GTDB): domain Bacteria; phylum Pseudomonadota; class Gammaproteobacteria; order Burkholderiales; family Rhodocyclaceae; genus JACQYB01. The sequence continues at coordinate 13,586 of JACQYB010000044.1, read as the reverse complement.
ACCCACCTCGACGACGGCGCCGCCCGCGGCGTGCTGCTGGCCACGCTGGCGGACTGGACGCGGCGCCTCGAACTGCCGCGCCTGTCAGCCTTCGGCATGTGCACCGGGGACATTCCCCGGGTGGTGGAAAACTGCCGCGGATCGAGCATGAAGACCAATCCCGTGCTGCTGAGCGACGCCGAGGTGGCACGCATCCTGAAGGCGCGGCTGTAAGGCGCCGCCCGCGCCGTCAGCCCTTCGGCTCTTCCCGCCGGCTGGTGGTCACCACCCGCCCTTCGATGTCGAAATGGACGTAGAAACGCATGTCGGCGTTGTGCGGGTTGTCGTACTTCCACTCCCACACCTCTTCCTGCTTCAGCCCCAGTTTCTGGACGTGGGCCGGACGCCCGAGCAGGCGGCGGATCTGGTCGCGGCTCATGCCGGCCTGGACGCGGGCGAAGTTCGCCTCGGTGACCACCTGTTCGATGCTGCGCATGATGTTGTCCGGCCCCACGGTGATCAGGTAATTCACCTTGCCTTCCGGCGTGCGGGCGAACTCCCAGGTCAGCGAGCCGTCCTCGTTGCGCCATTCCAGGGTGGGCGTGCCCATGCGCTCGCGCACGTCGTAGCCGGTGGAGATGCCCGGCTTGAGTTCCTTCATGGCGAACCAGTCGCAGGCGGAGAGACCGAGGGCGGACAGGACGGCGCAAAGCGCGGCGGTGAGTCGGGACATGGCAGCCTCCGATGGCGGATGGATTGCCGCAGCTTATAGCACGATGGCCCTGCGGCACGCGGCCCCGACGCCCGCGCCAGGCAATTTGACGATCAGGCTGCGCGCCGCCGGGGCCGCCCCAAATGGGGCAAACTACCCCATCACCCCCCGGAGCCGCCCCATGCCCGACAGCCTCGAAGCCCTGCGCCAGCGCCTGGACGCCTTCACCCGCGTGCGCGACTGGCAGCGGTTCCACACCCCCAAGAACCTCTCCATGGCGCTGATCGCCGAGGCGGCGGAACTGGTGGAGCACTTCCAGTGGCTCACCGCCGAGGAGAGCACCGCGCTGGCGCCGGAAAAGCTGGAGGAGGTGCGCCTGGAGATGGCCGACATCCTCATCTACCTGGTGCGCATGGCCGACCGCCTGGGGGTGGACCTGGTGCGCGCCGCCAACGACAAGATCGACATCAACGACCGGCGCTATCCCGCCGACAAGGTGCGGGGCAGCAACCGCAAGGCCGGCGAGTATCGCGAGTAGGGTGGCCGAAGTAGAATGATTCACCCATCCCTACCCCGTGCCCCGATCATGAAACACTTCACCCCCAAGGAAGCCTTCCAGTACCTGGACGAGCACCCCGACGCCCTGTTCATCGACGTGCGCAGCGAGATGGAATTCCTCTTCGTCGGCCACCCCGCCGGGGCGCTGCACGTGTCCTGGAACGACGGCGCCGACTGGGAGGTGAATCCCCACTTCGTGGGCGAGGTGAAGAAGCTGGCCGGTCACACCGCGCACCGGCCGCTGGTGCTCATCTGCCGCAGCGGCAACCGTTCCCAGGACGCGGGGCGCGCCCTGGAGCAGGCCGGTTTCACCCAGGTCTTCAACGTGCAGCACGGCTTCGAGGGCGAACTGGACGACACGCACCACCGCAGCGCCCTCACCGGCTGGCGCTGCGAGGGCCTGCCCTGGGAGCAGTGCTGAAGACGGCGCCGTGAGCGCGCCCGGCGGCGGCCCGCGCCCCTTTCCCCCCGCCGCCCTGGGCTGGAGCATCTGGGGTCTGGGGGCGCTGCTCTACCTCGTCGGCTTCTACCAGCGCGTGGCGCCGGCGGTCATCACCGACCGGCTGATGACCGAGTTTTCCCTCGGCGCCGCCGCCCTGGGCAACCTCTCGGCGTTCTACTTCTACAGCTACGCGGCGATGCAGATCCCCACCGGCGTGCTGGCCGACCGCTGGGGCCCGCGCCGCCTGCTGGTCGGCGGCGCCGCCGTGGCCACACTGGGCACCGCCGTGTTCGCCGCCGCCCCCACCCTGGCCTGGGCCAACGGCGGGCGGCTGCTCATCGGCGCCTCGGTGGCGGTGGCCTTCGTGTCCATGCTCAAGCTGGCCACGCGCTGGTTCCATGCCCGCCACTTCGTTCTCGCCTCGGGGCTGGCGCTGGCCACGGGCATTCTCGGCGCCGTGCTGGCGGGCGTGCCGCTGCGCATCCTGGTGGAAGCCTTCGGCTGGCGGGCGGTGATGTGGGGCTCGGCGGCGCTCACGGGGCTGCTGTGCGCCGCCATCTGGCTGCGGGTGCGCGACGACCCGGCGCAAATGGGCTACGCCAGCCATGCTCCAGGCCACGCGGGGCCAGGCGGTGCCCACCGTTCCGTCGGGCACGACATTGCCCACGTCTTCGGCTACCGCAACACCTGGCTGCTGCTGCTCACCCCCTTCGGCGTGGCCGGGGCCATGCTCACTTTCGGCGGCCTGTGGGGCGTGCCCTACCTCAGCCAGGTCTATGGCCTGGGCAAGAAGGAGGCGGCGGCCATCACCTCCGCCATGCTGGTGGCGTGGGCGGTGGGTGGGCCGCTGCTGGGCGCCCTGTCCCAGCGCATGGGCCGGCGCAAGCCGCTGTACGTCGGCACCACGGCGGTGGCGCTGGCCGGCTGGTGCCTCATCGCCTTCCTGCCGCCCCTGCCGCTACCCGCCCTGGTGGCGCTGCTGCTGGTGCTGGGCTTCGTCTCCGGCAGCCTGATCATCGGCTTCGCCTTCACCAAGGAGTCCGTGCCGCTGCACTTGGCCGGCACCGCTTCGGGCATCTGCAACATGGGCCCGCTGCTGGGCGGGGCGGTGCTGCAGCCGGTGGTGGGCCTGGTGCTGGATGCCCGCTGGAACGGCGCGCTGGAGGCCGGCGCGCGCATCTACGACGCCGGCGCCTGGCAGGCCGGCTTCGTGGTGATGACGGCCTGCATTGCCGCCTCGCTGGTGCTGGTGAGCCTGACGCGGGAGACGCATTGCCGGCAGGCCATGTGAGGCCCGCCCCGCAATCAGTCGATCCGCCAGCCGCTGTCCGGATGCCGGTGCCGGAACACGGCGAACAGCACCATCCCCGTGCCGAGAAAGCCCCCCATGGCCAGCGCCATCGCCAGGGGCGAGGCCCACGCCAGGGGCGCCACCACCGCGGCGGTGAGGGAGTTGGTGATGCCCTGGGTGAAGCTCTGGCAGGACGACACCAGCCCGCGCTGCCTGGGGAACAGGTCCAGCACCATGAGAGTGAGGCTGGGCAGGGACAGCGCCATGCCGACGTTGTAGGCGGCAACGGGCAGGATGGCCCACGGCACGCCGGGGGTGGTCGCCAGGTTGAGGGTGAGGTTGGCCGCGGCGGCCAGCGCCATGATCGAAAAGCCGATGGCCGCGGTGCGGCGCGGGGTGATGCGGCCGGCCATGCGGCCCGACAGTGAGGAACACCGGCGCCGCCAGCACATAGACGAAGAAGCCGGCGAAGTTGAGCGCCAGCGTGCCCGCCAGTTGCAGGAACTCGCCGCGCGAAAACACCGCCCGGTAGGAGCGCAGCAGGAACACCGGATGCACGCTCTGGCGATGCTCCGGCGCCAGCGTCTCCGGCAGCAGCGCCAGGCACAGCAGCCACAGCGCCACGCCCAGCAGCGTCAGGAAGCCGAACACGGCGCGCCAGCCGAGTTCCACGAAAATCCAGCCGCCGAGGATGGGCGCCACCGCCGGCGCCAGCGCGAACATGACGGTCACGTGGGCCATGAGGCGCTGGGCGGCGGCGCCCGCGAGCATGTCGCGGATCACCGCCCGGCCCACTACCGTGCCCGCGCCCGCGGTCATCCCCTGCAGCGCGCGGCCCAGCCACAGCACCTCGATGCGCGGCGCCAGCATGCACACGGCCGAGGCCGCGGCGAACAGCAGCATCGTCGCCAGGATCACCCGCCTGCGCCCGAAGCCGTCGGACAGCGCGCCGTGCCACAGCGTCATGACGGCGAAGGGGGCGAGGAAGGCGGTGAGCGTCTGCTGCACCTGGAGCTGGGTGGCACCCAGCGACGCGGCGATGGCGGGCATCGCCGGCAGGTAGGTGTCGATGGAAAACGGCCCGATGGCCGCCAGCGCCGCCAGCAGCGGCGCCAGCGCGGCGGGGCGCACGCTCATGTCGCCGCCGGGCCGCCCGAGATGGTGCGCGCCTGCCTCATGCACCGGCGGCGCGATGGCAGCGCACGCTCATTCCACCGCTTTCGCATCCACCACGAAGTACTCCGTCTCGCCGAAGCAGCGGCTGGGCACGCCCACGTGCTGCTCGTACGACAGCGCCACCCGCTTGCCCATGGACTGGTTGATGCGTTCGGCCACCGCCTCGTCGCGCACGGTGAAGTAGAACTTCTCCGTCAGCGCACCGGGGATGTTCACCATGGCCAGCTCGCCCTCCCAGGTCTTGCACACCCAGCCCTTGCGCGAGAACTTCTGCACGTAGCCGGCGCGCTCGCCCTGGGAGAAACTCCAGGACAGCACGATCCAGGTGTAGGCGGCGAACAGCGCCACGGCCAGCAGCACGATGACGACGGCCAGCACGCCCCAGCGGGTCCTGCCGCTGTCGGAAGACATGACGTCCAATTGATGACTCCCTGAATGACTTTGTGGAGACGACATTGTCGCCGAGATTGGGGTAGTGCGCAGCGGCGCACACGGCAGCGCGGTCGTAGACACCTGCACGGGGCGTGGGAAACAGGTCGTGCCGAGTCGCTACGCAGCCTGCGCGGCCGTCAAGCACCCCACGCGCAACCGTAGCAGTATCCTCAACGCCGTATCGAACCCGGAGCCTGACGATGCTGCAAACCATCGAGGTCGAAATCGACAGCAGCGGTCACATTCGTCCGCTGGAACCGCTACCGAAGCTGCCCGCCGGGCGGGCGTTGCTTACTCTTCTCACCCCACCCGCCGACGAATCGGCGCTGCTGGCGGAAGCACGCAGCGCTGGCCGAGGACTGGTTGAAACCCGAGGAGGATGAGGCATGCGCGCACTTGCATCCGGACAGGTGATCGTTCTCCCGTTCCCCTTTTCCGATCTCGGCCGCAGCAGATTCCGCCCGGCGCTGCTCCTGGCAGACGCCGACGCGTCGTGTCACGTGGCGGTGTGACCTGGCCCCCGACGACACGAGGAGTTGCCCCCTTTAACCAAGGTACCAGAGGAAATCCCCGTCGCAGGCCGTTGCCAGTCCGCCGGAGATGTCGGCCTGGAGGGCGGTGTCCAGTTCCTGTGCGGCGACGCCCCGCAGCGTGAGGAAAGTGCGCCAGCCGGCGGAAGGGTCGTTGATCTGCACGAAGCTGTCCTGGCCTGAACCGATAAGGCGGAGATGGCCTTCGGCGTCGGGATAGCGCGCCGGGTCCTCGGAGAGCAGCTTGTGGGTGCGGATCCCGTCATGCGGGGTAACGGGTGCCGCACGCAGCCGTCAGTACCCGTGAAAGAGGAAGTCCAGTGCGCCGACGACACGTTCCCCGGCTTGCGCCAGGGAGCCCACCCGCGCCTTCAGCAGGCGCTGCGGCACCGCGGCAAGCTTGGGCGTTTCCAGCACGCAGGGCAGCCCGTCGATTTCGAACACGGGGCACAGGCGCTCGGGAATGTGGCTGGCGGGAAAACGGTCGCGCCGGCGCAGCGGCACCACCACCCGGGTGTCCAGGCCGGTCAGCAAATCGCTCTGAACGTCCAGCAGAAAGGGAACATCGCCGGCATGCGGGCCGCTGTTGCGATAGACGTCGAAGCGAGCCATCCTGGTCAGCAGGGCTGTTTCGAAGGCTCAGAAACCGCGCCAGTCCGCCAGCGGCAAGCCCTGCTCTTCCACCACGCGGTTGTAGGCGGCGATGAATTCCGCGTTGTCCGCCTGCCAGCGGCGCTCCTGTTCCCGGCGCACCCGTTCGCGCAGGAATTCGTCGCAGGCCTGTGAGATGTTGATGCCCAGGGCCTTCGCCTCGCGCAGCACGTCGGCGGAGAGGGTGATGTTGGTGGCCTTCTTGGGCAAGGGGGCTGGGGCAGGCATGGGGCGGGCACCAATGTGGGTTGATGATGCGCATCATATCACCACACTCCGTGGCCGCATGCGACCCTGGTTCGCGTCGAGGCGGCCGCAGCGCCCTCACCCCTCCGCCAGGTGCCGCCGGTACTGGATGGCCTCGGCCACGTGGCCGGCGCCCACCTGCGCCGCGCCGGCCAGATCGGCCACGGTGCGCGCCACCTTGAGCACGCGGTGGTAGCCCCGCGCCGACAGGCCCAGCCGCGCCATGGCCTGGCGCATGAGCGCCTCTCCCGCCGCGTCCGGCGCGCACAGGGCGTCCACCTCGGCGCTGTCGAGGCGGGCGTTGGGCTTGCCCTGGCGCTCCTGCTGCAGGGCGTGGGCGCGCTCGACGCGTTCGCGCACCGCGGCGCTGGCCTCGCCCGGCGCGCGCTGTTGCAGGTCCGCCTCGGACAGCGCCGGCACGTCCACGTGCAGGTCGATGCGGTCCAGCAGCGGCCCGGACAGGCGCCCGCGGTAGCTGGCCACCCGGTCCGGCGTGCAGCGGCACGCTCGCGTCGGGTGGCCGAGAAAACCGCACGGACAGGGATTCATGGCGGCCACGAGCTGGAAGCGGGCGGGAAACTCCACCCGCCGCGCCGCCCTCGAGACGGTGATGTGGCCGCTCTCCAGCGGCTCACGCAACGCCTCCAGCACGCGGCGGTCCCACTCCGGGAGTTCGTCGAGGAAGAGCACGCCGTGGTGGGCCAGCGAAATCTCCCCCGGCCGTGGGTTTGACCCCCCACCCACCAGCGCCGCCACGGAAGCCGAATGATGCGGGGCACACACGCGCCGTCGCGCCCAGCCCTCGAGCCGGAACACCCCGGCCACGGATTGCACCGCCGCCGCCTCCCGCGCCTGCTCGGCGAGCATCGGCGGCAGGATGCCTGGGAAGCGCGCCGCCAGCATGGACTTGCCGGTGCCCGGCGGGCCGGACATCAACAGGCTGTGCCCGCCGGCGGCCGCCACCTCCAGCGCGCGCCGCGCCCGAGGCTGGCCCTTGACGGCGGCCAGATCGGGGTAGTCCGGCGCCGTCGCGGCGGGGGCACCCGAGTAGCGCGGCAGCGCCTCGGCGCCGGCCAGGTGGGCGCACACTTCCAGCAACGAGCGCGCCGGGCGGATCGTGATAGTCCCCGCCAGGGCGGCCTCGGCGGCGTTTTCCGCCGGCAGCACCAGTTCCCGGCTGGCCCGCGCCGCGGCCAGGGCCAGTGCCAGGGCGCCGCGCACCGGCCGCAGTTCGCCGGTGAGGGAAAGCTCACCGGCGAATTCCAGATCGCGCGCCGCCTCGCCCGGCACCTGCCCCGAGGCGATGAGCATGCCCAGGGCGATGGGCAGGTCGAAGCTCCCGCCCTCCTTGGGCAGGTCCGCCGGGGCGAGATTCACCGTGATGCGCCGCTGGGGAAATTCGAAGCGCGCCGTCTGGATGGCCGCCCGCACGCGGTCGCGGGATTCGCGCACCTCCGTGTCCGCCAGGCCGACGAGGGTGAAGCCCGGCAGCCCGTTGGCCAGATGCACCTCCACCGCCACTTCGGGGGCGTCCATGCCGGACAGGGCGCGAGACTTGAGAACGGCGAGGGACATGGAGGCAATGCCGGAGGAATGATGGCGGAAGTGTACCGCGGAAGATCCCGCCCCGCGCCCCTGACCAACGGGCGTACGGGCGGGCGCGGACGGACGGCGCCGCTGCCCGTCGCCCGAACGCCGGCAGCGCCGCTTCAGTCCCTGTACGCCTCCACCGGGACGAGGATCTTCACCTCGTCGCCCACCGCCGGCACGTACTTGGTCATGCCAAACTCGGAACGGCGGATGGTGGTGGCCACGTCGGCGCCGCACAGCGTGCGCTTGTTGACGGGATGGATGCCGCAGCGGAAGCCGCTGACCGCCAGCCTGACCGGGCGGGTTACCCCCAGCAGCGTCAGCTCCCCCTGCGCACTCACAGGCCTGTCGCCGTCGAAGGCGATGGCGCTTGCGCGGAAGCGGATGGTCGGGTGCCTGGCGACATCGAAGAACTCATCCGAGCGCATGTGCTCGTCCCACTTGTCCAGACCCATGTCGATGGAGGCGGCGTCCACTTCCACCTCGACGCTGCCCGTCCGGGCTGCCGCGTCCAGGACGATCTTGCCCGTGGTCTTGTTGAAGCGCCCACGCTGGGTGGAAAAGCCCAGATGGTTGATTTCGAACACCGGGTAGGCATGGCGCGGGTCGATGGTGTACGAGTCGGCGGTGAACGCCGGAGTGGCCGCCGACAGGGCGGCAGCGAGCAGCAGGGCGTACTTCAAGCGATTCTCCTCTTGGCGATGCGTGGGCTCGGAGGCCGCCCGGGCAATCAGTCGAAGCGCATCGTTTGCGGCTGCCCGATCGCCGCGCGGACTCCGCCGCTCAGCCCTCGCGCCCCTGCGCGTACTCCGCCACCTTGCCCAGCAGTTCCTCTTCCTGGTAGGGCTTGCCGAGGTAGTAGTTTACGCCCAGTTCGCGGGCGTAGTTGCGGTGCTTCTCGGCGATGCGCGAGGTGATCATGATGATGGGCACGTCTTTCAGGCGCGCGTCGGCACGCACGTTGCGGGTGAGGTCGAAGCCATCCATGCGCGGCATCTCGATGTCCACCAGCATGACGTCGGGGACGACATCGAGCAACTGCTCCAGGGCGTCCACGCCGTCCTTGGCGGTGATCACGCGGTAGCCCTCGCGCTCCAGCAGGCGGCTGGTGATCTTGCGCACCGTGAGCGAGTCGTCCACCACCATCACCGTCGAGGCGCTGGCCTGCGCGGCGGCCACGACGGGGGACTGGGGCACGAAGGTCAGTTCGCGGCTGGCCAGGGCCACGGGATTGAGGATGAGCACCACCTCGCCATTGCCCATCACCGAAGCGCCCACGATTCCCACCAGGCGCGCCAGTTGCGGGCCGGTATCCTTGACCACGATTTCGTGGTTGCCGCGAAGCTCTTCCACATGCACCGCGACCCGCTGGGCGCCGCTGCGCACGAGAACGACCCACGAATAGCGCGTGTCGAGGGGGGCGACCCGGGCGACGCCGATCAGCCCCGGCAGGAAATGGTAGGGATAGCGCGTGCCGCGCCACTCCGCCGCCCCTTCGCGCATGATGCGGCCCATGGCGTCGGACTTCAGTTCCAGCACCTGTTCCACCATGGAGGAGGGGATGGCGTAGGTCTTGCCGGCCGCCACCACCAGCAGCGCCTGGATCATCGCCAGGGTCTGGGGCAGGAAGACGCGGAAGCGTGAGCCGCGGCCCGGATCCGACTGCACTTCGATGCGCCCGCCGAGGTTGGCCACCTCGCTGCGCACCACGTCCATGCCCACGCCGCGGCCCGAGATTTCGGTCAGTTCGGCGGCCGTGGAGAAGCCCGGGCGGAAAATGAGGTCGATCAGCTCGCGTTCGGCGGGACGGTCCTCGGGCGCCAGCATGCCCAGCGCCACCGCGCGGGCGCGGATGCGTTCGAAATCCAGGCCGGCGCCGTCGTCGGCGAGCTCGACGGAGACTTCGTTGCCCTCGTGGGCGAGCCGCAGCGCGATCTGGCCGATCTCCGGCTTGTCCGCCTCGCGCCGTTGCGCCACCGACTCGATGCCGTGGTAGATGGCATTGCGCAGCAGGTGTTCCAGCGGCGCGGCCACGCGGTCGAGCACGCTGCGGTCGAGTTCGAGGCGTCCGCCCTGGATGTCTAGGTTGGCCTTCTTGCCCAATTCCTTGGCGCTCTGGCGCACCACCCGGTAGAGCCGGTCGGCGATGGTGTTGAAGGGCGTCATGCGCACGCCCATCAGCGCCTGCGCCAGGCTGCGGTTGAGCCGCGCCTGGCCGGCCAGGGCGGCGTCGGCGGAGTCCAGGTTCTTCAGCAGGTTGAGCTGGACGGTGGCCACGTCGTTGACGCTCTCCACCATCATCCGCGTGACTTCCTGGAAGCGCGTGAAGCGGTCGAACTCCAGGGGATCGAACTCGGCGTGGGACTCCTCGGCCTGCTGCAGGCGGGACTGCATCTGCATCTCGGCCTGAATTTCGATCTCGCGCAACTGCCGGCGCAGGCGGGCGACGTTTTCCGTCAGGTCGATGAGGCTGTGGCGCAACTGCCGCAGTTCGCTGTCCACCCGTGCGCGGCTGATGCCGATCTCCCCCGCTTCGTTGAGCAGGCGGTCGAGCAGGTCGGAGCGCACGCGCACGCTGACGGCGCCCGGCGCCGGTTCGGGCTCGCCCTCCACCGTCACGGCGGGCGTGGCCGGCAACGTCCCAGGCTCGGGCGCGGGCTCCGGCGCCGGCTCCGCCTCTTCGGCGGGAACCGCCTCGCCGTGGCGCAGTTCGTCCAGCAGCACCACCACCCGGTCGAAAGAGGCATCGAACTCATCCAGGAAGGGATGGGTGACGGCATGGCGGTTGGCAACGTCCTCGAGCCGCGACTCCATGCTGTGCACCAGTTCGCCGAGGGCCATGGCGCCGGCCATGCGGGCGCTGCCCTTGAGGGTGTGCAACAGCCGCGCCAGGGCGCGGACCGGTCCGTTACCGGAAGGATCGGCCCGCAGCAGGCGCAACTCGCCGTTGATGCTGCGCACCAGATCCTGGCTTTCCTCCAGGAACACCGGCAGCAGTTGTTCGTCGAGTTCGTCGTCGAGCCGCTGGCGCCGCCGCTCCCGGCGTGCCTGCCCGGGCCCGGCGATGCGCAGCCGTTCCACGAAGCCGGGGGCCGATGCCCCGTGGGCATCCTGGGGCGACGGGCCGTGCGCAACCTCGACCGACCGGGTTTCGCCCGTCAGTGCCTCCACAGCGGCTTCCGGCGCCTCCTGCAACGCCGCCGCGGCGGCCGGCTCCGTCCCGACATCCGCCGTCGCTTCGGGCTCAACGGGCGGCGGCGCCAGTGCGGCCGTCGCGAGGCCGGCCGCGAGTTCCCGCAGTTGCCGCGTGAGTTCGTCTTCCGCGCCGGGGGCGCGCTGTCCGGCGACGGCCTTCACCATGTGCTCCGCGGCCGCCGCCGCGGCATTGAGCAGCCCGGATTGCGCCGCCGACGGGGGCGTGGCCTGCCGCGCCAGGGCATCGAGCGCCGCGTGCAGGGCGCCCGTGAGCTGCCCCAGGGCGGTGATGCCGGCGCCGTCGCACAGGCCGCTCAGGGCATCCGCCGCGGACACCGCGGCCGCCGCCGGGACGAGGGTCGGATTGACCTGCAGGCGTGCCAGTTCGCGGCGCAGCGTGTCGGTGTGGTTGCGGGCCTCGGCGACCCACATGTCGAAGGCGCTGCGCGCAACGCGATCGTGGCCCAGCGTCACCTGGTCCTCGGCGGGCGGCTCCGGCGCCGGGGGCGCCGATGCCACGTGCTCCGCCGGAGTGGTTTCGGCCCCGGACCCGGGGAGCGGTTCTGCCGTCCGCTCCCGCGCCTGCGCGAGGGGCGCTTCGGCAGGCTCCCCGGCGCCGGGTGCGAGTTCCGCGGCAACCGCGGGCAACTGCCCGCGCGCCGGCTCGCCGACCTCGGGGGGCGCGGCGCCGTGCGCCGGTTCGGCAGAGGTGCCGGGCGCCGGCCGCAGCGGGGGGACGGGAGCGCCATGGATGTCCTCGGCCAGCGCGCGCAGTGCCGTCCAGTCGTGGGCGCGGCTGCCGCCGTTGTCGATGCTGGAGACCCACGCGGACAGCGTACGGCGGGCCTCGCCGATGAGCCGGTCGAGATCGGGGGTCAGGGAGCGGCCGTGCTGCAGGCAGTCGTTGAGCACGACCTCCAGATTCCAGGACGCCTCCGCGAACTGGTGGAGTCCCACCATGCGGCCGCTACCCTTGAGGGTGTGGAAGCGGCGCCGGATGCCGCCCAGCAACTCGGCGCTGGCCGGGTCGCCCCGCAGTTCCCTGAGGCCGCCGTCGATGTCGGACAGCAGTTCCTTGGCTTCCTCGATGAAGATGCCGAGGATGTCTTCGTCCACCGATTCGTCCTCGGCGGATTCGTCGAACGCAGGCAGGGCGGGTGCAGGTGGGGAAGCGGCGACGCCCGCCGCCGGCGTGGCGAACGTCGAGACCCCGGTTGCGGCGGCCTCTTCATCGTTCGCGGCTTCCAGGGCGGGGGCTTGCGACGGCGGCAGGAGCGTCCCCTGCTCCGCGGCTGTGCCATGCCGCAACTCCCCGGGCACCGAGAGCGGCGCCGAGCTTTCGCAGGGGGCTGCGGCGCCGGGCTTTCCCGGCGCGGTTTCCTCCTCGGCAAGCGCTTCGCCGGTACCCGGGCGACGTGCGGAGGCGAGCAAGGCCCCCAGGTCGGCCGGTTTGTGCTGCAGGGCGTCGACGAAGAACCCCAGCGCCGAAAGTTGCTGCGCCAGCACTTCACACTGGGCGCGCTCGGCGGCCTCGCCCGCGGCGAAACGGGCGATGTGGGCGCTGCAGTGGCGCAGCATCTGCGCGGCGTCGCCCTGGCCGAGCATCTCCAGTGCGCCTTCCACCTGGCGCAGCGGCGCGGCCGCCTTCGCCAGATCGCCGTGGCGCGAGGCGTCGCGAAAGAAGCTGTCGAGCACCTGTTCCGCGGCCGCCAGATTGGCCTGGATCTCCCGCGTGACCTGGCGGATCAGCAGGCGCTCCTGGGCCTGGCGCGAGATTTCTCCCAACAGCGGTCCGTCGATGGGCTCCAGGGGCCGATCGTGCATCAGCGCGTCGAGGCGCTGCGCCATGAGCAGCGCGTGTTCGAGCGTCAGGGGGTCGCGCCGGCCATGAGTGGCCACGATGTGGTCGGCGAGAAGCAAGGCGGTGGCGACTTCCATGGCCACCGTGTCGTCGTGCAACAGCGGTTCGCGGCGCAGCCAGCGGGCGATGCCGCGCAGCGCCCCGGCCAGGCGATCGAGCCGGGGTTCGCCCAGCACCGGGAGTTGCCCGGCGAATTGCTGCGCGAGTTCGTCGAACTGCGGCAGGGCCACGGCGGCGCCGGCGCAGAACCGTTCCCAGGCGTCCTTGGCCGCGGCGAGGGTGTCGCGCAGATCCTTGAGCCCGGTCGAGGTGGCCATTTCGAGCTGCCCGACGGCTTCCGGCGCAGGCAGCAGCGCATCCAGCGCAAAGGCCTGGCGCACCTGCTCCACGCTGTCGCAGCCGGGCTGCGCCACCGCCACCTGGTAGAGCAGTTCGCGCAACAGCTTGTCGGATACGGCGGGCGCCCCGTCCACCATGCGCCGCATCTGGGCGTCGATGTGGCTGCAGGTGCGGCGGATGTCGCCGCACAGCAGCCCCTGCCCCAGCGCGTCCAGGAAGGCGCGCGCCACCCACCATAACGTGCGCGCCGAGGGCGAACGCTGGGTGCGCTCGATGGCCGCCGTGGCGCGTTGCATGTCGGAGATGCCGGCGGCGGCGTCGGGGCCGCGCAGCCACCGGAGAAAACCCCGCTGGTAGCGCCCGCGCTCGAAGCGCAGTTGCTGCTGAAGCAGGGCCGCGGGCAGCGCGGGGGGCTCCTTGTCGCGCGCCGGCGCGCCCACCGACAGGTCGGGGAAGAACAGGTCCGCGGCGTCTGGCGCCTGCGCGCCCCGGGCGCGTTCCACCGCCTGGTAGAGCGGCAGCAGGCGTAGCGGCTGGTCGGGGGAACCGGCGACGAGTTCATCGAGATAGTGACGCAGGCCGGC
>JACQYB010000072.1 GCA_016208415.1 Betaproteobacteria bacterium | reverse complement strand
CACGCCCACCAGTGCCAGTTGGCTCAACCAAGTCGAAATTTGGTTCGGCATCTTCCAGCGAAAGACGCTGACCAACGCAACCTTCCGAAGCATCGAGCAACTCATTGAGGCCATCCATGCCTTTACCGCTGCCTACAACGAAAGGGCGGCACCGTTCGTCTGGCGCAAACGAGAGGTTCGTGGGTCGCAGCTTCGAAATACTATTGTTAATTTACGCAATTAAACACTAGCAGCCGGAAGCCATCGCGCGCCGCGCGGTGGCGCACATCTTGCTCAGGAACGCCGTATTGCCTGAAGCTCCTTCGCCCATGTCGTCCATGGCCCCAAGCCTTCCCGGCCTCGATCTGCTCGCCACCGCCGTGGTGCTGCTCGACGGCGAGCGCCGCGTCGTCGGCCTCAACCCGGCGGCGGAGAACCTCTTCGCCGTCAGCAGCCGTCACGTGCTCGGCCAGCCCCTCACCCGCCTCATCGGCGAGCATGCCGGCCTGGCGGCGGAACTGGACCGGGCAGCGCGCGAAAACTGGAGCTACACCGGCCAGAACCTGGTGCTCGAGCGCGACGGCGGGCGCCGCCTGCACCTGGATTGCACCGTGTCCCCCGCCGATGCGCCGCCGGTGCGACTGGTCATGGAATTCCGGCCCATCGAGCAGCAGATGCGCGCCACCCGCGAAGAGCGCCTGCTGGAGCAGCAACTGGCCAACCGCGAACTCATCCGCAACCTGGCCCACGAGATCAAGAACCCCCTGGGCGGCATCCGCGGGTCGGCGCAACTGCTGGAGCGCGAACTGGCCGATCCGCGCTTCCGGGAATACACCCAGGTCATCATCCAGGAGGCGGACCGCCTGCAGGACCTCATGAATCGCCTGCTCAGCCCGCACCGCACGCCGCTGCCGGGGCCGGTGAATATCCACGAGATCCTGGAGCGCGTGCGCCGCCTGGTGCTCTCCGAGTTCCCGCAACTGCGGCTGCGCCGCGACTACGACACCAGCCTGCCGGAACTGGTGGCCGACCGCGAGCAGCTCATCCAGGCGCTGCTCAACATCGTGCGCAACGCCGCCCAGGCCATGGACGGCCAGGGCGAGGTGCTGCTGCGCACCCGCGCCGCCCGCCAGGTCACGCTGGCCAAGCGCCGCTACCGCCTGGCCCTGGAGGTGCAGGTCGTCGACAACGGACCGGGCATTGCCGATGAACTGCGCGAGCGCATCTTCTACCCGCTGGTGTCGGGGCGCGACGGCGGCAGCGGCCTGGGGCTGACGCTGGCGCAGAACTTCGTCCAGCAGCATCACGGTTCCATCGAGGTCGCGAGCCTGCCCGGCCACACCTGCTTCACCGTGCTGCTGCCGCTGGGCGAAGGCCGGGCCGAGCCCGTCACCCACCCGTTCGAGATTCACCGGCAATGCCAATGAATGACGACCCACACGCTTCGCTGCCCCCCGCGGGGGCGCATGCCGACTTGGGGCGGCCCGGCGGCGGCATGAACCCCGTCTGGATCGTCGACGACGACCGCTCCATCCGCTGGGTGTTCGAAAAGGCCCTCGCGCGCGAACAGATCCCCTTCCGCAGCTTCGCCGCCGCCGGCGACGCCCTGGCGGCGCTGGACGACGGCCCGCCGCCGCAGGTGCTGGTGTCGGACATCCGCATGCCCGGCGAGTCCGGCCTGTCGCTGCTGCAGAAAGTGAAGGGCCGCTTCCCGGACCTGCCGGTCATCATCATGACCGCCTACTCCGACCTGGACAGCGCCGTGGCCGCTTTCCAGGGCGGCGCCTTCGAGTACCTGCCCAAGCCCTTCGACGTGGACCACGCGGTGGAACTGGTGCGCCGGGCGGTGGAAGAGAGCATGCACCAGGACGGTGCGCCCGAGGCCGCCGCCATGGCGCCGGAGATTCTCGGCCAGGCCCCGTCCATGCAGGAGGTGTTCCGCGCCATCGGCCGGCTGTCCAACTCCCACGCCACGGTGATGATCAACGGCGAATCCGGCACCGGCAAGGAACTGGTGGCCCGGGCGCTGCACCGCCACAGCCCGCGGCGCGACGCGCCCTTCGTGGCCATCAACACCGCCGCCATCCCCCGCGACCTGCTGGAATCCGAGCTGTTCGGCCACGAGCGCGGCGCGTTCACCGGCGCCACGCAGATGCGCCGCGGCCGCTTCGAGCAGGCCGAGAACGGCACCCTGTTCCTGGACGAGATCGGCGACATGCCGCCGGAACTGCAGACGCGCCTGCTGCGGGTGCTCTCCGACGGACATTTCTATCGCGTCGGCGGCCACCAGCCGGTCAAGGCCAATGTGCGCATCATCGCGGCGACCCACCAGAATCTGGAGGAGCGGGTCAGGCAGGGCCTGTTCCGCGAAGACCTTTTCCATCGCCTCAACGTCATCCGCCTGCGCCTGCCGCCGCTGCGCGAGCGGCGCGAGGACATTCCGCTGCTGGTGCGCCACTTCATGCAGAAGTGCGCCCGCGACCTGGGCGTCGAGCCCAAGCGCCTGTCCGAGGCGGCGCAGCGTTTCCTCAGCGGCCTGGACTTCCCCGGCAACGTGCGCCAACTGGAAAACCTGTGCTCCTGGGTGACGGTGATGGCGCCCGGACAGACCGTGGATCTGGCCGACCTGCCGCCGGAAGTGCGCGAGCGCCCGCCACGGGAGGCGCCCGGCGACTGGTCCGCAGCGCTGGCGCTGGAGGCCGACCGGCTGCTGGCGCAGCGCCCGGGCGGCGTCTTCGACCTGCTGTCGCGGGAACTCGAGCGCACCCTCATCGTGCGCGCGCTCGCCGCCACCGGCGGGCGGCGCATCGAGGCGGCGCAACTGCTGGGCATCGGGCGCAACACCATCACCCGCAAGATCCAGGAACTGGGCATCGACGGCGGCCGGGCGGCGGAGAACGACGAGGATCACGCATGATCCGAAAAACCTCTCCTGACGCAGAGAACACGGAGAAGGACGATGAGAACACGGAGCATCACGAGGCAGGTCCCATTCACCTGAGGGGGTGAATGTCCGTTCCTGCTCCGCGGCCTCGGTGTCTCTGCGATCTCTGCGTTGAAGGAGGTTCAACTGCGGTTTCAAGGATAATGCGGGTCTCCCGTCATCGCCCGATCCCGCCGTGCATGAGGCCACACTCGACCGACTCGACGCCGACGTCATCCTGAGCCTGCTGGGGGCAAAGGCTGCCGCCTGCGCGCTGCGCGTGGTGCCGCGGGCCGCCTCCACCAACACCGAACTGCTGGCGGCGCCTTCGCCCGGCCCGCAGCGCATGGCGGTGCTGGCCGCCGAGGAACAGACCGCAGGGCGCGGCCGGCGCGGGCGCCACTGGCTTTCGGCCGGGGAAGCCAGCCTGGCGTTCTCGGTGCGCCGCGACTTCGCTGCCCCGCCGCCTTCCCCCGCCGGTCTCAGCCTGGCGGCGGGCGTGGCCGTGGTCCAGGCGCTGGAAGGCCTGGGGGAGCGCGGCGTGCTGCTCAAGTGGCCCAACGACCTGCTGCACCGGGGCGCCAAGCTGGGCGGCATCCTGGTGGAGATGACTCAGGTCGCGGGTCGCGGCCCGGCGGTGGTGATCGGCATCGGCCTCAACCTGCGCGCGTTGCCCGAAACGCCCGCCGACACCCCCCTGCCAGTGGGCAGCCTGGATCGGGCGCTGAATCCTTTGCCGTCGCGCAACGCCGTGCTGGCCGCCATCCTCGGTGCCCTGTCGGCCATGCTGCCGCGCTTCGCCGTGGCCGGCTTCGCGCCGTTTCGCGATGACTGGCAGGCGCGCAACGCCTGGGCAGGCCGGGAGGTGAGGGTGGTGCAGGAGGGAGCGCGGGAGTTGGAGGGGCTGTGCCTCGGCGTCGATGACGACGGTGCGCTGTTGCTGGGTACCGCGGCCGGCACGCGGCGGGTGCTCTGCGGCGACGTGTCGCTGCGTGTGGGAGCGGGCTTGCCCGCGATTGCGGCGGCCGATAGTGCGGGCGAGCCCGCTCCCGCAACGCCGCCATGATGCTGGCCCTGGACGGCGGCAACAGCCGCCTCAAGTGGGGCCTGCACGAGGGCACCGGCTGGGTGGCCGACGGGGCCATGGCGTGGGGCGAAATGTCCGGGCTGGCGCCGGTCATCGCCGCCCACGGCATGCCGGAATGGGCGGCGGCCGTCAATGTCGCGGGAGCCGAAGCCGCGGCGCGCATCGAGGCGCTGGCGGCGGCGCTGGGCTGTCCGCTGCAGTGGGTAGCTGCCACGGCGGCCCGCTGTGGCGTACGCAACGGCTACCGCGAGCCCACCCGACTTGGCGCCGACCGCTGGGCCGCCCTCGTCGGAGCCCGCCATCTTCACCCGGGCGCCTGCCTGGTGGTGCTGGCCGGTACCGCCACCACCATCGACGTGCTCAGCGCCGAGGGTGAATTCAGTGGCGGACTCATCCTTCCCGGATTTGACCTCATGCGCCGGGCCCTGGCCGGCGCCACGGCGCAGCTTCCCCTGGCCCGGGGCGCGCCGGTCGAACTGCCCCGCGCCACCGACGAGGCCATCGGGGGGCGCTGCCCCGCGGCTGGCCGGCGTGCTGGAAGTACCGTCGCGCGTCGTGGAGAGGCTGGTGCTGGAGGGGGTGGTGCGCGCGGCGTCGGAGATGTGAGACCCCCGGGCGCTCCGGGCGCAGCGCGGGACATCGCGGGCCGCCCTCGTGCAATTCCCCAGGGGCTTGATCGCGCCGTTCGCCGCGGCCTTTGGAGATTGATTAAACTAGCCCGTCGTACCACCTTTGGGCGCTGGCGGTGCGCGTCCCGCCGGCACCACGAGTCCTTTCATCCAGGGAGATCACGCCATGACCGCCACCCGCATCCTGCTCGACGAATCGGAGATTCCCACCCACTGGTACAACGTCGTCGCCGACATGCCCAACCCGCCGGCGCCGCCGCTGGGGCCGGACGGCCAGCCGGTGGGGCCGGACAAGATGCTGGCCATCTTCCCCATGGCGCTGCTGGAGCAGGAGATGTCGGCCGAGCGCTGGATCCCCATCCCCGACAAGGTGCGCGAGATCTATGGCATGTGGCGGCCCTCGCCGCTGTGCCGGGCGAAGCGTCTGGAGGAGGTTCTGGGCACGCCGGCGAAGATCTACTACAAGTACGAAGGGGTGTCGCCCGCCGGCTCGCACAAGCCCAACACCGCGGTGCCCCAGGCCTATTACAACCAGTTGGCCGGCATCAAGCGCATCTCCACCGAAACCGGGGCCGGGCAGTGGGGGTCTTCGATGGCCTTCGCGGGGCAGATGTTCGGCCTGGAAGTGCGGGTGTTCATGGTGAAGGTGAGCTACGACCAGAAGCCCTTCCGCCGCTCCATGATGCAGACCTGGGGCGCCGAGGTCTTCGCCAGCCCCACCACCATGACCCAGGCCGGGCGCGACGCCCTGGCCAGGGACCCGAACACCCCCGGCTCGCTGGGCATCGCCATTTCCGAGGCGGTGGAGGAGGCCGCCTCCCGCGCCGACACCAACTACGCCCTGGGCTCGGTGCTCAACCACGTCTGCATGCACCAGACCATCGTCGGGCTGGAGGCGAAGAAGCAGTTCGAGAAGATCGGCGAATATCCCGACGTCGTGATCGCCTGCTGCGGCGGCGGTTCCAACTTCTCCGGCCTGGCCTTCCCCTTCCTGGCGGACAAGGCGGCGGGCAAGAACGTGCGCCTGGTGGCCGCCGAACCCACCTCCTGCCCCACCCTCACCAGGGGCCACTACGCCTACGACTTCGGCGACGCCTCGGGCTACACGCCGCTGATGTTGATGTATACCCTCGGCCACGACTTCGTGCCGCCCGGCATCCACGCCGGCGGTCTGCGCTACCACGGCGACTCGCCGCTGGTGTCGCAGTTGCTGAAGGAGGGGCTCATCGAGGCGGTGGCGGTGCCGCAACTGGCCACCTTCGAGGCCGGCGTGATGTTCGCCCGCGCCGAGGGCATCATTCCGGCGCCCGAGTCCAACCACGCCATCCGCGCCTGCATCGACGAGGCGCTCGCTTGCCGTGCCAGCGGCGAGCCCAAGACGCTGCTGTTCAACCTATCCGGCCACGGCCACTTCGACATGGCCTCCTATGACCGCTACTTCGCCGGCGAGCTGGAGGACTTCGAGTATCCGGAGCACGAGATCGAGGCCGCGCTGCCGCGGCTTCCCAAAGTGGCGGCCTGAGCGGGCCGTCTGTTGGCCGGCCGTCACGCGCCGCGGCCGGCCGAATTGCGATAAGCTTCAACGATGCTTGCCGTCCGCGTCCTGTTTGTCATTCTCGCCATCGCCAACGGGGTGCTGTTCGCCTACGGCCGGGGAGTCCTGACCGCCGCGCCCGCGGGCGAGCCCGATCGCAAGGCGCGGCAGCACATGCCGGAGCGCATACGCGTCGTGCCCGACACCGGGCGCGAGCCCGCACCGGCACCCACCGGCGCGACGGAATCGGGGCGGGGCGATGCCGCACCGTCGGGGGCTCCGGCGGAGGCCCCGCAGGCATCCCCGCCTGCCGGCGCCTCGCCGCCCGCGCCGGCCGCGCCGGCCGCGGGGCCGGGGCCCCGGTCCGATGTTTCACCGCCGAACACCGCGGTGATTCCCGCAGCCCTGGCTCGCGGCACCGAGGCGAGTCGATGCGCGGCGGTGGAAGGTCTGTCGCGGGAACAGGCGCAGCGCCTCTCCGACCTGGTGCGCGCCCGCGGCCTGGACGTGAAGCTCACCGAGCGCGCTAGCGAGGCCAGTTCGTGGTGGGTCCATCTTCCACCGCAGCCCGACCGCAAGGCCGTCGATCGGCGCCTCGAAGAGCTGGACAGGGCGGGGGTCAAGGAGCATTTCGTCATCGCCCAGGGCGGGCAGAACGCGCTGTCCATTTCCCTCGGCCTGTTCCGCAGCCAGCAGACCGCCCAGGGCTTCGTGCGGCGGCTACGCGAGCGCGGCGTGGGCGACGTGCTGCTCACGCCGCGCCATGCGGACAACGCCCGCGTGACGGTGGAGCTGCGCGGTCCCGGCAGTGCCGTCCAGACGGCCATCGCCGGCGGTTTCGCCGGCGCACGCACGACGACGTGCGCCTTGGGCAGGTGACGATGCCCTTTGTAGTCGGCCTGACCGGCGGCATCG
Organism: Betaproteobacteria bacterium; assembly: GCA_016208415.1. Classification (GTDB taxonomy): domain Bacteria; phylum Pseudomonadota; class Gammaproteobacteria; order Burkholderiales; family Rhodocyclaceae; genus JACQYB01. Next base: position 12,971 of record JACQYB010000072.1, on the reverse strand, counting down.
GCAGCGGCAAGAGCACGGTGGCGAAGCATTTCATGGACCGGGGCGCCCGGGTGGTAGACACCGACGCCATTGCGCATGAACTCACGGCCCCGGGCGGGGCTGCCATCGAAGCCATCCGTCGCGAGTTCGGCGCCTGGGCCATCGCGCCCGACGGCGCGCTGGACCGCCCCGCGATGCGTCGCCACGTCTTCGCCCGGCTCGAGGCGCGTCGTACCCTGGAGGCCATCCTTCACCCCCTGATCCGCGCCGAGGCGCAGCGGCTCTGCGCCGCCAGCCGCGCACCCTACGTGGTGCTGGTGGTGCCCCTGCTGGTGGAGTCCGGCGACTATGCCCAACGCTGCAACCGGGTGCTGGTGGTGGATTGCGACGAACAGACCCAGGTGGCGCGGGTGGTGGCGCGCAGCGGCATGTCGCCCGCGCAAGTGCGGGCCATCATGGCCACCCAGGCGAGCCGCGAGCAGCGACTGGCGGCGGCGCACGACGTCGTGGACAACAGCGGCGATCCGGGGCGCCTGGAAGGCGTGGTGGACCGCCTGCACCGGCAATATGTCGAGATGGCAGGGCAAACCGTCTAATCCGTCACGAATCGGCCACTGATAGCGATTGTTCGTCGCATCGGGATGGGCCAGAATGAATCCGATGAATTGTGTGGTGGCCGGCGCGAGTGATTACTTACGACTTCCCCCTGAACGAGCGCATCCGCACCCTCCTGCGACTCGATGACCTGTTCGCCAAGGCGCTGTATTTCGCCGCCGCCGCCGGCGCCCGCGAGCACGACGTGGCGCTGGACACCCTGTTTCGCATCCTCGATGCCGGCGGACGCGCCGACCTGAAGGTGGATCTGCTCCAGGAACTGGAGCGTCAGCGCCAGTCCCTGTCCGGCCTGCGCAGCAACCCCGCGGTGTCGGGGCCGGCCCTGTCCGGCGCCCTGGAGGAGGTGGAGGCGGCCGCCGCCGCGCTGCGCGCCATCACCGGCAAGGTGGGGCAGCATCTGCGCGACAACGAGTGGCTGATGACCATCCGCGCCCGCAACGCGCTCCCCGGCGGCCTGGGGGAATTCGACCTGCCTTCGTACCACTACTGGCGCCACGGCGACCCCGAGACACGGAAGGGGCAGTTGGCGGGCTGGTTCGCGCCCATGCTGCCGGTGCGCGATGCCGTGGGCATCGTGCTGCGCCTGCTGCGCGGGGGCGTGACGCCGGAGCGCTACGAGGCGGTGCGGGGCGTCTTCCAGTTGATGCTCGCCGGTCGCACCGCGCAGATGATCCGCATCGGCGTGCCGCGAGATCTCCCGCTCATCCCGGAAGTGAGCGCCAACAAGTACATGCTGAGCGTGCGCTTCACCACGCCCGATGCCGACCTGCGCCCGCGCCCCGCGTTGCAGGATTTCTCCTTCGATCTGAGCTTCTGCAGCCTGTGACCGGGAACGCCGGCAAGACCCCGCCACCAAGGCTGGTGAAGTGCCCCGCCTGCGGTCGGGATGTGCCCTGGCTGCCGCAGAGCAGGTATCGTCCGTTCTGCTCCGAACGCTGCCGCAACACGGACCTCGGCGCCTGGGCGTCCGGGGCGTACCGCATCCCGCAGTCCGGGCCGTCGGAGGACGGCGAGGAGTGGGAGTCGAAGCGCGAGGGGTGAGCCCCCACGCTGCGCTGCCCCCCGAGGGGGCTGCCTCCGCCTCGGGGCGGCCCGGCGGCGGAGGGGATGACGCGGTGTCGTGGGAGCGGGCTTGCCCGCGATTGCAGGGGCCGGTATCGCGGGCAAGCCCGCTCCCAAGGGGCTCACCCTTCTCCTTCCCAGGCGCCGCGGATGGCAGCCACGCCGTGGGCGCCATGGCGCCAGGCGGTCTCCAGATCCCCGCGGCCCAGTCCGCCGATGGCCAGCACCGGCATGGGCCGGTCGGCGGCCAGCCGGGCAAACGCGTCCCATCCCAACGTACCCGCCCCGGGGTGGGATGCCGTGGGGCGCACCGCGCCCAGCAGCGCGTAATCCACCCCCAGCGCGGCGGCCCTTTCCAGTTCTCCCGCCGTGTGGCAGGACGCGCCCACGAGCGGCAGGCCGGGTCGGTCGCCGGGCGAGGCCAGTTGCGCGGCGCGCAGATGCACGCCGTCGGCGCCGAGGCGCAGCGCCAGTTCCACCTCGCCGTTGATCACGACCCGCGCACCGCAGCGGCGGGCGCGATGCAACACTTCGGCGGCGAAGCGCTCCCGCTGCGCCGCCGGCAGCGCCGGCTCCCGCACCTGGATCAGCCGCAGGCCGGCCGCCAGCGCCCGCTCCAGCAGGCGCTCCTCGCCGATGCTGCCGGCACAGGTGACGGCCATGAAGTCGGGCAGGGCCAGTGCCCGCAGCACCGGAGCGTTGGCCGGCAGCATGGGCGAGACGGTGACGTCACCGGTGCGCTGCCAGGCCAGGGCGCTGTGGATGTGGTCGCGCAGTTCGCCCTCCCATGCCGGCACACGGAAGAAATGCAGGCGCACGTGGGCGTGGGGATAGACGAATTCGCGGGTGATCCAGGGGTAGGCGCGCAGCACGTCGATGCCCAGTTCCTCGTGCAGTTCCCGGACCAGCGCCTGGGCCGGCGTCTCCCCCGGCTCCACCTTGCCGCCGGGGAACTCCCAGTAGCCGGCGTAGAACGTGCCGGGCGCGCGCTGGCCCAGCAGGAAGCTGCCGTCGGGACGCGCCAGCACCGCGGCCGCCACGTCCACCACGCGCCGGCCGCTCACGTGGGCACCGTCGCGCTGCGCGCGCTCCCGCCAGGCGGAACGTCGCCTTCCCTGGGGCGGCCCGTCGGAAGCCTCATCGCGGCAGCCGGCCGGCCCGGTCGCGGGCGAACTGCCAGGCCACGCGCCCGTTGCGCGAACCCCTCATCAGCGCCCATTGCAGCGCCGGCTGGCGCGCGCAAGCAATGTCCTCGGCGCCGGCGCCGAACTCCTCCAGCCAGCGCGCCACGATGTCCAGATAGGCGTCCTGGTCGAAGGGGTAGAAGGACAGCCACAGGCCGAAGCGCTCCGACAGCGACACCTTCTGCTCCGTGGCGTCGCCGGGATGCACCTCGCCGCCCACGTGGCGCGCCTCCAGGTTCTCGGAGAAGAACTCCGGCATGAGATGGCGGCGGTTGGAGGTGGCGTAGATGAGCACGTTGTCCGGCAGCGCCGCCACCGAGCCGTCGAGCACGCTCTTCAGCGCCTTGTAGCCGGGCTCCGCCTCCTCGAAGGACAGGTCGTCGCAGAACAGCACGAAGCGCTCCGCGCGGGGGGCCAGCAGTTCGACGATGTCCGGCAGGTCCATCAGGTCGTTCTTGTCCACCTCGATGAGCCGCAGGCCGTCGGCCGAGTACTCGTTGAGCAGCGCCTTGATCAGCGACGACTTGCCGGTGCCGCGCGCCCCGGTGAGCAGCACGTTGTTGGCGCTGCGCCCCGCCACGAACTGGCGGGTGTTGTCGTCGATGCGCCGCTTCTGCTCGTCGATGTCCAGCAACTGGTCGAGGCGGATGCGGTGGGTGGCACGCACCGGTGCCAGCGCGCCTTGACCCTGGCGGCGGCGCCAGCGGAAGGCGATGGCGGACTCCCAGTCGGGCTCGGCGGGCGTCGGGGGGAGCAGGGCCTCCAGGCGCGCCAGCACCGATTCGGCGCGCGCCAGCAGGCGTTCGAGTTCAGGAGCGGGGCGGGTCATGGGTGGGTTCTTCGTTGCGCCGCGGCCAGGTCCGCCACACGATGAAGACCGGCAGGGCGACGCCTGCTTCGAGCAGCAGAATCGACATGGCGGGCGGGGTGGGTTGAGGGAAGGGTATCGGGGGGCTGTGGGAGCGGACTTGCCGGCGATATCGCGACCGCCGCAATCGCGGGCAAGCCCGCTCCCACAACACGCGCCGCTTATACTCTCCGCCTGCGACAAGATGGCAACTCTAGCCCAAGTCATGAAACGCCGCCACATCCCGGTCCGGCGCCTGGCCGAACTGCTGACGGCCGCCGTGCTGGCCGTCATCCTGGCCGGCTGCGCCGCGACGCCACGGCCGCCGGCGCCCGTCGTGCCCGCTCCGACGCCCGCCCCGGCGCCCGCCCCGGCGCCCGAGCTTGCTCCCGCTCCGGCACCCGCCGCGCCCCAGGTCGCGACCCCCGCACCGGCCGCGCAGCCGCCGCTTCCCGGTGCTTCGCTGCTGCGGCCGGCCTCCTGGGCTGACCTTCCGGGCTGGCGGGAGGACGCCGGCGTCGGCGATGCGCTGGCAGCCTTTCTGATCTCCTGCCGCACCCTGGAGCGCCAGCCTGCGTGGAGCGCCGTGTGCGCCCTGGGCCGCGAAGTGGCCACGGCCCAGCCGGCGCAGGTGCGGGCCTTTTTCGAGGCGCGCTTCCTCCCCCATCAGATCGTCAACCCCGACGGCAGCCGCGAGGGCCTGATCACCGGCTATTTCGAGCCGGTGGTGAAGGGCAGCCGCAGCCGCAGAGCCGGCTTCTCCGTGCCCCTGTACGCCCCGCCCGACGACCTGCTGACCATCGAGATGGGCCAGCTCCTCCCGGAACTTCGCGGCATGCGCCTGCGCGGGCGCCTGGAGGGACAGAAGGTGGTGCCCTACTACAGCCGCGCCGAACTGGGGCGGCGCGACGCCCACCTCAACGGCAAGGCGCTGTTCTGGCTGGCCGATCCGCTGGATGCCTTCTTCCTTCAGGTGCAGGGTTCGGGGCGCATCGAACTGGACGACGGCTCCCGCACCCGCGTCGCCTACGCCGACACCAACGGCCATCCCTACCAGTCCATCGGCCGCTGGCTCGTGGACCAGGGGGCGTTGCGGGCGGAGCAGGCGTCCATGGAGGGCATCCGCGCCTGGGCGCGGGCCAATCCGCAGCGCCTGCCGGAACTGCTCAACGCCAATCCCAGCTACATCTTCTTCCGCGAACTGGCCGACCAGCGCGGCGGCCCGGTGGGCGCCCAGGGCGTGCCGCTGACCGAAGGGCGCAGCCTGGCGGTGGACCCGCGCCATGCGCCGCTGGGCGCGCCGGTCTTTCTGGCCACCACCTGGCCCGGCGCCAACGGCCAGGCGGGGCGGGCGCTCGCGCGCCTGATGGTGGCCCAGGACACGGGCAGCGCCATCAAGGGCGCGGTGCGTGCGGACTTCTACTGGGGCAGCGGCGAGGAAGCCGGGGCCCTGGCCGGACGCACGCGCCAGCAGGGACGAATGTGGGTGCTGCTGCCGCGGGGCTACGCACCACAATAGCGCTGTGGCGGGCACGGCGCACCGCAATGGGGCGCCGCGGGCAGCAATCCGCACCATTGCTGTGCCCAGACCGCCTGCCTGCTACGGGTGCCGTTGGCATCCCCTTGTTCGGCAGGGTGTTTTTTCGCTAGCACGGTCCTTGCATCGGCGCTCCGGATCTGTGCGAGGAGCGCCCCAAAATGGAAAACCTGAAAAACTCGAGCGACGTCCTGTTCATCCTGCTCGGCGCCATCATGGTGCTGGCCATGCATGCCGGTTTTGCCTTCCTGGAACTGGGCACGGTACGCAAGAAGAACCAGGTCAACGCCCTGGTCAAGATCCTCACCGATTTCGCCGTGTCCACCGTGGCCTACTTCTTCATCGGCTACGCCGTGGCCTACGGCGCCGGATTCCTCGCGGGGGCGCCGCAACTGGTGGAGAAGAACGGCTATGATCTGGTGAAGTTCTTCTTCCTGCTGACCTTCGCCGCCGCCATCCCGGCCATCGTCTCCGGCGGCATTGCCGAGCGGGCGCGCTTCAATCCGCAACTGGCGGCCACCTTCCTCCTCGTGGGCTTCGTCTATCCCTTCTTCGAAGGCATCGCCTGGAACGACCGCTTCGGCATCCAGCCCTGGCTCGAAGCCAGCTTCGGCGCCAAGTTCCACGACTTTGCCGGCTCGGTGGTGGTGCACGCCATGGGCGGCTGGATCGGCCTGGTGGCGGTGGTGCTGCTGGGCGCGCGGCGCGGGCGCTACAACAAGGATGGCGCGGTGGCGGCCCATCCGCCCTCCAGCATCCCCTTCCTGGCGCTGGGGGCGTGGGTGCTGACGGTGGGCTGGTTCGGCTTCAACGTCATGTCGGCCCAGACGCTGGACAAGGTCAGCGGCCTGGTGGCGGTCAATTCCCTGATGGCCATGGCGGGCGGCACGCTGGCGGCGCTGGTGGCCGGACGCAACGACCCGGGCTTCGTCCATAACGGCCCCCTCGCCGGGCTGGTGGCGGTGTGCGCCGGCTCCGACGTGATGCATCCGGTGGGCGCGCTGGCCACCGGAGCCGCGGCGGGCGTGCTGTTTGTGGTGCTCTTCACCCAGACGCAAAACCGCTGGAAGATCGACGACGTGCTGGGGGTGTGGCCGCTGCACGGCCTGTGCGGCGCCTGGGGCGGCATCGCGGCGGGCATCTTCGGCAGCACGATGCTCGGTGGCCTGGGCGGCGTCAGCTTCATGGCCCAGCTTCTCGGCACGCTGATGGGCATAGCCATCGCGCTGGCGGGCGGGCTGGTGGTCTATGGCCTGCTGCGCCAGGCCGTGGGCCTGCGCCTGGATGCGGAAGAGGAATTCAACGGCGCCGACCTGTCCATCCACAAGATCACCGCCACGCCGGAGCGCGAGACACTGTGGTGCGTTGAATTGCCGTTTCCCACACGCCCGGCGCGTGGCGGAGACCGCCGCCCATCGTCGGCGACCACGTCATGGCGCGCCTGCCGGTGCGACAGTGGGTGTTGTCGGTGCCTGAGCGCGTGCGCTACTTCCTGCAATACGATGCGGCCGTTCAAACCCTGACGCTGCACCTCTTCCTGAGCGCGCTGGAGCGCTTGCGTGAAATCGGTCGCGAGCACCTGGTCTATGAGAGCGTCAAGCCTGGCCCGGGCGGATTCGATCAGCGCATCGCCTGGTAGGTGCCGAAACAAAACGAGCCAACGTCGCTCCTCATGGGGTGGCTCGTGCCTGGAACCCCAAGCCCGGCCACAGTGGGCCGAGCCTGGGGTTCCAGGCAGTGATCGGACGGCGATTCCGGCTATTTATCAGGGGGCGCTCAACACGAACTCCCCCATTGACCGCGGCTGCCAGGGCCAGGGCCAGAGATATCCTCGCAGGTGCCGCTGGATTTCCCATCCTTTGGCGGCGCTCCAGTTTCACGGCCTGCGCCAGATGGCGGGCCCGCTGGCACGTGCCAACGTTGGCTTTGTTGAGCGGCTCGCGCTTCACCCCGAGGTGTATCTCGCCATCGGTCGCTACGAGAGCAACTCAGCCAGCATCGCCGGAAAGCGTGACCATGGAATCGCCAGCATCCCGTCCGGCATCGGCTGCACCTCGGCGGTATTGCATACCAGCCAGCCTTGCGGATGCCAGGGTGCCGACCCGGATTTGCGCAAGGCTCGCAGGCTTGCCAGATGACCCAGCGCCGGGGTGGCCGTCAGCTTGATTTCGATGGGCAGGATCGTGGATCCCAGATCGAGCAGCAGATCGATCCCGGTGCCGTCCTGCGATCGGAGATGATAGAGCGGTGGCGTCTTGCCGCGGGCGGCGCAAGCCTTCAGCGCCTCGGTCACGATCAATCCCTCGAAGATGGCGCCCCCCATGGGGCCGGGCAGCACCGACGCGGGCGACGGGTGGCGGGTCAGGTACAAGGCCAGCGCCGGGTCCACGAAATAGAGTTTCGGCGACCGCGTCAGCCGTTTGCCGAGATTCCCGCTCCAGGCCGGCAGGCGGTAGATCAGGTAGCTGGCCTCCAGCACCGACAACCAGTGCTTGATCGTGGGCTGGGTCACACCGCAATCGCGTGACAGGTGCGCCATGTTGAGCAGTTGGCCGTGGCGCGCGGCACACAGCATCAGAAATCGCTCGAACGCCGCCACTTCGCGCAACTCCAGAAGTTCGCGCACGTCGCGCTCCAGGTAGGTCTGGACGTAGCTTCTCAGCCATAAATCCCGCGCGGCAGGGTTCAGGGCGCAGGCAGGATAACCGCCGTGCCATAACCATCCGGCGAGATCAGCCTCCGGGTACTCGGCCAGGGAGAAGGGCAGCAGATCGAGCACCGCCACCCGGCCGGCAAGGGATTCCGAGACGCCGCGCATGAGGGGGAACTGCTGCGATCCGCTCAACAGAAAGCGGCCTGGACGGCGATCGGCGTCGATTGCGATCTTGAGATAAGTCAGCAACTCCGGCACATATTGCACCTCGTCGAGAATTACCGAGGCGGGAAACTGTGTCAGGAAACCCTTGGGATCAGCCCGGGCAAAACTCCGGGTCAGCGGGTCGTCCAGCGTTGCATAGGCAGTGTCCGGGTCCGCCTGGTGGCGCAACAAGGTGGTCTTGCCAGTTTGCCTGGCGCCCGTAACGAGCACCGCCGGAAAGGATGCCCGAGCATGCGCCAAGGTCGAGGAAAGGTGGCGGGAAACAAACATGGTCGCAAAAATAAACCACTACTATATTTTTGTAAACGTCGATGGGCTTGAGATGGTTACCTTGACCGCCGCAGAAGAGACCCGTGTCAATGTGTTTCTTGCCCGGCGACTTGTCCATCCACAAGATCACCGCCACGCCGGAGCGCGAGACGCTGTGGTGAGTTGAATTGCCGTTTCCCCTGCCCTTCACGACATGATCGCCGGCAGCCCGAGGCTGCCGTTTTTTTTGGTTATGATGGGGCGTACGCCGCATACGGGTTTGAACAAGGGCGCCCCCCACGCATGAACCGTATCCCGCTCCGCCGTGAAGCCGTGCTCCTGCCGCGGCTGCCACGCCGGCTGTTGCCGGCGTGGCGCGCGCTGCGTCACGGCGCCCTGATCCTGGCGGTCGCGCTTTCCCCCGCGACCTACGACCGCGCAACGCGCCGGGCGGCGGCGCAGGCACTGTGTGCCGCCGCCTGGCAGCCCCTGCCGGGCTACGTCCTGGCCTGTGTGCTCATCGGCGCCGTGGCCACCCGCATCGTTGCCATCACCGCGGCGAGCTACGGCCTGTCGCATCTGGCGCTGGAGGCGGTGGTGCGGGTCTTTGCCGTGGAACTGGTGCCGCTGGCGGCGGCCCTCTTCGTCGCCCTGCGTGTGGCGCCCGAGGCGGTGCTGCGGCTGGCGCGCCTGGACGGGCAGGGTGGCGGGCCTGCGCTGCGACAGGCCGCCGCGCTGGTCGCCGGAAACGCCCTGGCGGTCTGGGTGCTGGCCATCGTCGGCGGTGTGGCGGCGCTGGTCGTCGCCTATCCGGTGGTGCATGGCTTCAGCCTCTGGGGCCTGGCGGCCTACGCGCGCGTGATCGGGCAGGTCTTCGACCCCGTCCTCGCGCTCGGCCTGGGGCTCAAGATCCTGTTCTTCGGTCTGGCGGTGGCCGTCGCGCCCACCGCCGCCGTCCTGGAGACCGGGCAACGCGACGCCGGGAGCCTGCAAATGCGCCTCATGGCGCGCCTGCTGCTCCTGCTCGTCCTCGTCGAGGGGGCGTCGCTGGCCCTGAAGCGTTTCTGAGGTCCCGCCATGACCACTGCGGAAACCGACTCCCCCCAGGCGCCAGCCATCCACCACGCCGAGGCCAAGGCGCTGGCGCTCATGGCACTCGCGGTAGCGCTGCTGGCGGGCTTCGCGCTCTACGTCATGGGCGCCCGCGGTGTGTTCGAGGATACCCAGCGGCTGGTGCTGGTGGCCGACGATTCGGAGGGCGTCGTGGTGGGCATGGACATGACCTTCTCCGGTTTTCCCATCGGACGCGTCGGCCGCATCGAACTGGGGGACGACGGCAAGGCCCACCTCCATCTCGACGTGCCGAAGAAGGACGCGCGCTGGCTGCGCACCTCCTCGGTGTTCACCCTCGAGCGCAGCCTGGTGGGCGGCACACGCATCCGCGCCTATTCGGGCATCCTCGACGATCCGCCGCTGCCAGACGGCGCGCGCCGCGAGGTGCTCATCGGCGACGCCGCCGCGGCCATCCCCCAGTTGGTGGGCAGCGTGCGCGAGCTGCTGGAGAATCTGCAGCAACTGTCGGCCGCCGATTCCGCGCTCAGCGCGAGTCTCGACAATCTGAGGACGCTGAGCGGCGCCATGACCGGGCGCTACGGCGTGCTCAGCGGCGTTCTCGGCAGCGAGGCCAATGCGCGCCAGGTGGTCGAGGCGCTGGCACGCACCAATCGCCTGCTGGCCCAGGCCGACGCCCGCCTCTTCGGCCGCGACGGGCTCCTGGACGAGGCGCAGCGCGCCACCGGCAGCGTGCATGCGGCCGTGGGCGAGGCCCATGCCCTGCTGCGGGCCGCCCGCGCCAGTCTGGAGAAGGCCGACGCCGCCATCGAGAATGCACGTGCCGTGGCGGCCAACGCCCGTGTCGCCACCGACGACCTGGATGCCCTGCGCGCCGAGGTGGAGGTCAGCCTGCGCAGGCTCTCCGGACTCGTGGAGGAGATCAACCGCAAGTGGCCCTTCGCCCGCGACCGGGCGCTGACGCTGCCATGAGCGCTGCGCAAGGACGCCCGAAGGGGCGCGAAGTTCCTCCCGGAGGGAGCGCGCACAGCCGCGAGGGTGCTCCAATGAGCCGGCACGGCGTGCGCCTCGCGGCCTGCGCGCTGGCGCTGGCGGCCTGCGTGGGCGGGCCGCCCGCGCCCGACTGGCTGGTGACTGCCCATGGGGCGCTGGCCGCCCACACGGCGGCCTGGCTTGCCGGTCGCGACGGCGCCGCGGCGCAGGAACTCGCCCTCGCAAGGCGTGAGGTGGCGCGCACCGGAGATGCCGGGCAGATGGCGCGGGTCGAGCTGACCGCCTGCGCCGCGCGCTTCGCCAGCCTGCTGGGCGACGATTGCCCCGGCTTCGCGCCGCTGGCCGCCGATGCCGGCCCCGCGGCGGGCGCCTATGCCGCCTACCTCGCCGGGCGCTGGCAGGGGATCGACGCCGACCTGCTGCCGCCGGCTCAGCGGATGGTGCTGCGCGACGCCACCGCCGCCGCGGATGGCCTGGGCCGGATCGAGGACCCGCTGTCGCGCCTGGTGGCCGCGGCCGCGCTCGCGCGCGCCGGCCGGCTTCCACCCGCCGGCATCGCCGTCGCCATCGACACGGCGGCCGGGCAAGGCTGGCGCCGGCCGCTGGCCGCCTGGCTGGCGCTCGACCGCGACCGCCTGCGCGCCGCCGGCGACGAGGCCGGTGCGCAGGCGCGCCAGCGACGCATCGACCGCGTGCTGGGCGCCCCTTCCGCGCCGCGCTGAATTCCCCGCGTTTCCCGGCCTCCGGCGGCGCACGACTGCCCCATGCGCCGCCTGCCCCGCTTGCACGCCATGGCCGGCGCCGCGCTTCAGTACAATGATGGCCGGCCATTGCGGCCAGAGAAGACCATCACGCGAAATCCCGCGCCCCCTGGAGAGCCCCAACATCATGAACCCACAACAGAGCATCCCCGCAACCCTCATCCCCGGTGACGGCGTCGGCCCGGAGATCACCGAAGCAACCCTGGAAGTCCTCGACGCCCTCGGCGTACCCTTCGTATGGGACCGCCAGGTGGCCGGCATGGGGGGCGTCACCGCCTGCGGCGATCCGCTGCCGCCGGCCTGCATCGAGAGCATTCGCAACACGCGCCTGGCGCTGAAGGGGCCGCTGGAGACGCCGGTGGCCGGGGGTTACCGCTCCTCCAACGTGCGCCTGCGCGAGGAGTTCAAGCTCTACGCCAACCTGCGCCCGGCGCGCACGCTGATTCCCGGCGGGCGCTACGACAACATCGACCTGGTGCTGGTGCGCGAGAACAACGAAGGCCTGTACATGGGCTACGAGCACTTCATCCCCATCGACGGCGACCCGCACGCGGTGGGCATGGCCACCGGCGTGAACACCCGCCAGGGCTGCCGGCGCATCTGCCGCTTCGCCTTCGATTACGCCATCGGCCAGGGGCGGCGCAAGGTGACGGTGGTGCACAAGGCCAACATCATGAAGGCCCTGACCGGCATCTTCCTGGAGACCGCGCGCGAGATGTACGAGGCCGAGTACAAGGGGCGCATCGGCTACGAGGAGGTCATCGTGGACGCCTGCGCCATGAAGCTGGTGATGAACCCGTGGCAGTTCGACGTGCTGGTGACGACCAACCTCTTCGGCGACATCCTGTCCGACGAGATCGCCGGGCTGGTGGGCGGCCTGGGGATGGCGCCCGGGGCCAACATCGGCGAGCAGGCCGCCATCTTCGAGGCCGTCCACGGCTCGGCTCCCGACATCGCCGGCAAGGGCATCGCCAATCCCATCGCGCTGATGCTCGCCGCGGCCATGATGCTCGACCACGTCAGCCTCCACGACGAAGCGGCGCGGCTGCGGCGCGACATCGACCTCACCCTGAACGTCGACAAGGTGCGCACCGGCGACCTGGGCGGCACGGCCGGCACGCGCGAATTCACGGCGGCGCTGGTGAAGCGGCTGATGACGGCGGACTGATCGCCGGCAGGCGCGGCGGCGCGGCAGGGTGGGCACGCGCCCGCGGCGGCGCGGTTGCCGCTGTCGCGCGCGGTCGTTCCCTAGATGGCCGTGTATCGCTCCCGCCGGTGGTTGATGGCCAGGGACAGGTTCAGCACGGCGGCACCGAGCATGGAAATGGCCACGGCGGACGGGGGCAGGATCGCCAGCGAGGCCAGCAGGATCGCCGCGTCGAAGCCGAGCTGAACCAGTCCCGCCCGCCAGCCGGTGCGCTCCTCCACAACCAGCACCAGCACGTTGAGCCCACCCAGGCTGGCCTTGTGGCGGAACAGGATCAGCAGGCCCACGCCCATCAGCAGCCCGCCCATCACCGCGGCGTAGAGCGGATGGATGGACTCCAGCCGCAAGACCCGCGGCAGCAGTTCCGAGAACACCGACAGCAGCAGCACGGCACAGAAGGTCTTGAGCGTGAATTCCCACCCCATCTTGCGCACGGCCAGGAGATAGAACGAATAGCGTTTATCCGCCGCCTCGCAAACGTTGAATCCAGCCACGGCGGTCTGGCGGCGGATAAACCTCGTTGGACTGAACCGCCGGCACGACGGTGGTTATGGGGATTGTAAGACGGGCGGAGCAAATGTCAAACGG
>JACQYB010000075.1 GCA_016208415.1 Betaproteobacteria bacterium | reverse complement strand
GGATGAGCGCCAGCATCAGCGTCGCCGCGCCGATCAGCACGTCGCCCGCGGTGCAGTGCGCCACGGCGAAGGCGATCCATCCCGGCGAGCCCTCCCGCCAGATCGTGTAGAGCGGCAGATGCGCGATTTCCCACGCCAGGCTGAGCAGCGCCAGGCGCGGCAGGTAACGCAGCAGGATGAACGACCACGCCTGCGGGCACGCATACCAGCGCTGGCGGGAGGGCGCGCCGAACTCGTTCGGGCGGATGGACGTCCTCATGGGTCCCGTGCTTGCCCGGAGGTGCCGGAACCCGGTCCCGACCCGGCCCGGGCCAGGTCCGCCGTGCCGTCTTCACTGCCGCCATCCACCACGACCACTCCATGGCCCAGCTCTCGCAGCGGCGCCAGCGCTGCCAGGGCGCCGGCGATCAGGTCCAGGGTAGCGGGGCGCAACGTGGGCAGGGCATCGAGCACCAGGTCGACGGTCTCCCGGCGTATGACCTCGCTGCGCTTCGGGCCGGCATTCACATGGCAATGCACGCATTGCTGGTTGCACAGGTAGCCCAGGTTGACCTGCGGCGTGTCCAGGCGGGCACGGCGCAGTTCCGGGAAGTCGGAGCGTTCAAGGAGGGGCACGGTGGCGTGCATGAAGGTTTCCGATCAAAGTAACTGAAACAGTGCGCTGGCCGCGGCAGCAAAGGCGGCGCAGGCGGGCAACGTCACGCACCAGGCGAGGAGGATGGCGCGCAACGCGTCTCCCTGCCCGGGTAGCCTGTGTTCGGCCCAGCGGATGCCCATGAGCGCGCCGGTGCTGACATGGGTGGTGGACACCGGCAAGCCCAGCGGAGACGCTGCGAGCACCAGCAGCGAGGTGCCCAGGTTGGCGATCAGCCCGCGCTCGCTGTCGAGGGCCGCAACCCGGTGGGCCAGCACCCTGGCCACGCGCAGGCCGCCCCAGATGCTGCCAACGCCCATGACCAGCGTGACGGCGACGATGGCCAGGGCGAACGACTGGGGCGGCGCCGGCCCGGCGGCGGCCGGCGCGGCGGCGGCGATGAGCAACGCCGCGATCTTGGGCACATCGTTGAGGCCGCGGGCGAAGCTCGTGGCGCCGCTGCTGGCCCAGTGCAGCGCGGTCAGGATCCTGCGCCGCAGCGGCGCGGGGCGGGAACCGCCGGGCGCGCAGACGAACGGATCGCGGCGCCATTGTTCCTCGGCGCAGCACCCGGGGCGCCAAGCCGGCACTTTGCTCGCCAGCCAGCGCGTGGCCAACAGGATCAGCCAGCACAGGGCGATGGCCAGCAGGGGGCTGGCGAGCAGCGGTAGCAGCGCCTTGCCGGCCAAGGCGCCGGGCTTCAGCCCCGCCGGTCCCGCGGCGAACAGGGCAGCGCCGACGATGGCGCCAAGCAGCGCGTGGGTGGTGGACACCGGCCAGCCGGCGCGGGTCGCCAGCAGCAGCCAGGCGCAGGCCCCGCTCAGGGTGCCGACGACGAACACCATGGACATGGGAAATCCCGGCACAAGAAATCCGCTGGCGAAGGTGCCCGCCAGTGCCGACCCCAGGGCCAGCGCCGCCAAGCCCCCCAGCACGGTCCACAGCGTGCCCCACAGGATCGCCCGGCGCGGGCCGGCCACGCCGCTGCCGATCAGGGTGGCGACCCCCTTCGACACGTCGTTGGCGCCGTTGGCCCAAGCGAGGGCCACCACCGGGACGGCGACCAGGATCAGGTTGCTTGTCGTCATGGTTGCAGTCTTCGCCAAACGCTCGGGCACAGCGCCCCTGCTTGACGCTTGGTCGAGCCGGACACGCAGTTCATTACAGCGACCACCGCGCCTACGCCAATTCCCGTCGTAAGGATTCAGTCGTCTCGCTCGTCTTACGTAGACGCGCTCACCCGATTTCGTGCGCAGCTCGCGCATCAGTCGCCCCGCGGACAAGGCGGCTGCACCGTGCCGGCGTCGCGCCGGCGGCCGACCGCGACCCGCATCGAGGACTTCACGAACCGCATTACCGAGGCAAGGAGAATGCCATGCAATTTTCCAGCAAGCCCCGCGAACACCGCTCGCTTCAACTTCTCCTCGTCCTTGCCCTGCTGACGGCGTGGGCGGCGGATATTGCCCATGCCGACGTTTCCACACCCTATCCGGGCACCCGGGTGGTGCGCAGCCCGCATGCCTTCAACGTGCTCACGCAACGGCTGGAGCGGGCCGTCGAGGCCAACGGCATGGGGCTGGTGGCCCAGGCCAGCGCCAGCCGCGGCGCGCATGCGCGCGGCGTGAAGATCCCGGGCAATGCGGTGCTGATGGTGTTCCGCAACGACTACGCGGTGCGCATGCTCGCCGCCAGCGTGGCGGCGGGCATCGAGGCGCCGCTGCGTCTCTACGTCACCGAGGACGGCGACGGCACCGCGAGCCTGACCTACCGCACCCCCAGCGCGGTATTCGCGCCCTACGGCAGCCGGGAACTCGACGCCATGGCGAAGGAACTCGATCCGATCTTCGAGAAGATCGTCAGCGAGGCGACCGGGAAATAGCGGCCGCATCGCCCGCCGACACACAACCCGGATATCAGCAACCGTGACACCCATTCCCGGCGCCCTGCTGGCTCTGGCACTGGTCATGGCGCTCGGTTTCGCCGCGCACCGGGCCAGCCTGTGCACGGTCAAGGCGGTGGCCGAGACCCTCACCTCCGGCACGGGGCACATGCTGGCGAGCTTCGCCAAGGCGGTGCTGTGGAGCGTGGCGGTGACCGGAGCGCTGTATCTGCTCGGGCACGAGTCCGCGGCGTCGATACCGGAGCGCGCGCCTCATGTCCTTGCCCTGGCGGGCGGCTTCGCCTTTGGCATGGGCGCCGCAATCAACGGCGGCTGCTCGCTGTCCACGCTGCAACGCCTGGCCGACGGCGAACTGACGATGCTGGCGACGCTGGCGGGTTTCTGCGCGGGCGTGCTGGGCTGGAACGTGCTGGATGCCCATTTCGCCCTGACCAGCGCGCGCACCCTGCCGTTGCCGTGGCCGCAACTGGGCGCCTGGGCTGCGCCGCTGGTCGCGCTCGCCGGGCTGTGGGCGGCGTGGGAAGCGTCCGGCCTGTGGCGTCGGCGCGCTCCGGGGCGAGCGCTGCAGCAGCGGCTCGCCGCCAGAGTCTATCCGCTGTCCGGCGCCGCCGTGGTGCTGGGCGTCAGCGGCGGGATGCTGTCCACGTTTCAGGGCGCCTGGAGCTACACCAATTTCCTGCGTGCCGGCGTGGCGTCCGGCTGGGGTACGGATTCCCCGCCCACGGCGTTTCACGCTGTGCTGTTCATGGCGCTGCTGGCGGGCATGCTGCTCTCCGCCTGGCAGCGCGGCTCCCTGGGGCTGCGTTGGGAAGGCGGTGGACCCGCGCTGCGCCGGCTCGGCGGGGGTTTCCTGCTGGGTGCGGGGGGCGCGCTCATCCCCGGCGGCAACGACACCCTGGTCCTGGTCGCCATCCCTGCGCTTTCGCCCTGGGCACTGGCTACCTATCTGGCGCTGCTCGCGGGGGTGTTCGCCACGCTGCTCGCCATGCGTCTGTCGGGTGGCGCGCTGCCGCGCGTGGAGTGCGTGTCGGATCGCTGCGTTTCGCCCTGAGCAAGGGCGCGCCGTGCGTCGCCCTGTCCGGGCCGCCCGGCGGATGTCCATGATCGTCACGCCTGCGGCGCGCACTATCGCACGGTGGCGGGAAA
This sequence comes from Betaproteobacteria bacterium, assembly GCA_016208415.1. GTDB lineage: Bacteria > Pseudomonadota > Gammaproteobacteria > Burkholderiales > Rhodocyclaceae > JACQYB01. Next base: position 801 of record JACQYB010000075.1, on the reverse strand, counting down.
TTCGTGGCGGGTCGCCTGCGGACGCGGACTCCCTGCGCTAGACGAAGAGATTCACGTCCGCCGTCTGCGCCATCGGCAGGAAACTTGCTGCACCCACCCAGTCCGAAATCTCGGGGATGAAATCCCCTTTCCGCCAGCCGAACAGGTCCACCGTCATCTGGCAGGCCACCAGCCTCACCTCGGCTTCGATACACAGTGCGCGCAGCTCGTCGATCCCTGCCACGCCCTTCTTCTTCATGGTCTGCTTCATCAGCGCCGTGGCGGCGCCCTGGAAACCCGGAATCGCCGCCATCACCGACGTCGGGACATGCAGCTCGCGCTGCTGCAGCCACTGCGGCCCCAGCGGCAGCTTCAGCGGCATGGCGGGGTTTCCGAGGGGCGTGATCTTCAGGTCCAGATCCTTGCGCAGCAGGGACAACCCGTAGAAGGTGAAGAACACCGACACGTCCCAGCCCAGCGCCGCGGCGGTGGAAGCGAGGATGAACGGCGGGTAGGCCATGTCGAGCGTGCCCTTGGTCGCGATGATGGTCATGCTCGGGGTATGGGACGCCGCCCGCTCGGCCATCTTCTCTTCGAAGCGGCGGTCGAACCAGGCATCCAGGTCGGCGCCCGGCGTCGTATCGGAGTTCGTCTGCCTGACGGTGTTCGCACTCATTTCATGTCTCCTCGTTGATCGGGCCGGAGATGCCTTCCCGAGCAGGGGCGCGATGGCCCGTTCCAACTTTTCGCCCCCGCGGCCGCGCTCGAAGCGCAACGGCCAGCGCCCGCCGCAACGACATCGGTGCGGCGGGGATGGGCCTG
>JACQYB010000067.1 GCA_016208415.1 Betaproteobacteria bacterium | reverse complement strand
GGGCCTACGGTGTGGTGCAGCAGTCCGACAGGCTGCTAGCCCTTGCGGGTTGATCCGGCTTGCCGGGCGCGGCGCTCAGCGCGCGCCGCATCCACCTCGGCGGCAATCTCGTTCTCGCTCATCGGCGCGGCGCCGGCTGCCTCGAGTGCTGGCGCAATGGCCAGCAGCCGCTCCAGCGCACTGCGTTTCCTGGCCTTGGCCGCCAGGAACTCGACGAAGTCTTCCACCTCGGCCACCTGTTGCGGCGAAAGTGTCCTGATCTCGGACATCAAGCTGCGTTCGACAGCCTCGTTCATCGTCACTCTCCTCGGTGGGGGCGCGCTCGACGCGTCGGCGCCTGAAGCGGTTTTCCGGCCAGGAAGGCATCGGGCAGATTCCTGGTCACGTTCTTGTCCTCGTCGGGCGACCGCACGTCAATGCTGGACGCAATAAGGCGCGCCTGCCAGATCCCGTGCGGTCGATCCCGGCTTGCCCGCCTTGCGTCTACCATCGCGCAGCTTCGCCGGGTCAGTGACCGCGGCTTCAGCCTTCGGCAGGCGCATCGTCTTTCCCCGGCGCTGCGCCGGGTCGCGAGGCGTTCGCCGCTCTGCCTTTCCCGCCCCGCCGCCCCTCCACCAGCGAATACACCGCCGGCACCACCACCAGGGTGAGCAGGGTGGAGGAGATCATGCCGCCGATCACGGCGATGGCCAGGGGCTGGTTGGTCTCGGCGCCGGCGCCCAGGCCCAGGGCCGAGGGGGCGAGGGCGAAGATGATGGTGGCGGAGGTCATCAACACCGGGCGCATGCGGATGGGGCAGGCGTCGCGCAGGGCCGCATCCACCGCCATGCCCGCGGCGCGGCGCTGGTTGGTGAGGTCCACCAGCAGGATGGAGTTCTTGGCCACCAGGCCGATGAGCAGCACCAGGCCGATCATGGAGTAGATGTTGAGCGTCTGGCCGGTGGCCCACAGGGCGGCCACGCCGCCGACGATGGCCAGGGGCTGGGCCAGCATGACGATGGCCGGCTGGAGGAAGGAGTTGAACTGGCTGGCCAGCACCATGTAGAGCAGCACCAGGGCGAGCGCGAAGGTGAACACCATCTGGTTGGCGGTGCGGCCGAATTCCTCCGCCTGGCCGATGAACTTGACGGAGTAGCCGGTGGGCAGCAGCTCGCTGGCGGCCTCGCGCACCGCATCCACGGCCTCGCCCAGGGGCAGGGTGGGGGTGGCGAAGAACAGGGCGGCGTATTGCAGGTCGTAGCGGCCGATGATGGCCGGGCCGAGGGTTTCCTGGAAGCGGGCCACCGAATCCAGGCGCACGAGCTGGCCGTCGCGGTTGCGCAGGAAAATCCTGGAGAGATCGGCGGGGGAGCGGAATTCGCCGTCCTTCGCCTTGACGCGGATGTCGTAGCGCGTGCCGTCGCCGGGCTCGTCGTTGAAGCGGGCGATGTCCACGCCGCCGGTGAGCATGTTGACCGCCAGGGCCACGTCGGCGGAGCTGAGGCCGGCGTCGGCGATGCGCAGCCGGTCGGGGCGGAACACCAGTTGCGGCAGGTCGAGCTGCAGGTCGGTGTCGATGCGCCCCATGCCGGAAATCGTCGCCAGGTGCGCCTGCATGGCTCGCGCCAGGCGCCCCACTTCCTCCAGGTTCTCGCCGCTCAGCGCAAACTGCAGCGGCTCGCCGCGGGCGCCCTGGACGATGGGGTAGGGCGCGGCGAAGGCCCGTGCCCCGGCCACGCCGGCCAGCTCCTTGCGGATCACCGGCAGGATGTCCTGCTGGCGCACGCTGCGCTCCTCGCGCGGCGCCATGCGCACCACCACCGTGCCCTGATTCACCTGGCCGGCGCTGCCCAGGCCGATGAGGGCGAATTCGGTGCGGATCTCGTCGTGGGCCCGCAGGATCTCCTCCACCTCCCGCAGCTTGGTGTCGGTGTAGTCGATGGACGAGCCCAGGGGGGTGCGCAGATAGACCAGGAAGCGGCCCTCGTCCTGTTCCGGGGCGAAAGCCTTGCCCACCCGCAGGAAGAAGAACGCGCTGGAGGCCACCACCAGCAGCGTCAGCAGGATCACCCACCCGCGGTGGCGCAGGGCCGCGGCCAGCAGCCGGCGGTAGCCGCCGTCCATGCCCTGGAACAGGCGGTCGAAGAGGTGATAGACCCGCCCGTGGGCGTGGGCGACGCGCAGGTAGCGCGAGCACAGCATGGGCGTCAGCGTCAGCGATACGAACAGCGACACCAGCACGCCGAAGGTCACCACCACGGCGAAGGAGCGGAAGAACTGCCCGACGATGCTGGAGAGGAAGATCACCGGCGCGAAGATGCACACCAGCGAGGCGGTGGCGGCGATCACCGCGAACACCACCTCGTTGGCGCCGTTGACCGCCGCCGAGTGCGGGTCCGCGCCCAGTTCCTCGCGGTGGCGGTAGATGTTTTCCAGCACCACGATGGCGTCATCCACCACCACGCCGATGAGCAGCAGCAGCGCCAGCATGGTGAGCGAATTGAGCGTGAAGCCGAACAGGTAGATCACCCCGATGGCGCCCATCAGCGACACGGGAATGGCCAGCGAGATGATGAGCGTGGAGCGCATCGAGCGCAGGAAGAACAGCACCACCAGCGCCGCCAGGATGGTGCCCTCCAGCAGGTGCTCCTTGAGGGAATCGACGATCTCCAGGATGAACACCGCGTCGTTGGAAACCACCGACACCGTCATGCCCGGCGGCAGTTGCGGGATGATCTCCCCCTCCAGCCGTTGCTTGATGCGCTCCACCGTGGCCACGGTATTGGTGTTGGCCACCTTCACCATGCCCAGTCCGATGGTGGTCTTGCCGTTGAAGCGGGCGAGCTGGCGGTAGTCGGTGAGGCCGTCCTCGATCTGCGCCACGTCGCGCAGGCGGATGGGCGCCTTTTCGCGCCAGCCCAGCACCATCTCCTCCAGGTCCGCCACGCGGTGGTACTCCAGGTCCAGCTTGACCAGGCTCTCGGTGGCCTGGCCGGTGACGAAGCCGCCGGCCAGTTGCACGTGTTCGCGGGCGAAGGCGCTGGAGATGTCCTGGGCGGTGATGCCCAGGGACGCCATGCGCGCCGGCAGCAGGTGCACGCGGATGGTGCGGTCGCGCCTCCCGCCCAGGCGCACCTCGCCCACGCCCTCGATGGTTTCCAGGCGCTTCTTCACCACGTTGGCGGCGTACTGGTTGAGCTGCTGCTGGGTGCGGTCGCCCTGCAGCGCCAGCCACATGATGGGCTGGGCGTTGGTCTCCACCTTGGCCACCACCGGCGGGTCCGTGCCCTCGGGCAGGCGCCGCAGCACCTGGTTGACCTTGGCCTGCACCTCGTTGAAGGCCACGTCCACCTTCTTCTCCAGCCCGAAGGTGATGCCGATGTTGGAGATGCCCGGCGAGGAGGTGCTCTGGATGTGCTCGATGCCCGGCACGCTGTTGACCGCCGACTCGATCAGCCCGGTGATGCTGGCGTCCACGATGTCCGGGTTGGCGCCCTTGAGCGCCGTGGTCACCGAGACGATGGGGAATTCGATGTAGGGGTAGCGGTCCATGCCGATGCGCTGATAGCTGATGACGCCGAACAGCACCAGCACCGCGGAGAGCATCCACGCCAGCACGTGGCGGCGGATGGACAGTTCGGGCAGGGTCATGGGCGCTTCTTGCCTTCGTCGCCGGCAGGATTCGGCGCCGACTTGGGCGCGCCCGTGCCCGGCTGCTTGACGTTCACCGCGGCGCCATCGGTGAGGAAGCCGGCGCCGTCCAGGGCCAGGGTCTCGCCGCCCGCCAGTCCGCTGACGATCTCCACCCGGCCGTCGCGCCGGCTGCCGGTTTCCACCACCCGCTGGCGGGCGCGGCCCTCGGCGATCTCATAGACCACCCGCCCGGCGGGGCGCAGCACCACGCTCTGTTCCGGCACCACGATGGCGCCCTCGCGCCGGGCCACGACGACCGAGGCGCTCACCGTGCCTCCGGCCAGCAGGCGGGCCTCGTTGTCGAAGCGGGCGATCACGTCCAGCGCCCGGCTGCTCTCCGTGACGGTGGGGCGGATGTCGTCGATGACGCCCTCCACGGCGCGGCCGGGATTCTGGGGCGAGGCGATGCGCACCCTGAGCCCCGGCTTCAGCCGTGCCGCGGCGCTCTCCGGATAGGGCAGGTGGGCGCGCAGGCGGCGGTTGGAAACGAGGCGGATGAGCGGGTCGCCCACCTTGACGTAGTCCCCCGGGGCGACGATCTGCACTTCCACCTCGCCCTCCACCGGCGCGCTTACCGCGGTGCGGGAAAGGCTGGAGCGCCCGGCGTCGGCCCGGGCGCGGGCCACCGCGAGCTGGGCGCGCAGGGCGTCGCGCTGGGCGGTGGCGTCATCCACGGCGTTGCGCGAGATGAAGCCGCGGGCCACCAGGCTCTTCTGTCGCTCCAGCAGCTTTTCCTGCTGTGCCAGCAGGGCCTCCAGGCGGGCGGTCTCGGCGGCCTCGCCGCGGGTCTGGATGGCGAGGTCGGTGTCGTCCAGGCTCACCAGCGCCTGGCCGCGGCGCACCTTGTCGCCGGGGCGCACCATCACCTTCAGCACCCGGCCGGCGACCTCGGCGCGTACCGTCGGGTCGATGACCGCCTCCAGGCTGCCGAGGGTGTCCTCCGTGACTTCGAGTGTGGTGACGGCGGCCTGGGTGACGGTGACGAGGGTGGGCGGCGGGCCGGCCTTCTTCTCTTCCGGCCTGTCGCCGCAGGCGGTGAGCAGGAGGCCGCACAGCGTCGCGGCGGCCAGGCGGGCGCACAGCGCATCGGCGGTCAGGCGGCGCGCAGCGTGGGGGGGGAGGAGTCGGGGCGGCAAGATGGTTTGCTCCAGAGAACTCGGCCGTGTGCCCCGGGCGCGGGCGAAGGCTGTTTTCGGCTTCAGTCCGGCAGCGTGCTCTCGGCCGCCAGCAGCTCGGCCAGGGTCTCGCGGCGGCGCACCTGGTGAACCCGGTCTCCCTCCACCAGCACCTCCGCGGCGCGCGCACGGGTGTTGTAGTTGGAACTCATGGTCATGCCGTAGGCGCCGGCGCACATCACCGCCAGCAGGTCGCCCGCCGCGATGGCCAGGGGCCGCTCGTGGCCGAGGAAGTCGCCGCTCTCGCACACCGGGCCGCCGATCTCGTAGCCGCGCGCCGGCTGCGGGCGCGGGCGTACCGCGACGATGTCGTGCCAGGCGTCGTAGAGCGCCGGACGCATGAGGTCGTTCATGGCCGCATCGACGATGGCGAAGTCCTTCTCCTGGCCGTGCTTGAGGTATTCGACGCGGGTGAGCAGCACGCCGGCGGCGCCCACCAGGGAGCGTCCCGGCTCCACCAGCAGGCGCTCGCGCCGGCCTTCGAGGCGCGCCAGCAGCGGCGCCAGGTAGTCGGCCACGGTGGGGGCGGGCTCGTCGTCGCGGTAGGCGATGCCCAGGCCGCCGCCCAGGTCCAGGTGTTCGAGGGTGATGCCGTCCGCGGCCAGGGCGTCGGCCAGGGCGACGATGCGCCCGGCCGCCTGCGCCGCCGGCTCCGGGTCCAGCAGTTGCGAGCCGATGTGGCAGCCGATGCCGCGGATGCGCAGCCCCGGCAGGGTGCGGGCGCGCCGGTAGAGCGCCAGGGCCTCGCCGTGGGCGACGCCGAACTTGTTGCTGCGCAGGCCGGTGGAGATGTAGGGATGGGTGCGGGCGTCGACGTCGGGATTGACCCGCAGGGCGATCGGCGCCTCCCGGCCCAGGGCCGTGGCCACGGCGGACAGGCGTTCCAGTTCCGCGGCGGATTCCACGTTGAAGCAGTAGATCCCGGCTTCCAGGGCCTGGCGCATTTCCGCCTCGGTCTTGCCGACGCCGGAGAACACCACCTTGCCCGGGTCGCCGCCGGCGGCCATCACCCGCGCCAGTTCGCCGCCCGAGACGATGTCGAAGCCGGCGCCGCGGCGGGCGAACAGTTGCAGGATGGCGAGGTTGGAATTGGCCTTGACGGCGTAGCACACCAGCGCGTCGCGCCCCGCCAGGGCGTGCTGGTAGGCGGCCAGCGCCGCTTCAAGGGTGGCGCGGGAATAGACGTAGCAGGGCGTGCCGAAGCGACGGGCGATGTCGTCCAGGGGGATGCCCTCGACGTGGAGCGCGCCGTCGCGCAGCGGGAATCCGGGATGGCGGGGGGCGGGCTCACTCATGGTCGGGCGGTCCCGCCGGCTTTGTTATGATCGGGCTGCGGCGCGGCTTCGGGCGCCGGTGCCGCTTTGGCAGGCTGGGGCGGTGGCAGGAAGATGGGCCCCTTGGTGCCGCAGGCCGCCAGCAGAACCACTGCCGCGAAGGCAAGCGCGAGTCGCTGCATGGTTTCACCGAAAAGACAGGATGCTAGCAGAAATGGCAGAAGATACGCGGTTCGAGGACCTGGCCGACCAGACCCTGGCGGACATCGAGCAGGCCGTGGAGGCCTGCGGCGCGGACGTGGATTGGGAGCTGAAACCGGGGGGCGTGCTGGAACTGGAGTTCGCCGACGGCAGCAGGATCATCGTCAATCGCCACGGCGCGGCCAGGCAGATCTGGGTGGCGGCGCGTTCCGGCGGTTTTCATTTCCGCCCCGACGGCGGACGTTGGGTGAATACCCGGGACGGAGCCGATCTGTTCGAGACGCTCGGCCGGCTGATCGGCGAACAGTCCGGGGAGGACGTGGTGCTGGCGCCGCCGCGCGGTTAGCCGCGCAGGTCCGGCGTGGCCGCCGGTGTTGGGGGCGGCGCAGGCGCCAGGGGAGGCGCAGGCGAGGCGGGGTGAAGGTCGAAGGGGTCCGCCGCCGGCGGGGGTGGGGGCATTTTCTCGCGGTAGTAGAGGTCGGAGCGCCCGGACTCGGGATTGAGGGCGGCCACCAGGCCTTCCGGCATGTCGCGCCGCGCTTCCGGCACGCCCCGCAGGGCCTTTTCCATGAACCCGATCCAGATGGGCAGGGCGGCCGCCCCGCCGGTTTCCTTGTCGCCCAGGCGGCGCGGCTGGTCATAGCCCATCCACGCCACCCCCACCAGCGAGGCCTGGTAGCCGCAGAACCAGGCGTCCACGAAATCGTTGGTGGTGCCCGTCTTGCCGGCGATGTCGCTGCGCTTGAGCGACAGGGCGCGGGTGGCGGTGCCGTAGCGCACCACGTCGCGCATCATGCTGTCCATGATGTAGGCGTTGCGCGGGTCGATGACGAGTTGCGTCGGCGTGCCGGCGGGGACCGGTTCGGCCTGGGCGAGCACCTTGCCCTTGTCGTCGACGATGCGCTGCACGATGTAGGGCTGCACGCGGTAGCCGCCGTTGGCGAAGACGGCGTAGGCACCGGCCATCTGCCACGGCGTGGTGGCACCGGCACCCAGGGCCAGCGTGAGGTAGGGCGGGTGGCGCGCGGCTTCGAAACCGAAGCGGGTGGCGTAGTCCTGGGCATAGCGCGGGCCGATGCTCTGCAGGATGCGGATCGACACCATGTTCTTGGACTTGGCCAGGGCGGTGCGCAGCGGGATCGGCCCGTCGTACTTCTCGTCGTAGTTGCGCGGTTCCCATGCCTGGCTGCCGGTCTCGGCGGCGCTCACGGAGAATGGCGCGTCGTCCACCATGGTGGCTGGCGCAAAGTCCTTTTCCAGAGCCGCGGAGTAGATGAATGGCTTGAAGCTGGAACCCGGCTGGCGCCATGCCTGGGTGGCGTGGTTGAACTTGTTGCGCTCGAAGTCGAAGCCGCCCACCAGGGCGCGGATGGCACCGGTCTGCGGGTCGAGGGCGACGAAGGCGCTTTCGACCTCGGGCATCTGGGTGATCTCCCAGCGCCCGCGCTCGTCCTTCGCCACGCGCACCACGGCCCCGCGGCGCACGCGCCGGTTGGCTGGGGCCTTGTCGTCGAGCATGCGCGCGGCGAAGCGCAGTCCCTCGCCGTCGATCGCGAGCACCTCCCCACCATGGCGCAGCACCTTGACCTGCCGCGAGGATGCCTCCAGCACCAGGGCGGCCTTCATGTCGTCATGGTCGGGATATTCCTGCAGCAGGTCTTCGATGGCATCGTCGCCGTCGCGGCGTGCCATGTCCTCATAGCCTTCGGGGCCGCGGTAGCCGTGGCGGCGGTCAAAATTCAGGACTCCGCGCCGCAGGCTGCGGTAGGCGGCCTCCTGGTCCTTGAGCGTCACCGTGGTGACGATGTTCAGTCCGATGCTGTAGGCCGCGTCGCGAAACTGGTCGTAGGCGATCTGGCGCGCCATCTCGGCGACGTACTCGGCACTGGTGAGGGCCTCGCTGGGTTCGCGCCGGATGGTGGGTTTCTGGGCCTGCGCCTGGGTCGCCTGCTCCTCGCTGATGAACCCCAGATCGCGCATGCGCCGCACCACGTAGAGCTGGCGCTGGTGGGCGCGGGCGAAGTTCGCCACCGGGTTGTAGCTCGACGGTGCCTTGGGCAGGCCGGCCAGCATTGCCGCCTCGGCAAGACTCAGGTTCTTCAGGGCCTTGCCGTAATAGGTCTGGGCGGCTGCGGCGAAGCCGTAGGCGCGTTGCCCGAGAAAGATCTGATTGACGTAGAGTTCGAGAATCTGGTCCTTGGACAGGCTGTTCTCGATCTTGAACGCCAGCAGGGCCTCGTAGAGCTTGCGCGACAGCGTGCGCTCGCGGGTGAGGAAGAAGTTGCGCGCGACCTGCATGGTGATGGTGCTCGCCCCCTGGCGGCGCGTGCCGCTGAGGAAGTTGGCGTAGGCGGCTCGCAGCACGCCGAGGGTGTCCACGCCGCGATGCTGGTTCGATGCGCACGAACAGGCGCCGCTCCTGGCCGAATTCGCCGATCAGGTGCCCGTCCGCGGTAAACACCCGCATGGGGATCCTGGGCTGGTAGTCTGCCAGGGTGTCCACGGACGGCAGCTTGGGATAGGCGAAGATGATCATGAGCCCGACGACCGCGCCGGCCAGCAGGCCCAGGCCGAGCAGTGCGGCGAGGCTGTAGAGGATCCAGCGCAGGGGAGTGGGCAAGGCGGGCTCAGGAAACGACGGTCAGGTGCCGATTATATGGTCAAAGGACCAGGGCACGAATGTGACCAAATAGCTTTACAGGCGAAAGATGTGCCTGATAGCATTAAAGGCGGGTTATCAGGTTTGGGTGATAACCGATCAATTTCAAAGGATATTTTCACTTGGCTTTCGATTTCTCGATGTTTCGCCCCAGGGCGCGGTCGCTGATCGGCCTCGACATCTCGTCGTCGGCCGTGAAGATGGTCGAACTGGGCGACGCCGGCAAGGGCGTGTTGCGCATCGAGCGCTACGCCATCGAGGCGCTGCCGCGGGACGCGGTGTCCGACGGCAACATCGGCAATCTTGAAATGGTCGCCGAGGCGGTCAAGATCGCCTGGAAGCGCATGGGAACCGCCACGCGCCAGGTGGCCATGGCCCTGCCGGCCGCAGCGGTGATCACCAAGAAGATCATCGTTCCGGCCGGCCAGCGCGAGGAAGACCTCGAGGCCACCGTCGAGGCCGAGGCCAACCAGTACATCCCCTTCGCCCTGGAAGAGGTCAATCTCGATTTTCAGCCCCTGGGCAACGCCTCGGCGTCCGGCGAAGAACTGGAGGTGCTGATCGCCGCCTCGCGCAAGGAGAAGGTGGAGGACCGCGTGGCGGTGGCGGAGGCCGCCGGACTCAAGGCCGTGGTGATGGACGTGGAGTCCTACGCTGCCCAGGCCGCCTTCCACATCATCGAGCAGCAGCTTCCGGAGGGGGGGCGCAACAAGGTCATCGCCCTCATCGACGTGGGTGCGAACGTCACCAACGTCACGGTGTTCCGCAACGACCAGCCGCTGTACGCCCGCGAGCAGGCCTTTGGCGGCCACCAGCTCACCCTCGAGATCACCCGGCAGTACGGGCTGAGCCCGGACGAAGCCGAACTGGGCAAGCGCAACGGAACGCTCCCCGAGAACTATGACTCGGAACTGCTGCGCCCCTTCATGGACGGCCTGGCGCTGGAAGTCTCGCGCGCGTTGCAGTTCTTCTTCACCTCCACCCAGTACAACCAGGTCGATCATCTGGTGCTGGCGGGGGGCTGTGCCGTCATCCCCGGCCTCGACGAGGTGGTGGCCGGGCGCACCCAGATCCACACCCTCATCGCCAACCCCTTCGCCGACATGATGCTGTCGAACCGTGTCAAGCCGAAGAACCTCGCCACCGACGCGCCGTCGCTGATGGTGGCCTGCGGTCTGGCCTTGCGGAGTTTCGACGAGTGATCCGCATCAACCTGCTTCCCCACCGGGAAGAGAAACGCAAGGCACGGCGCCAGCGCTTTTATGTGCTGACCGGCGCCACGGTGCTGGCCGGGCTGGCGATCGCCTTCGCGGTGCACGCGCTCATCGAGGGCCGGATCGCCGCCCAGGACGCGGAAAACGACTTCCTCAAGCAGGAAATCGCCGGCCTCGACAAGCAGATCGAGGAAATCAAGCGCCTGCGCGAGCAGACCGAGGCGCTACTGGCGCGCAAGCAGGTCATTGAATCCCTGCAGACCAACCGTGCGGACGCGGTCAATCTGTTCAACGTCCTGGCCCGCGAGGTTCCGGAAGGCATCTACCTCAAGTCCGTCAAGCAGGCGGGCGGGCGCATCAGCCTGGTCGGTTATGCCCAGTCGAGCGCGCGGGTATCGGCGCTGATGCGTAACCTGGAAGCCACCGAATTCCTGGAGAAACCGGAACTGGTGGAGATTCAGGCCACCAGCGTCGCCAACCGCCGCCTCAATCAGTTCGGCCTCAACGTCCAGATCCAGCGTGAGCCCACGGCCCAGCCGGCGGGCGCTGCGCCCGCGGGTCGGCCCGCCGGCGCAGCGGAGAAGAAATCATGAGCGCACTGGGGGCCGTCAGTCTTCCGGACATCGACTTCCGGCGTATCGCGGACGATTTCCGCGGACTGGACCTCAAGGACGTCACCGGCTGGCCGCTGGTCCCGCGCGTCGTCTTCCTGGTGGCGCTGTTGCTGACCATCCTGGCCGGCGGCTGGTGGTTCGACTGGCGCGAACAGCTCGATACCCTGGACGGCAAGCGCCAGCAGGAGGAGAAACTCAAGGAAGAGTTCCTGCTGAAGAAGCGGCAGGCGGTCAACCTCGACGAATACCGCAAGCAGCTCGCCGAGATCGACCGCAGTTTCGGTGCGCTGCTGCGCCAGTTGCCCAACCGGTCGGAGATGGAATCCCTGCTCATCGACATCAACCAGGCGGGGCTGGGGCGCGGCCTGCAGTTCGAACTGTTCAAGCCCGGTACCGAGAACACCAGGGATTTCTATGCCGAACTCCCCGTTTCGGTTCGGGTGAGCGGCAGCTACCATGATTTCGGCGCCTTTGCCGGCGATGTGGCCAAGCTCACGCGCATCGTCGCGCTCAAGGACGTGGCGGTGGAAGCCGCGCAGTCCGGCGGCCTGCGCATGGACGCGGTGGCCACCACCTACCGCTACCTCGATGACGAGGAAATGGCCAGGCAGAAGCGCGAGCAGCAGGCCAAGGCCCGGGCCGCGGGCAGGTAGGGACAGGTGATGAGCATCGCACGAACACTGCTGCTGTGCCTTTCCCTCGCTCTGGCGGGATGCGCCGGCGAGCGGCACGAGGATCTCAAGTCCTGGATGCACGAGGCCACCAAGGACATGAAGGGCAACGTACCGCCGCTGCCGAGGATCAAGACCTTCTCCGAGGTGGCCTATGACGCGGGTTCCCGGGTGGACCCGTTCGCGGCGTCGAAGATCGAGCCCGAGCGCAGGTCGCGCGGGGTGCGGCCCGATACGGACCGCCCGCGCGAACCGCTGGAGGCCTACCCGCTGGAGAGCCTGCACATGGTCGGTACGCTGTTCAGGCAGAACAAGGTCCACGCCCTCATCCAGGCCGACCGCACGCTGCACCAGGTGCGGGTGGGCACGCATGTCGGACAGAATTTCGGTGTCATCACGCGCATCACGGAGACCGAGGTGGCCCTCAAGGAGCTGGTCGAGGACGCAAACGGGGACTGGGCCGAGCGTACCAGCACACTGCAGTTGCAGGAAAAGCAGTAGGAGACCGAGAGCATGATCAGGGGGGCAAGGTTTTTCACATGGCTGGCCGCGTTCGGGCTGATGCTCGGCGGCGTGCCGCTGCACGCGCAGTCTCCCGGGCCCGCCGCGCCGGCGGCGGCGCTCAACGCCGTCGAGAAGGTGCAGGTCAATCGGCAGGGCACCAACGTCATCGTCAAGGTGGTCATGAGCCAGCCGCTGGCGGCCCCTCCGGCCACCTTCAGCATTGCCAACCCGCCGCGCATCTCGCTCGACTTCCCCAACACCGCCAACGGGCTGGGCGTCAATTCCCAGCCCATCAACGAGGGCGATGTGCGCAGCGCCAGCGTGGTGCAGGTGGGAGAGCGCACCCGCCTGGTGCTCAATCTGGCACGCATGCCGGCCTACGAGATGCGCACCGAGGGCAGGGCGGTGCTGCTCACCCTCACGCCCCAGGCCCCTGCGCCGGCGGGGGCGCCGCTGGCAGCGCGATTCGCCGAAGTGCGTGCCGCGGACGTGCCCCACAGCATCCGCAATGTCACGTTCCGCCGCGGCAAGGATGGCGAGGGGCGGGTCATCGTGGATCTGTCCGACAGCACCACCGGCATCGACATCCGCCAGGAGGGGACCAGCCTGGTGGTGGACTTCGTCAAGACCGCTCTGCCGGCCGAATTGCGCAAACGGCTCGACGTCAATGATTTCGCCACGCCGGTGACCAACGTCAATACCTTCACCCAGGGCGACAACGTGCGCATGGTCATCTCCCCGCGCGGCCTGTGGGAGCACAACGCCTACCAGAGCGACAACCAGTTCGTGGTTGAGGTGAAGCCGGTCATCGAGAACCCCAACAAGCTGGTGCAGGGCAGCCGTGGCGGCTTCCGCGGCGAGAAGCTGTCGCTGAACTTCCAGGACGTGGATGTGCGCGCGGTGCTGCAGGTGATCGCCGACTTCACCAACTTCAACATCATCACCAGCGACACCGTCGCCGGCAAGCTGACCCTGCGGCTGAAGGACGTGCCCTGGGACCAGGCGCTGGACATCATCCTCCAGGCCAAAGGCCTGGACATGCGCAAGAACGGCAACGTCATCTGGATCGCGCCGCGCGACGAACTGACCGCGAAGGAGAAGCTGGACCTGGAGTCGCGCCAGCAGATCACCGATCTGGAACCGACCCGTACCGAGAGTTTCCAGCTCAACTACCAGCGTGCCGAGGCGGTGCAGAAGCTCATCACCGACAAGGCCCAGCCCATGCTGTCCAAGCGCGGCAGCGCCGTGGTGGATGCACGTACCAACAAGCTGTTCGTCCAGGATGCGCCCAGCCGGCTGGAAGACGTGCGCCGGCTCATCGCCGAGATCGACGTGCCGGTGCGCCAGGTGCTCATCGAGGCGCGCATCGTCGAGGCCGAGGATACCTTCGGGCGCAACCTCGGCGTGCGCTGGGGCCTGCATGACCTGGGCGCGGGACGGCGCATCCCCGGCAACAGCGGATCGTTCAGGGTGGGCGGCGGGCTGGCGGACACCGGTTTCCACACCGGCCAGGTGTCCACCGATCCCAACTTCATCACCGATGCCATGAGCGTGAATCTGCCCGCCGGCAACATCGGCGGCAACCGACCCGGGCAGTTCTCCTTCGTGCTGTTCAACCGTGCCGCAACCCAGTTCCTGAACCTCGAGATCAGCGCCCTGGAAGCCGACGGCAAGGGCAAGGTGGTCTCCAGCCCGCGCGTGATGACGGCCGACCAGGTGGAGGCCCTCATCGAACAGGGGACGGAACTGCCGTACGAATCGGCCAGCAGTTCCGGGGCCACGACGGTGTCGTTCCGCAAGGCGTCCCTGGCGCTCAAGGTCAAGCCCCAGATCACGCCGGACGGGCGCATCATGATGCAGCTCGACGTGAACAAGGACACACCCAACACGCGCATCCCCACCCGATCCGGCGTGGCCATCGACACCAAGCACGTCAAGACCGAGGTGCTGGTGGAGAACGGTGGCACGGTGGTGATCGGCGGCATCTACACCCAGGACCAGGCCACCACGGTCAATCGCGTGCCCTTCTTCGGCAGCCTGCCTTACGTGGGGGCGCTGTTCCGCAACACCGAGCGGCGCGACAACAAGAGCGAACTGCTGGTGTTCATCACGCCCAAGATCGTTTCCGAGGCGCTCACGCTGCGCTGAACGCCTCGTCCGCGAATCGACCAGGCGGCTTCGTCCGCGGTTCGACGGCGGCGCGGGCGAAGCCGCGGCGCAATCGCCGCTTCCGCTCCCTCTCCGAGCCGCCGGGGGGCGGAGGGCGTGGCGGGCGCCGCGCCCGATTCCCTGTCGCTACGACGTGAACTTGCGCATGCCGCCGATGAGGGCGATGGGGGGGATGGTGGCGAGGGTGTTTTCTTCCAGCTTGCGCACGTCCAGGTGATCCTGGCGGCTGCGGATGCACACCTGCCGCATCGCCTCGATGACTTCGGCGATGCGCACGCCCTTGGGACAGCGACTGTTGCACGTCAGGCAGGACACGCACAGCCAGATGGCCTCGGAGGACAGGAGTTCGTCCTTGAGCCCCAGTTGCGCGAAACGGATCATCTGGCTGGGCAGGATGTCCATGTAATTGGCCATGGGGCAGCCGGCCGAACACTTGCCGCACTGGTAGCAGGCCAGCAGGTCCTGCCCGCTGAGTTCCTCGATCCGGGCAACGAAGGCATCGCTGCCCGGGTCAGATGAAATGCGCATGGTCATGCCAGCTCTCCACCCTCGCTGTCGTTTGCTGCCCCTGCGAAGGGCACGTGCCGGCCTGGACGCGGTTCGGCGGCCATCACAGGTGCGTCTTCCGTTCGCCGGGGGTGAAGCGGCTGCGCAGCATGGAGTGGCGCGCCGGCACGTTGCCGAGGCGGGCGAGCTGCTGGATCTTGACATCCTCCGGCGTGTAGGACGGCAGGATCAGCGGCGATACCAGGTCGGTGTCGATGCCCTCGCGCACCAGTTCCTCGGCATGGGTGCGCACGTGATCGACGTTGAGCCGGCCCAGCGTCGCCGACTTGGCGTACTCGCTGGCATGGCGCCCGGCACGGCGGCCGAAGACGTTGTAGTCCAGCACCGAGTTGCCCATCAGGCGGTTGCGCCCGTGCACACCGCCCGAGGCTTCGCCGGCGACGAACAGGCCGGGGATGCTGGTCTCGCAGCGCTCGTTGATCTCGATGCCGCCGTTCTGGTAGTGCAGCGACGGATAGACCAGCATCGGCTGCTTGACGATGTCGATGCCGAAGCGGTCGAACTGGCGGCACATACCGGGGAACTGGTGGCGGGTGTAGCCGGCGCCATGGATCATGTCGATCAGCGGCGAATCCAGCCACACGCCGGAACGCCCGGCGAAGGTGTCGACGCCGTTGTTGCGATCTGAACTGCACTCGCGGATGATGGCCGCGCTCTCCACGTCCCGGGGCTCGCGTGGCCAGACGAACAACTCGCCGAACTTGTTCAGTGGCTGGCCGCCGGCACCGCGGATCTTCTCGGTGATGAGGAAGCCGGCGATCTGCTCGGGGAATACCGCCCCGGTGGGGTGGTACTGCACCGAGTCCATGAACTTGAGGTTGGCGCCGGCCCGGTAGGCCATGACCAGCCCGTCGCCAGTGGCGCCGTAGTGGTTGGTGGTGGCGAAGCCGCGGATGTGCAGCCGGCCGAAGCCGCCGGTGGAGATGATGGTGGCCTTGGCACGCACGGTGAGGAACTGCTCGGTGTCCAGGTCGTAGAGCACCGCCCCGGCGCAGCGTCCCTTGTCGTCCAGGATCAGCTCCACCGCCGGCTCGAATTCGCGCAGCGAGATCATGTCCGGGTGGTTCTTCACCTCGTCCATGAGGGTGCGCATGATGATGGCGCCGATGTAGTCGCGGCAGGAGACCATGCGCTTGCGCGAGGTGCCGCCGCCGTGCAGCACCTGCATCGAGCCGTCGCCCATCTTGTCCCAGATGACGCCCAGGTTCTCCAGTTCGCGCACCACCTCGGGTGCGTCCTCGGTCAGCACGCGCACCAGCTCGGGCTTGTTTTCGAAGTGGCCCCCGCCGATGGCGTCCAGGTAGTGGCGGGTGGGCGAGTCGGTGGGCGAAACGGCCGCCTGCATGCCGCCTTCGGACATCATGGTGTTGGCGTCGCCCATGCGCAGCTTGGTGGCGATGAGCGACTTCATGCCGTTGCGCGCGGCGGTGATGGCCGCCCAGCAACCGGCACCGCCGCCGCCGATGATCAGGAGATCGGTCTCGTAGTCGGGCTCGCGCAGATGGATGTCCATCAGCTTGGGCTCGATCATGGAGTGGGCCTCCAGGATGTCGGCGACCTCGGTGGTGATGTCTTCGCCCCGGTTGGGCCCGACGCGCACCGGCCGTTTGGCGCCCGGGGTGAAGTCCGGGTGGTACTTGGACAGCACGTCCTTGCGCTCATCGGCGTTCATCGGCGGATAGACCGGCTGGCCGCTCATGGCCAGCTCAAGCCGCCCGGGACGGGTCCGCTCCACCGCCTGCAGCGATTCGCTCAGATAGTCCGGATACATCTCTGCTCCCAAGTGAGGGCCGGGGGCCGGGGGTATCCCGGATTCCTGGCCGCTGTTCCCGAATTTCCTGCCCCTCCTCGCAACGCTCCCTTTACGGGGCATCCGGAGGAAACGCCGACTCCGCGGCTCAGGGCTCCATGTCGCGGCCGTAGTACAGCTTGTTCAGGCTGTCCTTGCCCATGACCATCAACTCGTCGTACTCGGCATCGAACTTGCCGGCACGCACCTCACGGATGCGCTCGTCAAGCTCGCGGCTCTCCTTGCGCAGGTGGCGTCCGAAGAGGCGCTTGGAGAGGATGCCGATTTCGTGCGGGATGATTTCCGCCGGGCAACGCAGCGCGCACAGCCCGCAGGCGACGCAGTCGAAGGACAGGTCCGCCACCAAGGCAATGTCGCCGCGCAGCCCTGCCTGCACGTAGTCCATGACCTGAAGCTGCTGCGGGCAGGCCTTGCTGCAGGTGTTGCAGGCCACGCAGCGGGCGGCGACGGGATAGACCTCGAGAATCGTGTTGACGTCGGGGCGCAGCTTCTCCACGTCGTAGATCGCCTTCTCCATCGGCACCGCCGGGATCTGCGTCAGCGACATCCCCTCCTTGACGAGGGTGGTGCAGGCCAGGCCGGTGTGCAGCTTGTAATCCCCGGGCAGGCGGTAAAGCGTGCCGCAGGCGCCGCAGAAGCCCTCCCGGCAGCCGGCGCCGCGGATGATCTGGTGGCCGGCGTACTCAATGGCCCGCATGATGGTCGCGTGCTCCGGCACCACATGGCGCTTGCCCATGATGAAGACATTGACCATGTTGGCGCGCACGCGCTGGCGCTTGCCTTCCTCCTGGCGCTTGCCTTCCTCCTGGCGCGGCCGATTGTCCGATTCCATTTACGCTCCTCGCTCGTGCTTCACGTCAAGACCGCTTCCGGATCGGGTCTGCGCCCTTACGGAAGGCGGACGTAACCCGATGCGCAGGCCAGGTCCCATGCCTGCTCGGTGGCCCGGCAACCTTCGTGGCAGCCGGGCGAAAATGCAGCCGTCGACCGCTCAGGCCGCCAGCTTCGCAGCCCCCCCGCGGAAGGCGTCGATCTGGTCGAACTTCATGTAGCGGTAGACGTCGTCCGCCTTCTGGCTGACGGCGTTGTACTGCTCCATGTATTCGGCGACCGTCGGGATGCGGCCCAGCAGCGCGCAGATGGCGGCGAGTTCCGCTGACCCCAGGTAGACGCGGGTGTCCAGCCCCAGGCGGTTCGGGAAGTTGCGCGTCGAGGTCGACATCGCCGTCGCGCCCTTCCTCGTCTGGGCCTGGTTGCCCATGCACAGCGAGCAGCCGGGGATCTCCACGCGGGCGCCGGCGCTGCCGAAGGTGCTGTAGTAGCCCTCGTCGCGCAGCGTCATGGCGTCCATCTTCGTGGGCGGCACCACCCACAGGCGGCTGGGCAGGTCGGTCTTGCCGGCCAGCACCTTGCCCGCTGCGCGGAAGTGCCCGATGTTGGTCATGCACGAGCCGATGAATACCTCGTCGATCTTCTCGCCGGCGACCTGGGAGAGCAGCTTCACGTCGTCCGGATCGTTCGGGCAGGCGAGGATGGGCTCCTTGATCTCGCTCATGTCGATCTCGAAGACAGCCGCGTATTCGGCGTCGGCGTCGGGTTCGAGCAGCGTCGGGTTGGCGAGCCAGGCTTTCATGGCGGCGATGCGGCGTTCCAGGGTCTTGCGGTCCTCGTAGCCGCTGTCGACCATCCATTCGAGCAGCGCGACATTGGAGCGGGTGAATTCGATCACCGGTTCCTTGTTGAGGCGCACCGTGCAGGCGGCGGCAGAGCGTTCGGCCGAGGCGTTGGCGAGTTCGAACGCCTGTTCGACGTTGAGGTCGGGCAGGCCTTCGATCTCCAGGATCGCGCCGGAGAAGATGTTTTTCTTGCCCTTCTTCTCGACGGTCAGGAGGCCGCGCTGGATGGCCACATAGGGAATGGCATTGACGAGGTCGCGCAGGGTGATGCCCGGCTGCATTTCCCCCTTGAAGCGGATGAGCACGGATTCGGGCATGTCGAGCGGCATCATGCCGGTGGCGGCGGCGAAGGCCACCAAGCCGGAACCGGCGGGGAAGGAGACGCCGATGGGGAAGCGGGTGTGGGAATCGCCGCCGGTGCCGACGGTGTCGGGCAGCAGCATGCGGTTGATCCACGAGTGGATGACGCCGTCGCCGGGACGCAGGGCAACGCCGCCGCGGCTGGAGATGAAATCCGGCAGCGTGGCGTGGGTCTTGATGTCCACCGGCTTCGGATAGGCGGCCGTGTGGCAGAAGGACTGCATGACCAAGTCGGCGGAGAAGCCGAGGCAGGCCAGATCCTTCATCTCGTCACGCGTCATCGGGCCGGTGGTGTCCTGGGAGCCGACAGTGGTCATCTTCGGCTCGCAGTAGGCGCCGGGGCGAACACCCGTGCCTTCGGGCAGGCCGCAGGCACGGCCGACGATCTTCTGCGCCAGGGTGTAGCCCTTGCCGGTGTCCGCGGGCGGCGCGGGCAGGGGGAACGGCGTCGAGGCGGGCAGGCCCAGGGCCTCGCGCGCCTTGGCGGTGAGCCCGCGGCCGACGATCAGGTTGATGCGGCCGCCGGCGCGCACCTCGTCGAAGATCACGTCCGACTTGATCTTGAATTCGGCGATCACCTGACCGTCCTTGAGCGCCTTGCCTTCCAGCGGGCGCAGTTCGACCACGTCGCCCATGTCCATCTTCGACACGTCCAGCTCGACGGGCAGCGCGCCGGCATCTTCCATCGTGTTGAAGAAAATCGGCGCGATCTTGCCGCCGAGGCAGACGCCGCCGAATCGCTTGTTGGGGATGAATGGGATGTCCTCGCCCGTCCACCACAGCACCGAATTGGTGGCGGACTTGCGCGAGGAACCGGTGCCGACCACGTCGCCGACGAAGGCGATGAGGTTGCCCTTGGCCTTGAGGGATTGCAGCAGCTTGATGGGGCCCACCTTGCCCGGCTCGTCCGGCTCGTTGCCGGGACGCGCGTTCTTGAGCATGGACAGCGCGTGCAGCGGAATGTCCGGCCGGCTCCAGGCGTCGGAGGCCGGGGAGAGGTCGTCGGTGTTGGATTCGCCCCCCACCTTGAAGACGGTGACGGTCAGGCTTTCCGGCACGCCGGGGCGCGAGGTGAACCACTCGGCGTCGGCCCAGGACTGCATGACGCCCTTGGCCTGGGCGTTCCCGCCGTCGGCCAGCGCCTTCACATCATTGAAGTAGTCGAACACCAGCAGCGTATTCTTCAGCGCCGCGGCCGCCGTGGCGCCGCATTCGGCATCGGCCAGCAGATCGATCAGCGGCTTGACGTTGTAGCCGCCCAGCATGGTGCCGAGCAGTTCCGTGGCGCGCACCCTGGAGATCGGACCCTTCACTTCGCCCCTGGCGACGGCGGTGAGGTATTCGGCCTTGACCTTGGCGGCATCGTCCACGCCTGCCGGGACGCGGTTGGTGATGAGGTCGACGAGGAAGGCTTCCTCGCCGGCGGGGGGCGCCTTCAGCAGCGCGACGAGGTCCTTCGCCTGGGCGGCCGTGAGCGGCAGGGGCGGAATGCCGAGCGCGGCGCGCTCGGCGACATGGGCACGATAGGCTTCGAGCATGGTCGTCTCCTCAACCAAGCGCAGCAAGGGCTGTGTTCAGGTTCGCGCTCGGACGCATGGCGGCCGAGGTCTTCGCGAAGTCGGGCAGGTAGTAGCCGCCCATGTCGACCGGCTTGCCCTGTGCGGCGGTCAACTCGGCCAGGATCTTCTGCTCGTTCTCCGTCAACGTCTTGGCGAGCGGGGCGAACTTGGCCTGCAACTCCTTGTCCTTGGACTGCGCGGCCAGGGCCTGCGCCCAGTACATCGCCAGATAGAAGTGGCTGCCGCGGTTGTCCAGTTCGCCGACCTTGCGGGCGGGCGAGCGGTTGTTGTCGAGGATCTTGCCGTTGGCCTCATCCAGCGTCTCGGCCAGCACCTGGGCCTTGGCGTTCTTTTGCGTCTGCGCCAGATGTTCCAGCGACACGCCCAGCGCGAGGAACTCGCCCAGCGAATCCCAGCGGAGATACCCTTCCTCCTGGAACTGCTGCACATGCTTGGGCGCGGAACCGCCGGCGCCCGTCTCGAACAGGCCGCCGCCGTTCATCAGCGGGACGATGGAGAGCATCTTGGCGCTGGTGTTGAGTTCCAGGATCGGGAAGAGATCGGTCAGGTAGTCGCGCAGCACGTTGCCGGTGACGGAGATCGTGTCCTGGCCCTTGCGGATGCGCTCCAGCGAGAAGCGGCAGGCGTCGGCAGGCGGCAGGATGCGGAGATCCAGGCCGGAGGTGTCGTGATCCTTGAGGTACTTCTCGACCTTGGCGATGATCTGCGCGTCGTGGGCGCGCTTGCCGTCCAGCCAGAAGACGGCCGGCGTGTTCGACAGGCGCGCGCGGGTGACGGCGAGCTTGACCCAGTCCTGGATCGGGGCGTCCTTGGTCTGGCAGGCGCGGAAGACGTCGCCCGCCTCGACCTTCTGCTCCAGCAGCACCTTGCCCGTGCTGTCGACGATGCGCACCGCGCCGTCGGCGGACATTTCGAAGGTCTTGTCGTGTGAGCCGTATTCCTCGGCCTTCTGCGCCATCAGGCCGACGTTGGGAACCGAGCCCATCGTGACCGGGTTCAGGGCGCCGTTCTTCTTGCAGTCCTCGATGACCGCCTGGAAGACGCCCGCATAGTTGCGGTCGGGGATCATCGCCAGGGTGTCGTGCGGCTTGCCGTCGCGTCCCCACATCTTGCCGCCGTCGCGGATCACGGGCGGCATGGAGGCGTCGATGATGACGTCGGAGGGCACGTGCAGGTTGGTGATGCCCTTGTCGGAGTTGACCATCGCCAGTTCCGGACGGCTCGCATAGACGGCCTGGATGTCGGCCTCGATGGCGGCGCGCTCGGCTTCGGGCAGCGTGGCGATCTTGGCGAGGAGGTCGCCGAAACCGTTGTTGAGGTTTACGCCCAGCGACTTGAAGGTCGCGGCGTGCTTGTCGAGCAGGTCCTTGAAGAAGACGGCCACGGCATGGCCGAACAGGATGGGATCGGAGATCTTCATCATGGTGGCCTTGAGGTGCAGGGAGAGCAGCACGCCCTCGTTCTTCGCGGCCTCGATCTGCTGCGCGTAGAAGGCGCGCAGGCTCTTCACGTTCATGACGGAGCAGTCGACCACTTCGCCCGCCTTGAGTGTCACCTTTTCCTTGAGTACCGTGGCCTTGCCCTCGGCGCCGACGAATTCGATGCGGGCGGCGGTGGCATCCGGCACGGTGGTGGACTTCTCGCTGCCGAAGAAGTCGCCGCCGTCCATGTGGGCCACGCGGGTCTTGGAATCGCCCGCCCAGGCGCCCATACGGTGCGGATGCTTCTTCGCGTAGTTCTTGACCGAGAGCGCGGCGCGACGGTCGGAGTTGCCTTCGCGCAGCACCGGGTTCACGGCGGAACCGAGCACTTTGCCGAAGCGTGTCTTGAGTTCCTTCTCGGCGTCGTTCTGCGGGTTCTCCGGGAAGTCGGGGATCTTGTAGCCCTTCGAC
This sequence comes from Betaproteobacteria bacterium, assembly GCA_016208415.1. Lineage (GTDB taxonomy): Bacteria > Pseudomonadota > Gammaproteobacteria > Burkholderiales > Rhodocyclaceae > JACQYB01. Next base: position 30,202 of record JACQYB010000067.1, on the reverse strand, counting down.
TGGAGTTCCTTGATCGCGGCCTTGAGCTGGGGCACGGAGGCGCTGACGTTGGGCAGCTTGATGATGTTGGCCTCGGGCTTGAGGGTCAGTTCGCCCAGCCAGGTCAGATCGTCACTGGCCTTTTGCGAGTCGGTCAGGTTATCCGGAAAGTTGGCGATGATCCGCCCGGCGAGCGAGATGTCGCGCGTTTCCACGTTGACATCGGCAGCTTTCGTAAATGCCTGGACGATGGGCAGCAGTGAATAGGTCGCCAGCGCCGGGGCTTCGTCGACTTTGGTCCAGTAGATGGTGTTCATGTCTTCAGGTTTCTTGAGACAGGTTGATTAGGAAACATGGCTGCATTGGGACGCCGGGGTGCGGGTGTCCATGTTGCGGCCGCGGTTGAGGTGATCGTCGATCTCGCCGGCGCAGCCCACCATGCGCCCGAACAGGAAGGCGGTGAAGGCGGCAGTCTCCAGTGCTTCTTCGGAGAAGGCACCGGAGCGGTAGCGCGGCCACAGCAGCTTGAGCAGCAGGGCGGCGATGACCGCGTCGATGTTCACGCAGAAGACGTTGGCCGTGACGCCGTTGTCGTAGAGCGCCTGCACCAGGGCGCTGTAGAAGTCGTGGAAGACGTTGGTCTCGCCGCGCTCCTTGAACAAGTGGGAGAGGTACACCTCCCGCGGGTCCTTGTTGACCAGTTGGCCCTTGAACACCGGGTGGTTGATGCCGGGGATGGCCCGCACGCCCTCGCCCACACCCTTCCTCGCCTTCTTCTCGGCCGCGAAGGCCAACGCGAAGCGGCTGCCCATGCCCGCCAGATCCAGGCCGTGCTTGGGATCTCCGGCGTCCTTGAGGTCGCTATCGGTGAACTGTTCGATGAGGAACTGGATGCCCTCGAACCCGTTGCCGCCGTGGGCGAAGCCGGTGTGGGTGAGGAAGCCGATCATGGCCTTGTTGATCTGCACGCGCTCCGGCGATTCCGGACCGTCGGCGGACACCGCGCCCTTGCAGCCCTGGGCGGAGATGGTGCCCACCCCGTTGGAGATGATCAGCCCCAGCAGGACGCGGAACGGGAAGAGATTCTCCGGCGTGGGCTTCTCGCCCAGCAGTGCCAGGTAGGCAATCTCGGTGGCCGACGACTGGCTCACCAGTTCGCGGGTGGGAACACCGCAGAAACTGTCGGCCTTGTGCTGGGCGCCCGGGACCGAGGCACCGATGATCGTCGCCGCCAGGCGCAGGTACCAGGGCAGGTTGCGGGCGGTGATGCGCGAGATCTTCTTGCGCATCAGTGCGCTCCAGCAAATGGAGGTGGTGATGGCGGCGCGCACGGCGTCGGCGCTCGGGTGCCCGTCCAGCGAACGCAGGTAGTCCACGAACACCGAGCGGGCGCCGCGCGCCTCGACGCCATGAAGCATGGCCTGGGCCCTGGGGTCGGCGGTGCTGCCGACCAGGCACGCCAACTGCGCTGCGTCCGCCTTGATGGCGCTGAAGTCGAAGTCGGCCTGGTCACCGCTTTGCAGCCCGGAATGGCCGAACAGGTCGATGAGCACGCCTGCCGCCTGGCAGGCGCCGGCCACGCGCCGCGGTCCGATCACGGCACATGCGGCAGCCAGAACCGTGTTGGGGGCGTTCCCCGCCTCGCGTGCCGCGTCCGCTGCCATGATGGCGGGATCGCCATGCAGGTTCACGTCGACCGTCACGGAGCAGTTGAACAGCGCATGGTCGTTGTCGTCGTTGATCTCGTGGATCAGCGCCAGCATGTAGTTCGAGGCCAGCGGGTACTTGGCGGTATCCAGGATCGACACGCCGCTGACCCGGGTCACCTGGGTCTTGGGGTCCATGATCGAGCTGCCGGAGCGGTCCTTCATGGATTCGCGCGGGAACACGGCACCCACCTGGCGGGTCAGTTCGGCAATCTGGTCCTTGTAGGGCTGGAAGGGCTCCACCAGTGGGAGGTCCAGTTCCGGCGGCATCGGCAGGCCCTGGTTGTCGCCGAACCAGGGCTTGAGGGTCAGGTCGCCCTCCGGCGGGAAGTCGGGCTCGACGCCGTTGAGCTTCATCACCGCCGTCAGCGCCGCCGGAATGTGGGCGATGTTGGTCACCACCGCGCCGGCCTGGGAGACGATGGGATTCTCCGGCGAGTAGATGCCCTTGACCTTGAGAATGCGCTGGAACCACTTCTCCTTGGCCTCGGCGCCGTCGCCGCTGCCGGCGATGGCTCCGGCATGGCCGACGGCGCGGGTCAGCTTGGCCTTCCAGCGGCCCACCACGCAGGCGATGACAGGCTTCCTGAACTCGAGATCCTGCTCGTAGTAGCCGCCCGGCTCGATGTACATGACCGCCGCCTTGGAGCGCGCGTCGTTGTCGAAGGCGTGGGCGAATTCGGCCGGGGCGAAGTGGATGTAGAGGTCCTTGCCGCTGGAGATGCTGGTGGTGGTGCCCCAGCCGCCCGCCGTGAGGTAGGTGGCCATGGTGGTGGTGAAGTTGCCGGAGTTGGAGTAGATCGCCACCGAACCGCGGCGCAGCGACTCCTCCGGCTTGTCGCCGCCCAGCGCGCCGCCGATGCGGATGTGGTTCCAGGCATCGGCCACGCCCAGGCAGTTGGCGCCGAACAGATCCACGCTGCGCTGCTGCGCCAGGGCGCGGATCTCGCGGGCATCATGCACCGACACCTTCTCGGTGAGGACGACGACCTTCTCGATGTCCCGGTTGACCCGGATGAGTTCGAACACGCCGTCGCGCACCGCCGCAGGCGGCAGGTAGACCACGCCGACGTTGAACTTGTGGCCCGCGTCCAGGCCTTCGCGCACGTTGTTGTAGACCGGGACCGGGCCGGCCGCGGTCTCCAGCACTTCGCCGCCCCGGCCGGGGGAGGTGCCGAACACCACATTGCCGCCGGAGTAGGCGTGGCTCACCGGGGTGACCCCGCGGGACTCGTTGCCCAGGATGTTCAGCACGCACACCCGGTCCTTGCAGGTGGCGATCTCGGCCAGGGAGTTGATCCCGACGAAGTACTTGAATTTCTCGTTAGCTAGCATGCTTGTCGTGCCTCGCAATACTGGTGTCCGTCGGACAACCGCATCTTTCCGCCCTGGTCGAACCGGCCCGTGCTCACGCCGCGACGCCGAGCTTCTCGGCGAGCATCTGGCGGCCCCCCGCCTTCATCCAGCGGTCCGCCGCCTGGGCGTAGCGCACCACGTCGGTCATGGCCGAGTCGTAGGCGAAGATGCGGTAGGGCAGGCCCAGGGAGTCCACCACGTCCTTGAAGGCGAGCAGGCCGCGCGACAGGTTGGGGCCGCCGCGGCCGATGACCACATAGACGGGGGTGGGCCCGCGCTCGCTGAAATACTCGCGCAGGGCGTCGGCCATGGCGCGGAAGGTGACGAAGATGTCGGTGTTGTTGGCCTTGCCGCCGATGACGAACAGCACGTTGGTCTGCTTGAGCCAGTGCTTGAGGCAGATGCGCATCACCTGGCGCATTTTTTCGTAGGGCGGGTTGCCGCCGAAATCCGACGAGATGATGGCGTCGTCGCCGAGAAACTCGGTCACCAGCGAGTTGGCGCCGCCGCCGAAGGTGGGCGCCAGGATGGTGCCGTTGGCGTTGATCACGCCCACGTCCGACTGGCCCTGGTAGGTGCGCAACTGGTTGATTTCCTGCTCGAAGTCGGAGTAGTCCACCGCGAACAGCTCGTTGGGCAGATTCAGCCGCCGCACCCGCGGGTCGTCGCGATCGAAGCCGCACTTGAAATCGCAGGCGATGGGCGTCAGCGAGCCGGGCCGCGTCTGGCTCATGCGGATCGGGTTGAGTTCCAGCGTCGTCATGCCGTTGTGGTGGAACAGGTCCCACAGCTTGGGCAGGTTCTGCGCCAGCGGCGAGATGATCTCCCGCGGCGCCTTGAGGTCGGACAGGGCGTTGGTGATGACGAAGGACTTGAGCCCGGTGAGGGGATCGAAGGGCACCTCGACGATCTGGTCCTTGGGCAGTTCCTCAATATCCATGCCGCCGTGGTGGGTGATGGTCAGCGTGGGCGCGCGGTAGCGGGTCGAGTCGGCGATCGAGACGTAGACCTCGTGCTCGGCGGGGACCGCCCCCTCGAAGGTGACGCCCTGGGACTTGGCGACGACGTTGCCGTGGCGATGTTCGACGAAATACAGACGCTCCTTCTCCTTCAGCGCCGTCTTCAGGTCCGCGGCGCGGCCCAGCAGCCCGGCCTTGCCCTTCTTGCCGATGCCGCCACGGAAGATGGGCTTGACGAAAACCTCGCCGCACTTGGCGATCAACGCCTTGATCTCATGCTCGCTGGCTTCCGGCCCGAGGATCTCGGAGGTCGGGAAGTCCACCATCTTCAGGAGCTTCGCTCCGTAAAGCATCCCCGTCAGTTGCATATCCTTCTTCCTTCGCTTCTATTCTTCAATACTCTTGCGGCAGGCCCTTCAGCTCCGCCCAGGAGTAGACCGGTCCCTTGACGCACACGTAATCCTTGCCGACGTTGCAGCGCCCGCACTTGCCGACGCCGCACTTCATCTTGTTCTCGATGGTGGTGTAGATCTGCTCGTCGGCGAACCCCATCGCCGACAGGTTGCCGATCACGTACTTGATCATGATCGGCGGGCCGCAGGTGATGGCGATGGCGTTCTCCGGCGACTGCGGCTTGTCCATGATGTTGGCCGGGACGAAGCCGCAATAGCCCTCCCATCCTTCCTCCGGGGAATCGACCGAGAGATGCACGTCGGCCATGCCGCGCAGCTTTTCCAGCTCGGCCCGGTAGAGGATGTCGCGGGAAGTGCGCCCGCCGTAGAAGACGGTGATGTTGCCGAAGTCGCCGCGATTGGCCACCGCGGTCTGGATCACCGGCCAGATGGGCGCCAGGCCGCAGCCGCCGCCGATGAAGGTCAGGTTGCGCCCCTTCCAGTCGGCCACCGGGAAGCGGTTGCCGTAGGGGCCGCGCACGCCGATGACGTCGCCCACCTGCATGTCGTGGATGGCGGCGGTGACGCGGCCCACGCGCATGATGGAGAACTGTTTGTAGTCCTTGATCGACGGCGCCGAGGCGATGGAGATCATCGACTCGCCCTTGCCGAACACCGAGATCATGGCGCACTGGCCGCACTCGTGCTCGAAGCCCCCGCCGTCCAGGAATTCGACGCGGAAGGTCTTGATCGCCCGCGCGCCGCCCACCTCGTCCTTGATGTGGGCAATGCGCGCAAGCTGCGGCAGATAGACGTTGGCGTTCATACTTCGGCCACCTCGTGCGTGACCCGGACGATGTCGATGCCCACCGGGCAGTGGGTGATGCAGCGGCCGCAGCCGGTGCATTGCTGGATGCCGTGGTTCTCGACGAAATACAGCAGCTTGTGGGCGACGCGCTGGCGCAGCCGCGAGCCGGTGTCGTCGCGGGGGTTGTGCCCGGAGGAGTGCATGGTGAAATCCGGGAACTGGCAGTTGTCCCAGGTGCGCACCCGCTCCCCCGCCAGCGGCGAGGTGCCGGTGATCTCGTCGTTGATGTCGAAGCAGTGGCAGCTCGGGCACAGATAGGTGCAGGCGCCGCAGCCGATGCAGGCGCGGGCCAGTTCCGCCCACTTGGGCGAATCGAAGTTGCGCTTGAGGCCGTCGACCACCTGCTCCTGGCTTGCAAGCGTGCGCTGCGGATAGGCGCGGGCGGCGGCATGGGCCCGCTCCACCTCGCCGGCGTCGGCGGCGCCGGCGTCATCGAACAGCGAGCGGGCGGCGTCGAGGAGTTCCAGGCCCCGGGCCGTGAGGGTCTTGACGTGGTAGCGCCCCTCCAGCTCGGTCATGAGCACGTCCAGCCCGTCCTCGGAATGGGGCGATCCGCCCACCGACTGGCAGAAGCAGTTGGGCGAAGGCGGGGCGCTGCAGGCCAGCCCCACGAATACCACCTTGTCGCGCCGTGCCTGGTAATAGGGATCGACCACGCCGCAGGTGAATACCTTGTCGTTGCGCACCATGGCGCGTCCGTCGCAGGGGCGCACGCCGAACACCACGGCCGGTTCGGGCTCCGGCACCGTGGGCGTGATCTGCGGCGCGTGCCGGTCCTGCACGCGGAAGCGGTAGAGCACCTCGCGCTGCGGAAAAACGAAGTTCTTGGGTGGGCGGGTGGTGTTGCCGTGATCGAGTGGCACCTCGGCCCCGGTTTCCACCGGGCCATAACCCCACACGTCATCGACGAAGGCGGGGGCGAACACCCGGGCGCGGGTGCTCAGTTGCGCCACCCATTGGCCGAGCCGGTCTTTCTGGAGGATCGCTTCCATCGGGCTACCTGACGAAATCGTTGGGATCGCCGTCCCGGAACGAGGAAATCAGCGACGGCAGACCGGGGTCCGTGCCCGGCACGTACTCGAAGGCTTCCAGCGCCTCCCGTTCGAGGACGTTGTTGAGCAGGCGCACGGGGATGTTCACCGGGCAGACGCGCTCGCATTCGGCGCAGTCGATGCAGCGCCCGGCCAGATGCATGGCCCGCACCAGGTGGTACATGGCGCTCTCCGAGGCGTCGGGCGAACGCTGGATCCAGCGGATGCGGTTGGCCTTCTCGTCGGCGCTGGTGTTGGGCGTGACGACGAACTCGGTGCTGTCCACCACGCACTCGTCGCAATAGCACATGGGGCACACGGCACGGCAGGCGTAGCAGCGGATGCAGCGCTCGAAGTGGGCGTTCCAGTACGCCCGGCGCTCATCGAGGGGTTTCTCCGCGACGGTGTTCAGCGCGGCGAAGCGCGGGCTGTAGGAGCGCCCTTCGGCCTTGTCGCCGTAGAGGGTGTCGTAGAGTTCGGGGTACGCCCTGGCGCATTCGAGGCAGCGGTCGGCCAGCAACTCGCTTGCCGGCAGCGTCGTTTCGCCACTCGCGGTGCCGACCCTGATGGCATCGGCGCCGTCCATGGCCACGGTGGTGGCCGCCCGGCCAGCGAGCGCCCGCGTGAGCTTGCGCGGGTCGATCACGCCCCCGCCCTCGCAGGAGACGCCGAGGATGACGACCTCGCTGCGGTCGATGTGGTTTTCCTGCAGCAGCACAACCAGGGCACGGCTGTCGCAGCCCTTGGCCACCACGGCCAGCGGCCGCTTGTCGTTCGATCGCTGCGTGCGCTGGCGCTTCTTCTCGTTCACAAGATAAAGCGCCAGATTGTGGATGCAGGTCGGGTCCCACACCAGGGAGGCCGCCTGCTGCGGCTCGGTCAGGAATGCGGGCTCTGCCAGGGTGCCGGCGGAGCCCCGCTGATAGCCCAGCACGGCGCGGACTTCGCCGCTTTCCAGCAGCGTCCTGGCGCGTGCGCGGATGTCTTCGATCGCAACCATCAGCGTTTCGCCCCCAGCTTGCCGTGCGGACCCAGCGGCTTGAGGTCCTTGACGAAATCGGCGATCACCTGGGCGTACTTCGTGCCCTCGGCGGCGGACACCCAGGACATGCGGAAGCGATTGGGTTCCACGCCGATGAACTGGAGCAGCTTCTGCACCAGATAGATGCGCCGGCGGGCGAAGAAATTGCCCTTCAGATAATGGCAGTCGCCCGGATGGCAGCCAGACACCAGCACCCCGTCCGCGCCCTTGTTGAAGGCCGACAGGATGTAGATGGGGGACACGGACCCGGAACACGGCACCGTGATCGGCACCGCATTGGACGGATACTGCAGGCGCGACACCCCTGCCAGATCGCTGCCCGCCGACGAGCACCACTTGCACAGGAAGGCGACGATCTTCGGCTCGAACTCGCCCGACTCCTGCGCCACCTTCCTTACTTCTACCGCCTCGGCCACCTTGCTCATCCTCCCATGCAGGCGCTGATCATTTCGTGGATCTGCAATTGCGTGACGTTCTTGACGTCGATGGCCGCGCGTACGCAGGTGCCCGCGCAGGTGCCGCAGCCCTCGCACAGCACTTCGTTCACGTGGGCCTTGCCATTGACCAGGGTGATGGCCTCGAAGGGGCAGGCATCCACGCACATCTCGCAGCCGGTGCAGTGGGAATCGCGCACCTTGGCTACGGTGGGGCTGTGCTCCAGCTCGGGCTTGGACAGGAGCTGGATCACCTTGGACACCGCCGCGCTGGCCTGGCACACGGTCTCCGGAATGTCCTTCGGCCCCTGGGCGGCGCCGGCGAGGAAGATGCCGCCGGTGACCGACTCCACCGGCCGCAGCTTGGGGTGCGCCTCGGCCAGGAAGCCGTCCTTGTCGCGCCCGATCTTCAGGGTCTTGGCCGCCTCGGCCGTGCCTTTCGAGGGCACCATGGCCTGGGCCAGCACCACCATGTCGGCGTCGATTTCGACGTTCTTGCCCGACAGGGTGTCCACGCCCATCACCTTGAGCTTGCCCTTCGACGGGTACACCTTGGACACCCGCCCGCGCAGGTAGATGACCTCGTCGCGTTCCATGGAACGCTGCACGAACTCCTCGTAGCCTTTGCCGCCGGAACGGATGTCGATATAGAAGACGTAGGCCTGGCCGTCGTGCACCTTGTGCTGGTACAGGGTGGCGTGCTTGGCCGTGTACATGCAGCAGATCTTGGAACAGTAGGCGCAGTGGTTCTCGGGGTCGCGCGACCCGGAGCACTGGATGAAGACGACGTTCTTCGGTTCCTTCTGATCCGAGGGGCGCAGCACCTGGCCGCCAGTAGGACCCGAGGCCGAGCACAGGCGCTCGAACTGCAGCCCGTCGAGCACGTCGGGGTACTTGCCACGGCCATATTCGGCCAGGTAGCCCTTGTCGTAGAGGTCGAAGCCGGTGGCGGCGACGATGGCGCCGATCTCGTACTCGGTGACCTTGGGCTTGACGTCGTAGTCGATGGCCCCCGCCTCGCACACCTCCTTGCACTTGCCGCAGACCACCGGGTTGAGCCCGAGGCAGGCCTCTTCGTCCAGGGTGTAGCTGGCCGGGATGGCCTGGGCGTAGGGGATGAAGATGGCGCGCCGGCCGGTGAGATTCAGGTCGTACTCGTTGGGCACCACCACCGGGCACACGGGAGTGCAGTCGTCGCACAGCTTGCACTTCTCCGGATCGACGAAGGGCGCCTTCGAATGCACCTTGACCTTGAAGTTGCCGACGAAGCCGGAGACCGACTTGACCTCGCTGGACGTCATCAGCGTGATGCGCGGGTTCTTGGACACCTCCACCATCTTCGGCGACAGAATGCACTGGGAGCAGTCCAGGGTCGGGAAGGTCTCCGAGAGCTGGATCATGTGGCCGCCGATGGTGGCCTGCTTCTCCACCAGCACCACCTCGAAGCCGGCGTTGGCCAGATCCAGCGCGCTCTGGATGCCGGCGATGCCGCCGCCGATGACCATCACCTTGCGCGTCACCGGCACGCCGATGGGGGTGAGCGACTCGTTGCGCCGCACGCGCTTGACGGCGGCACGGGTGATCTTGATCGCCTTCGGCGTGGCCTTGGCCTTGTCCTTGTGCACCCAGGCGCACTGCTCGCGGATGTTGGCGATCTCGCACTGGAAGGGGTTCATGCCGCCCGCGGCGGAGGTGTCGCGGAAGGTCTTCTCGTGCAGCGTCGGCGAGCAGCAGGAAATGACCACGCTGTCCAGGTCGTGATCCTTGATCGCGTTAATGACCGACTGCTGGCCCGGATCGGAGCACATGTAGACGTAGTCGTTGGAGAAGACCACGCCCTCGTCCTGGCCCAGTTCCGCGGCCACCTTTTTCACATCCACCGTGGCGGCGATGTTGGTGCCGCAGTGGCAGACGAAGACCCCGGTGCGGCGTGTCACTGGGCGGCTCCCGCGGTGGCGGGCTCGGCGGGCACGGCGTCGCGCAGTGCGAGCCCGTGCTCGTAGCCCTTGTCGAAGGCCTGGATGTTCTTCTTCAGGAAGCGGTCGGGCACCAGGCCGGGCAGCGCCTTCTTCATCGCTTCGGCCGTCACCGCCCCGGTGATGGCCGAAAAGCAGCCGAGGGTGACGAGGTTGGCAAACAGCCGGTTGCCCAGTTCCTCGGCGAAGCGGGTGGCAGGGAGGGCATATCGCCGCACGCGCTGTGGGTCGCCCGAGGGCTTGACCAGGTCTTCCTCGTAGATGAGGATGCCGCCGTCGCCCAGGCCGGGCTCGTACTTGTCGTAGGCTTCCTGGGACAGGGCCACCAGCACGCCGGGCACGGTGCAGTAGGGGTAGGCGATGCGCGTCTCGGAGATGATGAGCTGCGACTGGCAGGCGCCGCCGCGGGCCTCGGGGCCGAAGCTCTGGGTCATGGTGGCGAACTTGCCGTCATAGAGCGAAATCGCCTTGCCGGTGATCAGGGCGCAACGCACGATGCCCTGGCCGCCGAATCCGGAAAACTTGATCTCCCACATTACGCGTCATCCCCCCCGCACTCGGCGGGTTCATCGATGTACTCGGCCTCAAGGCCATCGGCTTGCTCTGCCGCCGCAGCGGCGGCGCGCTTCGCCTCTTCTTCCGCCTGCTTTTCCGGCGGCGTCTTGCCGTAGAGCTGGTAGTCGTCGCCAATGACGTTGGCGTAGTGGGTGTTCACCGCATCGAGGTAGGTCGGTTTCTGGCGATCGACGAACTTGCCTGTCTTGAGCTTCCCCTGGAAGCCGATATCCACGGTGCGGGTGTCGGCACCGTGCTGGATGTCGGCGTCGTCGTGGTAGTACTGCATGGCGTCAATGCCATCGCCGAGCCGGTTGCGGCGCTGGTAGAGCGTAGTGCAGGGGGTGATCACCTCGATGAAGGAGAAGCCCTTGCGGTTGAGCGCCTCGCTGATGGAGTCGGTGATGTTGCGGGCGTTGAGCGAGGTCCAGCGCGCCACGTAGGTGGCACCGGCGGCGTCGGCCAGGAACGGCAGGCTGAACGGGTATTCGTAGTTGCCGTAGGGCGTGGTCGAGGCGTTGGCCGTGGTCGGCGTGGTGGGCGTCATCTGGCCGCCGGTCATGCCGTAGGTGAAGTTGTTCACGCAGATGACGAGCAGGTCCATGTTGCGGCGGGCGGCGTGGATGAAGTGGTTGCCGCCGATGGAGAACAGGTCGCCGTCGCCGCTGAAGACGATCACCTTCAGTTCCGGATTGGCCAGCTTCAAGCCCGTGGCGAAGGGGATGGCGCGGCCGTGGGTGGTATGGAAGGAGTCGAACTTGACGTAGCCGGCCACCCGGCCGGTGCAGCCGATGCCCGAGACCACGGCGATCTTGTCCATGTCGTGGCCGCCGTTCTTGATGGCCTCCGCCATCGAGGTGACTACCGAGCCGATGCCGCAACCGGGGCACCAGATGTGGGGCATGCGCTCCATGCGCAGAAACTCGGCCATGGGGTTCTGGATACGGAACTGGGCGTCGTTGGGGGCGCAGCTGCTCATTTGGCGGCCTCCTGGATGGCGGCGAGGATGACCTCGGGGTCATGGACGGCCCCGCCGCAGTGATTGACACTGACCACCTTGCACTGACCGGCGGCGCAGCGCTCCACCTCCAGCACCATCTGCCCGTAGTTGATCTCGGGCACGACGATGGCCTTCACCTTGCCGGCCAGTTCGCGGATCTTCTTCTCGCAGAAAGGCCAGACGGTGATCAGCCGCAGCACGCCCACCTTGAGGCCGGCCTGGCGCGCTTCCTGCACGGCGCGGATGGCGATGCGCGAGGTGATGCCGTAGGACAGCACCACCACATCGGCGCCCTCGATGCCGTCCTCCTCGACGCGGATGATGCTCTCGGCGTTGGAATCGATCTTCTCGATCAGGTGGCGGACGACCTTGTCGTTCTGCTCCGCGGTGAGTGCCGGATAGCCACGCTCGTCGTGGGTCAGGCCGGTGATGTGGAAGCGGTGGCCGTCGCCGGCCTTGACCATGGGCGCGACGTCCCTGCCGGTGAACCGGTAGGGCCGGTACTCGCCCTTCGGCCCCTGGTACCAGTTGCGTTCCACCACCCGGATTTCTTCGGCCTCCGGGATGACCACCTTCTCGTGCATGTGGCCAACGGTTTCATCGGTCATGATGAACACCGGGACGCGGTAGATCTCCGACAGGTTGAAGGCCTCGATGGCGAGATCGAAGCACTCCTGGGGCGAATCGGGCACCAGGGCGATGATCCGGTAGTCGCCGTGGGAGCCCCAGCGCGCCTGCATCATGTCCTGCTGGGCGGTGAGCGTCGGCAGGCCGGTGGAGGGGCCGCCGCGCTGCACGTCGGCGATCACCAGCGGCGTTTCCGTCGTGGCGGCCAGGCCGATGGTCTCCATCATCAACGAGAAGCCGGGGCCGGAGGTCACGGTCATGACCTTCTGCCCGCCCCAGGCACCGCCGATGAGGGCGGTGGCGGAGGCGATTTCGTCCTCCATCTGGATGAACAGGCCACCCACGGCGGGGCAGCGCTCGGCGAAGCGTTCGGCCGTTTCGGTGGAGGGGGTGATGGGATAGCCGGCAAAGAAGCGGCATCCGGCGGCGAGCGCCCCTTCGGCCAGGGCGTGGTCCCCGTCCATGAAATGAGCGCCCGAGTCCACGCCCTTCGGATCTGCGGCGACTGTGTTACGCGCTGGCACTGGCCTGTTCCTCCTCTTTGTCACTCGTCACGTAGATTGCAAATTCCGGGCAGATGAGCTCGCAGAACTTGCAGTCCCGGCAATCCGCCGCCGCCTTCACCTGGGGTGGGTGATAGCCCTTGGCGTTGTAGCCCTTGGACATTTCCAGCACATCCGTCGGGCAGTACTTGACGCAATAGCCGCAGCCCTTGCACCAGTTCGGGTTGATGATGACCTTGCCGTGAGCCTTCTTGAGCTTGCCGAAGAACATGGTTATGACTCCCGCCGGGCCGCCCCAAGGGAGGCAGCCGCCCCCGCGGTGGGGGTTGAGGCGGCGTCTCGCAAAGCACTGCTTTGCGCCGCCGAAACGGGCGAGCTGTACAAGGCGCGCCCTTCGCGAACCTGGTGAGCGTGGGGGTTGTCCATATCCCTAGAGCAGGCCCTTCTCCGCCAGTACCGGCCGCGGAGAATTGTGGTGGAGGTCCAGCTTCAGCACCTCTTCGGGACCGCCGAAGGCGAGGGCCATGAGCTGGGTGAAATAGACGACCGGCAGGCCCTGGAAATCAGGGTAGAGCCGATGTGCGACCTGCTGGCGGTGGTCCAGGTTGTAGGCGCACAGGGGGCAGCTCACGGCGACCATGTCCGCGCCCTGGTCGCGTGCCGCTGTCAGGATCTGCCGCGTGCGGTCGGCGACGATCTCCGGCTTGTCCACCGTCTGGTAGGCGCCGCAGCATTCGGTCTTGTGGGAAAAATCCACCGCCTCGCCGCCCAGGGCCGTGACCAGTTCGTCGAGCAGTACCGGATCCTCGACGTTGTCGAAGGCGATGGAGCGCGGGCGCACCAGAAGGCAGCCGTAGTAGGAGGCGACGCGCAGGCCCTTGAGTGGCTTGACGACACTGGAAGACACGCTGCCCTGCAGGCCGGACTTGAGTTCGCGCAGCACCTCCAGCACGTGAAGGACGTCCACCTTGCCGTCGTAGGAAACGTCCTCGAGGTACATGAACGCGTTCATGCGTTCCAGCAATGCCGGATCGGCCTTGACGCTGTCGTTGGCGCGCTTGAGCGTGTTGTAGCACATCGAGCACGCCGTCATGACGCGCGAGGCGTTGGCTTCCTTGACGCGGATCAGGTTGCGTATCGGCGCGAGCCGGCGCATCACGTCGTCCTGCGACAGCGACAGCACGGTGCCGCAGCAATTCCAGCGGTGCAGTTCCTCCACGTCCACGCCGAGGTGGCGCATCGAGAAGAGCATCGACTCCTCGAAGTTCGCGGCGTGGTTCTTCATGGTACAGCCAGGGTAATAGCTCAACTTCATCGTCGGCAAAGACCGTGAGAAATCTTCCCGCATGGCGGGTCAGCCGAACTGGTGAGCCGGATACGTGCATCGATCCCGAATCGGTGCGCGTAGTTGAAGACGAACGGGCTCACCGCGGCCAAACCACCGCTTTTCCACTCTCATTCACCTGGCGCCCCGATTTCCGGGAACGGCGCAAGCGTCCGTCAGGGGGTGACCCGCTCAACGTGAAGGTTTGCCGGGACGGCGTGCCAGCCGGGCAAACCACACAGTATCGGGTTGCTGTTCTCTACATCCTTATTGTGGGTGCGCAAGCTAAAGGTGTTCCGAACCAAACACCATTCACTTTTTCTTATGATAATCATAAGGTTAGACAGGCAATGGGAAGCATTCGCGGAATGCAGTGCAGCATTGACTGGTCAGCAGTCGGCTGCCGCCGAAACACCCGGCCCGGTCTGGAGCGGCCTGCGGCGAAGGAACCGGAATCGCTGCATTGCAGCGCGACGCCGGCACGCGTCCGGGCGCATTCTCCCCGCTGGGCCTCCGCCGACCCGATCGGTGCGGTACCGGCGCCCCTGGGCAGCCGCAGATACCGCTGCGCCACGTTCGGCCGCGGCGCACCCGGCGGGGTCACTCAGTCACGCAGCAGTTCGTTGATGGCGGTCTTGGCACGCGTGCGGGCATCCACTCTCTTTACGATCACCGCGCAGTACAGGCTGTACTTGCCGTCGGCGGAGGGCAGGCTGCCGTTGACCACCACCGAGCCGGCGGGCACCCGGCCATACGTGATCTCCCCCGTGGCACGGTCGTAGATCTTGGTGCTCTGGCTGATGTGCACGCCCATGGAGATCACCGAGTTTTCCTCGACGATGACGCCCTCGACGATCTCCGAGCGGGCGCCGACGAAGCAGTTGTCCTCGACGATGGTCGGCAGGTCCTGGATCGGCTCCAGCACGCCGCCGATGCCCACGCCGCCGGAAAGATGCACGTTCTTGCCGATCTGGCTGCCGGAGCCGACGGTGGCCCAGGTGTCGACCATGGTGCCTTCGTCCACGTAGGCGCCGATGTTCACGTAGCTCGGCATGAGCACGACGTTCCTGGCGATGAAGCAGCCGCGGCGCGCCACCGCCGGGGGTACGACACGGAAGCCCCCCTTCTCGAAGTCGTGGTTGTCGTAGCGCGCGAATTTCGTCGGCACCTTGTCGAAATAGCGCATCGGTCCGTTGTCCATCAGGCGGTTGTCTTCGAGGCGGAAAGACAGCAGCACCGCCTTCTTCACCCATTGATGGGTGACCCACCGGCCGTCGATCTTCTCCGCCACGCGCAACCTGCCCGCGTCCAGATCGTTCAGGATGTGTTCGACGGCTTCGACGATCGCGGCGGGCGCGCCCCCGGGCTTGTATTCGCTGCGGTTTTCCCAGGCCTCATCGATGGTGCTTTGCAGTGACGACATGTTTGTTCCCCCTTGTGAAGTGCTGACGCATCTACGGAACCAGCCGCCGTTGCCAACCGCGTGTCCCCGCGTTTGCCGTGCGGCGGGTGAGGGAGGCGGCGACGACGAATGAACTGGCCCGGATATTTCATGAATTCGCCGTGCCCTCGCTTGTCTTTTGATCCGCCAAGAAATTCTAGTTGCGGCATAACCTGAAGGTTAGCCTCCACTGAAACTTCGTTTTCTTCGCTCGACCGTATGGCCCGATACGGCTCTCGTTCAGAAAATTCCTTGGCAAATCAAAATCCGGCGCGATCATCACGGCAATTCATGAAATATCCGGGCGAAGCAACGATCAGTGTATCGACCCTCGCCGGCCGGGGAAATCGCACAACGCCGGGATGCGTCCCGCAGCCCGCGCGACAGACGGACGCGCATCCCCGCCGACGTGTCCGCCGCGTGCGCCCATGCCGGGGTCGGGACCCGCGCCCCGTTCGATGGCGGCAAGCCGAACGGGTGGGCCCCTGCTGATACAATCGCGGCGTGGAAAGCGCGCGCAATGTCATCCTCGTCGGCATGATGGGAGCCGGCAAGACAACCGTGGGACGTGCCCTGGCGCGGCGCCTGCAGCGCCAGTTCGTCGACTGCGACCACGAACTGGAAGCGCGCACCGGCGTACGCGTGCCGACCATCTTCGAGATCGAGGGCGAGGCCGGATTCCGGCGTCGGGAGTCCCAACTCCTCGCCGAACTGCTTGCCGGTACCGGCCTGGTGCTGGCCACCGGCGGCGGCGTGGTGACGGATCCGGAAAACCGTCGCTGCCTCGCACAGCATGGTCTTGTGGTCTACCTGCGCGTGCCTCCCCAGCACCTGTGGGAGCGCCTGCGCCATGATCGCAGCCGCCCACTGCTGCAGGTGCCCGACCCGCGCGGGCGCATCGAGGAACTTTTTCGCCAGCGTGATCCGCTCTACCTGGAAGTGGCCGACCTGGTGATCGAGGGCGGGTGCACGTCGGCCGTCGCGGTGGCCCGCCAAATCGAAAAGGAAGTCAGCACACGATGCGCAGCCTGAGCGTCGACCTGGGCGACCGCAGCTATCCCATCCACATCGGCCCCGGCCTGCTCGGGCGTCCCGAACTCATCACCGCCCGCCTGCCCGCGCCGCGGGTGGCGGTGGTCAGCAACGAGGTCGTGGCCCCCCTCTACCTTGAGCGCCTGCGCCGCGGCCTGGCGGCGGCCGGCGTGGCCGTAACGGAAATCGTGCTGCCCAACGGCGAGGCCACGAAGAGTTGGGAAACCCTCAACCACATCTACGACACCCTGCTGGCGGCGCGCTGCGAGCGCTCCACCACGCTGGTGGCCCTGGGCGGGGGCGTGGTGGGCGACCTGACGGGCTTTGCCGCCGCCACCTACCAGCGCGGCGTGCCCTTCATCCAGGTGCCCACCACGCTGCTGGCGCAGGTGGATTCCTCCGTGGGCGGCAAGACCGGCATCAACCATCCCCGCGGCAAGAACATGATCGGCGCCTTCCACCAGCCGCTGGCGGTGGTGGCCGACACCAACACGCTCGACACCCTGCCGGACCGGGAACTGTCCGCCGGCCTGGCCGAGGTGATCAAGTACGGCCTCATCCGCGACCTGCCCTTCCTGGAATGGCTGGAGACGAACCTGGAACGGCTCCTGGCGCGGGATGGCGAGGCGCTGGCCCACGCCATCGAACGTTCCTGCGCCGACAAGGCGGGGATCGTTGCCGCCGACGAACGCGAAGGCGGCATTCGTGCCCTGCTCAATCTCGGCCACACCTTCGGCCACGCCATCGAGGCCGGCATGGGCTACGGCGCCTGGCTGCACGGCGAGGCGGTGGCGGCCGGCACCGTCATGGCCGCCGAGCTGTCGCGCCGCCTGGGCTGGCTCGCGCCCGGCGACGTGGAACGGGTGCGCGCGCTGCTGGCCCGGGCGCGCCTGCCGGTGGCGGGGCCGGACATGGCGCCGGAGCAGTACCTGGATCTCATGGGCCACGACAAGAAGGTCTCCGGCGGCAAGCTTCGCCTGGTGCTGCTGGAGCGGCTCGGCCACGCCTGCATCGCCGCCGCCCCGCCGCGGGACGACATCCTCGCCGCCATCGCCGCCATCGCCGCCTGCAGCGGGCATGGCTGAGCGGCCCGTGCACGCGGCCTCGGGGCGGCCCGTGCGCACATCGTGATCGAGCGCCCTGTGCGCGGCACGATTGAACTGGCGCCCTGGGCCGTGCGCGAGGGCAACTCCCGCGGCCGGCTGCATCCCGAACCGCCGCCGGCGGTGCGCGGCGAATTCCAGCGCGACCGCGACCGCATCGTCCATTCCACCGCCTACCGTCGCCTCCAGTACAAGACCCAGGTCTTCGTCAACCACGAAGGCGACCTGTTCCGCACGCGCCTGACCCACAGCCTGGAGGTGGCGCAGATCGCGCGCACCATCGCCCGGGCGCTGATGCTCAACGAAGACCTGGCCGAGGCCATCGCCCTGGCCCACGACCTGGGCCACACCCCCTTCGGCCACGCCGGCCAGGAGGCGCTCAACGCCTGCATGAAGGGCCACGGCGGTTTCGAGCACAACCTGCAAAGCCTGCGCACGGTGGATGTGCTGGAGGAGCGCTACGGCGCCTTCGACGGCCTGAACCTCATGTTCGACACGCGCGAAGGCATCCTCAAGCACTGCCCGCCGGCCAGGGCGCGGGAACTGGGCGACGTCGGCGCGCGTTTCCTGCAGCGCCGCCAGCCGTCGCTGGAAGCCCAGGTCTGCAACCTCGCCGACGAGATCGCCTACAACAACCACGACGTGGACGACGGCCTGCGTTCCGGCCTGCTGGAACTCGACGCCCTGCGCCAGGTGGAACTCTACGGCCGCCACGAGGCGCAGGCCCTGGCGGCCTTTCCCGGCCTGTCCGGACGGCGCCTGGTGCATGAAACGGTGCGGCGCATGATCGGCACCCAGGTGCTGGACGTAGTGGCCGAAACCGGCCGCCGGCTGGCCGACGCGGCGCCACGGGACGTCGAGGCGGTGCGCCGTGCTGCGCCCCTGGCGGCCTTCAGCGACGCCGCCGCGCGTGCGCAGCAGGCGCTCAAGGTGTTCCTGCGCGACCACCTCTACCACCACTGGCAGGTGCGGCGCATGACCAGCAAGGCGCGGCGCATCGTCACCGAGCTGTTCCGCGCCTTCCTCGACGACCCGCGCCTGCTGCCGCCGCAATACGAGGCGCGGGTGCAGCGCGAAGGTCCGCGCGCCATCGCCGACTACGTGGCCGGCATGACCGACCGCTACGCCATCCGCGAGCACCGCCGGCTGTTCGCGGTGGGGGAAACCTAGCGGCGTGCCTGCGCTGTGCGCCGTCGCGTCGCATCCCGGTGTTTGCCGCGTCGGCGCCCGGCTTGCCGTGATCGGCGTGCCCTGTGTGCGTCCCGTGCGCATCCTTGCCGATTCGCCCTGTTGCGCGTATATTTGGCCGTTCGCCCCTGTTTCTCATCAGAAAAAGCCGGTGTGCTCGCGAGGCGCCGGCTTTTTTGCGGCTGTACGGCTTGCAGCCGAGTCCCGTTGTCGAGGAATGCGAAGATGGTTCTCCCCCGCGCACAGGGTATGTACGACCCGGCGTTTGAACACGATGCCTGCGGCGTCGGTTTCGTGGCACACATCAAGAACGAAAAGAGCCACGCCATCGTCAAGCAGGGCCTTGAGATCCTGCGTAACCTGACCCACCGCGGCGCCACCGGCTACGACCCGTTGCTGGGCGATGGCGCGGGCATTCTCATCCAGCTTCCGGACGCCTTCCTGCGCGAGGAGGCCACGCGTCTCGGCATGGCGTTGCCGCAACCGGGGCACTACGCCTGCGGCATGGTCTTCCTGCCCCGGTCCGAGAATGGCCGGGCCGCCTGCGAGGCCGCGGTGGCGCGCATCGTGCACGAGGAAGGCCAGACCGTGCTGGGCTGGCGCGACGTGCCGCGCAACAACGCCGGGCTGGCCCAGGCGGCGCGGGCCATCGAGCCGATGATGCGCCAGGTGTTCATCGCCCGCGGCGAGACCTGCGCCGACCAGGACGGCTTCGAGCGCAAGCTGTTCGTCATCCGCAAGCGCGTCGAGCACGCCGTGCGCGCGCTGCGCCTGGAAGACGGGCGGCAGTTCTACCTGCCCTCGCTGTCGTCGCGCACCCTGGTCTACAAGGGCATGCTGCTGGCTCACCAGGTGGGCGAGTACTACCTGGACCTGGCCGACGAGCGCGTGGTTTCCGCGCTGGCCCTGGCGCACCAGCGCTTCTCCACCAACACCTTCCCCACGTGGGATCTGGCCCACCCGTTCCGCATGATCGCCCACAACGGCGAGATCAACACCCTGCGGGGCAACATCAACTGGATGGCGGCGCGGCAGAAGGCCATGTCGTCCAAGTGGCTGGGCGAGGACCTGGACAAGCTGTGGCCGCTGATCGCCGAGGGGCAGTCGGATTCCGCCTCCTTCGACAACGCGCTGGAACTGCTGGTGATGGGCGGCTATTCCGTGGCCCATGCCATGATGATGCTCATCCCCGAGGCCTGGGCCGGCAACCCGCTCATGGACGAGCAGCGGCGCGCCTTCTACGAATTCCACGCCGCCCTCATGGAGCCGTGGGACGGCCCGGCAGCGGTGGCCTTTACCGATGGCCGGCTGATCGGCGCCACCCTCGACCGCAACGGCCTGCGTCCGGCCCGCTACCTAGTGACCGACGACAACCTCGTGCTCATGGCCTCCGAGATGGGCTTGCTGCGCTTTCCCGAGGAGCGCATCGTCAAGAAGTGGCGCCTGCAGCCGGGCAAGATGTTCCTCATCGACCTGGAGCAGGGGCGCATCATCGACGACGCCGAGCTGAAGACCGGCATTTCGTCCGCCTTCCCCTACCACCAGTGGGTGGACGATTCGCGGGTGTTCCTTTCGTCCCTGCCCGCGGCGCCGGCCGCGGACGACATGTCCGAGAGCCTGCTCGACACCCAGCAGGCCTTCGGCTACACCCAGGAGGACCTCAAGTTCATCCTCCAGCCCATGGCCTCGGCGGGCGAGGAGGCCATCGGCTCCATGGGCAACGACAGCGCCCTGCCGGTGCTTTCCAGCAAGAGCAAGCAGCTCTACTACTACTTCAAGCAGTTGTTCGCCCAGGTGACGAACCCGCCCATCGATCCGATCCGCGAAGAGATCGTCATGTCGCTCACGTCCTTCGTCGGGCCCAAGCCCAACCTCATGGGGGTGGCCAACGACGATCCCGACGACGGCCCCAGCCCGCGCCTGGAGGTGACCAACCCGGTGCTGGGCAACGAGGACATGGCGCGCCTGCGCGACATCGACCGGCTCACCGGCGGGCGCTTCAAGTCGCTGGTGCTGGACATCACCTATCCCGCCGCCCAGGGCGCGGCCGGCTGTGAAGCCGCGCTGAATGCGCTGTGCGCCGCCGCCGAGAAGTCGGTGGCCGACGGCTACAACATCGTCGTGCTGTCCGACCGCGCCGTGGCGCGCGATCGCGTGGCCATCCCGGCGCTGCTGGCCTGCTCCGGCGTGCATCACCACCTGGTGCGCAAGGGCCTGCGCACCAGCACCGGCCTGGTGGTGGATACCGGCTCGGCGCGCGAAGTGCATCACTTCGCCCTGCTCGCCGGCTACGGTGCCGAGGCGGTGTGCCCGTGGCTGGCCTTCGCCACGCTGGGCGCCATCGCCGACCAGCTCCCCGGCAGCGTGAGCGCCAAGGAGGCGTCCAAGCGCTTCGTCAAGGCGGTGTGCAAGGGCCTCAACAAGGTCATGTCCAAGATGGGCATCTCCACCTACCAGTCCTACTGCGGCGCCCAGATCTTCGAGGCGGTGGGGCTGAATTCGGCCTTCGTCGAGCGCTGGTTTGCCGGCACGTCCAGCAAGATCCAGGGCATCGGCCTGGCGGAAGTGGCCGAGGAGGCGGTGCGCACCCACATCGGCGCCTTCTCCGACGACCCGCTGCTGGCCGGAACCCTGGAGGCCGGCGGCGAGTATGCGTGGCGGGTGCGCGGCGAGGAGCACCTGTGGACGCCGGACACCATCGCCAAGCTGCAGCACGCCACGCGCTCGGGCAAGTACGAGACCTACCGCGAGTTTGCGCGCCTGATCAACGACCAGAGCAGGCGCCTGCTGACCTTGCGCGGCCTGTTCGAGATCAGGACCGCGGGGGCGCCGGTGCCCATCGACGAGGTGGAACCAGCCAGCGAGATCGTCAGGCGCTTCGCCACCGGCGCCATGTCGCTGGGCTCCATCTCCACCGAGGCGCACACCACGCTCGCCATCGCCATGAACCGCATCGGCGCCAAGTCCAACACCGGCGAAGGCGGCGAGGACCCGGTGCGCTTCCAGCCGGTGACCGAGGACACCACGCTGTCGAAGCTCATCGGCTCGTCCCGCGTGGTGGCGGACATCGCGCTCAAGAGCGGCGATTCCATGCGCTCCAGGATCAAGCAGGTGGCCTCGGGGCGCTTCGGCGTCACCGCCGAGTACCTGGCCAGCGCCGACCAGATCCAGATCAAGATGGCCCAGGGCGCCAAGCCCGGCGAAGGCGGCCAGTTGCCCGGCGGCAAGGTGTCCGAGTACATCGGCTTCCTGCGGCATTCCGTCCCGGGGGTGGGCCTGATCTCGCCGCCGCCGCACCACGACATCTATTCCATCGAGGACCTGGCCCAACTCATCCACGACCTGAAGAACGCCAATCCGGCGGCGTCGATCTCGGTGAAGCTGGTGTCCGAGGTGGGCGTGGGCACCGTGGCGGCGGGGGTCTCGAAGGCCAAGGCCGACCACGTCACCATCTCCGGCTACGACGGCGGCACGGGGGCCAGCCCCATCTCCTCCATCAAGCACGCCGGCACGCCGTGGGAACTGGGCCTGGCCGAGACCCAGCAGACGCTGGTGCTCAACCGCCTGCGCGGGCGCATCGCGGTGCAGGTGGACGGCCAGTTGCGCACCGGCCGCGACGTGGTCGTCGGCGCGCTGCTGGGCGCCGACGAGTTCGGCTTCGCCACCGCGCCGCTGGTCGTGGCAGGCTGCGTCATGATGCGCAAGTGCCACCTCAACACCTGCCCGGTGGGCGTGGCCACCCAGGACCCGGAACTGCGCAAGCGCTTCACCGGCCAGCCCGAGCACGTGGTGAACTATTTCTTCTTCATCGCCGAGGAAGTGCGCGAGCACATGGCGCGCATGGGCGTGCGCCGCTTCAGCGATCTCATCGGCCGCGCCGACCTGCTCGACATGCGCGCCGGCATCGACCACTGGAAGGCCAAGGGACTGGATTTCTCGCGCATCTTCCACCAGCCGGCGGTGCCGGCGGGGGTGGCGCGCTTCCATCGGGAGGATCAGGACCACCGCCTGGCGGGGGCGCTGGACCACCAACTCATCGCCGCGGCCCGGCCGGCGCTGGAAAACCGCCAGCGCACGGTGGTGGAGATGGCGGTGACCAACGCCAACCGCACGGTGGGGACCATGCTGTCCCACGAGATCGCGCGGCGCTACGGCCACGCCGGGCTGCCGGAGGACACCCTGACCATCCGCCTCAAGGGCACGGCGGGGCAGAGCTTCGGCGCCTTCCTGGCCCGCGGCGTGACGCTCGAACTGACTGGCGACGCCAACGACTACGTCGGCAAGGGCCTGTCGGGCGGGCGCATCGTGGTCAGGCCCGCCGAGGGTTTCCGCGGCCGGCCGGAGGAGAACATCATCGTCGGCAACACCGTGCTCTACGGCGCCACCGAGGGCGAGTGCTACTTCCGCGGCGTGGCGGGCGAGCGCTTCGCGGTGCGCAACTCCGGCGCCACGGCGGTGGCGGAGGGCACCGGCGACCACGGCTGCGAGTACATGACCGGCGGCACGGTGGTGGTGCTGGGCCAGACCGGGCGCAATTTCGCCGCCGGCATGAGCGGCGGCGTGGCCTACGTGCTGGACGAGGACGGCAGCTTTGCCCGGCGCTGCAACCTGGCCATGGTGGAGCTGGAGCCGGTGCCGGAAGAGGAGGCGCTCAGCGAGACCGGCGAGCTGGAATCCCACGGCCAGGTCGACGTCAATCACCTCGGCATGGCCGACGAGGCGCTGCTCAAGGGCATCATCGGCAGGCACCTGCTCTACACCGGATCGGACCGGGCGCACATGATCCTCGACAACTGGGCGCAGTACCGCACGCGCTTCGTCAAGATCATGCCCAACGAGTACCGGCGAGCGCTGCGCGAAATGGCGGCGAAGCAGCAGCAACTGGAGGCGGCGTGAATGGGGAAGATCACCGGTTTCATGGAGTACCAGCGACTGGCGGAGGCGTACCAGCCCGCCCGGGAGCGCGTGCACCACTACCGCGAGTTCGTGCACACCCTGTCCGACGCCGATGCCGCCGCCCAGGGCGCGCGCTGCATGGACTGCGGCATCCCCTTCTGCACCAGCGGCTGTCCGGTCAACAACATCATTCCCGACTGGAATGACCTGGTGTATCGCGGCCGCTGGCGCGAGGCGCTGGAAGTGCTGCATTCCACCAACAACTTCCCGGAGTTCACCGGCCGCGTCTGCCCCGCGCCCTGCGAGGCGGCGTGTACGCTGAACATCAACGCCGACGCCGTGGGCATCAAGTCCATCGAGCACGCCATCATCGACAAGGGCTGGGAGATGGGTTGGGTGAGCCCCCAGCCCCCGGCGCACAAGAGCGGCAGGAAGGTGGCCGTGGTGGGCTCGGGCCCTGCCGGCCTGGCGGCGGCCCAGCAACTGGCGCGGGCCGGCCACGACGTGACGGTGTTCGAGAAGAACGACCGCATCGGCGGCCTGCTGCGCTACGGCATTCCCGACTTCAAGATGGAGAAGTCCCACATCGACCGGCGCGTGGCGCAGATGCAGGCCGAGGGCGTGAGCTTCCGCACCGGCGTGTTCGTCGGCCGCGACAAGGCCGATCCGCGCATCACCGACCTGTCCTCCGAATCGGTGACGCCGGAACAGCTCCGCGCCGGGTTCGACGCCGTGGTGCTCGCCGGCGGTGCCGAGCAGCCCCGCGACCTGCCGCTGCCGGGTCGCGACCTGGACGGCATCCATTTCGCCATGGAGTTCCTGCCGCAGCAAAACCGCATCGTGGCGGGCGACACCGTAGCCGGCCAGATCATGGCCACCAGCAAGCACGTGGTGGTCATCGGCGGCGGCGATACGGGATCGGATTGCGTCGGCACCAGCAACCGCCACGGCGCCGCCAGCGTCACCCAGTTCGAACTGCTGCCGCGGCCGCCGGAGCAGGAGCACAAGCCGCTGGTGTGGCCGTACTGGCCCATCCGCCTGCGCACCTCCAGTTCCCACGAGG
Organism: Betaproteobacteria bacterium; assembly: GCA_016208415.1. GTDB lineage: Bacteria > Pseudomonadota > Gammaproteobacteria > Burkholderiales > Rhodocyclaceae > JACQYB01. The sequence goes on along the minus strand of JACQYB010000067.1, from coordinate 5,727 downwards.
AAGGCTGCGCCCGCGACTGGTCCGTGGCCACCAAGGAGTTCATCGGCGAAAACGGCCGCGTCAAGGCTCTCAGGGCGGTGCGGCTGGAATGGAAGGACGGCCGCATGAGCGAGATCGCCGGCAGCGAGTTCGTGCTCCCCGCCGATTTGGTGCTGCTGGCCATGGGCTTCGTCAGCCCGGTGCCGGCCGTGCTCGACGCCTTCGGCGTGGCCAGGGACGCCCGCGGCAACGCCGGTGCCACCACCGACGGCCAGGGCTGCTACGTCACCAGCGTGCCGGGCGTGTTCGCCGCCGGCGACATGCGTCGCGGCCAGTCCCTGGTGGTGTGGGCCATCCGTGAAGGCCGCCAGTGCGCCCGCGCGGTGGACGAGTTCCTCACCGGGACCTCCAGCCTGCCGCGTTGAGCGGCAGGTCGGCGCCACGACCGCACCGCACAGGTCCGGTCTTCGACGAGCGCCGCCGTCCCGGCGTGTGCCCCGCTGCTCCGGGGCAATGCCCTCCCTTGCGGCAGTGCCGTGGCTGCCGCGAGGGTGAAAAGCCCCGATCCGCGATTTAGCGAGGGCAAAACGCGGCATTTTTCGCGCTTTCCCGCCCCCGGGCGCTGTTACTCTAGTCCTCCTGTGGCACCCCTCCGGTGCGCCTTTCCCTTGTCCGCGCACGGTACCGCCCCCTGTGTGCCGGACGTCGCCCGGGGAGGCCGGAGGCGAGTGTTAAGATTCATGACGTGCACGAGGGGAAGTGAAGCATGGAGGTCATCGTACTGGCTGCGGGGCAGGGCAAGCGCATGCGCTCCAATCTGCCCAAGGTGTTGCAGCCCATCGCCGGCCGGCCGCTGCTGGGGCACGTGCTGGATACCGCCCGCGAACTGTCGGCGCGGCGCATCTGCATGGTCTATGGGCACGGCGGCGAGGCGGTGCCCGCGGCCTTCAGCGGCGACGATCTCGCCTGGGTGAAGCAGGAACCGCAACTGGGTACCGGCCACGCCGTGCAGCAGGCATTGCCGCTGCTGGACGACGGCGAGATGGCGCTGGTGCTCTACGGCGACGTGCCGCTGATCACCGCCGCCACCCTGCGGCGCCTGCTGGCCGCGGCGGGCGAAGGCGTGGCCGTGCTCACCGTGGAACTGGACGACCCGCACGGCTACGGGCGCATCATCCGCGACGGCGCGGGGCGCGTGGCCGCCATCGTCGAGGAAAAGGACGCCACCCCCGGGCAGCGTGGCGTGCGCGAGGTCAACACCGGCATCATCGCCGCCCCCGTGGGCGCGCTGCGCCGCTGGCTGGCGCAGGTGCGCAACGACAACGCCCAGGGCGAGTACTACCTCACCGACATCGTCGGCCTGGCCGTGGCCGACGGCGTGCCGGTGGCCACGGCTTCCCCCGCGCACGTCTGGGAGACCCTGGGCGTCAACAGCAAGGCCCAGCTCGCCGAACTGGAGCGCATCCACCAGCGCGACATCGCCGAGCGCCTGATGACCGAGGGCGTCACCCTCATCGACCCGTCCCGCATCGACGTGCGCGGCACCCTGGTGTGCGGGCGCGACGTGGAAATCGACGTGAACTGCGTCTTCGAGGGCCGCGTGGAACTCGGCGACGGCGTGCGCATCGGCGCCAACTGCGTGCTGCGCAATGCCCGCATCGGCGCCCGCAGCCGCCTGCTGCCCTTCTCCCACGTCGAAGACACTGAGGCCGGCGAGGCCTGCCAGATCGGCCCCTATTCCCGCACCCGCCCCGGCACGGTGCTGGGCGCGGATGTGCATCTGGGCAACTTCGTCGAGGTCAAGAACAGCCAGATCGCCGACCACTCCAAGGCCAACCACCTGGCCTACGTGGGGGATGCCACCATCGGCAGCCGCGTCAACATCGGCGCCGGCACCATCACCTGCAACTACGACGGTGCCCACAAGCACCGCACCGTCATCGAGGACGACGTGTTCATCGGTTCCGACACCCAGCTCGTAGCGCCGGTGACGGTGGGCCGCGGCGCGACGCTGGGCGCCGGCACCACCCTGACGCGGGATGCTCCCGCCGACGAACTCACCCTGTCGCGGGCGCGGCAGGTCACCGTGAGCGGCTGGAAGCGGCCGCAAAAGAAGAAACCCGCGTCCTGATCGGCCGGCGGCTGCCGGGGCGTGTGGGAGCGGGCTTGCCCGCGACAGGCGGCGCGATCGCGGGCAAGCCCGCTCCCACAGCCACTCAACCGGCTGCCGTGACCAAGGATTTTCATCGGAGCGGCGCGTTCGTCGCGCCCCCTGAACAGAGGAAAGATCATGTGTGGAATCGTTGCTGCCGCGGCCTTGCGCAATGTCGTGCCCATCCTGCTGGAAGGGCTGCGCAAGCTCGAATACCGGGGTTATGACTCGGCCGGCCTGGCGGTGCTCAATGGCGGCCTGCATCGCCTGCGCAGCGTCGGGCGCGTGGCGCAGCTGGCCGCCGATGCCGACAGCCAGGCGATCAGCGGCCACACCGGCGTCGCCCACACCCGCTGGGCCACCCACGGCGCGCCCTCGGAGCGCAACGCCCATCCCCACGTCAGCGCCGGCCTGGCGGTGGTGCACAACGGCATCATCGAGAACCACGAGGAACTGCGCGCCCGCCTGCAGGGCGAGGGCTACGAATTCACCTCCGACACCGACACCGAGACCATCGCCCACCTAATCCAGCTCACCCTGCGCAGCGAGCCCGACCTGTTCGCGGCGGTGCGCCGGGCCATCCGGCAACTGCACGGCGCCTACGCCATCGCCGTGGTGCGCGAGGACGATCCGCAGCGCGTCATCGTCGCCCGCGAAGGCTCGCCGCTGCTGCTGGGTGTGGGGGAGGGCGGCAACTACGCCGCCTCCGACGCCTCGGCGCTGCTGCAGGTCACGCGCAACATGGTCTATCTGGAAAACGGCGACGTGGCCGAGCTGACCCCCGGGTCCTGGCGCATCACCCGCACCGACGGCACGCCCGTACAGCGCCCTGTCTCCGTGAGCGGCCTGTCCGCCGATGCCGTGGAGTTGGGCAATTACCGCCACTACATGCAGAAGGAGATCTTCGAGCAGCCCGACGCCCTGGCCAACACCCTGGAGATGGTGGGCGTGGCGCGCAGCGTGCAGGCCGGGCTGTTCGGCGGCGACGCGGCGGAGAAGCTCGCCCGCGTGAAATCCGTGCTCATCCTCGCCTGTGGCACCAGCAGCCACGCCGGCATGGTGGCGCGCTACTGGATCGAGGCCGTGGCGGGCCTGCCCTGCACCGTGGAGATCGCCAGCGAATACCGCTACCGCGACTCCGTGCCCCACCCGGACCAACTCGTGGTGTCCATCTCCCAGTCCGGCGAGACCGCCGACACCCTGGCGGCGCTGCGCCACGCCAAGGACCTGGGGCAGGACATCGCCCTGGCCATCTGCAATGTCCCCGAATCCGCCCTGGTGCGCGAGACGGGGCTGCGCTTCATCACCCGCGCCGGCCCCGAGATCGGCGTCGCCTCCACCAAGGCCTTCACCACCCAGCTTGCCGCCCTGTTCCTGCTCACCCTGGCCCTGGCCAAGCTGCGCGGGCGCCTCAGCGCCGAGGAGGAACTGCGCCATCTGGAAGCCATGCGCCACCTGCCCGTGGCGGTGCGGCGCGTGTTGGAACTCGAACCCCAGATCACCCGCTGGGCCGAGGGCTTCGCCATGAAGCAGCACGCCCTGTTCCTGGGCCGCGGCATGCACTTCCCCATCGCCATGGAAGGGGCGCTGAAGCTCAAGGAAATCTCCTACATCCACGCCGAGGCCTATCCCGCCGGCGAACTCAAGCACGGCCCCCTGGCGCTGGTGGACCGCGACATGCCCGTGATCGCCGTGGCCCCCAACGACGCCCTGCTGGAGAAGCTCAAGTCCAACCTCCAGGAAGTGCGCGCGCGCGGCGGCGAACTCTACGTCTTCGCCGACGCCGACTCGGAGATCAGCGAATCCGAAGGCGTGCACATCCTGCGCATGCCCGAGCACTACGGCATGCTCTCGCCCGTGCTTCACGTGGTGCCGCTGCAGCTGCTGGCCTACCACGCGGCGCTGGTCAAGGGGACGGATGTGGACAAGCCGCGCAATCTGGCGAAGTCGGTCACGGTGGAGTGAGCGGGCGGCAGCAATAAAGGCGCGCGGCGAAAACCGAGCAGAGACCTGAGAAGATGCCACCTCCGACATTCGTGCCCTGTCGGCGCCATCCAGAAACTTGCGCACCGCGTCCACCTTGGACTTCGCCACCCTCGGCTCGTCAATGCCGGGGGCGTTGCATAGGTTCCATTGGGGCGCCACCTGCCAATCCCGGTAGAAACCGTACTGGCTCAGCGGCTCGTCGGCAAAGCTGCCGCCGATGGAACGCTCCGGCACCACGCTGCCGTAGCCCCTGGTTGTGGAGCTTGTCCAGGGCGATGAACATCAGCGCGCGGGATTTGCCCGAGGCCGGCGGCGACTTGATCAACAGGTATTGCTCGCCCCGTTTGGCGTAGGCGCGCTCCTGCATGGCGCGCATGCCCAGCGCGTTGGCCTTGCTGGAGGCCCCCGTGCGCGCCGTGGTGATGGACACCGACGGCACGGTGTAGGCGTTGGTGGGGTTGGTCGGGGTGCTCACTGCGCGTCCTCCTCTGTGTCGCCGCCCCTCAGTTGTGCTTGATCTTGGGACTAGCGATAAACATCGCGCCGATGACCGACCTGCACCACAAGGACGCGCAAAGCACCGTCCTGTATGTCGCAAATCACCCGGCAGTCGCCTATCCGGTAACGCCACAAGCCTCCCAGCGGACCCGTCAGTGCCTTGCCAGTGCTGCGCGGGTCTTCCAGCCCGGCGACACGCTCGTCCATGAAATCGACGATGCGCCGCGCCGTCTGCTTGTCCAGCTTGCGTAGCTGCCCTTTGGCCGTCTCGGCGTAATCAATCGTCCAGGCCAAGGTCTTTTCTCACGTCGGCAGCGGAATGCACCGGCTCTTGCCCCTTGCGGATGCGCTCCAGCACGTCGGCGGCAAGGTAGTAATCCTCCATTTCCTCGATGCCCTGCTCGATGATTGCGCGCAGGTAATACGCCTTGGTGCGGCCGGTCTGGGCCGCGAGAAAGTCAAGCCTTTGCTCGGTTTCGGGAGCGAGGCGAATCGAAGTGGCCATGTCGGAACCCCCGTGTGAATAGTTGTATTCACTGTATCACGGCAGGGCCTTTACTTGCGAGCTTTACCGGCCTTGGCTGTGGCCTTGGCCATCGCCGTCGTCTTCGTATACATCTCGACCAGCTTTTCCAGCCGCTCGGTGTCGGTCTTGAACCGGCGCCGACCGACCTTCGCCTGGAAAGCGACGAAGACATTGCCCGGGCGGTGCTGCAGCGCCTCGATCCGGCGGCGGTGGCGCGCATGCAGAGGACCCGCCTCACGGCCCGCGAAACGGCGGCGCTGATCATCCCCCCGCGCACGCTTTCCCACCGCCGCGCCCGGGGCGAGGCGCTGACGCTGGAGGAATCCGACAGGCTGGCGCGCGTGGCACGCATCGTCGCGCTCGCGGCCGAGGTGTTCGGCGATGCGCAGACGGGTCTCGCGTGGCTGCGCAAGCCCCTCGCACGCATGGGCGACCAGGCGCCCATGGCCATGATCCTTGATTCCTCGGTTGACCGCTCGTTTTCCCTCGGGAGGCCGCATGGAGATTGAGCTCTGCGCCTTCGCTCAAGCTCACCGGGTGGGTGCGCCCGCTACGCGCCCGATTGCGCGCCTGCCGGGTCGTCTGG
>JACQYB010000039.1 GCA_016208415.1 Betaproteobacteria bacterium | reverse complement strand
CAGCGCCATCAGCGTCACCGGCAGCCACAACCCCCCGGAATACAACGGCTTCAAGATGGTGCTGGGCGGCGAGACGCTGTCCGGGGCGGCCATCCAGGCGTTGCGCGCCCGCATCGACAGCGGCGACCTGGCCCACGGCGAGGGAAGCATCCGCGAAGCCGACGTGCGCGAGGCCTACATCGAGCGCATCGTCTCCGACGTCAAGCTGGCGCGGCCCATGAAGATCGTGGTGGATTGCGGCAACGGCGTCGCCGGCGACATCGCCCCGCGGCTGTTCCGCCGCATGGGCTGCGAGGTAGTGGAGCTGTTCTGCGAAGTGGACGGCAACTTCCCCAACCACCACCCGGACCCCTCCAAGCCCGAGAACCTGCAGGACCTGATCCGCGCCCTGCGCGAGACCGACGCCGAGGTGGGCCTGGCCTTCGACGGCGACGGCGACCGCCTGGGGGTGGTCACCAAGGACGGCCACATCATCTACCCCGACCGGCAGCTCATGCTCTTCGCCGCCGACGTGCTTGCCCGCGTGCCCGGCGGCCAGATCGTGTTCGACGTCAAATGCACCCGCAACTTCGCCCCCTGGGTGCGCAGCCACGGCGGCGAGCCCCTGATGTGGAACACCGGCCACGCGCTGATCAAGGCCAAGCTCAAGGCCACCGGCGCGCCGCTCGCCGGCGAGATGAGCGGCCACTTCTTCTTCAAGGAGCGCTGGTACGGCTTCGACGACGGCCTCTACTCCGGCGCCCGCCTGCTGGAGATCCTGTCCCGCGCGCTCGACGGCAACACCGTCCTCAAGGGCCTGCCCGATTCCGTGAGCACGCCGGAACTCAACATCAGGATGAAGGAAGGCGAGCCCTTCGCCCTCATCGAGGAACTCAAGGGCAGCGCCCACTTCGAAGGCGCCCGCGAGATCATCACCATCGACGGCCTGCGCGTGGAATACGCCGACGGCTTCGGCCTGGCGCGCCCATCCAACACCACCCCGGTGGTGGTGCTGCGCTTCGAGGCGGACGATGCGGCGGCGCTGGCGCGCATCCAGGACGATTTCCGGCGCGTGATCCTGGCGGCGCGGCCGGGGGTGGGGTTGCCGTTCTGAGCGTGTCGGTCCCGTTCGAATCGTTGGAGATTCTGCTTCCTCTCGCTCGGGTCGCGCAGGGGACGATGGGGCCTGCCCTTCGCCCAAGGGGCCAGTAACCGGCAAGCCGGTGTCCGCCGATCCCGGGCCGAAAGGGTTCCCGCCGCCAGAGGCGCTCCTGCCTACCGTGCCCACACGCTGAAGGGCCGGGTCAATCGTTTCCCTCTGCGTGGTCCGACGCGCAAGCCACGGTGCTTTCAATGGCGCCGAAAATGCTGCCGCCCTCCCGGTCGAACATCTCGATGCGCACCGTGTCGCCGTGGCGCATGAAGGGCGTGGCGGGCTGGCCCTGCTCGATGGTCTCGACCATGCGCAGTTCCGCCAGGCAGCAGTAGCCGACGCCGCCGTTTTCGATGGACGAGCGCTCCAGTCCGGGTGGCCGGTTGGAGACGGTGCCGGAGCCGACGATGCTTCCGGCCTCCAGTTCCCGGGTTTTCGCGGCATGGGCGATGAGCCGGCCGAAGTCGAAGCTCATGTCGGTGCCGGCGTCGGGGCGGCCGAAGGGGCGGCCGTTCAGCGTCACCACCAGCGGCCGGTGCAGTTTGACGTGGCGCCAGTCCTCGCCCAGTTCGTCGGGGGTCACCGCCACCGGGCTGAAGGCGCTGGCCGGCTTGGACTGGAAGAAGCCGAAGCCCTTGGCCAGTTCCGCGGGGATGAGGTTGCGCAGGCTGACGTCATTGACCAGCATCACCAGCCGGATGGCGCGAGCCGCGGCCTCGGGCGTGGCGCCCAGGGGCACGTCGCCGGTCACCACCGCCACCTCGGCCTCGAAGTCGATGCCCCACGCCTCCTGCGCCACCACCGCGTCGCGCGGGCCGATGAAGCTGTCGGAGCCGCCCTGGTACATGAGCGGGTCGGTGTAGAAGGAGGCCGGCACCTCGGCGCCGCGGGCCTTGCGCACCAGTTCCACCTGGTTGAGGTAGGCCGAGCCGTCGGCCCACTGGTAGGCGCGGGGCAGGGGCGAATGGCAATGGCGGGGGTCGAAGGGCCGGGCGTGGCGGGCGTGGCCGTTGTTCAGCGCCGCGTACGTCTCCGCCAGGCGCGGCGCGGCGGCATCCCAGTCGTCCAGCGCCGCCTGGAGCGTGCGGGCCACCGCCGGCACCGGCTGGCACAGGGTCAGGTCGCGGCTCACCACCACGAGGCTGCCGTCGCGCCCGCCTTCCTTCAGGGTGGCGAGTTTCACCGGCCGCCCCCTTCGCGGTAACTGCCGTCGTGCATCCAGCGGGCGTGCTGCGGGGCGCGGCCGGTGCGCGACCACTCCTCGATCATGTCCCACTTCACCTCGTCGAGCCGGCGCATCATCTCCGGCGTGGCGGTGTTGCAGGCCAGTTCCAGGCGATGGCCGCTGGGGTCGAAGAAGTAGATGGACTGGAACAGGGTGTGGTCCGTGGGGCCCACCACTTCGATGCCATCGGCCTCCAGCCGCGCCTTGGTGGCGAGCAGGGTGTCCATGGAATCCACCTCCAGCGCAAGGTGCTGGACCCAGGCGGGGGTGTTGGGGTCGCGGCCCATGGGCGCCTTCGTCGGCAGTTCGAAGAACGCCAGGATGTTGCCCTGACCGGCATCGAGAAAGATGTGCATGTAGGGGTCCAGCTCGCCGGTGGAGGGCACGCGGTCCTCGGCGATGGCGAGCACGAACTTCATGCCGAGGTACTTGCCGTACCAGTCCACGGTTTCCTTCGCATCCCGGCAGCGGTAGGCGACGTGATGGATCTTGCGGATCAGCATGGGGTCGCCCCTCCTTCAGGCGGGTGGGGGGCCGTGGCTTCGTGCAACGCCGACGGCTCCCCGACTTCGGCCCGGGCGATGGCCATGGCCTCGCGCAGCACCGCGATGTCGCCGATGTGGTTGGCCAGCAGCAGGATGAGGCCGGCATTGGCCATGGCGCTCTGTTCGTCCGACAGGTCGCGGTGCATTTCGATCAGCGCCTCGTAGAAATCGTCGCCCGGGGAGAAGGCGCGGAAGTAGCGCTTGCCCGGCTCGCGGAAGTTGCTTTGGGTGATCAGGGCCATGACTCGACTCCTGTAATGGGTGACTGGTGATGGTTGGCTGGTTTGGGAGCGGGCTTGCCCGCGATACCAGCCGCCGCAATCGCGGGCAAGCCCGCTCCCACGCCCCACTCCTCAGGCATTGCACGTCGCGCGGGCGAGCGCGCGGCGCACGAAGTCCACGTTCAGCTTGCGCCAGCGCGCCGCCACGTGCTGGTCGGGCCGCACCAGGTAGGTGGTGCCGGGGCGCGCGTCCAGGCGCTGGGCCGCGCGACCCTTCACGTCCAGCACCGTGCGCAGCCCCCGCGGCGCGGCGCCGGAATGGGCCACCACGACGGCCTCCACCGGGAGAGGCGCGTCCGCCAGGGCCGCGAACGACCGAACCGCGGCGGCGTCCAGCCGGCCGGCGTCGTCGGCGAAATGGAGCAGCCGGAAGTGCTCGCCCAGCACCCCCAGCAGCCATTCATCGCCCCCGGCGGCATCGGCGATGGGGGCATCGTCCATGGGCGCGCCGGGTACCATGTCGCCGCGGAAGGCATCGCCGTCGGGCGTGTTCAGCCGTGACGCGGTGAGGATGGCGGGCACGGACAGCCGCCCCGAATTGACCAGCGCCCGCGCGAAGGGATGGTGGCGCGCCAGCCCCAGCACGGCGTTGCGGAAGTTGCGGCTGGCAGCAGACTTGGGGGTGATGAAGTCGGTGGAGCGGGTGGAATTCATGAGGTTTTCGTCGGCGGCGAAGCAGCGCTCCTCCGAGTACGTGTCCAGCAGCGCCTCGGGCGCCCGACCCGCCATCACCAGCCGCAGCTTCCACACCAGGTTGTCGGTGTCCTGGATGCCGGAGTTGGCACCGCGGGCGCCGAAGGGCGAGACCTGGTGGGCGGCGTCGCCCACGAACAGCACGCGCCCGTGGCGGAACTCGCGCATACGCCGGCACTGGAAAGTGTAGACGCTGACCCACTCCAGTTCGAACTCGCGCTCCTCGCCCAACATCGCCTTGATGCGCGGGATGACGCGCCCGGGCTTCTTTTCCTCTTCCGGATCCACGTTCCAGCCGAGCTGGAAGTCGATGCGCCAGACGTTGTCGGCCTGGCGGTGGAGCAGGGCGGACTGCCGCGGGTGGAACGGCGGATCGAACCAGAATCGGCGCTCCGCCGGAAAATCGGCCTTCATCACCACGTCGGCGATGAGGAAGCGGTCCTGGAACACCCGGCCCTCCATCTCCAGCCCGAGCAGGTGGCGGACGGTGGAATGGACGCCGTCGGCGGCGATGAGCCAGTCGGCGTGCAGCGTGTAGGCGCCGTCGGGGGTCTCCACCGCAAGCCGCACGGCGTCGTCCTGCGGCGCCACGGCCACCACCTCGTTCTTCCAGCGCAGGTCGATGTTCTCCAGCGCCTGCGCGCGGCGCACCAGGAACTCCTCCAGGTAGTACTGCTGCAGGTTGATCATGCCGGGACGGCGGTGGTCGGGCTCGGGGGAGAGGTTGAAGTTGTAGACCTCCTCCAGGCGAAAGTAGGTGCGCCCGACGTTCCACGTCACGCCCTTGCGCACCATGTCCTCGCCGCAGCCCAGGCGGTCCAGCACCTCGAGCGCGCGCCGGGCGTAGCACACGCCGCGCGAGCCCACCGACACCGTGTCGTCGTCGTCCAGCACCACCACCGGCGTGCCCTGCTGCGCCAGGTCGATGGCCGCGCACAGGCCCACCGGGCCGGCGCCCACCACCACCACCGGGTGGCGGCCCTCCCGTACGTCGCGCATTTCCGGCGGCTGGCGGTACTCGAACTTCGGATAGTGGTAAGTACTCAGCATGCCGGGGCCCTCCTCACTCCTGCAGCGCGTGCCACATCTCCTGGTCGCGCTGGGCCGTCCACACGCGCGGATCGCGGATGCCGGAGGCCTCGTCGAAAGCGCGGCTGACGTCGAACGGCAGGCAGTGCTCGTAGATGAACACCCCGCCGAATTTCGGATCCATGTTGCCGCGGGTGTGGGCCATGGCCGCCCGGAGGTCCATGCCCCGGGCCACCGCCTCCCGGGCGCTCTCCAGCAGCGTGGCGACGAAGTCGCGGGTGTAGGCCAGGCCGCGCCGCGCCTGTTCGCGCCCGATGAGCGCCGGCCCACGGCCCGGCACCAGCATCTCCGGCTGCAGGGCGGCGAGCCTGTCGAGGGTGTGGGGCCAGTCGGCGAGATAGGCGTCGCCGGTATAGCAGGCGGCCTCGAACTCCACCAGGTCGCCGGAGAACAGGATCTTCTGCGACGGCAGCCACACCACCGTGTCGCCGCGGGTGTGGCCGCGACCGGGCTGCAGGATGCGCACCTCCAGGCCGCCCATCCACAGGGTCATTTCGTTGCGAAACGTGATCGTCGGCCACGTCAGGCCGGGCACGCTTTCCACGGCGCGGAACAGGCGCGGGAAGCGGCCGATCTCGGAATCCATGTCCTGCCGGCCGCGTTCCACGATGAGTTCCCGGGTATCGGCGCTGGCGATGATCTGCTGCAACCCCTCCGCACGGTAGCCCGAGGCGCCCAGCACCCGCACCGCGTGGTAGTGGGTGAGGGTCACGTAGCGGATGGGCTTGTCGGTGACCTGCCGCACGTGACGGATGACGTCCTGGGCCATTACCGGCGTGGCGGTGGCATCGACGATCATCACCGCGTCGTCGCCGATGATCACGCCGGTGTTGGGGTCGCCCTCCGTCGTGTAGGCCCAGGCGTTGTCCGACAGGCGCTCGAAGCTCACCTTCTTCTCTTCGAGATCGGCCTGCGACGCGAACTGCTTGCTCATTCCGGGTCCTTCCGCTTGGGTAGCACAGGGGACGGCATGCATTCCTTTCGCCAATCGCAAACTCACGTTGCGCCGCGGCCGCCGTCGCGAATTCAATTAATAATTTAGGAGTCCAATGACTGTGCGTCAATCGTCTGGCGGAGCGCTGTCGCGTTCTTTACGCAAAGCGTAACTCGCTGGTGCCGAAGGCCCGGAACAGGCGCCCGGCCTGGTTGCCGCATCACAACAGAGGCTCTTGGGAATGATCGAGAAGGACCGACGCACCGTCGGGGTGAATTCCATCGGCGTGGGCATGCAGGTGCTCAAGGCGCTGGCCGCCCGGGGCGGACCGGCGCCACTGGCCGATGTTGCGCAGGCCGCGGGCATGCACCCCGCGAAGGTCCACCGCTATCTGGCCAGTCTGGCGGAAGCGGGGCTGGTGCAGCAGACCGGCCACGGCCGCTACGACCTGGGTCCCTACATCCTGGAGCTGTCCACGGCCTACCTGTCGCGCCTGGACCCCACGGCGGTGGCCAACCCGATGATCGAGAAGCTGTGGTCGGAAACCAGCGAGGGCATCATCCTGTGCGTGTGGGGCAGCGCCGGGCCGACGGTGATTCGCTGGCTGCAGTCGCGCCGGCCCATCTCCGTGGGCATCCGTCCCGGTGCCGTGTTTTCCGCCACCCTGTCGGCCTCGGGGCACGTCTTCCTGGCCTGGCTGCCGGACGAGGTGACCCGGCCGCAGGTCGCGCGGGAACTGGAGCAGTTCGCCCGCGAGCCTCGGCCCATGGCGCCGCGCACCCTGGCGGACGTCACCGCCATCGTGGCGCAGACCCGCCGCCACGGCCTGGCCCGCGTCACCGGCCATGGCGTGGAATACCTCTCCGCCCTGGCCGCCCCCATCTTCGACTACCGCGGGCACCTGGTGCTGTCGCTGGCGCTGTTCGGCTTCAAGAGCGACTTCGACGTGAACTGGGACGGCGACAATGCCCGCACGCTCAAGCGCGCCGCGCAGGAAATCTCAGCGCAACTGGGGTATGTGGCGGGGGGAGCGCCCGGCGCACCGGGCTGATCCAGCGGGCGGCCTTCAGGCGGCTTCGCCGCTCACGGCCTTGACGACGAAGGGCGCCAGGTCCGGGTGGATGCGGATGATGCTCAGGGCCGCCTCGTGGCCGCGCGACGACATCTTCTTCCAGGTCTTGCGCAGGATGTCGGCGAGCTTGGCTTCATCGTATTCGGCGTGGGAACGCACGAACTCCTCCAGGTAGTGCTCCAGGAAGACCAGATCCACCACGTCCTCCAGCATCTGGGTTTCCGGGTTGAGCTTCAGCGCTTCCTTGCGCAGCAGCGACTGCACCCGTCCGATCAGCTCGTCGTCGTAGCCGGCCTCGCGCAGCAGGGCGCCAGCGGTCTGGGCGTGGAATTTCATGAGGTGGGTGCGCCACTGCTTGTAGCCCAGCGGCGTGCGGGGGTAGTCGTCGCGCGCAATCTCCCAGCGGCGGATGTGCTGGGCGCGCACCGCCAGCTTCACGGCCTCGGACGCCTCGGGGGCGAAGCGCCCCAGCATCTCCGACATGCGCCGGCCGTAGACCAGCTCTTTGGGCTGGGGCTGGCCGTCCTCGATCTCCTGGTTGGGATCGCCGGCGTTGGCGGCGTCGATGAGGGCGATGGCGCGGTCGAATCGTTGCGGATCGGAAATGGTCATGGCGGTCGGCCCGCAGGCTGCGGATCACGTAACGGGAAGCTGGGGATGATAGCCGGCATGGGCGCTCCGGCACCACCCCGGCGGCTTTCGCACCGCGTGCCGCCGCCAGGCCGATCGTGTTGGCCCGGTCGTGGAAACCACTCTCCCGCCCGGATTGGCCCCCGTCACGGTGGCCGTGAGCATCACGGCTGCGTTCGCACCCACGCGCCGGGCCGAAGCCCTTCGGGTGTGCGCGCATCCAGCACAGGCGAGCGCAACGGCGCTGGTGACAGCGCCGCGGTACCAACCAATGGAAACTTGAGCCTATCGGCATTGATTGCTGCGGTACAGGCCCAGTTTGCGAAGTCTTGGCTCGTTGCCATATCAACACCCATGCGAACGACGTAGCCAACCGAAGCTGTCCGGCTCAAACAGAGCTTGGCGACGATGTCGGAGGTGGTCATGGGCTGTGTTATTTGTTGGCGGCGTTGTCGTCAGTGGCCGACCAGTCAAGTACTGTCAGGCCGGGCACCTGGGCGAATGCGCGGTCGGCGCTGATGAGGGTGCAGTCTTCAGCCAGGGCATGGGTGGCGATGAGCAGGTCCATGGCCGACAGGCCGATGCCCCGGGTTTCCATGCGGGTGCGCGACGCGGCGTAGGCCTGTGCCGTGGCGGATGTCCAGGGCAGGCTGGGAATGTCCTGGAGGAAGACTTCGACCGCTTTTGCCAGCCGGGTGGCGTCCGGTCGGCGCGTCACGCCAAAGCGCAGCTCCGCCTCGGTAATGACCGAGATACACGCATCTCGCTCCACAAGCAGACTTTGCAATGCCGCACCAACCCGCCCCCGAATCAACTCGGACGCGGCGTTGGTATCCAGCATATAGCGATAGACGCCGCTCAAGGCCAGTCCCGCTCAATCGGCGGTCCGGGGTCGCGCGGTATCTCGAAATCTGCAAATTCCTCGGGCGCCTCGGCAATCAGCTTGTCGCGCAACTTGAGCCATTCTTCAAACTTCTTGTTGCGCGGACTCAGGATGACATCGCCGGTGACCGGATCGCGCCGGATCAGCACTTCGTCGCCCTCGAAGCGAAACTCGGCGGGCAGGCGCACGGCCTGGCTGCGGCCGTTCTTGAACAGCTTGGCGGTTTGCATGGCGAGGCTCCTTTTCTAGCGGTATATACCGTGATGTATACCACCGACCGACAAGACCTTCAACACGCGGACCGGATGGCTTCGTTGAACCTAGCAGCCTGTCGGACTTGAGCGATCGTTCAAGTCGGTTCTCGCCAACGCGCGAGCAGATTTCAACTCTCTGTATTCGCGCAGCCAGCGCAATCGGAATCGGCAGATTGGACTGGATCGTCTTCCCACCCGCACACCGCGCTACACCAGCAACGCCACCCCCAGCAGCACGCCCAGCAACACCTGCGCCTGGGCCGTGCGCGCAAGTTGCCGGTTCATCAGCCGCCCCCGGGGCAGGGAGGCGAACTGCCGGGCCAGCGCCAGGCACGGCAGCAGCGCCGGCAACAGGACGAACAGCCGCGACGGGGCGTGGAGTTCCAGCATCAGCGGCAGCAGCAGCGCAAACGGCGCCAGCATGAGCAGGGCGTAGAGCCGGCGCGCCGGCCGGTCGCCCAGCCACGCCGCGAGGGTGCGGCGGCCGGCGGCGCAGTCCGCCTCCAGGTCGCGCACGTTGTTGACCAGCAGCACCGCGGCCGCGTGGGCGCCCAGGGCGATGCCCGCCAGCAGGGCCAGGCGCGACAGCCGCCCGCTCTGGAGGTAGTGGCTGCCGGCCACCGCCGCCAGGCCGAAGAACGCCAGCACGAAGACCTCGCCGAAGGCGCTGTGGGACAGCGGGCGCGGGCCGCCCGAGTAGGCCCAGCCGGCGGCCAGCGACAGCACCCCGATGACCACGATGGGCCAGCCGCCCGCCACCGCGAGATAGACACCACCGGCGAAGGCCGCGGCAAAGCTGAGGATGGCGGCGCGGCGCACCTGTTCCGGGGTCGCCCAGCCGGCGGCGGTGATGCGCGCGGGACCGAGACGCGCCGGACCGTCGTTGCCGCGCTGGAAGTCTGCGAAGTCGTTGTGCAGGTTGGTGCCGGCCTGGATGAGCATGGCGCTGGCCAGGGCCACCAGCAGCGGCGCCCACGCCAGCGCCGCGCCCTCCGCCAGGGCCAGGGCGGTGCCCACCCCCACCGGCACGGCGGACAGGGTGAGGGTGCGCGGCCGGATGGCCAGCCACCACAGTGCCAGGCGGCCGGGGCGCATGGCCGTGTCCGGCGGCCTCATGACTGCTGCGCCACGGCCGGTTTCACCGCCCGGTGCAGGCAGGCGATGCCGAAGGACAGATTGCGCCAGCCCACCTCCCCCAGCCCCGCCCGGGCGATGTGGTCGGCGAATTCGCGCTGGTCGGGAAAGCGCCGGATGGACTCCACCAGGTAGTGGTAGGCCGCCGGCTGGCGGGCGATCCAGGCACCCAGGCGCGGGATGACCAGGAAGGAGTAGAGGTCGTAGAAGGGCCGCAGCCAGAAGTGGGGGCGGGAGAACTCCAGGCACAGGAACAGGCCGCCGGGGCGCAGCACCCGGGCGATCTCCGCCAGGGCGGCATCCAGCCGGGTGACGTTGCGCAGGCCGAAGGCGACCGTGAGCAGATCCACGCTGTCGTCCGCCAGGGGCAGTTTCT
>JACQYB010000071.1 GCA_016208415.1 Betaproteobacteria bacterium | reverse complement strand
GACTGGATGCGCAGTTTCTTGCCCTTGATGTCCGAGGGCATCCGGATCGGGGTGTTGGCCGACAGGGACTTGAAGCCGTTGTCCCAATAGGAGAGGCCCTTGATGCCCTTTGCGTCCAGCTTGTCGAGCAGTTGCTTGCCCACGGGGCCCAGCGTCACCTTGCGCAGGCCCTCGTAGCCGTCAAAGATGTACGGCAGGTCGAAGACTTCGAACTCCTTGACGCCGATGGGGCCGAACTTGGCCAGGGACGGAGCCAGCATCTGCACCGCGCCCAACTGCAGCGCCTCCATCTCTTCCTTGTCCTTGTAGAGCGTGGAGTTGGCGTACACCTCCACCTTCACCATGCCCTTGGTCAGCTCCTCGGCCTTCTTCTTGAAGAACTCGGCCGCCTTGCCCTTGGGCGTTTCGGCCGCCACGACATGGCTGAACTTGATCACCACCGGCTGCTGGGCCAGGGCCACCTGGGCGAAGCCCGCGGCCACCAGGGCAACAAGGAACGTGCGAACTTTCATGGTCTCCTCCTGTGGGTCATCCTCTTGAGCCGAAACCGGTCTACTTCCGGCCAATGCCTCGACGGCACGCCGATTCTGTTGGAGAACCCCCCGCGCGCCAATTGTGGAAAACCGCAACCCTAAAGCATTCGCCCGCCGGAACAGCCCGCTGACGCCGCATCCGGCACATCGCCTTCGAGCGGGCGTGGCGTTAAGATTGATCGCGTCGCCATACGAAACGCAGCCTTCGCCGCATTCAGCGTCCCACCCGTCCGATGGATTCCCCACTCGCCGCCAGACAACGCCCCTCCCCCTGGTACTGGGTGTTGGCGCGGGTGGCTCCGCTGCTGACCCTGATCGCCGTCGGGTCGCTGCTGTGGCTGTTGCACCGCCACGACCTCGAACAGCAGCGCACCGCCCTCATCACCGACGTGCTGTGGGCGGAACAGAACATGCACTTCCAGCTCGAGCGCAACGCCGAGCAGTTGCAGCGGCTGGGGCTGGAGCGCGCCCTCGGGCAGGTGGACCCGGCCGGCTTCGGGGTGCGCGCCCGCAGCATCATCACCAATGGCCAGGGACTGGTGCAGATCCTTCTTCTCGATTCCGCCGGACAGGCCGTCTCCGTCGAACCTGCCCGACCGTCGACAGCGGCCGACACCGAGCGGCAGGAATCCCTGTCGCGGCAGGAACAGACGCAACTGGCCCGCACCCTCGGCCGCGCCTCCTACGGCACCCCCTACGCCGCCGGCCCCAACGACCACGAGTTCGAGGTTTTCGTGCCGGTTTTCGCCGAGCAGCGCCACGTGGGCACCGTGATCGGCGTCTATTCGCTGCGCAGGATGCTGGCGCAACTGGTGCCGTGGTGGTTCGGCTCGCGCTACAAGCTGCTGGTCCTCAACAACAACGGCGCGGTACTGGCGGCCACCACCCAGTTGCAGACCCTGGACGCCACGCTGTCCTACCAGATGCCCTTCGACCCCCCGGGCCACGGACTCAGCCTGCAGGCGGTAAGCTTCCGCGCCGAGACCCGCCTGCTCCCAGACCTGCTGGTCACCGCCATCGTCAGCCTCGCCCTGGCCACGCTCGTCAGCCTGTGGGCGCTGCGCCGCCACATGCAGCGCCGCCACCACGCCGAGCAGGCGCTGCGCGAGGAATACGCGTTCCGCAAGGCGATGGAAGACTCGCTCACCACCGGCCTGCGGGCGCGCGACCTGGACGGGCGCGTCACCCACGTCAATCGGGCGTTCTGCGAGATGGTGGGCTGGAGCGCCGATGAACTCGTCGGCCGCACGCCCCCCATGCCCTACTGGCCGCCGGAGCACGCCGAGGCCATCCAGACCGCCCACGAGCGCGTGCTGGCCGGCCAGGCGCCGCGGGAAGGCTTCGAGGTGCGACTCATGCGCCGCAACGGCGAACGCTTCGATGCCCTCATCCACGAGGCGCCCCTCATCGACACCCACGGCCGGCACACCGGATGGATGGGCTCGGTGCTGGACATCACGGCACGCAAGCGCGCCGAGGAACTTGCGCGCCACCAGCAGGAGAAACTGCAGGCCTCCGCGCACCTGGTGACCATGGGGGAACTGGCCTCCACCCTGGCCCACGAACTCAACCAGCCGCTGTCGGCCATCGCCAGCTACGCCACCGGCTGCCTCAACCGGTTGGAGGCCGGCCACAGCGACCGCGAGGAGATGATGGGCGCCGTGGGCAAGATCGCCCGCCAGGCCCAGCGCGCTGGACGCATCATCCGCCGCATCTACGATTTCGTGCGCCGCAGCGACGCCCGGCGCGATCGCTGCGACGTCAACGCCATCGTCGAGGACGCCGTGGGCCTCATGGATGCCACGGCACGCAAGCTCGCCGTGCGCATCCGCCCGGGGCTGGCCCCCACCCTGCCGCCGGTGCTGGCCGATCGCGTGCTGGTGCAGCAGGCGGTGATGAACCTGGTACAGAACGGCCTCGATGCCATGGCCGACACGCCCGCGAACCAGCGCGAGCTGTCCGTCACCACGGAACGGGCCGATGGCGCCGTGTGCATCAGCGTGGCCGACCGGGGCTGCGGCATCCCCCCCGACGCCGCTGATAAGCTGTTCGCGCCCTTCTTCACCACCAAGCCGGAGGGAATGGGGATGGGGCTGAACCTCTGCCGCTCCGTGGCCGAGCAGCACAACGGCCGCCTCTGGTTCGAAGCCCGCGACGGCCGTGGCACGGTCTTCCACATCACCCTGCCGGTGCAGGAAGCATGAACCGCGCTCCCCTGGCCCACATCGTCGACGACGACGAGGCCATCCGCGACGCCCTGGCCTGGCTGTTCCAGACCTGCGGCGTGCCGTCCCGCGCCTGGATGTCGGGGGATGACTTCCTTGCCGACTACGATCCCGCCATGCGCGGCTGCGTGGTCCTGGACGTGCGCATGGATGGCATGAGCGGGCCGGAATGCCTCGTCCAGTTGCTTGCGCGCGGCTGCACCATGCCGGTGATCTTCCTCACCGGCCACGCCGACGTGCCGGTGGCGGTGAGCGCGCTGAAGAAGGGCGCCTTCGATTTCATCGAAAAGCCGTTCAACGATAACGAACTGGTCAACGTGGTCATCGACGCCCTGGCGCTGGATGCCAGGCGCCAGGCCAACGCCGCTGCCCGTGCCGGCACTTCGGCACGCCTGGCCTCGCTGAGCGCGCGCGAACGCGACGTGATGGAACGCATCCTGGCCGGCAAGCTGAACAAGGTCATCGCCGATGAGCTGGATATCGCCGTGCGCACCGTGGAGGTCCACCGGGCGCGGATCTTCGAGAAGATGGGGGTGAAGTCGGCGGTGGAACTGGCGCAGGTGGTTTCCGGCGGCGGCTGATCAGGGATCCCAGCGCACCTCCAGGCCGGGCTCGCCAGCCGCGCACCGGAATTGCGCCGCCACGCCCACCCCAGGCACCCACACCAGCCGCTCGCCGCTCCACAGCAGCGGCATGGCGCGGCGCGTCCAGGGCGGGATCGCCGCTTCCTGAAGCAGCTTCTTGAGCGGCCGGCAAGGACGGTTGGCCCGCAGCCGCAGGTGCTCGCCACCCTGGCGGCTGCGCAGCGTCACCGACCCGTCTGTCGCCAGCAGAACGCGCCCCACGCCCCCGCCCGTGGCCTCGACGAAGCGCACCCGGCCCTGCCCCCACGGCAGTTCGGCCTCGCCGCTCCAGACGGCGCGCCGGTCCGGCGCCTGCGCGGCGAGGCGGTCGAGGATGAGCCGCCCGCGGTAGCGCCGCAGCACCGCGCCCTCCAGCGTCCAGGAGGTGTCGCGATCAGGGGCCGACGTGAGGACCTGGCGCACGGTTTCCTCCAGCCGGGCGCGTTCCGGAGGCGCCACGCCATGGTTGCGCAGAAACCGGCGCAGGGCGTTGTGCACCCGCGCCGACGGCAGGCTGCGCAACACATCCAGCCGCAGTTCGCCCGGCGCACCGGCGGCGGCCTGAAGGTCGATGTCGGCCAGGTCGTCCAGCAACCCCTGCGCCTCGTCGAACAGCTCCGCGGCGCGGCCCAGGGTGGCGCGGCAGCCGGGGAAGCGGCGCTCCAGCATGGGCAGGACCTCGCGTCGCAGGAAATTGCGGGCGAACGCCACGTCGGCGTTGGATTCGTCTTCCACCCAGCGCAGGTGGTGTTCTTCGGCGTACAGGCGCAATTGCGCCCGGGATAGCGCCAGCAGGGGACGAACCAGCATCGGGCCCCGTTGCGACGCGGACTGCGAGCGCCGCTGCGCGCGCATGCCCGACGCGCCGAGCACGCCCGCACCGCGAACCAGCCGGTGCAGCACCGTCTCCGCCTGGTCGTCGGCGTTGTGCGCCAGAGCCAGCCAGTCGCACTCGGCGGCGCCAAACACCGCGTGCCGGACCTCCCGCGCCGCCGCCTCCAGCCCACGGCCCGAGCGGCGCCCCACGACCACCCTTTCCGCCCGCAGGGGGACGTTCCAGGCACGGCAGAGATCGGCGCAGAAGATCTCCCAGTCTCCGGCGTTGGGGCTCAGGCCATGATTGATGTGAAGCGCTCCGAGATGGAGCTTGAAGGGCCACGGAGTTCGGGTCAGCGCGTGGAGCAACGCGACAGAGTCGAGCCCGCCGCTCAAGGCCACCCACAGCCGGTCGCCGTGCGCGAGGCGCGGCGCCAGCGCCGCGTGCACCGCCGCGGCGACGGGGTCAGCCGACGGCCTGCTCCTTGTACCGGCCATATGCCATGAGCCGCTCGAAGCGGCGCTCCACCAGTTCCGACGGCGTCAGATCCGCCAACTGGCGCAGGCTCTCCTGCAGCACGCGCTTGAGACTCATCGCCGCGACGCGGGGCTCGCGATGCGCGCCGCCCAGGGGCTCGGACACGATGCGGTCGACCAGGCCCAGCGACTTCAACCGTGCCGCGGTGATCCCCATCACCTCCGCCGCTTCCGGCGCCTTTTCCGCGCTCTTCCACAGGATGGAGGCGCAGCCTTCCGGCGAGATGACCGAGTAGGTGGAGTACTGCATCATGAGCAGTACGTCGCCCACGGCAATCGCCAGTGCGCCACCGGAGCCGCCCTCGCCGATGACCGTGCATACCACGGGCACCTTGAGTTCCGTCAGCACCATCAGATTGCGTCCGATGGCCTCCGACTGCCCCCGCTCCTCCGCGCCGATGCCGGGATAGGCGCCGGGCGTGTCGATGAACGTCAGCACCGGCAGGCCATACTTCTCCGCCAGGCGCATCAGCCGCAGCGCCTTGCGGTAACCCTCGGGGCGCGGCATGCCGAAGTTGCGCAGGATCTTTTCCTTGGTGTCCCGGCCCTTCTGGTGGCCGATGACCATCACCGACTGGCCGTTGAAGCGCGCCATGCCGCCGACAATGGCCTGGTCGTCGGCATAGGCACGGTCGCCGTGAAGTTCTTCGAACTCGGAGAAGATGTGGGAGACGTAGTCGAGGGTATACGGACGCTGCGGATGCCGCGCCACCTGGGCGATCTGCCACGGCGTCAGCTTGGCGTAGATGTCCTTGGTCAGCGACTGGCTCTTCTTTTCCAGCCGCTCGATCTCTTCGGAGATATCCACCGCCGAGTCGTCCTGAACGAAGCGCAACTCCTCGATTCTCGCCTCGAGTTCGGCGATGGGCTGTTCAAACTCCAGGAACGTCGTTTTCATGGTTGCAACATTTTCGGGCACTCCCCGTGGCACGGCATTCTAACCGAGCGGGAGGCGGGGCACGAGGGGACCTCCCGAGAGGGGGGTGGGGTTGGGCCAGCGCGATCGCGAACGATCTCCGGCCATGGTCGAACGGAATCGGCCGCGGGATGATAGTGTTCATGAAAACGCGCGCACCGGATGGACCCGGTCCGTTGCGCCCTTCGGAGAAAGCCGGGCAAAACCGATGATTGCCACGCTCACGGAATTCATGGACAAGCTGATCGAGCCGCGCACCGCGGCGCCGGGCATGCTCGCGGCCGCCTTGCTGGTGAGCGTCGCGCACGCCGCCCAGGCTGAAAGACTGCTCTGCCACACCACCTACGGCGGCGAGACGCACGCCATCGCCGTGGAACCCGTCGCGTCGCCCTACGGCGTCGCCGGCATTCCCGTCGGCTCCTACTTCCTGTTCCGGCCGGTGTTGCAGAATTCCCCGGCCGATCTGGCGTCGGTCAAGATCTACACGTATGTGGCGCGGGACGAAGGCCCGTCCCTCATCCACCAGGTCAGCTTTGCCTGGCCACCGCCCCGGGCGGCGGGCGGGCGCCACGGCTTTACCGGCCTGCAGAGGGTCTACGAGCCGGTGCGCGACAGCGAGCTGGAGTACTGGTGCGAGCACGTGGCGGAGCCGGCACGATGAAGCGCTGGCGATCGGCAGTGCGTGCGCTGGCGCTTTCCCTGTGGGCGGCAGGTGCGGCCTGCGCCGAACCGGTCAGCATCGTCTTCGCCGGCGACATCATGCTCGACGAAGGGCCCGGCCGCGTGATCGCCTCGGGGCGCGATCCGCTCCGGCACTTCGCCGCCTACCTCATCGATGCCGACTTCACCGTGGGCAACCTGGAGTGCCCCATCGCCACCATCGGCCTGCCCCTGGATAGCAAGATCTACCTGTTTCGTGCCCATCCCCGCGTGCTGTCGGTGCTCAGGGAGCGGTTCGACGCCGTCTCGGTGGCCAACAACCACTCCGGCGACTACGGCAAACAGGCCTTTCTGCAAACGCTCGGCCTGCTGGACGAAGCCGGCATCCGCCACTTCGGCGGCGGGCGCGACCTGGCGGCGGCCCACGCCCCCCTGTGGGTGGAGAAGAAGGGCCTGCGCATCGCCCTGCTCGGCTACAACGAATTCAAGCCGCGCGCCTTCGAGGCCGGCCCGGACTGGCCCGGCATCGCCTGGAGCGAGGACAGCCAGGTGGTGGCCGACATCCGCGCCGCCCGGGCCGCCGGCGCTGACCTGGTCATTCCGTTCATGCACTGGGGCTGGGAGCGCGAGCCGCGTCCCTCCGAACGCCAGCGGCAACTGGCGCGCGTGCTGATCGACGCCGGCGCCGACGCCGTGGTCGGCGCCCACCCGCACATCACCCAGGGTGCGGAAATCTACAAGGGACGGCCGATCATCTACAGCCTCGGCAACTTCGTCTTCGACGGCTTCAAGAAGGAAGCGCTACGCACCGGCTGGCTGTTGCGCCTGACGATGGACCGCGGCGGCGTGCTGGCCTGGGAAACCCGCGCCGCCCGCGCCGACGCCGAGGGCACGCCCCATCCTGTGCCGGGCGCGCTCACGCCATGCTGGCGGGCGGGCGAGGCTGCGGCGCGGGAGTGCCGCAATCCCTGACACGCGGGCGGGCACTGACATCCGATGCCGGCACGCACTCCACCTGCCCCTGCTCAAGAGCCGCCCGACGGCCGAACCCGCAGCACCATCCGGTCTCCGGACTGGACCACCTCGACCCGGCGCAGGAAGTTCTGGCCCAGCAGCGCCGGCACCTCCCCGTCCAGCGCCGGAATCACGCCCACGCTCAGTCCGCGCACCTCAATGCCGCCCGCCTCCACCGTAGCCCCCGTCACCATCTCGCCCGGCACGTCGCCGCCGGCCGTCTGGAAGTGGGCGACGGCACCCTGGGGCAAGCCCGCAGCCCGGGCCGTGGCCACGCCCACCGATACCGAACTGGCCCCCGTATCCACCAGGAAGGTCACCGGCTGTGCGTTGATCGCCCCCTGGACGTAATAGTGACCATCCCGGGAGCGGGGAATCACCACCTCTCCCCGTCCCCGTTCCCTGGCCGTCGCCACCGTCGGTTTCTGCCGCGCATCGAAATAGGTGTACGCCGCCGCCGACAGGGCCAGCCAGATCAGCAGCGCGGCCATGTGGCCTTTTGGGAAGTTCATCCTTGTCCTTGAGCGGCGACCGTGTGTTCCTGCTCATCCTGTCCCGGCATCGCTGCCGTTCAGATCAGCAGCAATCAACCTGAACTGCTCCAGCGCCGCCTCCAGATCGTCCACGATCTCCTGCGCGATCACTTCCGGCGGAGGCAGGTTGTCGCTGCCCGTCCACATACAGCAGGTAGTCGGCGAAGCCGCGACAGGGTCGATCGGGAACTCGCGGATCGCCACGCCCCGCGCGGCATGGAGGTTGGCACCGGCCACGTCGCACACATGCCAGCCCGCGCTGGCGAGCAGCCGATCGATCTGCGCACGGGCCTGTTGTTCGGGGTTCATGGGAGCGGGAAAGGCCACCGCCGGTGGCGGCTCCTGGCGGGAAAGCATAACGGCCCGCGCCCGGCTTGGGAAACTGGAATCCGTTATGGATATCACGGACTAATCACGACTATGCGTTGAGCAACGCTTCTACGTCATGCAGCAGCGAGGGAATCTGATTTTCGATCACGCTCCAGACCAGCGCGTGATCCACGAGGTCATAGCCGTGGATCAGCACATTGCGGAAGGCGATGATCTGCGTATGGTCACCGATCTTGCTTGCGGTCTGCGGGTCATGCTGCGCGAGGCGCTTGACGGCTTCCCCGATGATCTCGAAATTGCGCTCGACAGCCTGGCGCAGCAGGCGGTCGCCTTCGTATTCGTCCAGCGTACGGCCTGATGTCACGTCGTGGATGAAGGCAGCCGCATCGCGGACGTCTTCAAGCAGTTTGGGCGAGCGGTGCTGCATAGACGAGTTGGCGAGTGCGATTGACCGACTCGATGAAGTACGGGTTTCTCATGGCACCGACCATGACCAGATCCACTTTGCGGCCGAGCAGCCTCTCAAGCTCCGCGTTCAGTCCGAAATAGCGATGGAAGAGATCCTGATGGCCGGCGGGGTCGAAGTCCACAACGAAATCGATGTCGCTGCGCTGCGGATCGAAGGCATCGCCGGTAGCCGACCCGAAAAGCTCCAGCCGCCGGACGCCGTAGCGTCGGCAGAGTCCGATCAGCTCGTCGCGTTGCCCGTCGATCACACTCGCCATTTTGTCCCTCGCAATCGAATTATGCGGCGGGTTCGTGCTTCGGCCCAACTGTACCTGTTCCAGCATCATCCGTCCCCACCTCCTCCCGCCGGCTCAGTTCCCCCTTCTCCAGATGCATGATGGCGCGGGCGTGGGCGGCGGCGCGGGCGTCGTGGGTGACCATGACGATAGTCTTGCCGAGTTCACCGTTGAGCCGCTGCATCAGGCAGAGGATCTCGGTGGCGGAGTCGCGGTCGAGGTCGCCGGTGGGTTCGTCGGCGACGATGAGGGTGGGGTCGGCCACCAGGGCGCGGGCGATGGCCACGCGCTGCTGCTGGCCGCCGGAAAGCTCGGAAGGATAGTGGGTGACGCGGTCGGCCAGGCCCACCATTTCCAGCAGCAGGCCGGCGCGCTCGCGCCGCTCCCGGGCGGACAGGCCCGTGAGCAGCAGCGGCAGTTCGACGTTTTCCAGCGCCGTGAGCACCGGCATCAGGTTGTAGAACTGGAAGATGAAGCCGATGGTGCGCGCCCGCCAGTCGGCGAGCCGGCCTTCGGAGAGCTGGCCAATGTCGGTGCCGGCGACGGTCACGCGCCCGCGGTCGGGCTGGTCGATGCCGGCGATGAGGTTGAGCAGGGTGGTCTTGCCGGAGCCGGAGGGGCCCATGAGGCCGAGGAATTCACCCTCGGCAATGTCGAAGCTGATGCCCGCCAGCACCGGCACGGTCTGGGCACCGCGGCGGTAGGACTTGTGGACGTCGCGGACGCTGACGAGGATCACCGCGCCCTCACGGCGCTTTCTGCAGCAGCTTCACCGCCATGCCGTCATGCAGTTTGTCGGGCGGGCGCAGCACCACCCTGTCGCCGGCCGAAACACCGCTGACCACGACGGCGTCGCCCAGCTTCTGGCCGGTCTGCACGGCCACGGCGCTGGCCTTGCCCTCCACCACCACGTAGAGGTAGCTGCGGCCGTCGCGCGTGGCGATGGCCTCAGGGCTGACGACGCTGAGCGCACGGCGCTGGTCCGCCGGCACCTCCCTGGACAGGAAGGCCACCTTGGCGCTCATCTCCGGCAGGACGCGCGGATCGTGGTCGATGAATTTCACCTTGGTAAGCACGGTGGCCTTGGCGCGATCCACGGTGGGCACCAGGCGGCTCACCTCGCCGCGAAAGCGCAGTTCCGGCAGGGCGTCGAGCTGGATTTCGCAGGGCTGGCCCACCTTGACCTTGCCGAGGCTGGATTCGGAGACATCCGCCTCCACCTCCAGCGTGTCCAGGTCGGCCATGGTGGCCACAGCGCCCTTGGCTTCGAGCGCCGAGGAGAAGGGCGTGACCACGTCGCCCACATTGGCGCTCTTGGTCAGCACCACGCCGTCGAAGGGTGCGCGGATGAGGGTCTGCTCCACCGCCACCTCGGCGGCACGGGCGGCGGCCTCGGCGGCGGCGATCTGGGCGCGGGCGCTTTCGAGCGCCGCGCCGGCCTTGCGGTAACGGGCCTCGGCGGCATCGAGGGCGGACTCGGAAACGAAGTGGCGGGCGCGCAGTTCCTTCGCCCGCTGGTAGGCATGCTGGGCGTCTTCAAGCTCGGCCTCGGTCTGGCCGACGTTGGCCCGGGCCACGCCGACGCCGGCCTGGGCCTGGTCGGCCTGGGCGCGCACGTCGCGGCTTTCCAGCCGGGCGATGACCTCGCCCTCCTTCACCATGCTGCCCTCCGTTACCCCCAGCCATTCCAGCCGGCCCGTGGCCTTGGAGGCCACGGAAGCCTTGCGCTGGGCCACCACGTAGCCGGCGGCGTTGAGTTCGGTGACCGCCTGGTAGGGAAAAGCAGTGCCGACGGTAGCCAACTCCACCGCGACGCTGCCGGTGTAGCGCCAGGCGGCCACGCCGGCAAGCAGCACCAGCAGCAGGCCGGCGACCAGCCACCAACGCCCGCGGCGACGGGGCGGGGGCGCGCCGGCAGCACTCCGGTCGATGTGCAGGCGGGAAAGGTCGGGCTGGGCCATGACAGGTCGCGGCAATACCGGGGAAATGGCCGAAGCGCTACCGCCCCGGTCACGGGGGATCAGGTTTTCAGGGTTTTTGCGTCCAGTTGCCCTGGGCGTCCTGAATCCACCAGCCGGACTTGAACTCGCTCTGCCAGCGCTTCACCAGTCCGTCGCGGACCTCGTCCTGCCGCGCCTGCTTGCCTTCGTGGGCATCGGCGATGGCAAAGATCAGCGACTTGCGGTCGTTGTTTTCGTGGTCGATCAGCTTCTCGGCAATCTGGCGCTGGGTCAGCGTGAGTCGGCCGCTGTCGTGTATCCGCAGCATGCCGTCGCTCCCCAGCCCGATGACGCCGACCTTCTGGAATCGCACCAGCCGCGACTGTCTCTGCGCCATCGAATGCCGGACGATCACGACCGGCGGCGTGGCGATTTCGAGGTTGATGGCTTCGGCCCGGGCTGCCTCCATGGGCAGGGCAAGGCAGGCGAGGAGCATGAGTGCGAGTCGGTTCATGGGTGTCGTTTCCGGAAAACGGGGTTTTGAAGAAGGCCAATGCCCGCGATTGGGGGCGTCATGCGGGAGCAGGAAAAGCTCATTTGCCGGCCAGCAGCAGCCGGAGATCGGCGGCGATGTGCTCGGACGTTTCACCGTGGCGGATCACCAGCCGCAACCGGCCCTGGGGGTCGAAGGCGTAGCTGCTGGCGGAGTGATCGATACTATAGGTGCCCGGAGTGCTTCCCGGCTGTCTTGCATAGAACACCTTGAAGTCCCCGGCGACGGCGGCAATGGTCGCTTCGTCGCCCCGGAGGCCGAGGAAACCGGGATGGAACAAGGGTACATATTCCGCCAACAACTGTTGTGTGTCGCGCGCCGGGTCCAAGGTGACAAACAGCACCTGTACGCGGCGGGCGTCCTCGCCGAGGAGAGCCACGGTGTCGCGCATGGCGGTCAGCGTCGTCGGGCAGATGTCCGGGCATTGAGTGTAGCCGAAGAACAACACGACCGCCTTGCCCCGGAAGTCGGACAGGCGCCGCGGCTGGCCGTGGTGATCGACAAGGGCGAAATCCTTGCCCTTGTCGACGCCCGAAATGTCGGTGGAATGAAAACGGGGCGGCTCGCCACAACCTGCGAGCAGGGTGCCGAGGGCAAGGGCGAAGAAGAGAAGTGTCCTCATGGATGGAGTGGGTCGAAGGAGTGGAAACAGCCGGATATCCCGCAGCCAATGCGCCTCGAAAACGGAGTTTCAGGGAACAGCCATGCCCGCGCTGGCGGGCTTGATGCCGCAACCGGTACCCCGATGGCGCGGCTAGTCTAGCATGCACCTTGCCCTTATACTTGCGCCCTCTTGCCGCCTCGGCACCGGGAATCGCAATGATCGAAATCGCCTCGGGAACCCCGCAGAGACTCGCCCGCGCCTGGCTGTGGCTGGGGCTCGTAGCCCTGATCGGATCGGGCCTGCTCGCCATCCTGCTGGTACTTTCCCGTACGCCGGGCATCCAGGATGTCCTTCCATTGAAGGAGTTCTTCCGCGCGGCGCTGGTGGTGCACGTGGATCTTTCGGTAGCCGTCTGGTTCATGGCCTTCGCCGCCGTAATCTGGAGTGCTGCCGGTGGCGCCGGGCTGGCGTGGCTGGGCTGGGCCGGCTTCGTGCTGGCAACGGCCGGCACCGTGGTCATGACGGTCTCCCCCTTCTTCCCGGGCGCCGATCCGCTGCTCAATAACTACATTCCGGTCCTGCAACAGCCCGTGTTCTTCGCCTCGCTGTGGATCTGCGGTGCCGGTTTCAGCCTGGCCGTGCTGCGCACACTCGTCACGATCCGGCCACGCGCTGCCGCCCCGCTGCAGGTCGGCGCCTTCCTGGGCGCGGTGGCGGGCTTCCTCGCGCTGGCCGCGTTCTTCTTGTCCTGGTGGGCGGTGCCCAAGATCGAGGACAAGATCTACTACGAGGTGCTGTTCTGGGGCGGCGGCCATACCCTGCAGTTCCAGCACGCCCTGCTGATGGTGGTCGCCTGGTTGTGGATCGCCGCCCATCTGGGCCGGCCATCGGGTGCATCGGGACGCGTGTTGTCGGCGCTGTTCTGGGTCGCCGCCCTGCCACTGCTGGTGGTGCCAGCCATCTATCTTCTAGTGCCCGCAGGTTCCCTGCCTCACATGGAGTTGTTCGCCAAGCTCATGGAATGGGGGCATCCCTACATGGGGCCGCTGATCTTCGTCGGTTTCCTGGGCCTGTGGGGGGTGCGCGGCGTGGCCGCCCATCCGGCCAAGTCGGCCTTCATCGCCTCCTTCGCCCTGTTCGCCGTCGGCGGCGTGCTGGGTTACATGATCCGCGGCGTCAATGTCGTCATCCCCGCGCACTACCACGGCTCGACGGTCGGCGTGACGCTGGCCTTCATGGGGCTGGCCTACGTGCTGTTGCCGCGGCTGGGGTTCGGGGAAGCGCAGGGGCGCATGGCGCGCTGGCAACCCTATGTCTATGGCGTCGGGCAGTTGATCCATGTCCTCGGGCTGGCCTGGTCGGGCGGCTACGGCGTGCAACGCAAGGTGGCGGGCGCCGACCAGATGCTGACGACGCTGCCGCAGAAAATCGGCATGGGCATGATGGGCCTGGGCGGGCTGATCGCCGTGATCGGCGGCATCATGTTCGTGCTGGTCTGCCTAAAACTGATGTGGCCGCGCAAGACGGCGTGAGATTTCTGTGGCTGGCCGTGGGCCTGACGGCCGCGGCCGTCGGCTGGGGTAGCTGGCTGCTCCTGGACAACAGCCAACGGCTGCAACCGCTACCGCCGCCGCCCGTGGTGTCCGCGCCGGCCGTGGCCGTGCTCTACGCCACCGCGTTGCCCGATATCGCCGGGCGCCCGCAGGCGCTGCAACAATGGCGCGACAAGACGCTCGTGGTGAACTACTGGGCGACGTGGTGCCTGCCCTGCCGCGAGGAAATGCCGATGTTCTCAAGGCTGCACCAGCGCTACGCGCCGCGCGGTGTGCAGTTCGTCGGCATCGCCGCCGACGGCGCGGATGAGGTGCGCGAGTTCGCGCGCCAGACCTCCGTTTCCTACCCCCTGCTGATCGGCGGGCAGGACGCGATCAAGCCGACGCGCGACTTCGGCAACGCCCCGCTGGCCGTACCCTTCACCGTCGTCCTCGACCGCGCGGGGCAGGTGCGCGCCGCCGTGCTCGGACGCGTGCGCGAGGACGCGCTGGTCGATCTGCTCGACCAGCTGTAGCTCACTCCTTCGGCTGCAGCGCCGCCGAGCGCGCCGACAGCACGAAGGCATCCGAGAAGCACATGCCGTCTTCGGCACCTTGGGCCTTGAAGTGCGGGAACACGGCCTCGACCATGCGCACCGAACCGCAGGCGTAGATCTCCTGGCCGGCGAGCGAGGGGAAGTCCTGCAGGATGGCCTCGTGCACAAGTCCGGTGCGGCCGGCCCACGCATCCTCGGGTTCGGGTTCCGAGAGTACCGGTATGAACTTGAAGTTGGCGTGCTCGCGCGCCCAGCGCTCCGGCACTTCCGGCATGTAGAGATCCGTGAGCTTGCGCACCCCCCAGTAGAGGAGCATCGGGCGCTTGAGGTGGCGATGGAAGGCGTCCTCGATCATGCTCTTGACCGGGGCGAAGCCCGTGGCGCCGGCAACGAAGATGATGGGCCGCTTCGATTCGCGCAGCGAGAAGTCCCCCAGCGGGCCCTCGAAACGGACTTCGTCGCCTTTCTTCATGTGCTCGAAGACGTGGGTGGTGAAGCGCCCGCCGGGCATGAGGCGGATCTGCAATTCGATGTGATCGGCTTCATGGGGCGGGTTGGCGAAGGAGAAGGCACGCCGCTCGCCGTCGTCGAGGAGGATGTTGATGTACTGGCCGGCGACGAAGTCGATGCGCTGGCCTTCCGGCAGCCTGAGAAGGACGCGCATCACGTCAGGGGCGAGTCGTTTCATCTTCACCACGTGGGCGGTGTATTGCCGGATCCCGGCGGTCGCGGCGCCGGCTTCGAATTCGATGGCCGCATCCTCCACCACGGTGGCGCAGCACATCAGCACCTTGCCCTGGGCAAGCTCGTCCGGCGAGAGGGCGCTGGGCTGGTAGACGCCGGGGTCCACCTTGCCGTTCAGCACCGCGCACTTGCACACGCCGCAGCCGCCGTTGCGGCATTCGTAGGGCAGGTCGACTTCCTGGCGCAGGCCGGCGTCGAGCAGTGTTTCGCCGAAGCGGGCGGAGACGGCCTTGTGGCCTGGATGGTAAGTGATGGTCGATTCCGCCTTGGCGGTGCCGCGGCGCAGGGGCGGCAGCCAGGGGACGAGGGACAGCAGGACGCTGAGGCCGATCACGCCGAGCCAGAGATGCAATGGATCATAAACATAGACCAGCGCCAGCACCGGCAGCTCGAACCAGTCGAACTCGATGTTGGTAGGCACCACCGACATGTCGGCTTCGCCACCCTGACTGAGGATGGGCTTGGCCAGGGCCAGCGCCAGGAACATCAGGGTGACGGCGATGGCGATCGGGCGCGGTGGATTGATATTCGCCCGCGGCACCCGCTGGACATGGATCCACATGACGAACACCACGATCAGCGGCGCACCGAGGTGCACGAATGCCAGCAGGGTGAACAGCCGGCTGCCGACGCTTTCCTGGTAGATGAAGTTGCGGATCAGGGTACCGCTGAACATCGGCAGTGCGTCGAACCACTCGGCGGTGGCGATGACCACGAACTGGGCCAGCTTGTCCCACACCAGCATGAAACCGTTGATTCCGGCGATATAGACCAGCCAGATCAGCACGACGCCGGTGATCCACGAAAACCAGCGGAAGCCGCGGTAGCGGTCGTAGGCGAAGTGCCGCAGCATGTGCAAAAGCATGGTGAGGATCATGCCGTCGGTGGCATAGCGGTGGATGCTGCGCAGGATGCCACCGGCCCACCACTGGCCATGGGTGATGCTTTCCACCGATTCGTAGGCGTCGTTGACCCCGGTGTCGGCAAAGATGTAGAGGTAGAGGCCGGTGCCGGCCAGCAGCCAGAACTGCCAGAAGCTGATGGTGCCCAGGTGGTAGA
Organism: Betaproteobacteria bacterium; assembly: GCA_016208415.1. Lineage (GTDB taxonomy): Bacteria > Pseudomonadota > Gammaproteobacteria > Burkholderiales > Rhodocyclaceae > JACQYB01. The sequence goes on along the minus strand of JACQYB010000071.1, from coordinate 44,759 downwards.
AGGGGTTCATCTTGTCGCCGAAAGCGCGGTTGAACGTGTTCTCGGCGTGCATGAAGAACCAGCGCACGATTTTTTGAAGAAGTCTGATCATTGTTGCGATCCGTGCGGAAAACGAAGTTTCAGAGTCGGCGGAGGCCAGCGTTGGGGAGCGCCATGCCGGAACTGGAGACGGGGATGGGACGGTTCGACGGATTCACTGGAAGAAGAGCCCGCCCTTGTCAGGGTTGAAGTCGATCACCAGCACCTGGGCCGGCTTGAGATTGACTTTGTCCTCCTTGACGAACTTGAAGCCCGGCTTGGCGAGGTTGTCGTTCATCCTGACCGACAGCATGTGTTCGCCAGCCTTGACCTCGAAGCGCTTGTAGACGGTCGCCACGCCATCCTTGGCAATGCCGGTGGGGTGCATGACCGTGTCGAAGACCGTCTGGCCGTCGAGATCCACCTGCAGCGTGATGTCGGAGCGTTCGCGCGGGCAGTCCAGCGGCGCGCGCATGTTGCGGGGCAGCTTCTCCAGTTCTTCCGGCGTGCGCTTGCGGCATTCGCGATCGCCGAGGTGGCTGATCGACAGCTTGATCAGCGCGACATCCTCCGGAATCTGGTGGTACTTCGGCGAGGTGGCGAAGTAGCCGATGAATACGGCAAAGGCGCCGTACAGGATCACCTGGCCAATGATGGCGGAGGGCTTAATCATGATGGAGGGTTCTCCGGCGGAAGGGGGGCGGCCTGTCGCTGTCAGCGGCCTGGGTTTCGATTCGGGTTCTGAATTCCTCCAACGCCGTGGCGAGCGCCTCGCCGTCACTGACCGAGGCGGCAACGAAATGCAGGCGCTGCGCCGGCACGTTGGCGCGCAGGTGAGGTTCGCGCCGGCGGGTCAGGCGTTCGGCCGTCCATTGATCGCCGAGGCGGAATTCGCAGCCGCCCGTGCGGCAGCCGGTGACCAGCACGCCGTCGGCGCCGCCGCGCAGGGCGTATTCGACAAAAGCGGGCGGCAGCATGCCCGTGCACATGAGGCTCATCACGGCCGTGTCGGGCGCCGCCAGCGCATGCACGGCAGCACCGCGGTCGCAGCCGAAGACGACGATGCGGGTAGTGCCTTCAAGTCCGGCAATTTTCTTTTCAAGCTCCCGGCGCAAGACGTTCACGGGCTGCTGCGGCATGTCGATGCCGGTAACCAGCGTCTCCTGGCTGCGGAAGGGTGTCGAGGAAGGACATGAACCCGCGCAGATGCCACAACCGGCGCACAGGTCGGCATCGACGATGGCGATCTTGTGGCCAGGCTTGTACGGGTGGGCCTCCATCGTGACGGCGGCGTAGGGGCAGTCGGCGAGACAGCGGGCGCAACCGTTGCAGTTGGCGGCATTCACCACGGCGACGGGTTCTGCCTTGGGATGCGGCAGCAGCGGCAGGATGAACAGCAGCAGCGTGACGCCGGACAGCAGCGCCCACACGAAGGCGGGCGAGGTGGCGTCGGTCAGGGGGTGGAGGAACAGGATGAACCAGTCCAGTCGCAGTCCGGTCGCCACCACCGACAGGTCGGCCGGGGCGTCGCTGATCGCAGGTTGCACCAGCGCCAGCAGCAACAGGGCCGCCAGGGTGCCGAGCGCCAGCCGCCGGGCGGGGAAGTGATCCACCCGGCTGATGCGGTGGACGTGCGCCCAGAGGCCGAGGATCAGCATCAGCGGAACGCCGAGGTGGATGAACACGAGCATCGTGAAGAAGCGGTCGTTGATCGCTTCCGGCGTCAGGAAGTTGCGTGCTGAGGGATCGTTGAAGATCGGCAGCCAGTCGAGCAGTTCCGTGGAGGCGATGGCGGAGAACTGGGCCAGGCGGTCCCAGACGATCCAGTAGCCGCCGATGCCGGAGAAAAACATCAGCCAGAGCAGCGGGACGCCGGTGACCCAGGAATACAGTCGGAAGCCATGGTAGCGGCCGTAGGCCCATTCCCGGATCAGATGCAGCATCGTCATCAGGATGAAGGCGTCCGAGGCGTAGCGATGCAGGCTGCGCAGGATACCGCCAAGGTACCACTGGTCCTCCGTTAGCCAGCCGATGGAGGTGTGGACACCCTCGATGCTGGTGTCGAGCACCGTGTAGAGATAAAGGCCGCTGACGGTGACGATCCAGAGGAAATAGAAACCCAACGCGCCCAGGTGGCGCATGGGATTGTCGGTGCCGCCGAAGGGTGCATCGAAGGCTTCCTCGATACGTCTGAAAATACTTTGCGCACCGCCGCGCAGGGTGTCATGAAGGCTCACGTGGGGAGGATCCGCAAAATGATCGGCGTTGCGCCAACCATTAGGGATCAATGATATAGCGAAGGAGTGTGCGTCAAATTGACTCGCATCAACCGGATCGAAGCTTACGGCCGCGGCGGTCCTGCCAGTAATACCAGGCCAGCCAGAGGATGAAAGTCAGCAGGCCGGCGATCTCGAAGTAGACGGCGTAATTGGTGCGGTACTTGCCGCTGACGGGATCGTAGATGGAGCACAGGATGCGAATCCGGTCGAGCACTTCCGCCAACATATTGACGTCGGGGGGAATGGATGAGCCGGTAATCATGGCCTTGAGGGGTTCCGCCAGCGCCTCGGCGGTGAAGCTCTCGCCATAGACCTGGCGGACGATCTTTCCGTCCGCATCGACGATGGTGACCTGGTTGATGTGGTCGAAGCCGGCCGGCGTGGCAACGTAGCTGAAGCCGAAATTACGCGTCAGTTCGTCGACGATGGCCGCCGCGGGACTGAGGAACTCCCAGTTGGGCAGGTAGATGCCGTATTGCCTGGCGAACGACTTCATCGCCTCGGGCGCGTCGAAGGGCTGGTTGAAGCCGATGCTGATGATGTTGAAGCGGTCGGCCCCGAGCATGGCGACCGTTCCCTCGACGGCCTTTTGCAGATTGCGCGTGGTGGTCGGGCACACCTGGAAGCAGCCGGTGTACATGAAACTGACCAACAGGGGCTTGCCCCGGTAGCGGGAAAGCTGCGTCGGGCGTTGCTGGCGGTCCAGCAGGACATGGTCGCCAACAGGCTGGCCGATCACGCTCTGGGAAAGCTGAACCGCCGCCTTTTCATCGAGGACGGTCAGGCTGGCATTGGCCACGGAACCGAGGGGGCGCGCGGTAACCTTGGGCGCCGAGGGAGTTTCGGCAAGGGTAGAAGGGGTGAAGACCACAGCCGCCGCCACGACAGCGACGCGCAGGAAGGAAGGAAGCACCGGGTCGCGCCTGTTCGGAAAACAGAGTTTCAGAGAAGGCCAATACCCGCGTCAGCGGGCGTCATGCCGAAACCAAACGGGCATCAATGATCGCGGCTGTGAGCACGAGCATCAACTGCGCCAGCGAGGCATGGAAGCAGCTCATGGCCGTCCTGCGATTCGGGTCGCGGGCCAGAAGCCAGGCCTTGTGGATGAACAGGGCGCCTCCCACCGTCGCACAAACCACATAAATGGCGCCGAGTCCGACCATCGCAGGCAGGAAGGATGCCACCACAAGCAACAAGGTACTACCAAGAATGGTCTGTGCGGCCCGTTTGTCGCCAACCACCACAGGCAGCATGGGCACACCGGCTGCAGCGTAGTCGTCGTGGAAGGCGATGGCCAGGCTCCAGAAGTGGGGAGGCGTCCAGAGGAACAGGACGAAGGCGAGAGCCAGCGGCACGGCACCCATATGCGGGTCGGCCGCAGTGGCGCCCGCGAGAACCGCCCAACTCCCGGCTAGGCCGCCGAAGACGATGTTGAGCCAGGTACGGCGCTTCAGCCATACCGTATAGACGACGGCGTAGAAGAAGGCACCCAGGAATACGAACAAGGCCGACCAGGCGTTGAGGGCGAGCCAGGCTGCCCCGACGGAAAGCACCATCAGCGCACCGATGACGACGAGCCAGACCGGGCCATGCCGGACTTCGCCGGTCGCGAAGACCCGTTTGCGGGTGCGCGACATGAGCGGGTCGATATCGTGTTCATAGTACTGGTTGAATGCGCCGGCGCTGGCCGACGAAACCAGCACGGCCAGTGTCAGCACCAAGAACTGCGCAGGGCTCAGGCTTGGGCCAGAGCTTACCGCCAGACCTGCGAGGGCGGTAAAGGTGATCACCGCGCCGATACGCAGCTTGAATACCCCAAGAATGGCGCGGATGGGCAGACCCGAAGAACGGTTAGGTGGCAGCGTCGATTCCATTGGCATTGGTCGCGTGACGTCCTTGTAGTTTTTGGTTTCGGCTTAACGCCCGCCTCGCAGGCATGAGCCTTCTCTCAAACTGCACCGCGCCGCGGCGCTGTCGAAACCTGCTTCAATCGGGCCTGTCTGTCAAGCCCGATTGAGGCAGATTCCCCGCGCCTTGCGGCGCGGGGAGTCATCAAGCCTGGATCAGCTCAGTGGCCAGACTTCGGACAGGTACTTCCAGTTCACGAAGTAGTAGAGGACGAAGGAGACCAGCAGCAACATCGCCAGCACCACCGTGCCCGGCACCTGGACATGCTCGGCGCTGCCGGTATGGGATGCCCGGGCTGCCACGCTGTCCAGCGGCGCATGCGGCACGGGCTTGTCGCTGAGCGTGCCCCCGTCGAGCTTCTTGCCGAACAGCAGGGAGCCGACCACCAGCAGGATCCACAGTGCGCCGCCAACAATCGCGATCACGCCAAAGATGCCGGTGAGACCCATCATCAGGTAGGCAGCACCCGGCCATTCATACTGGAAAGGCGCGCCGGAGAAGGCCATGTCCCAGTGGCGACGGGACACGCCCAGCGTACCGGCACCCATCATCACCAGGGACAGCACCGCCATGCTGATGCCAAACAGGTAGGGCTGGATCTGGCAAAGCTTCGGGAAAATCATCTCCCGCTTGAACAGCGTCGGTACCAGCAGGTAGGTAATCGCCATGAACGCCAGCGTGGTGCCGCAAACGACCGTGGCGTGCGCTGGCGAGCTGCAGGAACAGGATGGACAGGAAGAAGGCGAAACGCGACACCTTTTCCGACAGCGGCTCGGCGCCAAACACCACGGCGGCGATCAGGTACCAGATGGATACGTGGGCGGACACGTTGATCTGCTGCGAGGAGTGACCCATGCCCCACCAGAGCAGCCGATACAGTTGGGGATCGATCTCCTTGATCAAGCCGGCGGACCAGGCGAGCGTCGGGATCAGGATCGCCGCACCGCTGGCGATGGTGAAGATGGCGATGATGCAGGCGGTCAGGGCGCCGAAGGTCACCATCGGGATGGAACCTTCATAGCTCCTCTCCTTCCTCGCGACAACCAGGGTGCCGAGGAACACGAAGCAGCCGATCAGCGCCCCCACGGCAAACAGGATCAGCCCCAGGTAGAACAGCGGCGAGGCCTGCATCGGCACGTAGGAGGTGAACATCACGCTCGATTCGCCCGCCAGCACGGCGTAGTTGCCCATGACGGCGCCGACGACCATGAGCCAGAATCCGGCCCAGGCGATCTTCGGCGTTGCCAGTCGGCAGCGCAGCAGCGTCGATGAGGCGAAATAGAGCACGGCCATCTCGAAGAAGATGATCCAGACCAGCAGCATGTCGACGCCGTGGGCGGTGAGCACCAGATAGAACTGGTCGGCCGGCAGCAGCTTGACAGCCGGCCAGCGGGTCAGAATCACTCCGAGTGCCATGATGCCGCCGACCAGCAGTGCGAGAACGCCGGCAACGGCGTTCCAGCGCATCAGCTTTTCAGCCGCGGTGTCGAATTGCAGCCCGGTGCGCGGGCAGGTACGGTACGTGGTTGCCATCTTTACGCTCCCCTTATTTCACGTAAATACGGCCGAGCATGGTGTGATGGCCGATGCCGCAGTATTCGTTGCAGACGATGGAATAGGTGCCTTCCTTGGTCGGCGTCATTTTGACCACGTGCTCATACCCGGGAAGGATCTGGATGTTGATGTTGACTGGCTGCAGCGAGAAGCCGTGCTGGTAGTCCATGGAGGACAGGTGAATCTTGTAAGTCTTGCCTTTTTCCATCTCCAGGATCGGATGCCAGTTCCAGAGGCGGCCGATCAGGTAGCCGTCGCCGTTCTCGGGCACCTTGACGACCGGGATGTTGCCTTCGGTCTCGGTGCGCACGGTGTTTTCGGCGATGAATTTCTCCGCCTTGGCGGCAAACGCCTCGGGCGTGGTCTTGTAGACTTCGTTGGACAGGTTCTGCTTACCATTGATGTGCCAGTAGATCATCATGCCGAACATGATCATGGCCCAGGTAAACGCCAGGGAAATCCAGATCCATTCTGTCTTGTCGATGGGCTGCTTCCACCACAGCCGGTCTGCGGGCGGCAGGATTGCACTCATTTATTTCTCCCTGTATGACTGGATCGGTTACTTGGCGAGGGGAACGCTGATGATGTTCATGATCCCCCACAGGATGTAGAGGACCGTGGGCGTCGCCACGCCGAGGAACACGAGCAGGAAGTGATTGTCCAGCACCCGTTGCATGAGCGGAGTTTCTTCGTTGTTTGCCATACCCTTACCCTCCATGTTGATGACATTTACGGCCGCGGTGCGCCGCGGTTCGCGGTTGATCGTCCAGAACGGCAGACTCCCCGGGGAGTGAAACACGGCGAAGGCTAACCGGAGTCAAGGGTGCCGGAGTTTGATTTGGGTTAAGAAAACCCAATATCAGCAGAAACTTAACTAGCGAACTGCGGCATGGTGTCGCATATAATCCTGGCACCGTCACACCCCCGTCCGGCCTCGAACCGCGGCGGGTTTTTCTTCGACAAGACGCTCCCCATGGACAGCATTTCACCTGCACGCCGCCAGATTGCAGTCTGGTTGTTCATCTGTAGCCTCATGGTCTTTGCCACGCTGGTGGTCGGCGGCGTGACTCGTCTGACCCATTCCGGGCTGTCCATCGTCGAGTGGCAGCCCATCGTCGGCACCCTGCCGCCCATTGGCCAGGCCGAATGGCAAGAGACCTTCGACAAGTACAAGAAGACGCCCGAATACCAGAAGGTCAACCACCAGATGGACCTCGACGAATTCAAGGGCATCTTCTGGTGGGAATACTGGCACCGCGTGCTGGGGCGCACCATCGGCCTGGTGTTCCTGCTGCCATTCCTCTATTTCCTGTGGAAACGCCGGATCGACGGGCCCCTGGTACCCAAGCTGGTCGGCATTTTCATCCTCGGCGGCCTCCAGGGGGCGATGGGCTGGTACATGGTCAAGAGCGGGCTGGTGGACGACCCCCGCGTCAGCCAATACCGGCTAACGGCGCATCTCTCGATCGCCTTCCTGATCTTCATTTCGATGATGTGGGTGGCCTTGGACCTGGTCGCGGAGCGCACGAAGCGCGCCGCCGACCGTGTGGTCGACGGCCTCCAGCGCTTCGGGTTCTGGCTCGCACTTCTGGCCTTCTACATGATCGTCACCGGCGGCTTCGTCGCCGGCATCCGCGCCGGCAAGGCCTACAACACCTTCCCGCTGATGAACGGCCACGTCGTGCCGCCCGAGATCTTCATGATCGACCCGTGGTACCTCAACTTCTTCAACAACATGGCGACGGTGCAGTTCGACCATCGCCTGGGCGCCTGGCTGCTGGCCTTCCTGGTGCCGTGGTTCTGGGTCCGCATCCGCCGAGCCCAGGTGTCGGCGCGGGCGCGGCTCGCCGCCACGACACTGCTCGTCGCACTGGCCGTCCAGATCGCGCTCGGCATCGCCACCCTGCTGCTGGCGGTGCCGGTGGCGCTGGGGGCGGCGCACCAGGGCGGTTCGATGGTGGTCTTTGGCGTCCTGCTCTGGCTCAATCACGAACTGCGCGTCGCCCCGGCGCTGCGCTGACCGGTATGGGCGCAGCGTCGGTACTCCGGCTGCAGCGCGCCAGGATCCTGGCGCTTGTGCTGACGGCGCTCTCGCTGGGCGTGGTCGGCGTCAGCGCCTTCCTGCGGCTATATGGTGCGGGACTCGGCTGCGCCGACTGGCCCGCCTGCTATGGCCAGTTGCTGGCGGAAGCAACCTATTCCCCGCCGCCGCTCGGCCGTCTCGTTCAACGCATCGTCGCCACCAGTGCCCTGCTGCTGACGATCGCCCTTGCCTGGTATGTCCTGCGTCCGCAGCCCTTGCGGCCGGTGGCGCGTCACGTCCTGATCCTGCTCGGCCTGATGTTGTTTCTCTCGGTGGTGGGCATATGGAGTGCCGATCCGAGACTGGCGCTGGTCAATTTTGTCAACGTGCTGGGCGGGCTGGCCCTGGTGTCGATGTCGTGGCGCATCGTCATGGCCTCGGACGGGACGGCGACGCAGGATGCGGATCGCCCCGACCCGCTGCTCGCGGCAGGGTCCGCCCTGCTGACGGCCACCGTGATCCTGGGCGCCCTGATCGGTGCACGCTATGCCGCGGCGGCCTGCGTCACGCTGCCGTTCTGCGGCGACAGCACATGGCCCGCCGCGGCCGGCGGGTACGCGCTGAATCCCGTGGCGACGCTGGCCGGCCCCACCCCCGCCGGCGATGCGGGCGGTGTCGCCCTGCATCTGCTGCACCGCTACAGTGCCGTGATTGCCGTGCTCCTGCTCGGTCTTGCCGCGCTGCGGCGGCTGCGCCGGCCTGCCGCGTGGGTGCTGCTGGGCCTGCTGGGGCTGGAAGTCCTGCTCGGGGCGCTTACGGTGAACAGCGGTTCCCCGCTGTGGACCGGCGTCGGGCACAACATCGCAGCGGCGGCCCTTCTGGCGGGTGCCGCGCAACTCCGGCGGACGTGACGGAGGGGGAGAACCGGCCGGCCCGGACCGGAATCTTCGTTTCGTATTGCGACGCGTAATGCGATTCCGCGCATCCAGGTACGCCAGATCCCGGCAGAACCTCCCCCTTCCGCGCGGAAGGGGGCGCCCAATCAGCTCGCCGCGCGCAAGAACCGATGGCCGCTACCGGAGCGGCTGCTGAGCGGACAACTTGGACCGCAGCGACTGGGCCACCTGTTCGGGTACTGCGTTTTCGTTGAGTGCGGAAACGAACCGGCCTTCCGTATCGACGAGGTAGATCGGGTGGCTGTGATCGATCCGGTAGCTGCCGTCCGCGGCGGCCGGCAGCTTGTTGTAGGTGGCGCCGAAGCCGCTGGCGAGCGTGGCCAGGTTCTCCGGCGTGCCGGTGGCGCCGATCATGTCGGGATGCAGGCTGCGGGCGTAGGCGCCGATGCTTTCCGGCGTATCCCGATCGGGGTCCGCCGACACCAGGATCATGCGCACCTGGCCGCGCGCTCCGGAATCGAGCATCTCGTAGCCCTTGACCAACCCGGCGAGCCGGTGCGCGCATTCATCGGCACAGTGGGCGTAGCCGAGGGAGACCGCCAGCACCTTGCCACGCAACTGCCGGCTGTCCAGAGTCCCGTCGTTGGTTTCCAGGACGAAGTCGTTGGTGGTGGCAGTTCCGAAGAGGAGTCTCGATAGCGGCTGCCACACGAATATGACCGCCAGAAGAATGGCGAGCAGGATCAGGGCGTTCTTCAGGGTGTTGTCGGACATGGGTGGTGGCTCCCTCAGCCCAGTCTGTCGAGATGTCTCCCGGCGTCGCGGGAAGCCGGGATGGAGGCGCCCTTGCCGGCGAAGGCCCGCTGTGAGGGCAGCCCACGGTGCTGGGCCAAGGTGGCGATGCCGATGACGGAAAGACTGGAATAGCGGGTGGGCATGGGGGATTGTCCGGACTTATTGGTCGAGACCCGATTATAAGGCGGCTCATCGGCTCTTTTGCCGGGCCACTACACACAACTGCCCATCACGCCCCTCCCCCGTGTGCTTGAGCACCGTGGCGAAATTCTGGCAGTTCCACCGGCGTGGCCGGCGGAGGCAGGCAGGCGGACTTCCGCCGCCAGGCAGGCCGGTGGGCATTTCTGCTCAACTCGCATGCGAGGTTGCCGTTATCCGGGGAGATGGCGATCCGGAACCCGGGCATTTCCGCCTGCCGGTTCCGCGGATCCACTTGCGGAAAAAGGAACCACGAATGTCTGTACCGCTGCCCCGCAATCCCGAGTTTCCCCGGGCCCAGGCGTCGTCCGTGTCCCATGCCTCGCTGCAGCAGCGCGTCGAAGAGCTGGAGGCCGAACTGGCGCGCAATGAGGAAGAGCTGGCCGACTCCCGGCGCACGTTGAAGATGTATCACCATCTCGGGCGCTGCCTCGACCAGTTCGCCATATCGTTCGCCGAATCCCAGCGCAGCATGGTGGGCATGGCATCGTCCATGCAGCGCGAACGCGACCATGCCGTGGCCGCCGCCCGGCTCTCCGGCGAGACGCAGCAGGCCATGGAAGCCATCGCCAACCAACTGGCGAGCCTGAGCGCCGATTCGGCCCGATCGTCGGACGCCGTGGAGCAACTCAATGCGCGCGCCCGCAACATCAGCGGCATCCTCGACCTGATCAGCGAGGTGGCGAGCCAGACCAACCTGTTGGCGCTGAACGCCGCGGTGGAAGCGGCACGGGCGGGTTCCCACGGACGCGGCTTTGCGGTGGTGGCAGGCGAGGTCCGCAGCCTGGCGGAGCGCACGGCCAAGGCCACCGCCGAGATCTTCCAGCTCGTGTCTCAGATCCAGGAAGAGGCGGCCTCGGTCAGCGCCCAGATGGGCACGCTGGCAAGCAGCGCACGCAGGTCCGGCGACCAGGGCAAGACGGCCGCCGCCGGCATGCAGGACATGCACAACCTGTCCTCGACCATGGAAGGGGCGATGTCGGTGTCGACACTGCGCACCTTCGTGGAACTGGCCAAGCTGGACCACCTCATTTTCAAGTTCGGCATCTACAAGGTGTTTTTCGGACTCAGCAAGACCCACGCCGACGACCTCGCCCAGCACACCGGGTGCCGCCTGGGCAAGTGGTACTACGACGGCGAGGGACGCTCGCTCTACAGCCGCCTGCCCGGCTACCGGGATCCGGAACAGCCCCACAAGGACGTCCACCACCACGCCAAGGAAGCGCTCCAGGCGTTGCATGCCGCAGCGCTGCCCGCTACGGTGCACGCCGAGGCGGCCATGGAGCGTTCCAGCCTGCAGGTGGTGGCGGCCCTGGAAAAGATGGCGCAGGCAGGCGAGCGCAGCGTGGAACTGTTGGCCCCACCAAAGGAAGCCACCGACGGGCAGGGTCAACGTTGACCCGCGACGGCGGGCTCAAACCAACCTACCCTTCGCGGGTGCTCAGCCACCGACGCACCCTTCACGGGTGCTCAGCCACCGACGCACCCTTCACGGGTGCTCAGCGCTCCCGCATGGCGCGGCGCAGCGTGTCGGTGATGGGCGCCAGCAGGTAATCCAGCGTGGTGCGCTCCTCGGCCCGAACGAACACCTCGGCCGCCATGCCGGGGTGGAGCTTGAGGTCGCCGGCCTCGCGGAGCGCCTCCGGTGGCACGAGGATGTGCGCCACGTAATAGGGCACGCCGTTCGCGCGGTCGACCAGCCGGTCGGCTGAAACGTAGGACACCTTGCCGGTCACCATGGGCGTGGTGCGACGTTTGAAGGCGGTAAGCTGGATGTCCGCCTCCGCCCCCGGGTGGACGTCGTTGATGCCGTCGGGTCCGACTCGCGCCTCGATGATCAGCGGCGTATCCACCGGCACGATGTCCATCAGCGGCTCCCGCGGCCCCACCGAGGCACCCACCGTGTTGACCTTGATGTCCACCACCTCACCCGCCACCGGCGCCAGGATCTGCTGGCGCGCCCGGGCGTCCTGGGTCGGGCGCAACTGCTCCTCGATGGCGAAAATCCGCGCCGTCGCTTCCTTGAGTTCGTCGCTGGCCGTCTGCACGTAGTTGGCCCTGAGCGTCGCCATCCGCAGTTCCAGATCGGACTTCTTCTGCCGCGCCTTGGCCAGTTCGGCGGCCTGCCCGCCCTGGCGCACCCTGTAGTCCGACACGTTGCGCTGCAATCCCAGCAGGCGGGATTTCGAGATGAAGCCCTGCTGGGCAAGGCGCTCGTTGGCTGCCGTTTCTTCGTCCATCAACCCGATGCTGGTGTTGCCGTCCTTGACCTGCGCCTCCAGCGAGGCGATCTCCTGCTCCGCCGCCCGCGCCTGCTCGGCCAGCAACCTGACCTGCGAATCAAGAGCCTGGCGGCGTGCGGCAAACAACGCCGTCTCCCGCTGCAGCAGCTCTGCAACGCGCGCTTTGTCGCGGCGCTTCTGGAGATCCTCCGGGAAGGCGGGACGCGCCGCCAGATCCCGCTCCGCATTCAGGCGCGCAAGCTTGGCACGTTCGGAATCCGCCTGCAGCTTGAGTTGCTCCAGCGAGGCATCCACCTTCAGGTCTTCCAGGGTCACCAGCAATTGCCCCGCCGCGACCCGGTCGCCGTCGCGCACATGGATGGCGCGCACGATGCCGCCCTCCAGGTGCTGAATGGTCTTGCGGTTGAGATCCACCTTGACCACGCCCTCGGCGATGACGGCACTGGACAGCGGCACCAGCCATGACCAGATGACAAAGGCCAGCACGCCGCCAATGATGGCGCGGATGCCAAAGCGGATCACCCGCCGGGCGTTGGCGGTGGCGTCAAAGGGCACGTCGGACAAATCCTGCCGCACGAGCAACTGTTGCATGGTTCAGACCTCCGCGGGCGGCACGGCCGCCGCGCCCTGTTCCGCGGCCACCGGCACAGGCCGGGGACCGGTGCCGGTACCGGCCACCCGGGCAGCAGGTGCCGGCCTTTGAGAACGCAGCCACGCCTCCACCTCCTGGCGCGTGCCGAAGCGCTCCACCATGCCGTCGCGCATCATGAGGATGCGGTCGGAGGCAGCCAGCAGCCGGGTGCGCTGGGTGACGGCGATCACCGTCACCCGGTCGCGCTTCAACCCGGCCAGGCAGGCCATGAGTGCCTGCTCCCCTTCCATGTCGAGATTGGCGTTGGGCTCGTCGAGCACCACGAAACGCGGGTCGCCAAAGAGCGCCCGGGCGAGCGCCACGCGCTGGCGCTGGCCACCGGAGAGGATGGCGCCGCCCTCGCCGATCTGGGTGTCGTAGCCTTCCGCCAGGCGCAGGATCATCTCGTGCGCATGGGCACGCTGGGCGGCGCGGATCACCTCGGCGGAATCAAGCTTGCCGTCGGCCCCCGCCATGCGCGCGATGTTCTCCGCCACGGTGCCCGAGAACAGCTCCACGTCCTGGGGCAGGTAACCGATGTACTGGCCGAGGCGGTCGCGATTCCAGCGCGCGATGTCGGCGCCGTCCAGCCGCACCGTGCCCATCTGGGCCCGCCACAGGCCGATGGCCACCCGCGCCAGGGTGGACTTGCCCGAGGCGCTGGGCCCGATCACGGCCAGGATGTCCCCCGGTGTCAGTTCCAGAGACACGCCCCGGAGGATGGCGCGCGAACCGTGCGTCGGCGCGAAGGAAACGCCCTCCATGGCGAAGCGGCCTTCTGGAGCGGGCAGTTCCGTCTCGGCGACGCGGTTCTCGTCCGCCTCCAGCAACGGCTGGACCCGCCGGTACGCCGATTGGGCCTCCACCAGCCCCTTCCAGCCCGCCACCAGCGCCTCCACCGGTGCCAGCGCGCGGCCCAGGATGATGGTGGCGGCGATCATGACGCCGGGCGTGGCATGCTGGTCGATCACCAGCCACGCGCCCACGGCCATCATCAACACCTGGATGAGCTGGCGGGAGAATCGCGTCCAGCCAGTGTAGAGTCCGCCGCGCTCGCTGGCGCGGTATTGCTTGACCAGCACCGCCTGGTTGAGCCCCGCCCAGCGTTGCGTCACCTGCGGCACCATGCCCAGCGCCCCGATCACCTCGGAATTGCGCAGGATGGAATCGAGGTAGCGCGAGGCCCCGCGGGTCTCGAGCTGGATGCTCTCCACCAGCTTGTGGGTGCGCTTCTCGTTGATCATCGCCAGCACGCCGAGCAGCGCCGCGCCCCCCAGCGCCACCAGTCCCATCACCGGATGGAACAGGAAGACAATGGCAAGGTAGACCAGCAGCCACGGGGCATCCAGCACCGCCAGTACCGCCTGTCCGGAAAGCGCCGCGCGCAACACCGCGAGATCGCGCAGGCCATGCATGGGCGCCGACACCCCGGGACGGCTGGCGTCATCGAGCATGGAACGCAACAGCCGCGGCCCCAGTTGTTCGTCCAGGACGACGCCCATGCTGTTGAGCAAGCGCGAGCGCACCACGTCCAGGGCCACCATCACCAGCAGCGCCACCGTGGTGATGAGGAGCAACATGAGCAGCGTCTCCTCGTGCCGGCTGGTGAGCACGCGGTCGAACACCTGCAGCATGAACAGTGAAGGCACGAGCAGCAGCAGATTCAGCGCCAGGCTGAAGAGCCAGGCGTGGAGCAGGAAGGACTTGAAGCGTCGGATCATGACGCGGCACCCAGTAAAAGCGAATCGCCCCATAGCGGGGCGACACAACCGGGGCGCACCGGCACTTGGCGCGGCTCGCCCGTCGAATCAGGACGTCGGGACATCGGCAATCCCGTCACGTCGCCTCCCGCGGACCGGATTGCCGCCGGCGTCAGGCGCCGCAAACGCGCACTCGCCGCATCCGAACACAACGCAGCTCATTGCCCATGCAGGAACCGCAGACAGGAACGTCGCCCATTCTCGCAGACGAAGCAATCGGCGCTTGTGAACTATGTTGTGTCCCGCATCAGTTTCCGCGGCGACGGCGCTGAGCTTTCCAGCGGGACATCCGGCATGCGCCGGCCACTTTTACCTTTCATCGCACCGCGCGTCAACGAGGCGATGCCAGGCCCGCGGCAGGCAATGGGGATGACATGCCCGTTCCTGCGCTCAAGCCAGCTTCTGCCGTGCCAGCGAAGGATTCCTGGCAAGATAGCGCCTGATGCCCCGCAGCATGGCGTCGGCCATGCGATCCTGGTAGGCGTCATCGGCAAGGCGACGTTCTTCCTCGGGGTTGCTGATGAAGGCGGTCTCCACCAGGATGGACGGGATGTCCGGCGCCTTGAGCACCGCAAACCCAGCCTGCTCGACGTGGGCCTTGTGCAGATCGTTGACGTGGCCCAGTTCGTTGAGCACCGCGCGCCCCAGCTTGAGGCTGTCGTTGATGGTGGCCGTCTGGGAGAGGTCGAGCAGGGTGCGGGCGAGGTGGATGTCCTTGCCGTCCATGTTCACCCCGCCGATCTGGTCGGCCGCGTTCTCGCGCTGCGCCAGCCAACGCGCGGCGCTGCTGGAGGCGCCGTTCTCCGACAGCGCAAAGACGCTGGAACCACGGGCGGTGGGCTTGATGAAGGCGTCGGCGTGGATGGAGACGAAGAGGTCCGCCTTCACGCGCCGCGCCTTGGCCACGCGCTGCTGCAGGGGAACGAAGAAATCCGCGTCCCGGGTCATCAGCGAGCGCATGTTGGTCTCGCCATCTATCCGGGTCTTGAGCCGGCGCGCCATGGCCAGGGTGACGCTCTTCTCGTAGGTGCCGCCACGCCCCACCGCGCCCGGGTCTTCCCCGCCATGGCCGGGGTCAAGCACGATGGTGACAAGGCGGTTGAGGTCAGATCGCTCCTCATCGTCGCGTCCCCGGGCGCGCGGGCGCGCCTCGGACTTGCGTTCGGCGAGCAGGTCGGGGCGTTCCTCGGGCCGTGCCGCCAGGTATTCGCCTCCGCCGCCTTCGCTGACCGCGGCGTCGGCCGGCGGCTGCTTTTCCAGCAGCGCCAGCAGCGGGTCCAACGGCCTGGGCGGGTAGAGATCCACCACCAGCCTGTGGCCATAGTCGCCAACGGGCTTGAGGGTGAAGATCTGCGGATTCACCTCGGTCTTGAGGTCGATGACGACCCGCACGACCCCCGGCTTGAAGCGCCCGGCGCGGATGAGGCGGATGTAGGGGTCGGATTCCGATATCTTGCCCGGCAGGCTCTGCAGGATGCTGTTGAACTCGACGCCCTCCAGATCCAGCACCAGGCGTTCCGGATTCTTGACGATCATGTGGGAGAACGTCACCCGGCCCTGGTGTTCGAGAGTAACGCGGGTATAGTCCCGGGCCGGCCAGACGCGCACCGCCACCACGCTGACCGCTGCGGCATGGCCCACGGCGCTGACCAGCAGCGTCAGAGACACACCGGCATACTTGAGAAACTGCCGCCGCCCACCGAAGGGGACGTGATTCAAGGGGTCATTCGCGCCCGCAGATTGCTCAGGCATGCCGCACCTCCCGGCGTAATGGCCACCAGTCGCGCATCGCGGCCATCCTCCGCGACCGCGAGCGTCAGCCTCAAGTCCGGCGCAGGACAATAATTGCCGGCTTTTTCGGGCCATTCCACGAGACACAAGGCCGTCGGACGGAAGTATTCGACGAGCCCGGCATCCAGGAATTCTTCTGGCTGGCCGAACCGATAGAAATCAAAGTGATAACAGTCTAAATTAGAAATAGCATAAAGTTCAACCAGTGTATAGCTGGGACTCTTCACTTTTCCTGAAAAACCGAGCCCGAGCAGCACCCCGCGCACCAGCGTAGTCTTGCCGCTGCCCAGTTCTCCGCACAGGTGAATGACCAGTCCGGGGTGTAAGACGCCAGCCAGCGCCTTGCCCAGAGCCAGCGTTGCGGCTTCGTCGGACAAGTGCAGTTCAAGGGCCGGGGTACTAACATCACCGCAATGGAACACGCGCTGGACTCCATCGACTGGACGGCTCTTGCAGCAGACATCAAGACCTGGGGCGGGGAACTGGGCTTCGACGCCGTAGGCATTGCCGATCCGGACCTGGGCGGGGCCGAAGGTGGGCTGCTGGCCTGGCTCGCCGCGGGCTGCCAGGGCGAGATGGATTATATGGCACGCCACGGCACGCTCCGCGCCCGCCCGGCCGAACTGGTGCCCGGCACGCGCAGCGTCATCGTGGCGCGGATGAACTACCTGCCGGCGGCGGCGGATGCCCGAGCCAACCTCGCCGACCCCCGCCGCGCTTACCTGTCGCGCTACGCCCTGGGGCGCGATTATCACAGGGTGCTGCGCCGTCGCCTTCAGCAACTGGCGCTGAGAATCGGGCACGAACTGGGGCCCGACCTTCCCCCGCCCGTCCAGCGGGTGTTCACCGACTCGGCGCCGCTGCTGGAAGTGGAACTGGCCGCCCGCGCAGGCTTGGGCTGGCGCGGCAAGCACACCCTGCTGCTTACGCGGGAGGGGGGTTCCTGGTTCTTCCTGGGGGAGATCTGCACCAGCCTGCCGCTGCCTGCAGACCTGCCGGCAACGGACCATTGTGGCAGTTGCCGTGCCTGCATGGACGTGTGCCCCACGGAAGCCATCGTCGCACCCTACCGGTTGGACGCGCGCCGGTGCATCGCTTACCTCACCATCGAGTTGCGGGGCAGCATCCCCGAGGAACTGCGCCCCCTCGTCGGCAACCGGGTATATGGCTGCGACGACTGTCAGCTCGCCTGCCCCTGGAACCGCTTCGCGCGCCCCTCGCCGGAGCACGATTTCGCCGTGCGCCACGGGCTGGACACCGCCACGCTGGTGGAGTTGTTCGGCTGGACCGAAGCACGGTTCCGGGAACGCATGGCGGGCAGCGCCATCCTGCGCATCGGGCATGAGCGCTGGCTGCGCAACCTGGCGGTGGGATTGGGAAACGCCCCGACCTGCCCCGAGGTCGTGGGGGCGCTGGAAGCGCGCCGCGACGACGCCTCCGCCCTGGTGCGCGAACACGTGGCTTGGGCGCTGGCGCGTCACGCCGGAAGCCGCTGAGCGGCGCAGACCGCGTATCGCCGACGTCACGCACCCCCCCCCGGGGATGCGCCGCCGAACCACACCCCATCAGGGGTGTTCAGTCAAACCGCAGCCTGTCCGGGGGCGCGGACTCCTCGGTCGCCACCGGCCGGGCCGGGTCGCCGCACCACTCGCTCCAGGATCCGGGGTACAGGCGCGATCCCCTGAGACCGGCCACCTCCATCGCCAGCAGGTTGTGGCAGGCGGTGACGCCGGAGCCGCACACGTGCACCACCTGCTCGGGATAACGCCCGTCCAGCAGCGCTTCGAATTCCGCGCGCAACTGGTGCGCGGACTTGAAGCGCCGGCTGGCGTCCAGGTTGTCGAGGAAGAAACGATTGACGGCGCCCGGAATGTGGCCGGCCACAGGGTCGAGCACCTCGTTCTCGCCGCGAAAACGCTGCGGGTTGCGGGCGCCCACCAGCAGGATGGCGGGATCTCCCAGATGGCTCTCGATGAAGGCCGCATCGACGCAGGTCTCGGGCCGCAGGCTGGATACGAAGGAGGCATGCTGCGCCCGGGCTTCGTCCTCCACGAGCTCGTGCCGGGCCTGCTCCCATGCGGTGAGGCCGCCGTCCAGCACCGCCACGGCGTCGTGGCCGAGCCAGCGCAGCAGCCACCACATCCGCACGGCGTAGGTGCCGCCGGCGTCGTCGTAGGCCACCACCTGGGTTTCCGTACCCACGCCCCATTGCGCCAGCCGTGCGGCAAGTTGCGCCGGATCGGGCAGGGGATGGCGACCGTTGCGTCCGTTGAGCGGACCGGACAGATCGCGCTCCAGATGGGCGTAGATCGCTCCGGGAATGTGGGCTTCGCGGTAAAAGATCTCCCCCGCCCGCGGCTGCATCAAGTCGAAGGAGCAATCGAAGACGCGCCAGTTGTGGTCATGGAGGTGCCGCGCCAGGTCGTCGGCCGAAACCAGGGTGGTGTAGAGGCTCATGCACCGTCCCCACCGGCGTTCAGCCAGTCGCGGGCCTCCGTTTCGTCGCCGAGCACCCGGACGTCGGCATCGACGAACAGTTGCGTGAGCCACGCGCTCCAGGCCACCCACTGGCTGTCCGTCAAGACCGCCACGCGCCGGAAATCGTGGGCGTGGGCGCGAGAGAAGCGCAGTTCTTCCCACGCCACGTCGAGAGTGGCGCCCGCCATCTGCCGCAGATCGAAGAGCAGGTCCACCACACCTTCGAACTTGACCTTGTAGTCGGCGAGTTCCTCGAACTCGCGGTAGTCGGCCAGGGTGAACTCACCAAAGACGGTGACGGTGACAAGCTGATCGCGATGATCGGTGACTATCATGACGCCTCCTCGGCCGCAGGGTTCAGTAGTGCGGGACGACGTACCGCCGCAGGAATTCGTGGAAGTGACGCATGCCGTCCTCGGTAGGCGACTGGTAGGGTCCGACCTCGTTGCGCCCTTCCCGAAGCAGCGCCAGGCGGCCCCGGTCCATGCGCCGGCAGATGATGTCGTCCTCGTCCGCCGTTTCCCGGTAAGCGGCCTGTTCGGCCTCGACGAACTCGCGCTCGAACAGGGCGATCTCCTCCGGGTAATAGAACTCGACAACGTTGGTCGTGTGATTGACCGAGCGCGGAATCACGGTACTGATCACCAGGGTGTGCGGGTACCACTCGATCATGATGTTGGGGTAGTACGCGAGCCAGATCGCGCCGTGGGCAGGAAGCTCGTCCCCATAATGGCGAAGCACGGCCTGGCGCCAGCGGTCATACACCGGCGAACCGGCGCGCGCCAGGCGGTTCTTGATCCCCACCGTCTGCACCGAATACCACTCGCCGAATTGCCAGCGCAGGTCGGCGCAGTCCACAAAGTTGCCCAGGCCGGGATGGAAGGGATCGACGTGGTAGTCCTCAAGATAGACCTCGATGAAGGTCTTCCAGTTGATGGGGTACTCGTCGATCATCACCCGGTCGAGTACGTGACCGGAGAAGTCCAGATCCGCGCCCACGCCCAGGCCGGCGAGATCCCGGGCAACGTCCCGCGCCCCGGAGAACAGCAGCCCCTTCCAGTTCTGCAGCGGCGTCTTGCCCAGGTGGAGGCACGGGTTCCGGGGAAACTGGGGCGCCCCCATGAGCTGGCCGTCCGTGCCATAGGTCCAGCGGTGGAGAGGACAGACGATGTTGCGTGCGTTGCCGCGGCCCTCCAGCATGATCGCCTGGCGATGGCGGCAAATATTGGACAGCAACTCCGCGCCCGCTTCATTGCGCACCAGCATCCGGGAGTGGTCCATCCACTCGAGGGTATGGTAGTCACCAACGCCGGGGACCATTGCTTCGTGCCCCACATAGCCGGGACCGGCATCGAACAGCAGGCGCTTTTCGATCTCGAAGAGCCGCTCGTCGAAATACCAGGAAACCGGCAGTTGGGTGGCTACCGGAGCAAGTTGCGCTGCGCTGGCGATGTCGGACATCCCCCAACCTCCAAATGACACTGCCGGAAACCGGGAAAAACCGCGGATTATAGATGACGCCAAGTTTGACGAAAAGGACCGGCTTGGTTTATTTTCCTCGTTTGACCTGCCCAGGTCCCGGCGCGCAATCCCATGCCCAAGGCGGCCCCCAAGCCCATTCCACAGAGCTTCGAGACAAGTCTGGCGGAGCTGGAAACCATCGTGCGAAACCTTGAAGCCGGCGGGCTCTCGCTGGAGCAATCCCTCGGCGCCTACCAGCGCGGCATGGCCCTCCTGAAGCAGTGCCAGACGACGCTGAACGACGCCGAACAGAGGATCCGCGTGCTGGAGGGCGGCAGTCTTCAGGAAATTTCCCTTGCCGGCGGAGACGAGGCGGATGCCTGAGCGCGCCTTCGAGTTGTGGATGCACGACATTCGCAGCCGCACCGAACAGGCGCTGGAACGTTTTCTCCCGGCACCCGCCATCGCCCCGGCGCGGCTGCATGAAGCCATGCGCTACGCCACCCTCGGCGGCGGCAAGCGGGTTCGCGCCCTGCTGGTCTTCGCCGCCGGTGAACTCGCCGATGCCGCGTCGCAACCGCTGGAGGTGTGCGCCTCGGCGGTGGAACTGCTGCACGCCTATTCGCTCGTCCACGACGACCTGCCGTGCATGGACAACGACGTCCTGCGCCGCGGCAAGCCCACCTGTCACGTGGAATTCGACGAGGCTACGGCGTTGCTGGTTGGCGACAGCCTGCAGGCGCTGGCCTTCCAGTTGCTGAGCGAAGGCCGGATTGCGCAGGACCCCGCGCTTCAACTGCGCATGATCGCCCTGTTTGCCCACGCCGCCGGCTCACGGGGCATGGCCGGGGGACAGGCCATTGACCTGGCCTGCGTCGGGCGCCAGCTTGAAGTGGAAGAACTCGAGTTCATGCACATCCACAAGACGGGCGCCCTCATTCGCACCGCGGTGCTGCTGGGCGCCCATTGCGGCTCAGCCCTCGGCGAGCGCGCCCTGGAGCGCCTGGACCACTTCGGCAAGTGCGTCGGCCTGCTGTTTCAGGTCGTCGATGACATTCTCGATTGCGAGGCCAGCACGGCCACTTTGGGCAAGACGGCCGGCAAGGACGCCGCCAACTGCAAGCCCACCTACGTCAGCGTGCTCGGGATGGCGGGCGCCCGGGCCAAGGCGGCGGAACTCGAAGGCGAGGCGCTGGCCGCCCTCGGGATCTTCGGCCCGTCGGCGACGCGCCTGGGGGATCTCACCCGCTTCATCGTGGCGCGACGATTCTGATCCAACCTTTCCCGCAGTCTCAACGTCTTCCGTGAATCCCCACGACCTTCCGGACATGTCCACCTTCCCTCTGCTGGACACCATCAACGATCCCGCCGACCTGCGGCGCCTGGATCGTGCCCATCTCAAGCAACTGGCCGCGGAGTTGCGCGGTTTCCTGCTGGAATCCGTATCGCGCACCGGCGGACACCTGTCGTCCAACCTGGGCACGGTGGAACTCACCATCGCACTGCACGCCGTCTTCAATACCCCCCACGACCGCCTGGTGTGGGACGTGGGCCACCAGACCTACGCCCACAAGATCCTCACCGGCCGGCGCCAGGGCATGGCGCGACTGCGCATGCTGGGTGGCATCTCCGGCTTCCCGCGCCGCAGCGAGAGCCCCTACGACACCTTCGGCACCGCCCACTCCTCCACCTCCATTTCCGCCGCCCTGGGCATGGCGGTGGGCGCCCGGACGCGCGGCGAGCAACGCAAGGTGGTCGCCATCATTGGCGACGGCGC
The DNA here is from genome assembly GCA_016208415.1 of Betaproteobacteria bacterium. Lineage (GTDB taxonomy): Bacteria > Pseudomonadota > Gammaproteobacteria > Burkholderiales > Rhodocyclaceae > JACQYB01. The sequence goes on along the minus strand of JACQYB010000071.1, from coordinate 22,947 downwards.
CATGTCGGGGGGCATGGCCTTCGAGGCACTGAACAATGCCGGGGTGGCCGACGCCGATCTGCTGGTCATCCTCAACGACAACGAGATGTCCATCTCGCCGCCGGTGGGGGCACTCACCAATATCCTGGCGCGGATGCTGTCGGGGCGCACCTTCAACGCCGCGCGCAAGGCCGGCGAGAAGGTGCTGGGGGTGGCGCCCTCCATGCTCGAACTGGCGCGGCGGGTGGAGGAGCACGTCAAGGGCATGGTGATGCCCGGCACGCTGTTCGAGGAGTTCGGCTTCAATTACATCGGCCCCATCGACGGCCACGACCTGGACGCGCTCATCCCGACGCTGCGCAACATCGCGGCGCTGCGCGGACCCCAGTTCCTGCACGTCATCACCCGCAAGGGCCGTGGCTACAAGCTGGCCGAGGCCGACCCGGTGCTCTACCACGGGGTGACGAAGTTCCAGCCCGACGACGGCATTCAGCTTGGCAAGGGCGGCAGCCACCTCACCTACACCCAGATCTTCGGCGACTGGCTGTGCGACATGGCCGCCCTCGATCCGAAGCTCGTCGCCATCACCCCGGCCATGGGCGAAGGTTCCGGCATGGTGCGCTTCGCCCGGGAATATCCGGCCCGCTACTTCGACGTTGGCATCGCAGAACAGCACGCCGTGACCTTCGCCGCCGGCCTGGCCTGCGAAGGCGTGAAACCGGTGGTGGCGATCTATTCGACCTTTCTGCAGCGCGCCTACGACCAGGTCATCCACGACGTGTGCATCCAGAACCTGCCGCTGATGCTGGCCATCGACCGCGCCGGTGTCGTGGGCGCGGACGGTGCCACCCACAACGGCGCCTTCGACCTCTCCTACCTCACCTGCCTGCCCAACATGGTGGTGATGACCCCCGCCGACGAAGACGAGTGCCGGCAGATGCTCTACACCGCGTACCACATCGATGGCCCCAGCGCCGTGCGCTACCCCCGCGGCACCGGCCCCGGCGTGGCCGTGCGGCCCGAGATGCAGGCGCTTCCCGTGGGACGGGGCGAGATCCGGCGCGAAGGTCGCCGCGTGGCGCTGCTGGCCTTCGGCACCCTGCTTACCCCCGCCCTGGAGGCGGCGGAAACGTTGGATGCCAGCGTCGCCAACATGCGCTTCGTCAAGCCGCTGGACCGGGACCTGGTGCGCGACCTGGCCTCGCGCCATGATCTGCTGGTGAGCATCGAGGAAAACAGCATCATCGGCGGCGCCGGTTCCGAGGTGGCACGCTGCCTGGAAGAATTGTCGCCCGGAACGCGGCTGCTGCGCCTGGGCCTGCCTGATCGTTTCGTCGATCATGGCGACACCGGCGCATTGCTCGCGGGCCTCGGGCTGGATGGCGCGGGCATCATCGAACGCGTCCGGCAGGAACTGCCCGAGTAATTCAGTCGGGTTTTATGTTAGACTTTGTCTAATTCCATGGCGCATTCAAGGCGAGACGCGAAGGCGGCGCGCAGTCGGTACACCCAGGTACGGCAGGCGCCGTCGTCAGAGTGTCGATTTGAATGCAACATGGAAGGAGCGTCGCGATCGAAGCGACGGCCACACCCTTTCGGAGGCACACGATGAGTCAATGCGACGCCGCCGCGATCCCCGACGTCCAGAACTTCGCGGACACGCGCCGGCTGCCGATCAACAAGGTTGGGATCAAGTCCATCCGCCACCCCGTGCGGGTCATGGACCGGGATGGCGGGATACAGCACACGGTCGCCGTGTTCAACATGTACGTCGGGTTGCCGCACAACTTCAAGGGCACCCACATGTCGCGCTTCGTGGAGATCCTCAACGCCTACGAGCGCGAGATCTCCGTGGAGAGCTTCGAGGCGATGCTGCGCGATATGGTCAGGCGCCTTGAGGCGGAGACGGGACACATGGAGATGTCCTTCCCGTATTTCATCAACAAGGCCGCGCCGGTCTCGGGCGTCACCAGCCTGATGGACTACGAGGTGACGCTGGTGGGAGAGATCGCCGCCGAAGGGCGATTCGTCCAGACCGTGACGGTGGTGGTGCCGGTGACGAGCCTGTGCCCCTGCTCGAAGAAGATCTCGGAGCGTGGCGCGCACAACCAGCGCTCCCACGTCACCATCAAGGCTCAGGTCAACGACTTCGTCTGGATCGAGGAACTGATCCAACTGGTCGAGAAGCAGGCGTCCTGCGAACTCTATGGCCTGCTCAAGCGCCCCGACGAGAAGCACGTCACCGAGCGCGCCTACGATAATCCGAAATTCGTCGAGGACATGGTGCGCGACATCGCCGCCCTACTCAACGCCGATCCTCGGGTGGACGCCTATTCGGTCGAATCGGAGAACTTCGAGTCCATACACAACCACTCGGCCTACGCGCTCATCGAGCGCGACAAGAAGCGCTGATCGGTCCTGCCGCGCCGGCATGCCGAAAGTCCGCCGCCGCGTTTGGTTGCATCCAAAGAAGAACGGAGCCCGCGGGCTCCGTTTCTTGTTACCCCCTGCCGCAGACCGCGGTTCCCGGGACCGTACCACCCCCAGGAGCCGACCGCCCCTAGGCCGGTGCAGCCACCTTGGTGCGGCGGGTGAGCTTCTCCTTGATGCGCGCCGACTTGCCGGAACGGCTTCGCAGATAGTAGAGCTTGGCACGGCGCACATGGCCGCGGCGCTTCACTTCAATGCTGGCAAGCAGCGGCGAGTAGGTCTGGAAGGTACGCTCGACGCCCTCTCCGGAGGAAATCTTGCGCACGATGAACGAGGAATTTAGGCCACGGTTGCGCTTGGCGATCACCACGCCCTCAAAGGCCTGAACGCGGCTGCGATCGCCTTCCTTCACGCTCACATTGACGACCACGGTGTCACCGGGGCCGAAATCGGGAATCGTCTTGCCCAGACGCTCGATCTCTTCCTGCTCAAGTTGCTCAATCAGATTCATCTTCTTGCTCCTTCATGTTTTCCTGACCGCAGAGCTGCTTGATGCTCCCAAGCAGTTGCGCTTCCTCCGTGCTCAAGGCACGGTGCGCCAGCAGATCCGGCCGGCGCTTCCAAGTCCGCTCCAGCGACCGTGCCAGCCGCCAGCGGCGAATTTCCTCGTGGTGACCGGACAGCAGCACGTCCGGCACCTTCACTCCCGCATACACCTCGGGGCGGGTGTAGTGCGGGCAATCCAGCAACCCGGTGGCGAAGGACTCCTGCTGCGCCGAGTCTGCGTCGTTCAATGCCCCGGGCAGCTGCCGAACGATGGCATCCATCAAGGCCATTGCCGCGATCTCTCCGCCCGACAGCACGAAATCCCCGACGGAGATTTCCTCGTCTACCCGGGCGTCGATGAGCCGCTGATCGACCCCTTCGTAGCGACCGCACAGCAACACCATCCCCGCCAACCGGGACAACTCCAGCACCCGTCGGTGCGTCAGTGGCACGCCCTGGGGCGAGAGATGGATGACCCGCCCTGGCCCGGCCTGTCCGGTCACCCGGCACTGACTTCCCTGCGCCGCGGTGATGGCCCGGTCCAGCGGCTCGGCCAGCATCACCATCCCGGGACCGCCCCCATACGGACGATCATCCACCGTGCGGTAGTTATCCGCAGCAAAATCCCGCGGATTCCAGCACTGCACCGTATAGAGCCCGCGTTCGGCCGCCCGCCGCGTGATTCCGTGGCGCGTCACCGCGTCGAACATCCCTTCGAACAGGGTGATCACGTCGAAGGCGATGCTCAATAGTCAAGCCCCCAATCGACGCGGATGCGACGCCGCTCCAGATCCACCTCACGAACCACCGCGGCCACGAAAGGCAGCAGGCGCTCCGTTTCGCCCTCCCGCACACAGAGTACCTCGTGGGCACCGGTGAAAATGAGGTCTGTGACCGCACCCAGGGGTTCGCCGGCAAGATTCTCCACGCCCAGTCCGATCAGGTCGGACCAGTAATACTCCTCAGCGGACGGGGCCGGCAGGGAATCCCTCGGCGCAGCCACCAGCAGATTCCGCAGCGCTGCGGCCGACTCACGGCTCGAAATGCCTTCCAGCCGGGCCACGACGACACTGCCGTGCTCACGCAGATCCTTCAGTGCGTACCGCTTCCAGTCGGATCCGGTGCCAAGCCACAACTGCCCCATGTCGCGCCAGGACGAGGGATCGTCGCCGTAGGGGAAAACCCGGATCAAACCCTGCACGCCGAACGGAGCGAGAACCCGCCCCAGCACGATCATGCGGCCGAAGCCGTCCGCCCGAACCGCATCATCCAAGGGGTGCTCCGTCGACGCGCACCCTTCACGAGTGCTCAGGCGGCCACCGGGGCAGCGGCCTGGCGCACAAGGCGGCGCACGGTGGGGCTCATCTGCGCACCGTTCTTTTGCCAGTATTCGAGGCGCGCGGTATCCACCCGCAAGCCCTGCTCGCTGGCCGCAGCCACAGGATTGTAAAAGCCGATACGCTCGATGAAGCGCCCGTCGCGGCGATTGCGCGAATCGGTCACCACCATGCTGTAGAAGGGACGCTTCTTGGCGCCACCACGGGCAAGTCGAATAACGACCATAGGTTGTCCACCGCCAGGCGAAGTAAAACGTGCGATTCTATTCCCCTGCGCCCGCCGATACAAGGCCGGCTTGACACCAGCGCGGGCGGGTTACGCACCTCCCTCATGAGGGCTACCGTGTATTGCAAAGGAGCAATGGGATACGCAAAGGCGCCAGCGAGGGGGAGACAATAGAGATTCTGGAATCCTCCAATGGTGGAAGTGTGACGTAGTCCTCTTGCGCCCCTACCCCTTGGGGCGTAATTTTTACAAATAATGACGGCACCGGTTTCACGGCGACCGATCCTGGGGTGGCATGGAGCAGAGCTTGGGGGGCAGAGCTTGAAAGTTCTCTTGATCGACGATCATCCATTGATACGTGAAGGCCTGCGCGGCATTCTGCGGCAATTCGACAAGAGCGTGACCATCCTCGAGGCGGGCAGCGCCTACACGGGCCTGGACATTGCCGCCAGGACTCCGGACCTGGAATTGGTGCTTCTGGATCTGCACATGCCGGACATGCACGGACTCGAAGCGCTGGACCAGTTCGCCGACCAGTACATCGATCTTCCCGTTGTCGTGCTCTCTGCCTCCTGCGACCGCAATACCGTCAATTCGGCGCTGCAGCGCGGCGCAGCCGGATTCATTCCAAAGTCGGCGGTGAGCGAGGTGCTGGTTTCGGCGCTGCGCCTGGTGCTGGCCGGCGGTATCTACGTGCCCCCGGAAGTCGTTGGCCGCGGTGCCCCGCCGCCCGTGGATGCGCCCCCCATGATGATCACCCAGACCAGCCGGGGGGCACAGCAGACCGCCTCCACGCTTGGATTGACCGACCGTCAGTCGGAGGTACTCGGGCTGCTCGTTCAGGGCAAGACCAACAAGGCGATCTGTCGCGACCTCAACCTCGCCGAAGCAACGGTCAAGGTGCACGTGCGTGCCATCCTGCGCGCACTCAATGTCGCCACCCGCACCCAGGCGGTCATTGCCGCCAACCGCATGGGCATCAAGGTCGGAGTCTGATGCCCCCCCCGCCCCGCAAGCCGAGGCCGCGAGAGCGCTGAAGGGCGTCACCCCCGTTCGGTAACGATGGTCTGCAGCAAGGCGCGGAGTTTGGCCGGCTGCAGGGGCTTGTGCAGCAGCAGGTATCCCCTGGCGCGGGCGGCGTGCAGGACCTCCGGGGCCGTGTCACCGCTGATGAGTGCGCACGCCAGATCGTTGCCGTAGCGCTGGCGCATGGCGTCCAGTACATCAAGGCCCGACTGGCCCTCGGCGAGGCGAAGATCGCACAAGACCGCGTCGGGTACCGTTCCGGACTGCTCAAGCGCCCACAAGGCATCTGCGCCGGACTCGCCCACCACGACGCTGCAACGCCATGATTGCAGCAGGCCCTGCATGCTGGCGCTCACCAGGGGATCGTCGTCAATCACCACCACGGACAATCCCTCCAGCGATTCCCGCAGCCATTGGGGAGGAGCATCGGGACGGTCCTGGGCCCCGGCCGGTACCTCATCCAGTTCGACGGCAAACGTCGAACCATAGCCTGGCGCCGAGCGCAGGATGAGCGGGTGCCCCAGCAACTGGCTGAGCCTCTGGACGATCGCCAGTCCCAGGCCCAGGCCCTTTGCCCGGCTGCGTTCCGGGTTGCCGAGTTGCACGAATTCCTGGAATACCGCTGCCTGCTCACCTTCCGGAATGCCGGGCCCGCTGTCCCGCACCTCCACCACGACCCGCCGGCCCCGGCGCCGCGCGCCGATCAGCACGCCACCCCTTGCCGTGTAGCGCACGGCATTGGACACCAGATTGAGCAGGATGCGCTCCAGCAGCACCGGGTCGCTGCGCACCCAGCAGCCGGTGGGAACCGCACGCAGGCGGATGCCCTTGTCCGTCGCAAGCTTGCCGAAGTCTCGTTCGAGCCTGGAAAACAACGGTTCCAGGGGAAACCCCGCGACTCGCGGCATCACCACCCCGGCATCCAGGCGCGAGATGTCCAGCAGCGAGTCCAGCAACTTGCTCACGGCATCCGCCGAGGCCTGGATGTGATGCACCGCGGAGCGCGCCGGGGGGCTGAGATCCTGCTGCGCCAGGTCGGCCACGAACAGCCCCAGGGCATGGATGGGCTGGCGAAGGTCGTGGCTGGCGGCAGCAAGGAAGCGGGACTTGGCGAGATTGGCGCGTTCCGCCTCCTCCTTCTTTTCCTTCAGCTCCTGCGTGGCAGCCTGGATTCGCGATTCCAGTTCATCGCGGGCGGCCTCCAGCCGCTGCGCCATGCGATTGACCCCGCGGGCGAGGATGCGCAGGCTCCCCCCCGCCGTGGCCTGCACCCGCGCCGCCAGTTCGCCTGCGCCGATGCGTTCCGCCGCCGTGACGATCTCGTGCAGCGGCGTCGTGACGCTTCGGCTCATGCGGCGCGCCAGCACGGCGCCGATCATCAGAACCGCGACGAGAATCACCATCGCGGCGGTCAGCAAGCCCCGCTTGTGCAGTTGCAGACTGCGGCTCGACAGTTCCACCACCACGCGGCCCACCACCCGCGGCGCACTGTGCGGCGCCACCTTGCCGCCAGAGGAGGGCTTCTCGCCGGCGTCGAAGAAGTCCTCCAGCGCCACGCGCTGACGAACGACGTACTGGGAAACAATGACCCGTTCGCTGTCCTGGAACAGGTCCGGCGTCGGCCTCATGCTTGGGGGCGGGGCGGCGTCAGCCGCGCCGCTATGGGCGAGCGTGTAGCCATCGGCATCGACGATGGTCACGCCGCGCACGTTGTCCTGCCGCAAGGCCGCGTCGGTGATGACCTGCAGCGCCTCCCGGTTGCCGGCAAACACGCCGTAATCGCTGGCCACCGCCATCTGCCGGGCAATGGCCCGGGCCTGCTGCACCAGGGACTCGTCCAGCTCGGAAAAGCGCGAACTCACGAAATACGCCGTCAGCAGCAGGGCCATCAAGGCCGCCGGAACCATGGCCACGAACAACACCCGGGCACTGACTCCCCAATTCTTCATGGTTCGCGCTCCAGACGCCGCACGCGCTCGGTGAGCACCGCCTCCTCCGCCACGTCGATGCCCAGCGCCCGCCCCACATGAGCATTGACGCCGACGCGGAACTGGCGAGGAAACTGCGGGGATTGAAGGATGCCGGTGTCGAGAAGGTGGCCAAGCATGTCGGCGGTCTGCCCCCCCACCTCTTCGGGCGTGGTGTACACCGCCAACAGCGCCCCGGCCCTCACGTAAGCCGGCGAGAACCCCACCACCGGCACGCCATGGCGGTAGGCCCCAAGCAGGACGGGCGCCACCGTTTGGCTGTTGAGCACGGCGGTATCGGGAAGCGCCAGCAGCACCTGCACCTCGCCCAGAAGCCGCATCAAGGCGGCGGGCAGTTCCGCCTCGGAGGCCACCGGCTCACCGGACAGCCGCAGCTTCCGATCGCGGGCCGCAGCACCCAACTGGTCAAAGGTACGGCGCGTCGCCGCCCCCCACAGCACACCAACGTGGCTGCGGCCGGGCAGCGCCACGCGCACCAGATCGAGCTGGCGCTCCACGGGTTGATCGATGAACACGGCGGAAATGCGCCGGGAAGCCCCCGGCCCGGCCGACGCCAGGAGTTGGGCGAAGGCGCTCTGGGGCAGCAGCGTGCAGATGACCGGCAGGCGCTGATCCTGGCCCACCAGCGCCTGGGCCACCTGCAACCCCACCGCTACCACGGCCGAGTAGCCCCCCTGGGCAAGCGACCCGACAGCGGCCGGCGCAACGACGTGAAAGCTCGCCTCGGTGCCGCGCATACGCGCGCCACGAAGGCGCAGGCCGGAAAGCACTTCCTGGTAGGGCTGGCCTTCGTCGCTGAGCACCACCGCTACCCGCGGCGGATCGGCTGCCCACACCGGAGCGGTCCATCCAAGACCGAGCAACACCACCCAGAATAGGCGGTACAGCAGGGGCAGGCGGGCGTTCACCGCGTTTCTCTAGCGGCGCGCGCTTGCCCCGCGCGCCGCGATGGTGGCTAGAAGGCCACGGCCAGCGTCGCAAAGGCCCGGGTGCCGAAGCGCCACGCCGCAATGTACTCGGCATGCGAACCCAGCGTGTTCTGCACCACCACCGCGGCTTCGGCACGCACCGGGCCGAAGCGTACCGGCCAGGCGGCGCGCACGTCGAGCCGGCGGTACCCCGGAAGATAGCTCGCCTCCTCAAGCCACTGCACGGCTCCGAACCAGTAGTGAGCGGCGCTCAGTTGCAGCCCCGACGCGAATCGATGCGACAGCAGCACGAAGGTGTTGTTCGACGGCGCCGAGCGGCTCGTGTCGGACGACGATGCGGTCATGCGGATGAATGTCTGCCCAAGCAGCACCAGCGTCTCGGGGCGCGGTCGCCAGCGCACCTGGTATTCCCCGCCGCGCATCCAGGCCTCCTCGACGTTGGCAAAGACAAATGTCTCGTCGCGCACAACCGAATCCGGATCGATGGCCCGGAGCAACTGAGTGATCAGTTCCGATCCCACCGGCAGCGGCTGGACGGTTCCGACGATCAGGTCGCGCACATGCTCGTGGAACAGACGCACATCCACGCTCAGCCCCACATTGCGGAACTCGCCCAGGTAGCCGATTTCACGTGCGGTCACGCGTTCCGGCCGCAGCGAATTCTCCACCGGCGGAACGTATCGGGTATCGATCACCTGGCCGGTGTCGGCAGCGTAGATCAGGCTGCCGCGGGCTTCGTACACCGTCGGTATGCGATAGGCGCGCGAGGCGCCCGCACGCAAGGTGTGCTCCGGCGTCGGTTGCCAGCTCACCGACAGCCGCGGCGCCGTGTGGGTACCCGTGAGGCTGTATTTCTCGACCAGCCCGCCGGCGTTAACCACGACGGTCGGCGCCGCGCGCCATTCCAGCGATGCGAACAGGCGCCGGAGGTTGGTGGTCTGTTCCGCATCGGTACCGAATGTCGGCCGCGACCTCACCCGATCGACCCGCGTCTCCGCGCCCCAGGCCAGTCGTGTCGTGGCACCGAGTCGCAAGTCATGCTGGAGTCCCAGGTGGTCCGTTGTGGAATCGCGTCCGAACTCCAGCGGTACGCGTAGTATCGGGAGCGGTGGCGGAAGAGGCAGCACCGCGGTGGAGTTCTCCGAAACCGCATCCTGGTTGCGGTAGAAGGTGACGCCGATTCGTTCGTCCGGCCCCAGGGTGCGATTCCAGCCCAGGTGCAGCGAATAGGTCGCGCTGCTTCGCGTCAATTCCGGGAACAGCGCGCTCGTATAGGCCACACCCTGGGAGTTGTCGGTCGCCCCAAAGCGCAGGTTGAACTCGTCGCGTATGCCGGGACGCCAGTCTGCACGCAGGTTGAGCAGGCTGACATGTCGCGTGTCGGCGATGTCGTCGAAGCCCGTGTCGCGCCGCCGCGACACCGTTGCCCGCAATCCCGCTTCACCGCTGGACGCGCTGTAGGACAGCAGGTTGTCCGAAATGCCGTCGTTGCCTGCGGTGATCGACGCACGCCACCCCCGCGTGGCTTCCGGCGACCGGGTGATGATGTTGGCCACACCCAGGAAGGCATTGGCGCCGTAGGCGGCGGAGTTGGAACCGCGGAAGACCTCGATGCGCTCGATGTCCTCCAGCACCACCGGTATGGCGTTCCAGTCCACCCCGCCCAGGTAGGCCGCCGAATACACCGAGCGCCCGTCCACCAGCACCTGCATTCGCCGGGAGAACTGCCCGGACAGGCCGTGGTAGGTCACCACCGGATTGGCGCCGGTGGCGTAGCCGACCTGGAACCCGGGCACGAGACGGAACAGTTCTGCGATTTCCCGCGCGCCGGAGGCCTGGATCATCTCGCGGTCGATGACGCTCACCGACCCCGCGGCGTCGCTCAGCGACTGGGGCAGGCGCGAAGCAGCCAGCACCACCGGCAGTTCGCGCAGGTATTCACTCTCGGAGACGGGCGGCTGGGCCGCCGCCGGCAATGCCGCGGCCATCGCGGCACACAGGCTCGCGGCTGTTCCCCGCCACCCATGCCTGCCTCTTGCGCCGCCCTCCTCCCGCCGCGACACATGTTTGTCCCGCGCGCCACGACCATCCCCGCCTGCGCGCCCACCCGACCCTTTGGGGCCGTGCCCTCCCTCGTTGCTCGACATCGTGCTTCCTCGCCATCAGGGCTGCCCGACCGGGTGGCCACCGTGGCGATCCGCTGCCAGGATCGTGCCCACGGCACCAACAGAATGGCATGACAGCCCGCCAACCGCCGCCCGCCGCGTTCTCCGCACGGCCGACGGGGTGAATTGGCGCGCGGGCGGTACCGCCTCCCTGCGGTCCGGCCCTGCGTGCCTCCCCTGCCCGGCGGCGCGCGCCCCTCGGCGCCGCCGCACGTCCTCCACGATCACCTGCCGCCGAATACCCCGGCAATGCTCCGCTGCACCGCCTCGGCGGCCGCCCTCGGGTCGGGTGCCTGGCGAATCGGCCGCCCCACGACGATGTAGTCGGCACCGTTGCGAAAGGCCTGCGCCACGTCCACGGTGCGCTTCTGGTCATCCACCGGGCGGTTATCCACCGGCCGGATGCCGGGCGTGACCACCAGCAGGCGGCTGCCCAGGCTGCGCCGGATGAGGGGCGCCTCCAGACCCGAGGACACGATGCCGTCGCACCCCGCCTCGAGCGCGCGCCGCGCCCGCGACAGCACCAGCGCTTCCACGTCGCAGGCGAAGCCCAGGTCGTCCAGGTCGCCGCGATCCAGGCTGGTGAGCACCGTCACCGCCAGGATGCGCAGATCACCCTTGTCCCGCCCCGCCGCTTCCATGATGGCCTGGTTGCCGTGGACCGTGGCGAAGGTCGCGCCACTGCCGGACAGCGCCCGCACGGCCGCGCGCACCGTCTCCGGCACGTCGAAGAACTTCAGGTCCACGAACACCTTCTTGCCCTGCTTCACCAGCCAGTCCAGCAACTCGAAGTAGCCGCCGGCCATGAAGAGTTCGAGGCCGATCTTGTAGAAGCGCACGGTATCGCCCAGGGTCTGCACCAGCGCGCGGGCAGCGGCGGCATCGGGCACGTCCAGGGCGACGATGAGTCGCTCGGCCGGGTCGATGGGCTTGTCGGAAAGGTACTCTGGAATGTCGAGGGTCAAAAACTTCTCCATGTCACGCGATTGTTCGTCGTCGCCGGCGCGGGCTCCCGGGACCGGGTCAGGGCGCCGCCACCTGCTCGAAACCGCCGCTGCGCCACTGCCCTTCCACCACATCCCGGCCCGGACGCATGAACTCCGCCGCGTCGCGGGTGGCGCCGGAAAAGCGCATCATCTCGTGGCCGTCCGGACCGACGAACGGGAAGGTCGGCGTGCCGCGCACACGATATGCCCGGACCGGGTCTTTCTCCCGCAATCCCCGTCCCGAGAAGTCCTGCACCCGGGCATCCATGGAAATGTCGAAAGGCGCCTCATGCCCCGTGCCTCCATGTGTGGCATAGGCCGCAGCCTGACCAGGGGTGATTCTAATAAAATTGGCATTGTTTGGCCTGCCCCGGATGAAATGAGCGCCTTTTCCACTCCCCACACCATCGATGACCCCCTCGAGGAAGGGCGCATCGAGCAGGTGCTCGACTGGCTCTCCAACGCCGCTTCATCCGACCCGGCGGACGAGCTGCGGCTGCTGCACGGCCACCTGCGCAGTCTGAGCGAAGCCGCCGTGAGCGCCAGCCAGTTTGACCGCATCCTCGACATGTTCTTCGCCCGGGTCCAGCGCATCACGCCCGAGCTGAAGCTGCGCCTGCGCCAGGCCACTTTGCCACTGAGCCGGCCGCTGCGCCAGATCGCCCATCAGCTTTCCGAGGCGCACCGGCTCATGGCCGAGGGCTACGAACGCATGCTCAACGATGTGGAGCAGCGCAAGACACGCAATCCGCGGCGCAGTCCGGTGCGCATCGCGGGGCGCGCCCTGCGGGCGGTGGCGGATCAACTCGAGGTCACCACCCTGGCTGCCGCCCCCACCACCGGGGGACTGTGGAATATGGCTCACCGCCTGTACCTGGAGTCGCGGCGCGAGCGCGCCCGCTGCGGCTTCAACGACGACGTGCGGCCGGACCCGGAATCCTGCTATCGGGAGATGCTGTTGTTGGCAGCCATCCAGCCCGACAGCCTGGCGGCGCCGGAACTCACCCTGGCGGCGGACTACCTGCGCCGCCTCACCGACCTGGTCCCCGTGGGTTTCGACGCGGCGCCGGCGGCCGACCGCACGGCATTCTGGATCGACCCCGAGGGCGATGCCCCACCGACGCCGACAGCGCGCCGCGGCGCGCCGGGCGAGGGCGTGGGGATGCTGCAATTCTCCACCACCCACGTCGCCGACGCCATCAACGAGCACCTGCTGGCGCTGGAGCGGGGCATCAGCCCGGAGGAAGCGGGGCTCCCCGACGAGGCCGCCGACCCGTCCTACCCGGCACTGCTGCGTCGCCTGCACCAGCATCTGGCCGACCCGGCGAAGCGACAACTGCCGCGCCGGCGCAACAACTACCGGGTACGCCTGTGCATCGGCATCGATGCCCTGTGGCGCCGGCTCGCCCAGGCGCCGCTGCCCGGCGAGGTGCAGCCGGCAAGTTCCGACTGGATGGTGCTCAACGAGAGTCCTTCGGGCTACGCCCTCATGCACGTGGCCGGGCACCTGGATGCGTTGCGCCACGGCGCGGTGGTGGGCGTTCAGGCCGCCGACGGCGATCCCTGGCAGGTGTGCGTCATCCGCTGGCTGTCCAGTGAAAACCCGGAGCACGTGGAAATCGGCCTGCAGCTTCTTTCGCCGGCGGCGCGCCCGGTGCAGGTGGCATTCCACAACGGCGGGGAAGGCAAGCCTGCGCCGGCCCTGCTGCTCAAGCCGGTGCCGGCCCTGCGCCGCGGCCCCACCCTGCTGGTGGCAGCGGGCACCTGCCGGTCGCGCCGCTTCGTGCTGATATCGGACGGCGAGAGGCTCTACGTCACCCAGGGGCGGGTTCAGGGCATGGAACTGCAGACGGCCTGCGCCGAGATGTTCCAGTACGCCGCCGACCCTTACCCCACCTGAACCATGAGAGAAATCCCGGTTCCGTGCGAAAAGTGCCGCCGCGCGGCGAGGTGTCCGCCCGACTGGCTGGCCGGCCCCGGGATGGTGTCGTGACGGCTGGCGGCCGGTGACGCCCCGCGCTTTCAACCTGGCCGCGTCGGTCAGCCTCATCGGACTGATCGCATTGTGCACGGCCTGGGAACTGTGGCTGGCGCCGCTGCGTCCCGGCGGCTCGTGGATGGTGTTGAAGGTCGTGCCGCTGCTGGCGCCGCTGTTCGGCATCCTGCGCGGGCGGCGCTACACCCACCAGTGGTCCAGCATGCTGGCCATGGCCTACCTGGCCGAAGGGCTGGTACGCGCTACCTCGGATCGCGGCCCCTCCGTGGCGCTGGCATGGCTGGAGGTGGCCCTGTCGCTGGTCTTCTTCGCCGCCTGCGTGGGCTTCGCGCGCCTGACGGCCGCGGGCCGGGGCGCATAGGCTCCGGCCCTTCCCGCCCCAACCACCCGCTACACCGTTTCCGCCTGGGGATTGACCCGCAGCCGCCCCGACTGCAGCTTGTTGAGGGCGTTGAGGTAGGCCTTCGCGGAGGCCACCACGATATCGGTGTCCGCACCCTGCCCATTGACGATGCGCCCGTCCTTGGATAGGCGAACCGTAACCTCGCCCTGGGCGTCGGTGCCGGTGGTGATGCTGTTGACGGAATACAGCAGCAACTGGGTCCCGGCGGCGACGATGCTGTCGATGGCCCTGAAGGCCGCATCCACCGGCCCGCTCCCCTGGGCCTCGGCCTGGCGTTCCTCGCCACCCGCCGACACGGTCACCCGCGCGTGGGGCGACTCCCCGGTCTCGGAGCCGAATTTCATCCACACCAGCTTGAAGTGCTCGTGGTCGGGGGTGACCGTCTCGTCGGAGATGAGCGCCTGGATGTCCTCGTCGAAGATCTCGTGCTTCTTGTCGGCAAGCTCCTTGAAGCGGGCGAAGGCGTGGTTGAGATGTTCTTCCGACTCGATGACGATCCCCAGTTCCTGCAGCCGGGTGCGGAAGGCGTTGCGCCCCGAGTGCTTGCCCATGACCAACTTGTTGGAGTTCCAGCCCACGTCCTCGGCACGCATGATCTCGTAGGTTTCGCGATGCTTGAGCACGCCGTCCTGGTGGATGCCGGATTCGTGTGCAAAGGCGTTGGCGCCGACAATGGCCTTGTTGGGCTGCACGGTAAAGCCGGTGATGCCGGATACCAGCTTGGAAGCCGGCACGATCTGCGTGAGGTCTAGCCGCGTCTCGCAGCCGAAGATGTCACGGCGGGTGCGCACCGCCATGACGATTTCTTCCAGTGCAGCATTGCCGGCCCGTTCGCCCAGGCCGTTGACGGTGCATTCCACCTGCCGGGCACCGGCGCGTACCGCAGCCAGGGAGTTGGCCACCGCCAGGCCGAGATCGTTGTGGCAGTGGACGGACCACACGACCTTGTCGGAGTTGGGCACGCGCTCGCGCAGGGTGCGGAGGGTATGCGCAAACTGCTCGGGTACGTTGTAGCCGACGGTATCCGGCACGTTGAGGGTGGTGGCCCCGGCGGCGATCACCGCCTCGAACACCCGGCACAGGAAATCGATGTCGGACCGCCCCGCGTCCTCGGCGGAGAATTCGATGTTGTCGGTGTATTCCGAAGCCCAGCCCACCGCCTTCACCGCCTGCTCCACCACCTGGTCGGGCGTCATGCGCAGCTTCTTCTCCATGTGGATCGGGCTGGTGGCGATGAAGGTGTGGATGCGCCCGGAGCGCGCGGGCTTCAGCGCATCGCCAGCCCGGCGGACGTCGTTTTCGCTCGCGCGGGCGAGTCCGCAGACCGTGGAATCCTTGATGGCCTCGGCCACGGCGCGAACCGCTTCGAAGTCGCCGGGCGAGGCGGCCGGAAAGCCCGCCTCGATCACATCCACCCGCATCCGCTCCAGTTGGCGGGCGATGCGCAGCTTCTCGTCGCGGGTCATGGAGGCCCCCGGGCTTTGTTCGCCATCGCGCAAGGTGGTGTCGAAGATGATCAACTGGTCAGCCATGGTCTTCTCCTGCTGGAATGGGGGACACGCATCCCACCGGCAGTTGGGCCGGCGGCGAAAGTACTCTGAATTGTAGGGGGGAGATATTTAGCGCGCGAGGCGCAGCAGCGGCCGAAGCGTGGCGCGCAGCAGAAACTGCGCGGGCAGAAGGCCGGCGAGACGGGGGGGAGGCGCGAGAACGGACATACGGTCACACATGGCAGCCAATATAAGTCGTTTGCAG
This sequence comes from Betaproteobacteria bacterium, assembly GCA_016208415.1. Lineage (GTDB taxonomy): Bacteria > Pseudomonadota > Gammaproteobacteria > Burkholderiales > Rhodocyclaceae > JACQYB01. Next base: position 7,181 of record JACQYB010000071.1, on the reverse strand, counting down.
CCTCATGGCAAGGGCGTGCGCGGCCGGCGCCACTGCCGGATCAGGTGCCATCCGGCGAGTACGTAGGCCGATACCGCATACGCCAGAAAAAGCGCAAACAACACTCCGGGCGGATAGCTCGAGATGAGCACGAACACCATCACCAGCCCGATCAGCACCATGAAGGGCACGCTTCGCCGCAGGTTGATGTCCTTGAAACTGTAGTAGCGGAAATTGCTCACCATGGTCAGCCCGGCAAACATGGTCAGCGCGCACGCGTACCAGCGCATCTCCTCGCCGCCCAGGCCATTGTCCTGGAGGACCCACACCAGTCCGGCCACGAGCGCCGCCGCGGCCGGGCTGGGCAGGCCCTGGAAGTAGCGTTTGTCCAGCACCTCGAGGGTGGTGTTGAAGCGCGCCAGGCGCAGCGCCGCCCCGGCACAATAGATGAAGGCGGCGATCCACCCCAGCTTGCCCATGCCCTTGAGCGCCCATTCATACACCACCAGGGCTGGGGCGGCGCCGAAGGAGACCATGTCGGACAGGGAATCGTACTCGGCGCCGAAGGCGCTCTGGGTGCGGGTGAGCCGCGCCACACGGCCGTCCAGCCCGTCCAGCACCATGGCCACGAAGATGGCCACCGCCGAATGCTCGTAAAGCCCGTTCATGGCCTGCACGATGGCATAGAAGCCGGCGAACAGTGCGGCGGTCGTAAACAGGTTGGGAAGGATGTAGATGCCCCGCCGGCGCAATTCGGGATTCATCAGGGTCTTGCGCGGACGGATGACCGGCATGGTGTATTCGGGTAGCGGCGGACGTACGACGGCCATTCTACCCGAACGGCCCCGTCACGGGCCTGGGGCAGCGGCGTGCGGGAACGCCCGGCGGCTCACGCAAGCTCGGCGAGCACCGTCTCCGTGGCACGGACCTTTTCGCCGATGGCCACGCGCACGCGCGCCTCCACCGGCACATAGACGTCCAGGCGCGAACCGAAGCGAATGAACCCGTAGCGCTGCCCCCGCGCGAGCGCATCACCGGCGCGCACGTAACACAGGATGCGCCGGGCGATCAGGCCCGCCACCTGCACGCAGGTAATGTCGTGGCCATCCACGGTGGTGAGCCACAGCGCATTGCGTTCGTTCTCAAGCGAGGCCTTGTCGAGATCGGCGTTGAGGAACTTGCCCGGGTGGTACCACACCTGGCGCACCTGGCCGTCCACAGGGCTGCGATTGGAATGAACGTTGAACACGTTCATGAACACGCTGAGCTTGACGCTGTCGCGATCCAGGTAAGGGTCGCGACAGCGCTCCACCACCACGATGCGCCCGTCCGCCGGCGACAGGACGCTACGGCTGTCGCCCGGCACCCTCCGCGGCGGGTCGCGGAAGAACTGCACGACGAAGACCACCACCAGCCACAGCGGCAGGCTCCAGGCCACGCCGGCCACGACGGTCGCCAGCAGGGCCGCAACGGCTGCGATGGCGATGAAGGGCCAGCCCTCGCGGGCAATGATGGGATGGGGATAGTCCATGGGGCGTGATGTCCCGGAAGAGATGCGACTGCCGGCGCCCGCAGCCCGGGCGCCGGACGGATGCGGGCGCCCGCGCGGGGCGGCTCCACAAACGGGTCAGTTCTTGCTCTGATCCACCAGACGGTTCTTGCGGATCCAGGGCATCATCTCGCGCAGCTTGGCACCCACCACCTCGATCGGGTGATTGGCCAGATTGCGGCGCTGGGCGTACAGCGTGGGCGCGCCGGCGCGGTTTTCTAGGATGAACTCCTTGGCGTACTGGCCGCTCTGGATCTCCTTGAGGATCTTCTTCATCTCCGCCTTGGTTTCGTCCGTGATGATGCGCGGACCGCGGGTGATGTCGCCGTACTCGGCGTTGTTGGAGATGGAGTAGTGCATGTTGGCCAGGCCGCCCTCGTAGATCAGGTCCACGATCAGCTTGAGCTCGTGCAGGCACTCGAAATAGGCCATCTCCGGGGCGTAGCCGGCATCCACCAGCGTTTCGTAGCCGGCCTTGATGAGTTCCACCGTGCCGCCGCACAGCACCACCTGCTCGCCGAACAGGTCGGTCTCTGTTTCCTCGCGGAAGGTGGTCTCGATGACGCCGCCGCGGGTGCCGCCGTTGGCCGCCGCGTAGGACAGGGCCAGGTCGCGCGCCTTGCCCGACTTGTCCTGATGCACGGCGATCAGCGAGGGCACGCCGCCGCCCTGGGTGTAGGTGGAGCGCACCAGATGCCCGGGGCCCTTGGGGGCGATCATGATCACGTCCAGGTCGTCGCGGGGCACCACCTGGGCGTAGTGGATGTTGAAGCCGTGGGCAAAGGCCAGGGCCGCACCCCGCTTCATGTTGGGCTCGATCTCGGCCTTGTAGACGCCGGCGATCTGCTCGTCGGGCAGCAGGATCATGAGCAGGTCGGCATCCTTCGCGGCCTCGGCGATTTCCTTCACCTTCAGGCCGGCGCTCTCCGCCTTGGCCCAGGAGGCACCGCCCTTGCGCAGGGCCACGGTCACGTCCACGCCGGAGTCGTTGAGGTTCTGGGCGTGGGCATGGCCCTGGGAGCCGTAGCCCACGATGATGACCTTGCGGCTCTTGATCAGCGAAAGGTCGGCATCCTTGTCGTAATAGACTTTCATCGGTGTTTCCTCGAAGGGGATTGTTTCGGTGGCCCCGGGGCGCTCAGGTGGCACCGGGGCGCGAGCCTGCGCGGGCGGATCAGATCCTGAGGATGCGGTCGCCGCGGCCGATGCCGCATACGCCGGTGCGCACCGTCTCCAGGATCAGGTTGCGGTCGATGGCATCGAAGAACGCATCCAGCTTGGTGCTGTTGCCGGTGAGTTCGATGACGTAGGCCGACTCGGTGACGTCGATGATGCGCCCGCGGAAGATGTCGGCCATGCGCTTGAGTTCCTCGCGGTCCTTGCCGGTGGCGCGCACCTTCACCAGCATCAGCTCGCGCTCGATGTGGGCGGCCTCGGACAGGTCCACCACCTTCACCACCTCCACCAGCTTGTTGAGCTGTTTGGTGATCTGCTCGATGACGTCGTCGGAGCCGCTGGTGACGATGGTCATGCGCGACAGCGACGGATCGTCCGTCGGTGCCACGGTGAGGGACTCGATGTTGTAGGCGCGCGCGGAAAACAGACCGGACACGCGCGACAAGGCTCCCGCCTCGTTTTCCAGGAGCAGAGAGATGACGTGACGCATGTTGTTGTGGCCCGTAGTATCTAGAGATCTTCGGAAAGGATCATTTCGGTCAGTCCCTTGCCGCCCAGGACCATGGGATAGACGTTCTCGGTCTGGTCCACCTTGATGTCCAGGAACACCAGTTCGTTCTTGCGCTCGAAGGCTTCCTGGAGGGCGCCCTCAACGTCGGACGGGCTCTCCACGGTGATGCCCACGTGCCCGTAGGCCTCGGCAAGCCTGGCAAAGTCCGGCAGGAAATCCATGTAGGACCCGGAGTAGCGGTTGCCATGGAACAGTTCCTGCCACTGGCGCACCATGCCGAGATAGCGGTTGTTGAGGTTGACGATCTTGAGGGGCAGGCGGAACTGCTTGCACGTACCCAACTCCTGGATGCACATCTGGATCGACCCCTCGCCGGTCACGCACGCCACGGCGGATCCCGGGTGCGCCAGTTGCACCCCCATCGCCGCCGGCAGGCCGAAGCCCATGGTGCCCAGGCCACCGGAGTTGATCCAGCGCCGCGGCTTGTCGAACTTGTAGAACTGCGCCGCCCACATCTGGTGCTGGCCCACATCGGACGTGACGAAGGCATCGCCCCCGGTCACTTCCCACAACTTCTCGATGACGTACTGGGGCTTGATGATGGGGCTGGCGCGGTCGTACTTCAGGCAGTCACGACCGCGCCACTCCTCGATTTGCGCCCACCAGGCCGCCAGCGCCTCGCCGTCGGGGCGCGATGTCGCGGACTCGATCAGCCGCAACACGTCGTCGAGCACATCCGAGACATTGCCGACGATGGGGATATCCACCTTCACCCGCTTGGAGATGGACGACGGATCGATGTCGATATGGATGATCTTGCGCGGCACCTGCGCGAAGTGCGCCGGATCGCCGATGACGCGATCGTCGAAGCGCGCGCCGATGGCCAGCAACACGTCCGAGTACTGCATGGCCATGTTGGCCTCGTAGGTGCCATGCATCCCCAGCATGCCCACGAACTGGCGGTCGGTGGCCGGATAACCGCCCAGCCCCATGAGCGTGTTGGTACATGGAAACCCCAGCATGCGCACCAGCTTCACCAGTTTCTCGGAGGAGTTGGACTGGATGACGCCACCGCCCGCATAGACCATGGGCCGCCGGGCTTCCAGCAGCAACTGCACCGCCTTCTTGATCTGACCCTGGTGCCCCTTCACCACCGGATTGTAGGAGCGCATCGCCACCGACCTGGGGTAGTCGTACTCGCAGCGCTGGGCCGTCACGTCCTTGGGAATGTCCACCAGCACGGGCCCGGGCCGCCCGGTACGTGCGAGATAGAAAGCCTTCTTGATGGTCGGGGCGATGTCCTCGACGTTCTTGACCAGGAAGTTGTGCTTGACGCACGGGCGCGTGATGCCGACGGTATCCACCTCCTGAAACGCGTCCAGGCCGATGGCCGCGGTGGGCACCTGGCCGGTGATCACCACCAGGGGGATGGAATCCATGTAGGCCGTGGCAATGCCGGTGACGGCATTGGTCACCCCCGGCCCGGATGTCACCAGCGCCACGCCCACTTTCTCGGTGGATCGGGCGTAGCCGTCGGCGGCGTGCACCGCCGCCTGCTCATGTCGCACGAGCACGTGACGAACCTTGTCCTGCTTGAACAATTCGTCATAGATGTGCAGGACTGCGCCACCGGGATATCCGAAAACATACTCGATATTCTCTTCCTGGAGGCACTTCACTACGACTTCGGCACCCGTCACGACCATGTCTTTCCCCTGAGCCACCTGTGCCCGAAAAGCGTGTAACATTAACGGCTTGACCCAGCTTGGTCAAGGCGTGAGCTGCTTTGCATCGGCGGCCTTGTTCCAGGAAATCCAGTTTCCGCCCCAGGACCATTCTCTGGCGACCCGAAACGAACTCTCAGACTTCCTCGCCAGTGTCGAGCGGCGGGCCTTCAAGCAGGCGATGTTCGCCGTGCGCGACGAGGAGGCGGCGCTGGATGCGGTACAGGAAGCCATGATGAGGCTTGCCGAGAAGTACGGCGGCAGGCCCGCCGACGAGTTTCCGATGCTGTTCCAGCGCATCCTGCAGAACGTCATCCGGGATTACTTCCGCCGCTCCAAGGTCCGCTCCCTTTGGACCACACTGCTGTCAGCCTTCTCCGGCGACGACGACGAAGACTCCGATCCGCTGGAAACCCTCCCGGTGGAAAACGTGTCGAAGTTGGCGGACACGCCCCATGGGAGGCTGGAACAATCCCAGATCATGGCCATCATCGAGCAGGAGATCTCCCGCCTGCCGACGCGTCAACGCGAGGCCTTCCTGATGCGTTACTGGGAGGACATGGATATCGCGGAAACCGCGGCCACCATGGGCTGTTCAGAAGGTAGCGTGAAGACGCACTGCTCCCGTGCCACGCATGCCTTGGCCGCGGCTCTAAGAGCCAGAGGTATACAACTATGAACGACAATGATTTCCCACGGAACGGAGATCTTGCCCAGCGCATCCGTCATCTTCTGAACGCCAGCTGCGAAGCAATCGACCGCCCCACGGCGGATCGGCTGTTTCAAGCTCGCCAGAAGGCACTGGCCCGCCATCGTCCGAGCGCTCGTCTCGGCATTGCGGGTCATGGCGGCTTCTCCATCGACCCGATCCTGCCGCTGGCCCGCACCGTCGTGGTGCTGGTGGGCGTGGTTCTGGGAGTGGCCGGCGTGTCCTTCTGGAACAGCGTGGAAACGGCGATGGAACTTGGTGAGGTGGATGTGGCGCTGCTCAGCGACGACCTGCCCGTGGACGCCTACCTCGATCGCGGTTTCGACGCATGGCTCCAGCATTCCTCGCAGCAATAGGACTGGCGCTGGCATTGGCCGCCATTCCGCTGGCGGCGGGACTGACCGATCTACAGGTTCCTTCCTGGGCGCAGTTGTCGCCCCAGCAGAAAGAAGCGCTCGCGCCGCTTGCCGAAGAGTGGAACCGTCTTGACGACACGCGTCGACGCAAGTGGCTGGGCGTGGCCGCGAGCTATCCGCGGATGTCCCTTGACGAACAGCAACGCCTGCAATCACGCATGCGCGGCTGGGCCGACCTCAGTCCCGAAGAACGCAGCGCTGCGCGAACACGCTTCAAGAGCATGCAGAAGGTGCCGCCTGAACAGCGCGACGTGCTCAAGCAGAAGTGGGAGGAGTACTACAGCCTGCCGGACGAGGAGAAGCACCGCCTGAAGCGCGAAGCGCCGCCGCGAGTCGTCACCCCCGGCGCGCGTCCGGGTGCGACGGTGCCCATTGCGCCCCGCGACACGCGAGCCATTACCGGGGGGAGCAGCGCGCCCCGGACGACGGCCCCCGCTTCCGGCACTTCCGGCGAGTCGCCCTCCGCTCAACCGCAAGCGGGCCGCTAGCCGGATGAAGTCCGCCGCGGGGGCGCCCCGGCCGAACCTTGCCTCCATCCGCCGCCGTCTTGCCGGCATCCTCTACGAAGCGTTGTTGTTGGTGGGCGTGCTCGCCCTGACCTTCCTGGTTCCCCACCTGATCCTCGGTGCGATATGGCAGGTAAGCGTGCCGGGCTGGGCCGCTTGGCTGCACATCTTCGTGGTACTGGGCGCCTACTTCACGTGGTACTGGTGTCGCGGCGGCCAGACCCTGGCCATGCAGACCTGGCGAATGCGTGTCGTCGATGCCGCCAGCGGCCGGGCGCCCTCGCTGCACCAGGCACTGCTGCGCTATTGCCTGAGCTGGCCGTCGCTGCTGTTCGGCGGCGCCGGGCTGGTGTGGGCGCTGTTCGACCCCGAACGCCAGTTCCTCCACGACCGCCTTGCGGGCACCCGCATCGTGGATTGCGGCAAGGGCGGATGACCTGTCGGCACGCGCCCCCTTGCGCACGGCCACCGCGCTAGTGTTTAATTGCATTAACAGGCGATAGTATTATGATACCCACTCCGCTTGGTAGAAGGGGGTGGTTCATGGCACGAGTAGCGGTTGAGTTGTCGTGTACGGCAGAAGTGATATCCGAGCTTGAGCGCCTGTCTCG
>JACQYB010000070.1 GCA_016208415.1 Betaproteobacteria bacterium | reverse complement strand
GGTGGCGGATGCGCCCAGGCCCTTGAGGGCGCCCGCCATGTCCTTGGCCTCGAAGGCGTTCTTGTTCCATTCCATGGCCCAGGCCCCGGTGGGCTTGAGCACGCCGGCCGCGACGGCAGCCGCAACGGCGCCGCCGGCTCCGGCGCCCCTGAGTATCGTTCTGCGCAGCAGATCCATAGCTACTCCTGTGAAAGATTGAGGTGCGTATTCGAACTGAAGTCTAGACACACGCCACCGCGCGCGCCAAACCGCGGAATTCTATCCGTTGGCCGGGGAATCGTCCGTATTGCGCCAGTGGCCGGATTTTCCGCCCGCCTTTTCCAGCAGCCGCACGTCCGCGATCCGCATGCCCCGATCGACGGCCTTGCACATGTCGTAGACAGTGAGCAGGGCAACCGCGGTGGCCGTGAGCGCTTCCATCTCGACGCCCGTGCGTCCCACCGTCTGGGCGACCACCTCGCAATGGACGGCGCTGCGCGCCTCATCCAGATCGAACTCCACGGCCACACGGGTCAGCGGCAGCGGATGGCACAGCGGGATCAGATCGGATGTGCGCTTGGAGGCCTGAATCGCGGCGATGCGGGCCACGCCCAGCACATCACCCTTCCTGGCGTCGCCGCTGCGGATCAGGGCCAGCGTCCCGGGTTGCATGAAGATGCTGCCGGCAGCGCGGGCGATACGCGCCGTTTCGGACTTCGCGCCCACATCCACCATGTGGGCCTGGCCGCCGGCGTCGAAATGGGTCAGGGGAGAGTTCATGGCATCAATCGAATCGACTCGGCGGGGCGATGTTGACCTCCAGCCAGTAGCGCGCGATCGATGCCACGGTCTGGCTCAGACGCGCCGCGTCCTGCGGCTTGCGCACATGACTATTGACGCGCAGCAATAACTCCCACTCCGCGGATTCGTCGCCGACCGAAGCGGTTGCGCACAGGACGACCACGGGTATGAGCCGCGTGATCTCGTGAGTGCGCATGCGTTCCACCACGGCGGTGGCCGGTGTGCCAGGGAGTTCGGGGCTCAGCAGCACCAGGCGCGGCAAGGTCGCGCCCTCGTGCGCTGCATGGCTGGCGCGACCTTCGAGGAACTCGATTGCCGCTTCGCCGCTCCCAAGCACTACGATCTGATCGCTTGGCACCAGCTCCGCCAGGGCACGTTCCATGATCGCTGCGTCCGCGGCGTTGGGCTCCACCAGCAGCAGCACGGGGTGGACGGTCATGCCCGAACCGACAGTCCGACTCGGCGGCAAGAAAATGGGGGCAAGGCGCATTCGCCGGAACTCACCGCTCGTTTCCCTTCACATCACGTCAGGAAGTCTGGGTTGGGTATCATAGCACCATGAATTTTCGCTCGTTATCCCTTGCCATCGCGTTCGCGGCCCAGTCGGCGCTGGCGGACGGCCTGCCCGATCTCGGCGAATCGGCGCGCCAGGATCTGTCGCCGCAGATGGAGCGGCGCCTGGGTGAGTCGATCATGCAGGACATCCGCTGGCGCGACCCGTCGTTCGTGGATGATCCCGAGATCAGTAGCTACCTCGGCCAGATCGGTGCCCGCCTGGTGGCGGCCAATCCCGCGGCCGACGTGACGTTCGAGTTCTTCGCCATCCGCGATCCCAGCCTCAACGCCTTCGCCCTGCCGGGGGGGCACATCGGCGTGCACACGGGTCTCATCGTGGCGGCACAGTCGGAATCGGAACTGGCGGGGGTGCTGGCCCATGAAATCGCCCACGTCTCGCAGCACCACATCGCGCGCATGGTAGGCAAGCAGAAGGACGCCAGCCTGATCGCCGTTGCCGCGGCGGTGGTGGCCATCCTTGCCGCGCGCTCCAATTCCCAGATGTCGGAGGCTGCCCTCGCGGGGGGCGCGGCGGCAGGAATCCAGTCGCAACTGAACTACAGCCGCGAATTCGAACGCGAAGCGGATCGTATGGGGCTGCAGACCATGGAGACCGCGGGTTTCGACGTGCGCGGCATGGCCGGTTTCTTCGAGCGGCTGCAGCGCCACACCCGCCTGTATGAGAACAATGCCCCCGCCTACCTGCGCACCCACCCTCTGACGACGGAGCGCATTGCCGACATGGAGAACCGGCTCCAGAGCCTGGCCAGGCGTCAGACCGCGGATTCGCTGGAGTTCAGGCTGGTGCGCGCCAAGCTGCAGGTGCAGCGGCTGGCGCCGCGCGATGCCGTGGCGGAGATGGAGACGGCGCAGCGCGAGAATCGCTCCGGCGATGATCCGGCACTGCGCTATGGGCTGGCCCGCGCCTATCTCGCGGATCGCGACGTGGCCGCCGCACAGCAGCAACTGGCGGCCTTGCGCCGCGGCAAGGTGTCCTCGCCCATGGTGGAAACGCTGGCGGCGGAGCTGCGTGCGGCGCAATCCGACGGCGCTGGCGTGCTGCAGACGCTGCGGGAGGCGCGCGCCCGTTTTCCCGGCAACCCCGCCATCAACTACGCGCTGGTCAATGCCCTGATGGCGTCGGGCACTCCGGCCGAGGCCCAGAAGGTGGTCGAGGAGGAACTGCGGGTTCGCCCCGGCGATTCCCGCCTGCACGAACTGCGGGCGCGCAGCTACGCCGCCCAGGGCCGGCGTGCCCAGAGCCACCGGGCCCAGGCGGAGGTGTATGTGCTGCGGGGGCAGTTGGCCGGCGCCATCGAGCAGCTCGAACTGGCCCAGCGCAGCGGCGACGGGGATTTCTACGAGCTTTCCGCGGTGGATGCGCGCCTGCGCGAGGTGCGCGTGAAGTACGCCCTGGAACTGCGCCGCAAGCGGGAAGAGGGCGGGCGCTGACACGCCGCGTGGAGGCGGCCGTTCGCTTTTGCCGCCTCGCGTTTGAATGTTCCCGGTTTCACGGCTGGCTTGCGCGAATCGGCCAGGAGCGGCCGGAATCTCCGAGGTTTATGTCCCGATAAGATAATAGGATCATGGGTCTCGGGCACACATGCTAGGCTACTCCGATTCAAGTTCAAGGGAGGGGATCATGCCGTTGGTGAATCCGCACGGTGGGGGCAAGCTCAAGGCGCTGCTGCTTACCGGAGAAGAGCGCGATGCCGAGTTGCGCCGTGCCGAGGGGTTGCACAAGGTGCGCGTCAGTTCGCGCGAGAAGGGCGACATCGTCATGCTGGGCATCGGGGGCTTCACGCCGCTCGATGGTTTCATGTCGCGCGCCGACTGGGAGGGTGTCTGTGACGGGATGAAGATGGCCAACGGCCTGTTCTGGCCGATCCCCATCACGCTGTCCACCGACGAGGTGGTTGCCGACGGCATCAAGACCGGCAGCGACATCGCCCTGGTCGACCCGGACAACGGCGAGATCCTCGCCACCATGCAGGTCACCGAGAAGTACCGCATCGACAAGGCCCACGAGTGTGCGATGGTGTTCAAGACCACCGACACCGAGCACCCGGGCGTCAAGATGGTCATGGAGCAGGGCGACGTGAACCTTGCCGGCCCCGTCAAGGTTCTGTCCCAGGGCGAGTTTCCCGCCAAGTACGGCGATCTGTTCCTGACGCCGAAGCAGACCCGCGAGTTGTTCGATTCCATGGGCTGGAGCAAGGTGGCGGCGTTCCAGACGCGCAACCCCATGCACCGCTCCCACGAGTACCTGGCCAAGGTCGCCATCGAGACCTGCGACGGCGTTCTGATCCACTCGCTGCTGGGCAACCTCAAGCCGGGCGACATCCCCGCCGAGGTCCGCGCCAACGCCATCGGCACCCTGGTGGACCAGTATTTCGTCAAGAACACCATCGTCCAGGCGGGCTACCCCCTCGACATGCGCTACGCCGGTCCCCGCGAGGCCCTGCTGCATGCCCTGTTCCGCCAGAACTACGGCTGTTCGCACCTGATCGTGGGACGTGACCACGCCGGTGTCGGCAGCTACTACGGGCCCTTCGACGCCCACCACATCTTCGATGAAATTCCCAAGGGCTCGCTGGAAACCCAGCCCCTGAAGATCGACTGGACCTTCTGGTGCTACAAGTGCGGCGGCATGGCCTCCGCACGTACCTGCCCGCACGGCGAAGGCGACCGGCTGCTGCTGTCCGGCACCAAGCTGCGCAAGGCCCTGTCCGAAGGCGCCGATGTGCCGGCCGAGTTTTCTCGTGCGGAGGTGCTGGCGATCCTGCGGGAATACTACGCAAGCCTCGAGCCCGATCAGAAAGTGGAAGTGAAGCTCTCGGGCCACTCCGCTCGCTAGGTGTTTGAAATTGTCGCCCGCGTTCGCGCGGGCGATTTGTCGTTTCTTTTGGAGGAAGAACCATGCCGACGTTTGTACGTACAGACAAGTGCGATGGCTGCAAGGGGCAGGACAAGACCGCTTGCATGTACATCTGCCCCCATGACCTGATGAAGCTGGACAAGGACGGCTCCGACACCGGCCACGCCATGAAGGCGTACAACCAGGAGCCGGAGCAGTGCTGGGAGTGCTACTCCTGCGTCAAGATCTGCCCGCAGGGCGCCATCGAGTGCCGTCACTACGCTGACGTCGTGCCGCTCGGCGGTTCGGTGCAGCCGCTGCGCGGCTCTGATTCCATCATGTGGACCATCAAGTTCCGCAACGGCAACGTCAAGCGTTTCAAGTTCCCGATCCGCACCACGGCGGAAGGCTCGATCGATCCGTTCGGCGGCAAGCCGATGCCCAAGCTGGCCGACCTGACTGCCATCGGCTCGTTCACCCGGGACGTCATGGGCGGCTACCGTGCCGGCAACCCTGCCGAACTGATCCGCAAGTAATTCAACGAATCGAGGACGAACCAAAATGGCTGGAACTTTTGACAATCCGGAAATTGTCCAGGAAGAAGTGGACATCCTCCTGATCGGCGGCGGCATGGCGTGCTGCGGTACCGCCTACGAAATGATGCGCTGGGCCGAGGCCGTCAAGGCCGAGACCGGCAAGGATCTGAAGATCAAGCTGGTGGACAAGGCTGCCATGGACCGCTCGGGCGCCGTGGCGCAGGGCCTGTCGGCCATCAACACCTACATCGGCGACAAGCAGGATCCCGCCGATTACGCCCGCATGGTCTCCAACGACCTGATGGGCATCACCCGTGACGACCTGGCCTATGACCTGGGCCGCCACGTCGATGACTCCGTTCACCTGTTCGAGGAGTGGGGCCTGCCGATCTGGAAGACGGCGCCGGACGGCGTGCGTCACGACGGCGCCGATTCCATCAAGGAAGGCCTGCCCACGCTGAAGGACGGCGGCCAGCCGGTCCGCTCCGGCAAGTGGCAGATCATGATCAACGGCGAGTCCTACAAGTGGATCGTCGCCGAGGCTGCCAAGAAGGCGCTGGGCCTGGACCGCATCCAGGAGCGCGTCTTCATCGTGCACCTCATCAACGACAAGAACGATCCCAAGCGTATCGCTGGCGCCGCCGGCTTCTCCGTGCGCGACAACACGATCTACATCTACAAGGCCAAGGCCGTCATGCTGGCCGCCGGTGGCTGCGTCAACCTGTTCCG
>JACQYB010000069.1 GCA_016208415.1 Betaproteobacteria bacterium | reverse complement strand
GGGTGGCGCGGTGGCTGCGGCGCTGCCTGCGCCGCGGGCTGGCAGCGCGGGCGCACTGGCGCCACTACCTGGTCATGGGGCTGATCAATTCCGCCCTGCCCTTCCTGCTGTTCGCGTACGCCGCGCAGACGCTGTCGGCGTCGCTGCTGTCCATCCTCAATTCCACGGCGCCCATCTTCGGCGCGGTGGTGGCGGCGCTGTGGCTGCGCACGCCGGTGTCGCGCCCGGCCATGGCGGGCCTGGCGCTGGGCCTGGCGGGCGTGGTGCTGCTGGTGGGCGGGGGCGTTTCGGTGGCGGAGCGCGGCGTGCCCGCGGCGCTGGCGGCGGCCCTGGTGGCGCCACTGTGCTACGCGCTGGCGAGTGCCTACGCGAAGACGACCTCGGCGGCGGTGGAGCCCTTCGACAACGCCCACGGCAGCATGTGGGCAGCGGCGCTGCTGGTGCTGCCGCTCATGCCCCTGGCGCCGATGCGCCACGTGCCGGCGGCGGGCGACTGGCTGGCCGTGGCGCTGCTGGGGGTGGTCTGCACCGGCGCGGCCTACCTGATGTACTTCCGGCTCATTCGCGACGTGGGGCCGGTACGGGCACTGTCCGTCACCTTTCTCATCCCCGTGTTCGGCGTGTTGTGGGGAGCGCTGTTCCTGGGCGAGCCGGTGGGCTGGAGCCTGCTGCTGGGGGGCGCCCTGGTCCTGATGGGGACTGCGCTGACCAACGGTGTGCCGGTATGGCCGGCGCTGCGGCGGGTGGCCGCACGGGTGCGGGGGGTGGTGTAAAAAAGAGGGCGCGAGCCTTGCGGCCCGCGCCCTTGGCTCCGTTGGGGAGGGGGGTATCGCTTGATTGCGGGGCTAACCTGAAGCGCCCACTGCGCGGCTTGGTGAAACGCCGACTGAGCGGCTCAGAAACCCTTGGTGAAGTTGGCCGTGGCCCGGACGCTGGCGTCGGTGGCGGCCTTGATGTTCTGCTCGGCCATTTCCGCCATCTGCCTGACGGTCGTGCTCATGGTCTCAAGCGTCTGGTTGGCTGCGGAAAGCGCGGACTTGACGGCGCCCACGGCCACGTCGGAACCCGCCGGGCCGGTCCTGGCGGCTTCGTCGAGCGCGGCGCCGACCGTCCTGTTCAGTTCCGCCAGTTGCTGCTCGGCCACCCTGGCCAACTCCGCCTGGGTGCCGGAGGCGATCTCATACACGCTGCGGGAGTAGGCCACGGCCTTCTCGACGCTGGGCCGGGCCATTTGCGCCTGCACGGCGGTCAGGTCCTTGACGTCGCGCACCGCCAGCAGCGACCTGGCGTTGGCGACGCTGTCGTCCAGGGAACTGCGTGCGGCGCCCAGGTTCAGGGCGGCCAGCTTTTCGACGTTGGCCAGGGCGGTGTTGGCGAGGTCCAGCAGCACTTCCACATTGGCCTTGGTGGCGGCGGCAAGCTGTTCGGGGGTGGCAACCATGGTTCGATCTCCTGTGTGGATTCGGTGGACGGTCAAGGGTGTTTCATCGGTTGTCGGCGCCGTTCGCAGGGCCGGCGCTTCGGACCTGCTTGTGATGGTGCACTGCAACATAGGGCGGATATTAGGGGATTGGCGGCAGAAGTCAAGCACTTTCTTGTGCACCGCACAAAACAGGCTGCAAGCATGGCCGGTCAGGTCCCTCCGGCGGCTTGCGACGGGTGGTGCCGGCGCGGTAGAACAGATACCGGAATGGGGCTAGAATCCGCCGCACGGTGGAGGGGTATCACGCGGTCGCGGTTTATCGGGGGCGCGGAAGTCAAATAATTCCACATCCGATAGACAGGAGTTTGATGCCATGGATACGCCCGATCCGCGCCTCCTCGTTCTCAACGCCGGCAAGCGTCTGCGTTGTCTCGCAGATTCGAAGGACTGGTCCAGCGCCAGGATGCGGCCGCTGCGCCGCCTGTTCGAAGACTTTGCATTCCAGCACCCGACGGATACGGTGGTGCTGCGCCAGCTCATTGAAAAGGTCGGTGCCCGGCACGTGGACGGCGCCGCCCTCGCCGGCCTGACGCCCGAGCACGGTTCGCTGCTGTGGCGCGGCTACTACGGCGCGCCGGCGCCGGAATCGCCGCGCGAACTCAAGGTTCGTCAGCAGTAGGCCGTGGCCGCGCGGTCGACCCCGTCAGCCATGGACGTGCGCGCGGCAATCGGTGCGATGGTGTTCCTTGCGGCCCTGGCGGGCGCCGCGGCGGAGCTTCCCCGGGGCGACTGCAAGGCCCCGGCCCCCGCCACCGATCTCGGACACTGCGACCTGTCGGGTCGATCCCTGGCGGGCCGGGATCTTCGCGGCGTGCGCCTGGCGGGTGCCAAGATGGAGAACACGGACCTGCGCCTGGCGTGGCTGGAAGGCGCCGACCTGCGCGGCGCCAATGCCAAGTGGGCCAGGTTCGCCGGCGCCCGGCTGGCCCGCGCCGATCTGCGCGACGCCGACCTGTTCCACGCCATCTTCGACGCCGCGGACCTGTCCGATGCCCGCCTGTCCGGCGCCTATCTCTTCGGCGCCAACCTCATCGGCACCCGCGCCCCGCGGGCGGATTTCTCCGGCGCCTACCTCAAGGACATCCTGATGGAGGACATCGATCTCTCCGGCGGCTCGCTGCGCAACTGCTACGCCTTCCGCGGCGTGCTGATGGGGGCGAAGCTGGTGGGCACGGACCTCTCCGGCGCCGATTTCACCGGCGCCGCGGCGGAGGGCGTGGATTTCTCCGGCGCCCGGCTGCGCGGCACCCGCTTCTCGGGCGCCACGCTGCGCCAGGCGGTGTTTGCCGGCGCCGATCTC
>JACQYB010000068.1 GCA_016208415.1 Betaproteobacteria bacterium | reverse complement strand
TCCGCTCCGGCCATGGCAAACGAAGCCATGGCCAAGGCCAAGAACTGCCTGGCCTGCCACACGGTGGACAAGAAGCTGGTCGGCCCCTCCTACAAGGAAGTGGCGAAGAAGTATGCCGGCCAGAAGGACGCCGCGGCCATGCTGGCCGACAAGGTGAAGAAGGGCGGCAAGGGCACGTGGGGCCAGGTGCCGATGCCGCCCAACCCGCAGGTGAGCGAGGCCGAGGCCAAGACCCTGGTCGAGTGGGTGCTCAGCCAGAAGTGAATTGGCGAGACCACGAAGAAGCCAGCCCCGGGGCTGGCTTTTTTGTTTTCGGCCGCTGCGGCGCGGCTTGACGGGTCCGCGGCAGGGTCTACCATCATTGACATGAATACATGCCAGCCGCAGAATCGCCCGAAAATCAATACCCATCCCCGTCAACCCAATCCCGTGAAGCCTGGAGGAGAGCGATGAATACCGCTGTGAAGACGCTTACCCTTTCCGTAGTAGCCGCCCTGGCCGTCGTTGGCTGCGGCAAGAAGGAAGAACCCGCACCCGCCACCCAGGCGGTAGCCCCGGCTCCACAGGAGATGGTGGTGAAGCTCGGCCACGTCGGCCCGCTCACCGGCGGCATCGCCCACCTGGGCAAGGACAACGAGAACGGCGCCAGGCTGGCCGTGGACGAAGCCAATGCCGCCGGCGTGATGCTGGGTGGCCAGAAGGTCAAGTTCGAAATGGTGGCCGAAGACGACCAGGCCGACCCGAAGGTCGGCACCACCGTGGCCCAGAAGCTGGTGGATGCCAAGGTGGCCGGCGTGGTCGGGCACCTGAACTCCGGCACCACCATCCCCGCTTCCTCCATCTACAGCCAGGCCGGCATTCCCATGATCAGCGGCTCGGCCACCAATCCCAAGCTCACCGAGCAGGGCCTGAAGGGCATCTTCCGCGTGGTGGGACGTGATGACCAGCAGGGCCCGGCGGTAGCCAACTATCTCATGTCCAATGCCAAGCCCAAGACCGTGGCGGTGATCGACGACGCCACCGCCTACGGCGAAGGACTGGCCAACGAGGTGGAGAAGACCCTCAAGGCCGCCGGCATCAAGGTGCTGGCGCGCGAGAAGGGCACCGACAAGACCACCGACTGGAAGGCGGTGCTCACCAAGGTCAAGGGCGCCAGGCCCGACGCCGTGTTCTACGGCGGCATGGACGCCACCGGCGGTCCGTTGATCAAGCAGGGCCGCGAACTGGGCATCAAGGCGGTGTTCGCCTTCGGTGACGGCGCCTGTACCGACAAGATGAGCGAGCTGGCCGGAGCGGCCGCCGAGGGCCTGATCTGCTCGCAGGCGGGCATTCCCGTGCAGGCCGCCAGCCCGAAATTCCTCGACGGCTACAAGGCCAAGTTCGGCATCGATCCCATCCTCTACGCGCCCTTCACCTATGACGCCGCCGGGCTGATCATCGATGCGATGAAGAAGGCCGACTCCGCCGATCCCGCCAAGTACCTGCCGCTGCTGGAGAAGAGCAGCTACCAGGGCGCCAGCGGGCGCATCGAGTTCGACGACAAGGGCGATCGCAAGGACGCCGAGATGACCATCTTCGCCATGAAGGGCGGCAAGGTCGAGCCCATTGCCATCATCAAGGGCGGCCAGTCCCACACGGTGGGTGACTACATCAAGGCCGCGGGCGAAAGCATGGCCGCCGCCGGCGGCGCGGCGATGGACGCGGCGAAGTCGGCCGGCGAGGCGATGAAGGAGGCCGGCTCCGCCGTCAAGGAAGCCGGCAAGGAAGGCGTGGCTGCGGCGGCAGGCGTCGTAAAGGAGGCGGCCGACAAGGCCAAGGCAGCGGTCGGCAAGTAGGCGCACCGGACCGGTCCGGGAACGGCACCTTCGGGTGCCGTTTCTCCATCATGGACATCTTCCTCCAGCAGATCATCAACGGCCTCACGCTGGGGGCCGTCTATGCCATCGTGGCGCTGGGCTACACGATGGTCTACGGCATCATCCAGCTCATCAACTTCGCCCATGGCGAGGTGGTGATGATCGGCGCCATGACGGCATTGACGGTCATCGCCGGGCTGGCCGGCAGCGGCGTGCCGCCGCTGGTGATCGTGCTGGCCGGCGTGCTGGCGGCGGTGCCGGTGTGCATGGCCGTGGGCTACGGACTGGAGCGCGTGGCCTACCGGCCGCTGCGCCATGCCCCGCGACTGTCGCCGCTGATCACCGCCATCGGCATGTCCATCGTGCTGCAGCACGTGGCGATGATGGTCTGGAGCCGCAACTTCCTGGCCTTTCCCCAGATCTTTCCCAACCCGGTGTTTTTCGTCGGGGGGGCGGCCATCACCGGCGTGCAGATCACCATCATCGTGCTGTCGCTGCTCATCATGGGCGCCCTGACGGCCGTGGTTTTCCGCACCCGTCTGGGTACCGCCATGCGCGCCACGGCGGAGAATCCCGAGGTGGCGCGGCTCATGGGCATCGACTGCGACCGCGTCATCGCGCTCACCTTCATCATCGGCGCCGGCCTGGCGGCGGTGGCGGGGGTGATGGTCGGTTCGTACTACGGCATTGCCCACTACACCATGGGCTTCGTGCTCGGCCTGAAGGCCTTCTCGGCGGCGGTGCTGGGCGGCATCGGCAACATCGCCGGCGCCATGCTGGGGGGCTTCCTGCTGGGGCTGGTGGAAGCCCTGGGCGCCGGCTACATCGGCGACCTCACCAACCTCTGCCACCTGCCCTGGCAGCCCGACCTGGTGGCCGCGCGCTGCGCCGCCGACGGCCATCTGGTGCTGTTCGGCAGCAACTACCAGGACGTGTTCGCCTTCCTGGTACTGATCGGCGTGCTCATGTTCCGCCCCGAGGGCCTGCTCGGCGAGCGGGTGGGGCAGAGGGCCTAGGCCATGGTCGCGTCATCCCCGGGCAACAATTCCGCGGTGCTGCGCTGGGCCGGCCTGGTCCTGGTGGGCCTGACCCTGCTGGCGCTGCCCTTCGCCCTGGCCGGCGTGGGAACGGCGTGGGTGCGCATCACCAACCTGGCCATCCTGTTCATCTTCCTGTCGCTGGGGCTGAACATCGTCGTCGGCTACGCCGGCCTGCTGGACCTGGGCTACATCGCCTTCTACGCCGTCGGCGCCTATGCCTATGCGCTGCTGGCCAGCCCGCATTTCGGCCTGCACCTGCCGTTCTGGGCGATCCTGCCCATCGGCGCGGCGGTGGCCTGCCTGTTCGGCGTGCTGCTGGGCGCGCCCACCCTCAAGCTGCGGGGCGACTACCTGGCCATCGTCACCCTGGGTTTCGGCGAGATCATCCGCATCTTCCTCAACAACCTGTCGTCGCCCTTCAACATCACCGCCGGGCCGCAGGGCATCACGCTCATCGATCCGGTGCGCGTCGGCGCCATCACCTTCGGCCGCACCGACATCTTCGTCGGGCTGGTGTTCAGCGGACCCGTCAAGTATTACTACCTGCTGCTGCTGTTGCTGCTGGCGGTCATCGTCATCAACATCCGCCTGCAGCATTCGCGCATCGGCCGTGCCTGGGAGGCCATCCGCGAGGACGAGATCGCGGCGCGGGCCTGCGGCATCAACACCCGCAACATCAAGCTGCTGGCCTTCGCCATGGGTGCCTCCTTCGGCGGTGTGGCCGGCGGCATGTTCTCCGCCATCCAGGGCTTCATCAGCCCGGAGAGCTTCGTGCTGGTGGAATCCATCATGGTGCTGTCCATGGTGGTGCTGGGCGGCATGGGCAACATCTGGGGCGTGATCGCGGGGGCGCTGCTGCTGTCCTTCGTGCCGGAGATCCTGCGCTACACGGTGGAGCCGGTGCAGCGGGCGGTGTTCGGCCGCATGCTGGTGGAACCCGAGGTCATCCGCATGCTGCTGTTCGGCCTGGCGCTGGTGCTGATGATGCGTTTCCGGCCCGCCGGCCTGTTCCCGTCGCGGCTGCGGCGGCGCGAGCTGACCCAGGAGACGTGATGGCCGAGGTGCTGCTGGAGGCGCGCGGGCTGACGAAGCGGTTCGGTGGCGTGACGGCGCTCTCCGACGTCAGCTTCACCATCCTGCGCGGCGAGATCTACGGCCTCATCGGGCCCAACGGCGCCGGCAAGACCTCTCTGTTCAACGTGCTCACCGGCATCTACGCGCCCAACGCCGGGTCCATGAGCTTCGAGGGCCGGCCGCTGGACCGCCTCACCCCCGACCGCGTGGCCGACCGCGGCATCGCCCGCACCTTCCAGAACCTGCGCCTGTTCGGCAACCTGCCGGCGCTGGAGAACGTCATGATCGGCCGCCACGTGCGCACCCGCAGCGGTGTGTTCGGCGCCATCCTGCGCACCGGACCGACGCGCCGCGAGGAAGCCGACATCGCGCGGCGCGCCCGCGAACTGCTCGAATACGTCGGCATCCAGCGCCGCGCCGACATGCTGGCCAAGAACCTCTCCTACGGCGAGCAGCGCCGCCTCGAGATCGCCCGGGCGCTGGCCACCGAGCCGCGCCTGCTGGCGCTGGACGAGCCGGCGGCGGGCATGAACGCCACGGAGCGCGCCGCGCTGACCCGGATCATGGAATCCATTCGCGAGCGCGGCATCACCATCCTGCTCATCGAGCACGACGTCAAGCTGGTGATGGGCCTGTGCGACCGGGTGGCGGTACTGCACTACGGCGTGAAGATCGCCGAGGACGTGCCCGAGGTGGTGCAGCGCGACCCCAAGGTCATCGAGGCCTACATCGGAGGCAGCCCGGCATGACGACGACCCCCACGCTCGCCATGAATCCGGCTCGCTGCCCCCCGAGGGGGCTCATGGCGCCTTGGGGCGGCCCGGCGGCGCCATGAGCATGCTCCAGGTGCAAGGCCTCAAGGTGGCCTACGGCGGCATCCAGGCGGTGAAGGGCATCGATTTCGAGGTGGCCGCCGGCGAGGTGGTGTGCCTCATCGGCGCCAACGGCGCCGGCAAGAGCACGACGCTGAAGGCCCTGGCGCGCATGGTGCCCGCCCAGGGCAGCGTGCGTTACGACGGCCACGACATCCTCCACCTGCCGCCCCACGCCCTGGTGGGGCGCGGCCTGGCCCTGGTGCCGGAAGGGCGCGGCGTGTTCGGCCGCCTCACCGTGGCGGAAAACCTGCGCATGGGTGCCTACACGCGCCGCGACACGCCCGAGATCGCCCGCGACCTGGAGAGCGTCTTCGAACTGCTGCCGCGCCTGCGCGAACGCCAGCGACAGACCGCCGGCACGCTCTCCGGTGGCGAGCAGCAGATGCTGGCCATCGGCCGCGCGCTCATGGGCCGGCCGCGCCTGCTGCTGCTGGACGAGCCCAGCATGGGCCTGGCGCCCATCATGGTGCAGAAGGTGTTCGAGGTCATCCGCTCGGTGTCGCAGCAGGGGATGACCATCCTGCTCGTGGAACAGAACGCCCGGCTGGCGCTGGCGATCGCCAGCCGCGGCTACGTCATGGAAAGCGGCACCATCACCCTCACCGACGCCGCCGCCACGCTGCTCGACGATCCGCGGGTGCGCGAGGCCTACCTGGGCGGCGAGTAATTCCAGGTCGCGACAACAACCCGAATGCCTGTGGGAGCTGGCTTGCCCACGATAGCCGCCATTTCGCGGGCAAGCCCGCTCCCACATGCATGCCGCTTCTGCGGGCGAAATGGGATCACGAGGCCGCCTGGTGGAAACGCGGAGCCTGCCCCATGCCGCCGCCGGGCCGCCCCAAGGCGGCATGCAGCCCCCTCGGGGGGCAGCGAAGCGTGGGGGTCGTCACCTCTCAGCCCCCCGCCCCGGCGTTTTTCGCGTAGGTGAACGCGTCGGCGAAGAACTCCTCCGCCGGCAGCCCGCAGCGGGCGGTAAAGTCCCCCCGCGCCGCTTCGATCATGGCGGGAACCCCGCAAGCATAGACCTGATGCCCCGACAGATCGGGGAAGTCCTCCATCACGGCGCGATGCACGAGCCCCGTGCGTCCGCTCCAGCCATGCTCCGGCCGTACTTCCGACAGCACCGGGATGAAACGCAGATGCTCGTGTTCCCTCGCCCAGCCGGCGGCGAGACCAGCCATGTAGAGGTCCGGCGGCGTGCGCGCTCCCCAGTAGAGGGTCATGGGCCGGGCGATACGCTGGTGCAGCGCGTGCTCGACCATGGCCTTGATGGGCGCGAACCCCGTCCCGCCCGCCACGAAAACGACCGGCCGGGCGCTGTCCTCGCGCAGGAAAAAAGTGCCGTGGGGGCCGTCGATGCGCAGGATGTCGCGCTCCTTCATGGTCGTGAACACGTGGTCCGTAAATGCGCCGCCCGGCACGTGGCGCAGGTGCAACTGCAGCACGGCGTCGTCGTGCGGCGCGTTGGCCAGGGAGAAGGCCCGCCGCCGGCCGTCCTTCATGAGGATGTCGATGTACTGGCCGGCGAGGAACTGCAGGCGTTCGTTGGCCGGCAGTTGCAGATGCAGCAGCATCACGTCCGTCGCCAGGCGCTCCATCTTCTGCACCCGGCAGGGCAGGGTGCGCACGGGGATGTCGCGCAGGGCGCCCACTTCACGGCACTCGATGGTCATGGCGGAGCGCGGGCGGGCACAGCAGTACAGCGCCATGCCGCGCGCCACCTCATCGGCCGTCAGGGTGCCGTCCTGGGCGTTGCCGGGATCGAATTCGCCCGCCAGCACACGCCCCTTGCACGCCCCGCAGGCACCGTTGCGGCAGCCGTAGGGCAGGTGCAAGCCGGCGTCCAGGGCCGCCTGGAGGATGCTCTGGTCGGCGGCGGCCTCGAAACTGTGGCCGCTGGGTTCGATGCGGATCTGGAAGGGCATGGCGTTTTCGGCGTGCGATAATTTCGCGGTGCTGATTCTATGCCGGGTTCAGCCTTGAAACCGCAGTTGAACCTCTTTCAACGCAGAGATCGCAGAGACACCGAGGCCGCAGAGCAAGAACGGACACTCACCCGTCGGGGCAATGGGACTTGCCTCGTAACGCTCTGTGTTCTCATCGGTTTTCTCCGCGTTCTCGGCGTCAAATGAGGTTTTTGGGTTCAAGGCGGGACGCGAAGACGGCGCGCTGACCGCACACGCAGTACGGCAAGCGCCGTCGACATGGTATCGATTTGAATGCGACATGGAACGAGACTGCTGATCGTGGGTTGTGGCGACGTTGCCCGGCGGGCCCTGCCCTGGCTGGTGCGCCGCTTCCGGGTCTATGCGCTGGTGCGCGATGCGGCCGGGGCGGCGGCACTGCGCGCGCCGGGGGTCACCCCCGTGGCGGCGGATCTCGACCGGCCGCACACCCTGGCGCGGCTCGCAGGTCTCGGCGAATGGGTGCTGCATCTGGCGCCGCCGCCCGACCAGGGCGGCGGCGACCCGCGCATGCGGCACCTGCTGGCGGCGCTGGCGCGCGGGCGGGTCTTGCCACGGCGCATTTCGTACATCAGTACGACGGGCGTATACGGCGACTGCTGCGGCCGCGACATCGACGAGACCCGGCCCCTGCGTCCGCAAACGGCCCGGGCGCGGCGCCGCCGCGATGCCGAACGGCACCTGCGGCAGTTCGGACGGCGCACCGGCACGCGGGTCGGCGTGCTGCGTGCGCCGGGCATCTACGCCGCCGACCGCCTGCCGCTGGAGCGCCTGCGCCGCGGCCTGCCGGTGCTGCGGCCGGAGGACGACGTCTTCACCAATCACATCCACGCCGACGACCTCGCCCGGGCGTGTGCGCTGGCGCTGTTTCGCGCCCGCCCGGGACGCTGCTACAACGCCTGTGACGACAGCCGGCTTGCCATGGGCGACTGGTACGACCAACTGGCAGACGCCTTTGGGCTGGCCCGCCCGCCCCGCGTCAGCCGCGAGCAGGCGCAAGCCGGTCTTCCGGCCGCCACGCTTTCGTTCATGGGCGAATCGCGGCGCATCGCCAACCTCAGGCTGAAGCGCGAACTCAGGTTGAGACTGCAGTATCCGGACGTGACCGCAGGGCTGGCGGCAGCCTGCAACGCCGGTGACCGGGAGGGGTGAAGTGCTCTGGATCAAGACCCTGCACATCGTG
Organism: Betaproteobacteria bacterium; assembly: GCA_016208415.1. Classification (GTDB taxonomy): domain Bacteria; phylum Pseudomonadota; class Gammaproteobacteria; order Burkholderiales; family Rhodocyclaceae; genus JACQYB01. The sequence continues at coordinate 36,246 of JACQYB010000068.1, read as the reverse complement.
TTCGTGGTGAGCTGGTTTGCCGGCCTGTTCTATCTGCCGCGGCTGTTCGTCAATCATGCCATGGTCGAGGACGGCGCGACGGCTGAGCGCCTCGCGCTCATGGAACGCAAGCTCTACCGCTTCATGACGCCGCTGGGCGTGCTGGCGCTGGTGTTCGGCACCTGGCTGTGGCTGGGCTACGACTTCGGCGGCGGCTGGCTCCATGCCAAGCTCGTTCTGGTGGCGCTGCTGGTGGCCTATCACCTGTACTGCGGCAGGCTGCTGCGGGATTTCGCCGCCGGCCGCAACCGCCACGGTCACCGCTGGTACCGCTGGTTCAACGAAATGCCGGTGCTCATGCTGCTGTTCGTCACCATCCTCGTCGTGGTGAAACCCTTCTGATGGCGCGCGACGAACAGTGGTTCGCCCCCTGCCCGCGGGGGCTGGAGACCGTCCTCGGCGCCGAACTGGCTCCCCTCGGCGCGCGCGACGTCAAGCCGGTGCCCGGCGGCGTGGGCTTCGCGGGCGACTGGACGGTGTGCATGCGCGCCAACCTGTGGAGCCGGATCGCCACGCGGGTACTGTGGCGCGTCGGCCAGGGGCGCTACCGCGGCGAGGAGGACATCTACCGCATCGCCCGTGACCTGCCCTGGTCGCGCTGGTTCGAGGTGCGGCGCACGCTGCGGGTGTTCGTCACGGCACAGCGCAGTCCGCTGCGCAGCCTGGAGTTCATCACCCTGCGCATCAAGGATGCCGTGTGCGACCAGTTCCGCGACACGCTGGGGCGCCGTCCGGACGTGGACACCGCGGCGCCGGACGTGCGCGTCCACGCCTTCCTGTCCGCCGACTCGGTCACGCTCTACCTCGACACCTCCGGCGAGCCGCTCTACAAGCGGGGCCTCGGGCGCGTCGGCGGCGAGGCCCCGATCAAGGAAAACCTGGCTGCGGGCATCCTCGCGCTCACCGGCTGGCAGCCCGGCGAGCCGCTGCTGGACCCGATGTGCGGCGCCGGCACGTTCCTGATGGAAGCGGGGTGGATGGCGCTGGACCGGGCGCCGGGGCTGGTCCGGGAATTCGGCTTCCAGCGCCTGTCGAACTTCGACGCCGCGGGCTGGGCGGCCCTGCGCGCCGAGGCGCAAGGGCGGGCCCGGGCGCCGGGCAGGCTCGCCATCTGGGGCAGCGATGCCGATGCCACGCTGGTGGAGCAGGCGCGACGCAATCTGCGCGCCGCCGGGCTGGAGGACGCCATCGCCGTGGAGCAGGCCGACGTGCTGGAGCGCACCGCCCCCGGGCTACCCCAAGGTGGGGACGGCCCCCTCGTAGCGCGGCAGGGCGCGGAGGCGCACGCCCCGACGGGTGTGCTGGTGGCCAACCCCCCTTACGGCGTGCGGCTGCTGGCCAGCATCCCCCTCGAGGACTTCTACCCGCGCCTGGGCGACGCCCTCAAGCGCCGCTTCGCCGGCTGGCGCTGTTACATCCTCTCCGCCGACCCCGACCTGCCGCGTCTCATCCGCCTCAAGGCGAGGCGGCGCACGCCCCTGTTCAACGGTGCGCTGGAGTGCCGGCTGCTGGAGTACCGCATGGTGTCGGGTTCGGCCCGTCCAGGAGCCAAGGCGCCGGAACGTCGGACGTCATAACGCGACGACGCGGTAGCGCCCGGGCTACGGCAAGCGCGCCTGCCGACGACGGGCGGCGCCGCAATTCTGCATCAATGCACAGACTTCGCTGCTCAACCAAAGCACGGACCAGCCAACATCGACAACGTGTATGGGGTGCATCGCCCTGCATGGCCTTCGTGCATGCGCCATCCATATCCACACGCCCCAACCGCTGCCCCCGCGTGGAAAATCCCCTTCCACCCCAATCCGCTTTCCACCCGTTCTGTGGCCAATGTGGCAGTGCTGAAGTGCAAGGCGAGCCTCAACCCGGGCACTGCTGCGGCCTGGACCAGCGAGGCGCAAGACCGTCTCGCGGACTACAGCCGGGGCGAGAGTCCGGAGGTGGACGAGGAGATGGTGTTCGGCGAATCCGACGCACAATGAAGGTGCGCTTTCTGAATGCCGCCCATTCACGACGCCTGCGACGACTCCAACCGGCGGATGCGCGCCAGCGCATCCTGCATCGTCTCGCGCGCCAGTTCGGTGTCGTAATGGGTTTGCAGGTTGATCCAGCTCTGCGCATCGGTGCCGAAGAACGCCCCCAGGCGCAAGGCGGTATCCACGGTGATGCCGCGCAGGCCATGGACGATTTCGTTGATGCGCCGCGGCGGCACGCCGATGGCCTTGGCGAGCGCATACTGGCTGATGCCCAGCGGCTTGAGCCAGTCCTCCAGCAGGATCACGCCGGGATGCACCAGGGGGACTTGTCGCGGCATGGCCGGTCTCCTTCAATGGTAATCGACGATTTCCGCGTCATACGCGCTGCCGCTGTCGAAGCGGAAGCACACGCGCCACTGGTCGTTGACGCGAATGCTGTACTGCCCGGCGTGCCCAACGTGGAGGTCACCGGCGCTGCGCGGCTTTATCGCGCAGCGTCCGGTGGACCGCAGGGTTATGCGTCTTAGATTTCACGGTTTCGGCCACGGGCGCGGTGGCTCCACATGCTCACGTATACGATCAGGCGTCTGGGTATTGGGCTGGGGAGACGGTTGTGGTGTCGGTTGTGGCCGAGGTCGAGGCTGCGGTTGTGGCTGTGGATTTGTAGGTCTGTTGGGTGGGGTGGTCATTCGGTTTCCTCCGGGACAAAGAAAGACTCCATGGGTAGTTCGTTATTGACTTCAAGATAGAGCCGCTCGATTAGCTTCTTGTCTTGATTGTTCTCAGCGGGGTTAACGACCAATGCCTTTTTCTTCTTCTGAGCTTCGTCAAGCATCGTTTTGCAGGCTTTGGAGTATGTACCCTCGGACTTAATGCGGTTTACGATTTGCTCTACGTCATACTCCAAGGCGCGATACCCCGAAAGCGTTTGTTCCAGAGTCTTGATGCGCTGAGGGAGCCGAAAGAGTGGCTTTAGAACGGCGGCAATTGCGGCCAAAGCGGCAATGTATTTCCAAAGCTCCTGCCCGGCGTCAGTCTTCAGCAGCCACAAGCCGGTAATGGCAGAGGTTGGCGCAGTGACGGCAATCAACAGTTCGATAGCGAAGTTGTACCGTTCGACCTGACTGAGCCGAGCAGCATGGTACTTCACGTTCAACCGTGCGGTCTTGTAGAGGTCGTAGACAATCCAAACAGGATGGTGATTGTTAGCCATGGCGATGACAGTCAAGACGCATAACGTAGAAGTGAGGGGCTGCGCGCTTTTGCGCAGTCCCTCTCGACTGCCGGGTTGGGCATATTCACTTTCCCCATATCACTTAACCCGCTTAACAGCCCAAGTGATGTATTGGAAAGCTTCATTAAATCCATACATATCCCAACTGTCATCAACCCAAGAGCGATAAGGCCACTCCATATAGCGGGTAGTAACTTGTTTGGCGTGCTTTAAGCGTTCAATAACCTTTGCACTTAGTGCGGGGGAAAGATTTCCGTCGGAAGCAGCCGAGCTTGAGATTGGTGTGCTGCTATCTATGCGAATAACGACAGAGGAGCCGGGAAAGTGGTCATGACCAATACTTATGATTGGCTTGCCCTTCCCATAAACAAAAACCCATAGATTCTTCATGTGCATGTGGCATGTTTTTTTATCAGTAATGGGATCCTTCTCGCAGCCAACATCCCAATTGCTTCCTATAGGTTCCCGGAAATCTGTAGTGTTGCCTTCGGTTCCAGCAAAAGATGCACTGTAGTCGTCGTAGTAACGGTAGTGGACACCATTAACAACCCCTTCCGAATTTTGGAATGGTTCCTCCGGTTTTGGCGTTACATCTGTTTCAGCAAAAGCAATCCCTGAACAAAAGCAAAACAGGATCAACATAAATTTCATCACATACCTTTCAGGGGTTAATGCCCAACGTTTGAATTCACCGGACTGCGCGGCTTTTCGCGCAGGTCCGGTGGAATGATGGGTTGGGCGTCTACTTGAGGTTCGCAAGATAGATTAGCTCTTGGCAGGCACCTCGAAAGTCCTGAATCACTCGATCGATATCTTCGCGGTGAGCGTTATAGCGGCGACTGTGGGCCGATTGGTCACCAAGCGTCTTAAGACGCGGTAGCGCTTGCTTTGTGTTTCGTCCGAGATTCCAGGTGGGCTCCTGTAACGCCTTGTCTATCAAGTCTCGGAGCATCAGGAAATCGCCAGTGCCGGGGTTCTTGATCTTGTGGTCAATCTTGTGATGCTCGAATGTTTCAATGATCAGTGTCTCAACGAGTCTCCGCATCATTACGGCGCACGCGTCGAACCAGCCTTGTTCGTATGCCCCGTTGACTTGAAAGCACACGCGCTCAATGTAGCCTCTCGTACCCTTGACGAGGGCGTGCGGAAGCACCTGTTGCGTTTCTGGCTTTGTGCCGTCAGACGGCGGAAGAAATGTCTTAGGCGCCTCTGCCTGCAATTGCTTGGCGAGAAGAAGCGCTTCGCGAGCGGACGCAAGCATTTCGAACCTACGGCCGTTTGTAGATGTGCTTTGCCATTGCTGCAAAGATCTGCTCGATTTGGTCGGACGAGGAGTCGGCCGAAATGTGCACCTGAAGATTTATGTTTATCGCCGGAACGTTTGGGGTGTCGTCGTGGTTAGCCTTTGGCGTTGCCGGCTCCGCTATGGGCGCCGGTGGTTTCGTTTCTTTGCTTGATGCCACGCGAGGGCTTGGTTTGGAGGCTTTAGCGGGTTTAGGTACGGTCTTCTGCTTTGAGTTCTCCGCTTCGGAATTTGGATCGGCGTCAACGAGGACCGTATAGAGTGCCGCCATACGTCCGCAGGCAGCTTCTCCTGACCCGGTGTGATTGCCAAACCATCGCTTTGCCATTTCACGGTCGTCGCGGGGGTTGGGCACCGCATCCAACAGGTCGGGCGGGTAGACCTCCTTCAATATGGCTTTGCATACATCTGGGTAATGACCGTCGTCACGCCACTGCTTGGCCCTATCCTTTGGCTTGCCTTCTTCATCAATGATGCCCAGTACCTTGAGAAATGGAAGGACGTTGGCGCGTGCCGAGTCGGCTCCCATGTCCAGTACTGTCGATAGGTAGTTGTTCGTGACCACGCCAGGAATACTCTGTTTGAACTTGCGTCGGAGCGCGAACCAGTGAGCTACTGGCAGCATTGGAAAGCTCTTCTTTGCTTCAGCCATTTCGACTCCTTCGATAAGTGGATATGTGAATCAAGAAGCCCAACTTGGTTGTAGACATCACGCCTGCGGTCTACATTGCCGGTTGATGTCTACATTCCCGGCAGCGAGTGTGATTTTCTTCACGGAAAACAGGCCGTTTAGGAATGATACTGTTCAAATGAACAGTATCCAGAATCCCCCAGACGCTCCTGCGCCTCCCTTGCGTTCCGTGCGCCTCCTGGACCAGGTTCGGGAGCGCGTCCGCTACAAGCACTACAGCATACGAACCGAGCAGCAATATGTCTACTGGGTCCGGGCGTTCGTGCGCTTCTCCGGCCTGCGTCACCCACGGGAACTCGGGGCGCCGGATGTGGAGCGTAAGCGTCCAACCGCCCCACCTACCCGAGCGCGGTGTCTTCCTGTATCGAGCAAATCGGGGTCAGACCCCGTTTCCCGCACGCGGACGGCGTCCTGATCCGTGGCGCCGGATTTCTCCGCGACATCTTCAGTGATATCATTTTCGCCATGAAGGTCGTGCTCGATACGGACGTGGTCGTGGCCGCGATGCGTAGTCCCTCAGGGGCTTCCGCCGAACTGATGCGCATGGCGCGGCGGGGGCGCATTGTGCTGGCCGCCAGCGTGAGCCTGTTTGTCGAATACGAGTCCGTCTGCACGCGGCAGGAGCACCTGGAGGCGGCCGGGCTCGTGGCGGGCGATGTGCGGCTCTTTCTGGACGCGCTGGCCAGTTTCGTCGAGCCCGTTTCCATCCATTTCCTTTGGCGCCCCCAATTGCGCGACCCGGCCGACGAACTGGTGCTCGAGGCCGCGGTCAATGCCGGTGCGGACGCCCTGTTGAGCTTCAACCTGCGCCATTTCCGGCGTGCCGCCCAGCGCTTCGGGCTGCACGTTTCGCAACCCGGATCGTTCTTGAACACATACTTGCGAGGCAACGCATCATGAGTGATCTGTCCACCTACCCGCTGCGCCTGCCGCGTTCCATCCGCGCCGGCGTCGAGCGCGTGAGCAAGCGCGAAGGCGTCAGCATCAACCAGTTCGTCAGCATCGCCGTGGCCGAGAAACTCGCCATGCTCGAAGCCGAGACCTATTTCGCCGAGCGCAAGGCGCGGGCCGACCTGTCTGCATTCGACCGATTGATGTCACGGGAAGCAGGCGAGGCGCCACGAGAGGGGGATGCGCGGGCGCCGGAGGACGTCAAGCAGCCGTAATGGGCGTTGGGCGCCCGCGTCGTGACGCCGGGTCACACCCGCACGTGGGTGGTGGCGCTGGAGGATGCCGCCGAGGCCCTGCTGCCGGGATCCCCATCCGTTGCGTTCTGCCATCGGCAAGCGTTCCCTGGCGCTCGGCAACGGCGCAGTGTGTCCGTGCCCAAGCCGGTGCGGGCTTCATCGCCGGCGTAGTGCTCCTGTGTCGGCTGCTCGCCGCGATAATCGCGCTGTCGTTCCTCATGTCGTGACCGTCAGCGCGGGATCTCCGTTGCCCGGATCTCCCGTTCCAGCGCCGGCGTCGCAGGCGGGGAGGGGGTGTGCCGGCCGACGATTTGTGACAGCCATGAGGAGGCCGGGACACCCCCTCCCCGCCGCCCGCCCGCCATACCCGCACCCGACCACGCCGCAAAACCGCCACCACGCCGGCGGACGGGCGTCACGGCTCCCCGGCGATGGCGTCGGGATAGAGGCGGGCGAGCAGCTCGCGCCCGCACTCGCCCAGCAGTTCCCGCAGCGGCGCGCCCAGTTCGGCGGCGTCCTCGTGATGCTCGGCGGCGTCCCACAGGGCGTGCAGCAGCGGGACACGGGGCTGCGCCACCGCCTCCACCGTCTCGCGCCAGAAACCGGGCGGCGCGGCGGCGACGAATTCGCCGCGCCCGCGGCCAAAGTGCGCCACCGACAGGTAGCGCAGCAGTGCGCCCTGCACCAGGCCGTCGAGGAAGGCGTGGCTCCAGCGCAGCCGCGCGCCCCCGCGCCCCCGCACCAGGTTGTAGCCGCGCGCCAGTCCCATGCCGCCGAGGGCGCCGAGGATGCCGCCCAGCACCGTTCCGGCGCCGAAGGTGAGCCCCCCGGCGGCGATGTCGGCCTTGAGCCCGCCCAGGGCGCCGGTCACCGCGCCGCCCACAAGCGCGGCGTACGCTTCGCTCACCGGTTCGCGGCTTTCGAAGTCGCCGGCCAGGGCCTGCAGGATCTGCTCCGCGGCACGCCCGGCCAAGCCGTGCAGCGCGATGAGGCGGTCGGTTGCGGCGCGGATGTCCTCGGTACGGCGTTGCGACAGCGCCAGCATGGCGCGTCCTCTCGACCCCTCCGGGTGCCGGGCCAGGTCGGGCACGGGACCGCCGCCCCGGGGATCCGGACCGCCCGGGGACTCATGGCCCTCGCGCCTGCGCCCCGTGCCGAGGGATTCCAGCAACTCGCGGGAGCGGGCGACCAGTCCGGCCTCGAGCACGGGCTCCCGGTCCGTGGCGGCGCGGGCCAGTTCGTCTGCCAGCTCTGCCATGGCGGCGTCGAAGCGCCGCCAGCCCCGCGCCTCCCACTCGCGCTGGAGACCCGACCACGCTTCGCCCAGGTGCGCCGGCAGAACGGCTCCGATGGCCCGGGCCAGCACCACCTCCTGCACCCAGCAGCGGGCGAAGGCGTCCAGGGTCAGCACGCCGCGCACGATGCCGTGACCCGCCACGTGGACGCGCCAGCGCTGTTCCTCGGCCCGTTCCTCGGCACGGGGGCGCGGCGGACCCACCTGGTTGAGCAGCAGCAGCACCGGCCGGCCGGTCCAGGCGAGAATCTGCAGCTCGGCATCCACATAGCCGGCCGCCGCCGGATCTTCGGCGGCATTGACCAGGTAGAGCACCACGTCGGCGCTGTCGCGCACATTGCGCACCGCCTGCTGGCTGCACCACAGGGGGCGCTCGCGCAGCCGGTCCCAGACCTGGCCGAGCAGCCATCCCAGGGGATGGGCGGACTGCTTCAGGCGGCGCAGCAGGCGGGCGCTGTCGCCGAAGCCGGGGGTGTCCCACAGCACCAGGGCATCGCCGGCGGCGGTTTCCAGCAGCGCGTGGGCCTCGGCCAGTTCGGTGACGTGGGCCTCGTCGCGCACCGTGCCGATGTCGCGCCCGAGCAGGGTGCGGGCCAGCGTGGTCTTGCCGGCGTTGGTGTGGGACACCAGGTTGAGGTGGATGTGGCGCCCCGACCCGGTGGCCGGCGCGCTCGCGGGGGTCTCAGCCATGGACGGCGGCCTCCGGCCGGGCCGCGCCCAGCACCCGCGCCAGCGCGGCGCGGGCGGCGGCGTCGGGAGCGGTCAGGTCGGTGACCACGGGGGTCTCGCCCAGGGTGGCGAACATCGCCTCCCAGGCGCGGGCGCGTTCCTCAAGACGACCCTCGGCTCCGGCCTGCGCACCGAGGCGCGCCCGGTAGGCGGAGGCATCCACCACCACCGCCAGGGGCAGCGGCGCCAGGCGCGCGCGCAGCGCCTGCCAGAACACGCCATGGTTTTCCCGCTCGGGGGTGGCGGCGAGGTTGAACAGGCCCACGGCCGCGACCACGGTGTTGCCCGCGCCCGGCAACAGGTCGGGCGGCAGCGCGTCCTCGTCGCCGTAGGCCACGGGCGCGAGGACGCGCACATCGCCGGCGGCGCCGCCCTCCAGCGACTCCGCCAGCATCGCCGCGGCCTGCGGCGGCGGGGTGTAGGCGTAGGGCACCGCCAGCACCTGCGCCGCCCGCCCCTGCCGCCGCGCCAGCAGGCGGCGGGTGTAGGCGTCGTCCAGCGACAGCGGGAAATCGCGTGCGCGGCGCCGCGCCAGCGCCGCGCACCAGCCGGCCAGCGCCAAGCGCGGCAGGATCACCGCCAGTGCGACGGTGACGGCATACAGGCCGATCCAGTCTGCGGCGTTTTCCCCCGGCTGGCCGGGCCCCCAGCGCAGGGCCGCCACCCCCGCCACGTCCGGCAGGGCGACGCCGGCAATCGTGGAGGCCGGCCCCAGCACCGCAGTCAGCAGGCCGTGGACGGCGGCGGCGTCGAGAAAGGTGCTCTCCCAGCCGGCCAGGTATTCGAACGCCACACCGCGGGCAAACAGCCCGACGATGGCCCCCAGGGCCAGCAGCGCTGCCGCCAGGTGCAGGGTGGCGGCGCCACGGGCGGCATGCAGCGGGCCCGCCAGCGCGCCCCAGTCGGAGGCGAAGCGCGCCAGCGCCGGCGCGGCACCGCGCCCGACCCCGCCCCCCAGCGTCGCCGCCAGGCCCGCCAGGGCACGCGCCAGCGGACGCCGGACGGCGGCGCCCGGGGCGCGGCGCGGCCGCAGCGCCGCGACGGCCAGGATTGCGTAGACGGCGAGATTCCACGCCAGCATGCCGAGCAGGGGGAAGGCCAGGAGGTTGATGCGCCGCTCGGCCCCGACACCGTCCAGCGCCAGGCCGGCGACGAAGGCCAGCGCCATCACCGCCGCGCTCAGCCATGCTGGCCACGCGCCCGCGCGACGCGCCCGCGCCACCGCCGGGTGCGCAGCCTGCGCCCGCTCCAGCAGCGCCGCGGCACGTCGCGCCAGCCAGGTTTCGGCGTCATCGTGCCGCCACGCGTCGGCATCGGCCGCCCGCGCCGCGCCGAACCATTGTTGCGCCCCATCGGCGCTCTCCAGCGCGCGCACCAGCACGATGTCGCGGGCGGCGGGCTCGTTCATCGGGAAAGCCACCGCCGGGGCGCCGGCAGCGCGGGCCGGGCGGGGGCCGCATGAGCCCACCCCGAAAACCTCGCTACGCCAGGTTCTCCCCTCAAGGGGCCAAGAAACACTTGGGCCGGCCCGGCGTGGTTCTTCAGAGGTCCGCCGGACGATGGGCGCGGGGCCAGCCGCGCAGCGCAAGCGGGCTTGCCCGCGATGGCGGCGGGCGCATGTCGCGGGCCAGCCCGCTGCCACCGGTCACCCCCTGCTGAAGTACTCACGGGCGCTCAGGGCGCCTCGCCCAGCCGGTGGTTGGCGAGCATCTCCAGCGCCTGCAGCATGGCGGAATGGTCCCATCTGGCACCGCCGTGGGCCGTGCAGGCATTGAACAGCTCCTGGGCGGTGGCGGTGTTGGGCAGCGACAGGCCCAGGGCGCGGGCGCTGGCCAGGGCCAGGGCCAGGTCCTTCTGGTGCAGTTCGATGCGGAAGCCCGGCTCGAAGCGGCGCTCCAGCATGCGGGCGCCATGGACGTCGAGGATGCGCGAGCCGGCGAAGCCGCCCATCAGCGCCTGGCGTACCTTGGCCGGATCGGCGCCGGCCTTGGAGGCGAACAGCAGCGCCTCGGCCACCGCCTCGATGTTGAGCGCCACGACGATGTTGTTGGCCAGCTTGCACACCTGCCCGGTGCCGTTGTCGCCGATGAGGGTGGCGCTCCTGCCCAGGAGCTCGAACAGCGCGCGTACCCGCTCGAAGGCCGCCTCGGGGCCGCCCACCATGATGGTGAGGGTGGCGTTCTTCGCGCCCACGTCGCCGCCGGAGACCGGCGCATCCAGGTAGTCGCAATCCAGGTCGTTGATGCGGCGGGCGAATTCCCGCGTGGCCACGGGCGAGATGGTGCTCATGTCCACCACCACCTTGCGCAGCGCCGGCGGCGCGTCGGCGCCGCGCGCCAGGCCCACGGCGACGCCCTGCGGCCCGAACAGCACCCGCTCCACGTCCGGGGTGTCCGGCACCATGGTGATGATGACGTCGGCCTGGCTCGCCACTTCCTGCCCGCAACTGCACGCCCGGCCGCCGGCATCCACCAGTTCCTGCGACACGCCGCTGCGGCTGTGCAGCCAGACTTCGTGGCCGCCGGCGATCAGATGCCCCGCCATGGGGCGCCCCATGATGCCCAGCCCGATGAATCCGACTTTGGCCGCGGCCGCTGCGCTCGGCACCGATGAATCCGGCGTTTGCGTTCCCTGAAGCTTCGTCGTCATGGCCGTCCTCCTTGGCTGGAAGCCGCCGCGTCCCGCGGGCCACAGCGGGTCGGCGACGCGTGCCTGTCGTCTGTGCCGCCGCGAGGGAATCAGATCTTCGGCAGCGTCACGCCGGTCTGGCCCTGGTACTTGCCGCCGCGGTCGCCGTAGGAGGTCTCGCAGATGTCGTCCGGCGCCGCCTCGAGGAAGATCACCTGGGCCACGCCCTCGTTGGCGTAGATCTTGGCCGGCAGGGGCGTGGTGTTGGAGAACTCCAGGGTGACGTGGCCCTCCCACTCCGGCTCCAGCGGCGTGACATTGACGATGATGCCGCAGCGGGCGTAGGTGCTCTTGCCCAGGCAGATGGTGAGCACGTTGCGGGGAATGCGGAAGTACTCGACGGTGCGCGCCAGGGCGAGGGAATTGGGCGGGATGATGCAGTGGTCGCCGGTGACCTCGACAAAAGATTTGGGATCGAACGCCTTGGGATCGACGATGGTGCAGTTGATGTCGGTGAACAGCTTGAATTCGCGCGAGCAGCGGATGTCGTAGCCGTAGCTCGAAGTGCCGTAGGAGACGATGCTGCGCCCATCCACCTCCCGCACCTGCCCCGCCTCGAAGGGGTCGATCATGCCATGGTGCTCCACCATGCGGCGGATCCATCTGTCGGATTTGACGGTCATCGCGCTGCCCAGCCCGCAAAAGGTTTGAATTATATCGCGCGCGTCCGGCGCGCAGCCGCTGCTGCACGGATTGAACGGGAACGTGCCGAAGCCGGGATGTCTATGACAGATTTCACGCTGCGTAACATTCTGTCCCATGAACTCATGCTAGTTTTAAAGTTCATCTGCGGGCGCCATGAGGCTTCAATGTAACGGCGGTGGCGTCCCAAGAAGAAAGGGCTCTCAAGGCCTTCCGTCATCCGTTTCCAAACAGCAGCAATAGGGGGGTTCCATGGACTTTTCCACCATGCTGTCGTCGCTCCAGAGCACCCTGGGTACGCACCTGCCCATGATCCTCGGCGCGCTCGGCATTCTCGTCGTCGGCTGGATCGTCGCCGTCGTCCTGCGCGGTGCCACGCGCCGGCTGCTCGGCGCCATCGGCCTCAACGACAAGCTCGAAGGCGTGCTCGGCCAGAAGCTCGACATCGCCAACGGCACGGCCATCGGCGTGTTCTGGCTGATCATCGTCATCACCCTGGTGGCGGTGTTCAACTCGCTGGACCTGGAGTCCGTCTCCGGGCCCTTCGCCCAACTGGTGTCCCAGGTGCTGGGCTACATCCCGCACCTCGTGGCCGGCGGCGTGCTGCTGCTGGTGGCGTGGGTGCTGGCCACGGCGGCCCGCGCCCTGGTGACCAAGGTCATGTCGAAGACCTCCCTGGACGAGAAGCTCAGCGCCCAGGCCGGCATGGCACCCATGAGCAGCAGCGTGGGCGACATCCTGTTCTGGCTGGTGATCCTGCTGTTCCTGCCCATGGTGCTGGCGGCCTTCCAGCTCCAGGGTCTGCTCTCTCCCATCCAGAACATGCTGGACGAACTGCTGGGCATGCTGCCCAACGTGTTCGCGGCGCTGGTGATCGGTTTCGTCGGCTACATCGTGGCCAAGGTTCTGCGCGGGCTGGTGGCCAACCTGGCGGCGGCCACGGGCATGGACCGCTTTGGCGGCACCGTCAACCTCTCCGGGCTGCTGGGCACGGTGGTGTTCATCTTCGTGTTCGTGCCGGCGCTCATCGCCGCGCTGGACGCGCTCAAGATCGAGACCATCTCCAAGCCGGCCACGGAGATGCTGTCGCGCTTCATGGGGGCGATCCCGGACATCTTCGCCGCCGCCATCATCCTGGCCGTGACCTACGCCGTGGCGTCCTTCGTCTCCGGCTTCCTGTCGCGGCTGCTGGCCGGGCTGGGCTTCGACGGCCTGCCGGCCAGGCTGGGCTTCGGCGGCTTCCAGGGTGAGCTGCAGCCCTCCGGCATCGTCGGCAAGCTGGTGCTGTTCTTCGCCATGCTGTTCGGCACGGTGGAGGCGGCCAACCGCCTGGGCTTCAGCCAGGTGCGCGACGTGGTCACCATGTTCATCCAGTTCGGCGGGGACATCCTGCTGGGCAGCGTGATCCTGCTCGTCGGCTTCTGGCTCGCCAACCTGGCCTACAACACCATCGTCAAGGCTGGGGGCGAGCAGGCGGGCATGGGCGCGCGCATCGCCCGCGTGGCCATACTCGGCCTGGTCATGGCCATGGGCCTGCGCGCCATGGGCATCGCCGACGACATCGTCAACCTGGCCTTCGGCCTGACCCTGGGCGCCGTGGCGGTGGCCGTGGCCCTGGCCTTCGGCCTGGGCGGACGCGAGGCCGCGGGCAAGCAGATGGAACACTGGCTGTCGAAGATGCGCCGGGACTGAGCGGCGCAGTCCGCGTTTCGACCGCTCGGCGCAGTCCGCGTTTCGACCGCGCAACGCTACCGACCCCACCTCCCGCGGCGCCTGCCGCGGAAGTTAAAAACCCCTGCGGAAGTTGCTCCCGCAGGGGTTTTTCTTGCGCTCCGGACGGTGACGGTCCGGGATCAATTCCGCCCCTGGATCAGGTGTTCTGCACCACGATGGACGGGAACTTGGCGGAGTGGTCCCTGGCCTTTTCCGCCACACGCACCGCGACGCGCCGCGCGATCTGGCGGTAGATCTGCGCCACCCGTCCGTCCGCGTCCGACACCACCGTGGGATGGCCGGAGTCGGACTGCTCGCGGATGTGGATGTCCAGCGGCAGCGCCCCCAGCATCTCCACCTCGTAATCCCTGGCCATGCGCTCGGCGCCGCCCTCGCCGAAGATGTGCTCCTCGTGGCCGCAGTTCGAGCAGATGTGGATGCTCATGTTCTCGACGATGCCGAGGATGGGAATCCCCACTTTGTCGAACATCTTCAGTCCCTTGCGGGCGTCCAGGAGGGCGATGTCCTGGGGCGTGGTGACGATGATGGCGCCGGTGACGGGCACCTGCTGCGCCAGGGTGAGCTGGATGTCGCCGGTGCCGGGGGGCATGTCCACCACCAGGTAGTCCAGGTCGTGCCAGCGCGTGTCCGCCAGCAGTTGCTGCAGCGCCTGGGTGACCATCGGGCCACGCCACACCATCGGCGTTTCCACGTCGATGAGGAAGCCGATGGACATCGCTTCGATGCCGTAGGCCTCCATGGGCTCCAGCGACTTGCCGTCGGTGCTTTCCGGCCGGCCGGTGATGCCCAGCATCTGCGGCTGGGACGGGCCGTAGATGTCGGCGTCCAGCATGCCGACCCTGGCGCCTTCCTGGGCCAGGGCCAGGGCCAGGTTCACCGCCGTGGTGCTCTTGCCCACGCCACCCTTGCCGGAGGCCACGGCAATGATGTTCTTGACGTTGGGCAGCAACTTCACGCCACGCTGCACCGAGTGGGACACGATCTTGCTGTAGACGTTGGCACTGACGTTGCCGATGCCCGGGATGGCCTTGAGCCGGGCGATGATCTCGTGGCGCAGGCCGTCGATCTGGCTTTTCGCCGGATAGCCGAGTTCGACGTCGAGCGACACGTCGGCGCCCTCGATGCGGATGTTGCGGGCGGACCGGGTGGAGATGAAATCCTTGCCGGTATTGGGGTCGATGAGTTCCTTGAGTGCGGTCTGGACCTGGAGTTCTGAAATGGACATGGGAAAGCCTCGATATGCCTGCAAGTGCCTGGAAAGTGATTTCGTGATGGAGCCCGGCGATGAGGCGGGGGCTGTCGCGCCGCCTTACCCGAGCATTTTACTCAGGTTAATTCATCAGGGAAAGCTAATATCTGTTCATTGTACGGCCTCGGCGGCGCAAGACAGCCTCTTCAAGCCGTGCCGCCCACGGTGAGCGCGTCCACCCGCAGCGTCGGCTGGCCCACGCCCACGGGCACGCTCTGGCCGTCCTTGCCGCAGGTGCCGATGCCCGGGTCCAGGCGCAGGTCGTTGCCGATCATGGACACGCGGGTGAGCACGTCCGGCCCGTTGCCGATGAGGGTGGCGCCCTTCACCGGGTAGCTCACCCTGCCGTCCTCGATCATGTAGGCCTCGGCGGCGGAAAAGACGAACTTGCCGCTGGTGATGTCCACCTGCCCGCCGCCGAAGTTCACCGCGTACAGGCCCTTCTTCACCGAGGCGATGATCTCCTGCGGATCATGGCTGCCGGCCAGCATGTAGGTGTTGGTCATGCGCGGCAGCGGCAGGTGGGCGAAGGACTCGCGCCGGCCGTTGCCGGTGGGCGCCACGCCCATCAGGCGGGCGTTGAGGCTGTCCTGGAGGTAGGCGCGCAGCACGCCGTTCTCGATCAGCACGGTACGCTGGCTGGGGTTGCCCTCGTCGTCGATGGACAGGGAACCGCGCCGGTGCGGGATGGTGCCGTCGTCGATCACCGTCACGCCCGGCGCCGCCACCCGCTCGCCGATGCGACCGGAGAAGGCCGAGCTGCCCTTGCGGTTGAAGTCGCCCTCCAGGCCGTGGCCGATGGCCTCGTGCAGCAGGATGCCCGGCCAGCCGGGCCCCAGCACCACCGTCATGGTGCCCGCCGGGGCGGGTCGCGCCTCCAGGTTCACCATGGCCTGATGCACCGCCTCGCGGGCATAACCGCGCAGCACTTCCTCGGTGAAATGGCCGTAGTCGAAGCGCCCGCCGCCGCCGGCGTAGCCCTGCTCGCGCTTGCCCTCCGCCTCGACGATCACCGTTACCGAACAGCGCACCAGGGGGCGCACGTCCGCCGCCATGTGGCCGTCGCCGCGCGCCACCAGCACCACCTCGTAGACGCCGGCCAGGCTGGCCATCACCTCGCGCACGCGGGGGTCCAGCGCCCGGGCGTAGCCCTCCACGCGCTCCAGCAGGCGCACCTTTTCCGCATCCGCCAGCGAGGCAAGGGGATCGTCCGGCGCGTACAGCGCCCGCGCCCCGCCGCCGGCCAGCACCGGCACGCTGCGCTCGGTGCCGCGGGCGGCAATGGCGCGGGTGGCGCGGGCGGCATCCTCCAGCGCCGTCAGGCTGATCTCGTCGGAATAGGCGAAGGCGGTCTTCTCGCCGCTCACGGCGCGCACGCCCACGCCCTGGTCGATGCTGAAGCTGCCGGACTTGACGATGCCCTCCTCCAGGCTCCAGCCCTCGGAGCGGCCGTACTGGAAGTAGAGGTCGGCGTAATCCACCTGATGGGAGAAGAGGCTGCCGATGACCTGCTGCAGGCGTCCCGCGGTGAGGTCGAAGGGGGCCAGCAGGCTGTTTTCGGCGGTGGCCAGCAGTTGCGGCGGGGCCACCTCGGGGAGTCTGAGTTCGGTCGCGGGGATCATGGATTCGTTGGTTGGGTCGAAGAACCGGATTTCAAGAGTGGGCAGCGCAGTGGAAACTCCGCCTATGCGGCCCGGCCCAGGGTGCGGTGCGCCAGCGCCGGCAGGCTTTCGCGCACCTCGGCCAGGCGTTGAGGATCGATGTCCGCCAGCACCACGCCCTCGCCCTTGGCGCGGCGCGCCAGCACCACGCCCCAGGGATCGATGATCATGGTGTCGCCGTGGGTCATGCGCCCGCTGGGATGGGTGCCCCCCTGGGCCGCCGCCACCACGTAGCACTGGTTCTCCACCGCGCGGGCGCGCAGCAACAGCTCCCAGTGGGCCTCGCCGGTGGTGGTGGTGAAGGCGGCCGGTACGGCGATCACGTCCACCGTGCCCATGGCCCGGTACAACTCGGGAAAGCGCAGGTCGTAGCACACCGACAGCCCCACCCGCCCACAGGGCGCGTCGAAGCTCACCACGTCGCAGCCGGGCTCGATGGTGGCGCTCTCGTTGTAGCGCTCCTCGCCGCGGGTGAAGCCGAACAGGTGGATCTTGTCGTAGCGGGCCACGCGCCGCCCTTCGTCGTCGAACACCAGGCAGGCGTTGCGCACCTTGTCCGGCGCGCTGGCCTCCATGGGCAGGGTGCCGCCGATGATCCAGATGCCATGCCGACGCGCCGTCGCGCGCAGGAATTCCTGCACCGGCCCACGTCCGTCCTGCTCGCGCAGCGCCACCTTGGCGCGCTCGTCGGCGGTGATGAGCGGGAAGTACTCGGGCAGCACCACCATGCGCGCGCCCCCCTCCACCGCCTCGGCGACCCGCCGCGCCGCCGTGGCGCAGTTGGCGGCCACGTCTGGGCCCGACACCATCTGAATGGCGGCGACGCGGAAGCTGCGGGTGCGGTCGGCGGAATTCATGGCGTCCTCTCTTCGCTGGGGGTGGCGGCGGCCTGGAGCTTGGCGACCTTGGGATCGGACCAGGGGCCGGTGATGGCGTAGTCGTAGGCGAAGATCCGGCCCAGGGGATCGCGCAGGATCTTCTGCGCCAGGTAGGTGGCGGCGCCCACCACCG
This sequence comes from Betaproteobacteria bacterium, assembly GCA_016208415.1. Lineage (GTDB taxonomy): Bacteria > Pseudomonadota > Gammaproteobacteria > Burkholderiales > Rhodocyclaceae > JACQYB01. The sequence continues at coordinate 18,808 of JACQYB010000068.1, read as the reverse complement.
GATTGACGATCATGGCGCCCACCGCCACGCTCTCGCCCACGGCGGGCTGCACGCGCACCCGCAGGTTCTGGGTTTCCGCGGCCAGATCCACCTCGCCGCTCATCACTATCTTGGCCGAAGGGCCGTCGATCTGCAAATCCCGGGCGCTCATGACGCCGCGGGCGACGCTCACCTCGCCGACGACCCTGTCGAAGGCGAAGCCCTCGCTGAAGATGTCGCGAAAATCCAGGGTGATGCGCCGCGGCAGCGCCTGCAGGCTGAGGATGCCCAGCAGCCTTCCCACGCCCGGTTCCAGCTTGTGGAACTGCCCGTCGCGCGCCTCGATGCGCAGCGCACCGCTGAGGCTGGGAAAGTGCAGCCGGGTGGGCGGGCCGTTCCAGGCCAGGTTCCCTTCCAGCTTCGCCCCGCCGCGGCGCATGGCGTTGGGGTAGCCCAGGCGCTCCAGCAGCTTGCCCGCGTCCGCCGTCTCCACCTTCAGGTTGAAGCGGCTCTCCTCGGCCTGGGACAGCGCAGCGCGGGGGCCCTCACCCTCGGCGCCGGTGGGCGCCCGCCACTGGCCGTCGCCGGTGAAGCTGCCTTCGGGGCTGGTCAGGCTCAGCTTGTCCACATGCCACAGCCCGCCGCGATTCTGCGCCATCAGATCCAGCCGGCCGAAATTGCGGCCGCGCACCGTGAAACTCTCGGCCTCCAGGTCCAGGCCGGGCAGCTCCCGCAGCGGCTCCGTGGCGGCCTCGCCGTGCGCCGGTTCATCGAGCACCAGCCGCTTCAGCCGCGCCTGCAGCCGGCCCTGTCCGCCGCCGTGCCAGGTCAGATCCCCGGCCACCTCCTTCGAGCCGACCTGGGCGCGCCACGCCTCACCCTGGCGGCGCGCCTGGAGGCTGAAGTCGTGCAGGGTCCGCCCCGCGGCGACGGCCTCGTTGGCGCGCAGGCTCACGCTGGCCAGCAGCCCCCCGGCGCCGGGCCGCCCCAAGCCGGGGGGCAGCGCAGCGTGGGGGCTCACCCCCCCGCCGGCCGTGCCGTTCGCCCCACCGCCGGCCAGCCGCTGCCACAGATCGAGATCCACCCGCGACAGGCGCCCGGCCAGCGCAACGCCGGACTCAGGCAATGCCGGCAGCGGCTCGTCCACGGCCACCGCGCCGCGGTCGATGACGTAACGACCGCCCGACAGGCGTCGCTGGAAGCGCGCGTTCAACGCCTTGCCGAGGCTGGCGGTGATCGTCTCCTCACCGGCGGCACCGGCCACCGGGGTGCGTTCCACCCGCAGCGGCAACGTCTCGGTGGCGCTCTTGTTGAAGGGTTCTGGCAGGCTGGAAGCCACCCCCTGCAGGCCCGATTCCACCACCAGTTCGGTGGCGTGCCTGCGCACCGTGAGGGTACTGCGCCAGGTGGTGGTGCCGCTGAGATGCTCGAACAGAGGCAGTTCGAAGTGACGGTTCAGGGCCGCCATGCTGGCGCCGCCCTCGCCGCGGATGGCCACCGCACCGTCGGCGCGCGTGGACACCGCCACGCTCAGCGGCGCACCCAGCAGGTGGCCGCGCGCCTCCCGCAGGCTGATGGACTTGTCCGTGAATTGCAGTTGCCCCGCGGCATCGGTGATGGCGGGCGACCCCTCCAGGGCGAGGCGGTTGGCGCTGAAGGCGAAGTCGCCCTTCACCTGCCCGTCGGCCACGTGGTTCAGCGGCAGGGCCAGGTGCAGCCTGAGCTGGCCGTTGCCCTGCGCGCGCAGGTCGTCGGTGAAATGGCCGATGCGCTCGGCCACCGGGCTGGCGGCGATGAAGGCCAGGAACTCCGCGGTGGGCCCCTGCGCCCCGCCCTGCACCGTGAGCAGCGGGTCAGCGCTGCCCAGGTCGGCGATCTCCGCCGTCACGCCGCCGATGGCGGCGCCGAGGATGCGCCCGTGGCTGGCGCGCACCCGCATGCGCGGTCCCTCGAACAGCAGGTCGCCGGCAATGCCATCGATCTGCGGCCAGTCTTGGGCGTAGGCCAGGACGCCACCCGTCACCCGCGCCGTCACCTGGAACACGCCGTCCCTGCCGTGGGCGAAGGGGAACTTGTCGAGCTTGCCCCGCAGGCGCAGGCGCGCGTCCGTGGCCGTGCCGCCGCGCAGCGCCTGGGCCAGCCAGGTGCGCACGTCGGCGCCCGCCACCAGCGGCATGTAGCGCGCCACGGCGGCCCCGTCGGCGCGCAGCAGGCGGGCGTTGAGGTCGATCTCGCCGGGGCCGCGGCTGTCGCCGGCATAGCGTCCAGCGGCGCTGCCCTCGGCATCGGCGTTGCGGAAGCTGAGGTTCTTGAGGGTGATCTCCGCGCGGCCGCGCTCCACGGTCCAGGCGGCCTGGCCGGAGAGGCGCTGCAATTCCAGCCGCGGCTCGGCGAACACCCGCGGCAGATCCAGCGCCGCTCGCGTGGCGGCCAGATTCACCACGCCGCAGCGCTCCGTGGCATCGACGCTGCCGCTCATGCCGTCGAAGCCCGGCAGCAGCCCCGAAGGTCGCATCCCCAGACGCTCGAAGCGGGCGCGGACGGTGTAGCCGGCAAGGCGGAGCGCCGGCGCCAACGGGTCGACCGGAGGATCGGCCGAAGGATCGACCGCGGTATCGGCCGCCGGATTGCCCGGCCCGGCGGCCCCGGCACCCGCGCCGGCGGCTCCGGTACCCACGCCCGCGACCGCCGCGCCGACCTCGCCCGCCGTCGAGCGCGACCCGTTCCACGCCAGGCGCAGATCACGTACCCAGCCGTCGGGGGTGAACTCCTCCAGGCGCCCGCGGGCGGCCTGCTCCAGCGGCAGGTACGCGGCCAGCCGGGCCAGCGCCCGCAGGTCCAGCGCCGTGGCGCTGAGTTCGCCGCGCTCCTGGCCGTCGCCCTTGCCGACCCCGTGGCGGAACTGGAAATCCGTCGGGGCGAGCACGAGACCGTCCCGGGTCGCCAGTTCCAGCCCCTTGCCGGCCACCTCCAGCAGGGCCGGGGTGCGCCGCACCTCCAGCCGCCCCCCGACATGGTCCAGGTCCAGCAGGGGCAGATGGCGCGCCAGGCGCACCTGCACGTCGCGCGCGTCCATCTGCGCCGTCACCGCGCTCAGCGCGCCGCGCTCGATTCCCAGCCACAGCTTGAGCGTGCCGCTGCCCTGCGGCAGCTCCAGCGGGTAATCCACCCACGCCCCCCACGCCGCCAGGTCGGCGCGGCTCACCTCGGCGTAGGCCTCGCCGCGCCACTCGTCCAGCCGCTCGAGCCCGTCGCCGCGGAAGTCGCCGCGCAGGTCGATGCGGCCGGCCAGTTGCGCCGGCGGCTCGGCGGTGAATCCGAAGCGGTGGCGGGAGCCGAAGTTGTCGATGCGCAGGTTCACCGCCTGCAGTTCCAGCGGCGGCGCCTGGCGCAGCGCGTCGTGCCAGCGGATGCGCGCATCGCGCACCACGATGCTGCCCTGCTCCAGCAGCCAGTCGGCGAAATCGCGGTCGGCGGCGGCCGCGTTCACGGCGATGCCGGCCACGAACACCACCCCGTCCGCGTCGCGCCACAGCTCCAGCGACGGCGCACTGATCTCCAGGCGGTGGGCCACGGGACGCAGTAGCACCGCCGAGCGCCAGCCCATGACGACGTCCACGCGGTCGAAGCTCAGCGCCGCTCGCCCGTCGCGGTCGAAGACCTGCAGCCCGCGCAGCCCCAGCTTCGGCCGCAGGCCGCGCCAACTGGTGTCGATGGCTTCGATGGCGACCCGTACGCCCATGGCGCGGGACATGGCTGCGGCGATGTCCCCGCGGTAGCTGTCGACCTGGGGCAACAGGATGTAGCGCAGGATCAGGATGACGGCGCCGAAACCCAGCCCCAGCGCCAGCCCCGCCCACAGCAGCAGGCCACGCAGCCTGGCCCACCCCCGGCGCCGGGCCGCCCCAAGCCGGGGGCCGCCCCCTCGGGGGGCAGCGCCGCGTGGGGGCTCACGCCCCCGGCGCCCGGCCGCCCCGGGGCGGGGATCGCCTTCCTGGGGGGCAGCGCCGCGTGAGGGCACGCCCTCCCGGCCCGGGGCCGGGGGGGCGGGGGGCACCGCAGGCGCCCCGTGAGTGGTGTCGGTCATCAACTGCTGTGACGCGGGGCGCTGCCCCATGTTCCGCGGATGCGCAAGGTTAGAATGAGACCTTCATGGCCCGGAAAAATGACTGTGGCGCGCGGACCCGCCCACCGCGGCGGGATGCCCCCGGGGCGCAGCAGCCTGATCCGCCGGCCTTTTACCGATTCTAACCTGTTTGCCGATGCACCCATGATGCAGCCTCCCGACCCCGCCCTGGCCGTGGAACTGGCCCTCTCCTTCAGCCGCCATCTTGCCCGCAGCATGGCGGCGCGCCCGCAACTGCGCGACCCGTTGCTGGCCGGCGTGGCCGCGCCCCTGGACGGTCCCGCCCTGGCGCGGCTGCTGGACGCCGGCAGCCTGGACGAAAACACCCTCAAGCCGGCGCTGCGCCGCCTGCGGCAACTCGTCATCGCCCACGTCGCAGTGCGCGACCTGGCCGGCCTGGCCGACCTGGCGGAGGTCACGGAAACCATGACCCTGCTGGCGGAGCGCAGCCTGGCCGCCGCCGTGGCGGTGCAGCGCGCCGCGCTGGTGGCGCGCCACGGCGAGCCGCTGGGCGCCGACGGGCGGCCCCAGGAGTTCATCGTCGTGGCCATGGGCAAGCTGGGCGGGCGCGAGCTGAACGTGTCCTCCGACATCGACCTGATCTTCGTCTATCCCGAGGACGGCCACAGCGCCGGCCCGCGCAGCATCGACAACTTCGAGTTCTTCACCCGGCTGGGGCGCAAGCTCATCGAGTCGCTGGCGGAGATCACCGCCGACGGCCTGGTGTTCCGCGTGGACATGCGCCTGCGCCCCAACGGCGACTCCGGCCCGCTGGTGGCCAGCTTCGACATGCTGGAGCACTACTTCATCGCCCAGGGGCGGGAGTGGGAGCGCTACGCCTGGATCAAGGCGCGGGTGGTGTGCGGCGACCGGGTGCGCGAGCTGGAGGCCATCTCCCGGCCCTTCGTCTTCCGCAAGTACCTCGACTACGGCGCCTTCAACGCCATGCGCGACCTGCACGCCCAGATCCGCCGCGAGGTGGCGCGCCGCGACATGGCCGACAACGTCAAGCTCGGCCCCGGCGGCATCCGCGAGATCGAGTTCATCGCCCAGGTGTTCCGGGTCGACGACATCCCGCCGGCCCGCCTGGCCGTACCCCCGCTGACCACGGTGACCACCGATCAGCGCGCGGTCGCCGCCTACCTGGCCGCCACGGTCGTCGCCGCGGTCGCCGGCCGGCCGGGGCCGACGGCGGCGATGGCAGCACGGCCGAGTTCGCCCGCCTTGGCTACCGCGACGCCCCCCGCGCCGCCGCCCACCTGGCCGGCCTGCGCGCCTCGGGACGCTACCAGCAGATGCCCACAGGCATCCGCAGCCGCTTCGACGCCCTGGTGCCGCGGGTGATCGAGGAATGCGCCGCCCAGCCCGACCCCGACACCACCCTCAACCGCGTGCTCACCCTGCTGGAGACCATCAGCCGCCGCGCCGCCTACCTCGCCCTGCTGCAGCAGTATCCCCAGGCCCTGGCCCGGGTGGCGCACCTGGTGGGGGCGTCGAGCTGGGCCGCCACCTACCTCAACCGCCATCCGCTGCTGCTGGACGAACTGATCGACCCGCGCCTGCTCACCGAGACCCCCGACTGGTCACAGTTCCAGGCCGAGCTGGCGGCGCAACTGGACGAGGCCGAGCCCGACACCGAGCGGCAGATGGACCTGATGCGCGAAGCCCACCACGCCCAGGTCTTCCGCCTGCTGGTCCAGGACCTGGCGGGCAAGCTCACGGTGGAACGCCTGGCCGATCACCTCTCCGAGGCCGCCGACCGGGTGCTGGGGCTGACTCTCAACATCTGCTGGCGCAAGCTCGCGCGCCGCCACCGCGAGGCGCCGCAGCTTGCCATCGTGGCCTACGGCAAGCACGGCGGCAAGGAGCTGGGCTACGCCTCCGACCTCGACCTGATCTTCGTCCACGACGACGACGCCCCGGACGCCCCCGAGCTCTACGCCCGCCTGGTGCAGCGCGTGAACACCTGGCTCACCACCCGCACCGCCGCGGGCATGCTGTTCGAGACCGACCTGCGCCTGCGGCCCAACGGCGATGCCGGCCTGCCCGTGGTCTCCATGCACGCCCTGCGCAAGTACCAGCTCGAGAACGCCTGGGTGTGGGAGCACCAGGCGCTGACGCGCGCGCGCTTCTGCGCCGGCGACCCGGAGGTGGGGCAGGCCTTCGAAGACCTGCGCATCGAGGTGCTGCGCCTGCCGCGCGATCTCGCCGCCCTGCGCCAGGAGGTGCTGGCCATGCGCGCGCGCATGCTGGAGGCCCACGGCAACAAGGACCCGCAGCGCTTCCACGTCAAGCACGACCCGGGCGGGCTGATCGACGTGGAGTTCATCGTCCAGTACCTGGTGCTCGGCCACGCCCACGAGCACGCCGACCTGACGAAGAACCTGGGCAACATCGCCCTGCTGGGCATGGCCGCCGGCCATGGCCTCATCCCCGCCGAACTGGCGCATCAGGTGCAGGAGGCCTACCGGGAATTGCGCCGCCGCCAGCACGCCCTGCGGCTCAACGAGAAATCCGGGCTGGGCATGGCCCCGGCGGAAGCGGCGACGCACCGGGCGGCGGTGCGGGCGCTGTGGGAGGTGGTGTTCGGGGAGGGCTGAACCGCGCAATCGGCACGGCATGCGCCTGTGCCGCCACAGGCCAGCCCCTGCTCAAAGGAGCTTGACGAGAATACCAACCAGCAGCCCGACTTGCGCCAGCGCCAGGCCGACCATCCACTTGATGATGTCGATCTTGAGTTCAAGCAGATCGCTCTTGGTGGCGATGTCGGACGCGGAAAGCGCCTCGGCCATGGCGCGCGCCTAGTATCGTCACCCATTAATTACGAAACATAATGCCGCGCCATTTTCGCATCCGCATCCTGCCGAGTGAAGTTCCATTCGATGCCTCGGTGTTCGGCATTGCGGCGCGACTGCGACGCTTGGACTTCGGCGCTGAGCGTCACGCGGTCGGGCAGGCGCCGATCCAGGCACTGGCGATCGAGGATGCCGATTTCGATTTCGGCCATGTTCAGCCAACTGGCGTGCTTCGGGGTGTAATGGAAGACGACGCGGCGCAACAGCGCCTGGGCGGGTTCGACGCCAAGCACTTCCTCGAAACACTTGCGAAAGTGCGTATTGAGGTTGTCCATGACCAGGTGGATGCGCCGGGCGCGCGCATAGACCTTCTCCACCAGGTGCTGCACGAAGGCCACGAAATCGGTCTTGGCCCGATGCTCGGTGACGAGGACGGTACGTCGTGCGCCCTTGGGTTCGACGGCCACGAACAGATTGCAGGTGCCCCCGCGCACGTACTCGTAATCCTGCCTTCTCGGCAGGCCGGGCTTGATCGGCAAGGCGGGGCGCGAGTCCTTGAGCAATTGCTTGCTCTTCTCGTCCACACAGACCACGGGTTCGTGCGCCCGCAAAGGTCGGGCATACAGATCGAGCAGATCGTACATGCGGCGGCGATATTCCGCGGTGAGATGGCCGACGCACCACATCAGCCTGCGCCACGGCTTGAGGCAGTTTTTTTAGCACCCGGCGAATCGTCTCGCGGCTGATCGGCCCGATGTCGGCGTGCGCCCGCGCCGCCTGCTCCAGCAATTCGAGCGTCCAGCGCTTGGCCCCGGCCGGCGGCAGCGACGCAGGCCAGGGCCGAAATGTGCGCCTCCACCTCGGTGTGGTACCGGCGCGGTTTGCCGGGGCGCGCCACGTCGCGCAAGGCGTACCGGGCGCCGCCTTCCAGGTATGCGCTGCGCGTGCGCCACAGCGCCGTGCGCCCGACACCCAGCACGGCCATGATCTGGGCTTCGGGGATGCCCCGATCCAGCGCCGACAAAATGTGCGCTCGATTGACCTCGCGCGCATGGCGCACACCCTTGGCACGGTATGACTCAACCAACTCGCGGTCCTCGTCGCGCAGATGCACTTCGGTCTGTCGCATGGCCATCTCCTCGTCTCGGGGTTGATATGCAACAGCATGATATATGTTTCGTTATTTACGTGTAACGATACTAGGCTTCGGCCTGCGCAGGGGGCACGCCGGCCTCTTTCAGACGGTCTGCAAACTTGAGTGTGTCGAAGGTAATGGAAACCATGGGGCACATCCTACCGCGCCCTGCGCGGTGGCAGCAACCGGCCGCGATGTCCGGCGTGCGCGGCGCTGCGCCGGCCCGTTCAGAAGCTGACGGCGTAGCGGAAATTGCCCGCCGGCAGGGTCTCGAAATCGATGGCGCTGCGCCAGTCGTCGATGCGCCGCACCGTGGCCTTGGGCGGATGGATGGGGAGCAGGCCCTCGGACTCGACGCGGGGCCGGGCGTCCTTGTGCGGATGGGTGACGACGAAGCTCAAGCTGCGCACCTCACCGGGCTTGCGCACCTTGAGGCGCAGCTCCAGGCCGTCGTCGCGCGCCGCCGTCTCGAAGCCGACGCGCTCGCGCATGCGCCACCAGGCGGCGATCTCCCCCGCCGGGGCCACCCACAGGCGGTCGCGGTGGCGGCGGATCTCCGCCAGCACCGCCGGCAGGGCCTCGGTCATGGGGCCGCCGGGGCCGAAGTACTGGGAATGCACGCTCAACAGGTTGAAGCCCGAGGCCTCCAGCGCCAGGTTCAGGTCCGCCAGCAGGGCATCCACGATCTTGCTCTGGCTGTAGCCCCAGCCGCGGAAGCTCACGTCGTCGCGCAGCATGCGCGGCAGTCGCACCAGCGCGGCCTCGCTGTCCAGGTCGGGCTCGGCGTCGGAGAAGCGCGGCAGCAGGGCGTCGGCGCTGTCGGGGCTGGAGGCGTGGTGGCGTATGCCCAGCCGGCGCAGCAGGCGCTCGGTGGTGAGGTCGAAGGATTCGGTGGGGGCGCGAAAGCCGGTGTAGTGGTGGGAGTTGGCCGGCTTTTCCGTACCGTCGGCGAGAAAGGCGGGGCGGATCTCCCAGCGCGCCAGCACCTCGCCGGCGCCGTGGCGCAGGCGCGCAAGCCAGCCGTTGTGTTCGGGCAGCAGCCGGTGGCCGGTAATGCCGGACATCTCCGCCAGCATGGCGCGCAGGCGTGCGCCCTGCTCCTTTTCCAGCAGGTCGCGGAAGCCAGTGTGCACCTCGGCGTGGAAGCCGATTTCGTGGCGCCCGGCCAGGGTGCGCACGATCTCGGGTTTCTTCGCCGCCTCGCTGGTCAGGCAGTAGAAGGTGCCGCGGGCATCGATGGACTCGAGCATGGCGGCGAAGCGGGTGGCGTTGGCGAACTGCCACTCCGTGTCCATTTCCAGCAATTGTGCCGCCCGATAGGGCGCCGGCCAGGCCGCCTTGAAGAGCTGGGGCTCGCGCCGCAGCCACGCCAGGGCGCCGCGGGCGATGTCGTCCAGATCGTGGCCGGCGGTGTCCCAGGCGCTCTCGGCGAAGCCGAAATACACGCCGCGCCCGGCCCCCGTCTCGGCGAAGGCCAGGGCGCCGTTGCCGCGGCCGTCTTCGGGGCCGATGTAGTCGTAGCTGGCGAAGCGCCCCGCCAGGTGTTGCGCCTCGATGCGCTGCAGCGGCTGCTCGGTGCGCCCGAGCCAGATGCGCTTGCCGGCGGGCACGCGATGGGTCAGCGGGGATTCGCCGAAGGGCGCGAGGAACCACTGGGGCTGCTCGCGCACGATCTCGCCCACCACGCGCACGCCGAAATGGCGTTGCAGGAACTCGTCGCCGCGATCAGTGCCGGCGGCGTCCAGGCGGCCGGCCTTCCAGGTGGCGAGCACGCCGCCGCCCAGATCGAGGAGGTGGCGCACGGCCAGCCGCTCCTCGTCGTCCATCACCGTCACCGAGGGCAGGATCAGCACCACCGGGCGGCTGACCGCCTTCAGCTCCTTCGGGCCGACGCGCCGCCAGGCCATGCCGGCGCGCCGGAAGAACCAGTCCCAGCGGTCGATCAGATCCTGCTGCCTGATCCCCGCCTGCCGTAGCGCGGTGGCGCTGGCGTCGTTGGCGTACAGCCAGATCTCCCGCGCATGCGCGTCGGCCTGGGCGCCCGACGCCTGCGCGGCAGGGGCGGCCAGCACCACCGGCAACAGCAGCAGTACGGCCCAGGTCCGGAGGGTCTTGAAGCAGGTCTCCATCAGAAGCGGATCTCGTAACGGTAGGTGCTCTTCGACAGGGTGTCGAAGTCGATGGCCCAGCGCCATTCGTCGATGCGCCGCACGGCCGACGGAGCGGGATAGAGCATGGCGTAGGGGCCGCTGGCTTCCACCCGCGGCACGGCGTTTCGGTGCGGCACGGTGACCACGAAGCTCGGCTTCTTCACTGCCTCGCCAGGGCGCACCGTGACCTCCAGCTCCAGCCCGTGTACGTGCGCCTCCACCTTGTGGCTGACCCGGGCGCGCTGCCGCCACCAGTGGGCGATGTCGCCGGCGGCACCCACCCACACCCGGTCGCGGTGGCGCTGCAGTTCCGCCAGCAGCGTCGGCAGGGTCTCCGTCATGGGCCCTCCGGGCCCGTAGAACTGCGAATGCACGCTCAGCAGGCTGAGGCCGCCCGTGTCCAGGGCGAGGCGGAAGTCGGCCAGAAGCGCCTGGGCGATCCGGGAGCGGCTGTAGCCCCAGCGGCGGAAGTTGACGTCGTCGCGCTGGGTGCGCGGCAGGCGCACGATGGCGGAGTCGGTGTCGAGTCCCTCCCCGGCGCCGGGCCGCCCCAAGCCGGGGACAGCCCCCTCGGGGGGCAGCGCAGCGGGGAGGCCCACACCCTCGGCGTCGGAGAAGCCGGGCAACTGGTAGTCGGTGCGGTTGGGATCGGTGGCGTGGTGGGTGATGCCGCGGCGGCGCAGGGCGCGCTCGGTGTTCAGGTCGAAGGACTCGGTGGGGGCGCGAAAGCCGGTGAAATGGTGCGCCCCGGGCAGCACCGGGCGGCGCGGCGCCGGCGCCGCGGCCTTCGGGCGCAGGCCGAGGCGCGCGAGCAGGCCATCGAACAGCGCGCGCAGGCGTTCCCACCAGGTGGGCTGCGCCCCCTTGACGCCGGCCTCGTCCAGCGTCGCGGCCATCTCCGCCAGCATGCGGTCGAGGCGCCGGTTCTGTTCGGCTTCCGGCAGGTCCTGGAAGCCTTCGTGGACGTCGCCGTGGAAGCCGATTTCATGGCGCTGCGACAGGCGCAGCAGGAGTTCCGGATGCTTGCGCGCCTCGCTGGTGAGGCAGTAGAAGGTGCCGCGGGCGTTGATGCCGTCGAGCATGGCGGCGAAGCGCCCGGCGTTTTCGAACTGCCATTCCGTGTCCATCTCCAGCAACTGGGCGGCGCGGTAGGGCGCCGGCCAGGCGGCCTTGAAGACTTCGGGCTGGCGCGCGAGCCACGCCAGGGTGGCGGGCAGGAAGCGGTACAGCCACTCGGATCCGGTGCGCCAGCCGGTTTCGGCGAAGCCCAGATAGACCACGCGCCCGCGTCCGCGCTCGTCAAAGGCCATGGCGCCGCTGACCTCGCCGTCCTCGGGGCTGATGTACTCGAAGCCGGTGAAGCGCCCCGCCAGGTGGGCGGCCTCGACGCGCAGCAGCGGCTCGTCGGTCTGCCCCAGCCAGATGCGCTGGCTGGCGGGGATGGGATGGGTGACGGGCTGCTCGCCGTAGGGCACCAGGAACCAGTGGCGCTGCTCGCGCCCGATCTCGCCGGCGATGCGCACGCCCAGGGCCTCGCGCAGGAATTCATCGCCGCGCTCGTGCCCTTCGGCGTCGAACCAGCCGGTCTTCCAGGTGGTCAGCACGCTGCCGCCGAGGTCGAGAAAGCGCTTCAGCGCCCGCCGCTCCTCGTCGTCGAGCACCAGCACCGAGGGCAGGATCAGCACCGCCGGGCGCTGGGCGGCCAACAGCACGCTGCGGTCCACCAGCCGGAACTTCGTGCCGGAATGCTCGAAGTAGTCCGCCCACCAGTCCAGGTAGGTTTCGTGCCGGCCGCCCTGGCGCTCGAACTGCGCGCGGGTGGCGAGGTTGCTGTAGAGCCAGATTTCAACGGGGCGCGGGGCCGGCGTTTCGGCGCGGGCCGCAGCCACGGGTGGGCGCGTGGCAGCGGCCACGGGCGGGGGCGCGGCAGCGGCCGTGAAGGCGCCGCCGAGCAGCAGCAGCACGACCAGCAGGGCCGCGCGCAGGCCGGCGGAAATGCCGGGCCACGCCATCGGACGCCGCTGCGGAAGGAGGAATCGAAGCCGGATCATGGAGCGCCGAGGAAGCAACGTTGCCGTTCAAATGACGGCAGCGCGGTTCCGGATCTTGAGGCGGCAACACGCAGATCCCCGGTTGTCGCGGCCCGGACTCGGCGCGGACTGCGCCGCCCGGACTCAGCGCCGACTGCGCCGCCCGGACTCGGCGCGGACGGCGCCGCTCAGACCCCCCGCAGCCGCGCCCCCGCCGCCGCCAGCGTGTCCTCGCCCTTGGCGAAGCAGAAGCGCACGAGGCGGGCATCGAAGCCGTCGCGGTAGAAGGCCGACATGGGGATCACCGCTACGCCGTGCTCGCGGGTGAGGCGCTCCGAGAAGACGGTGTCGGGCTCGCCGGAGATGGCGGCGTAGGAGGCGAGCTGGAAGTAGGTGCCGGCACTGGGCAGCAGTTCGAAGCGCGAGCCCTCCAGTTCGCGGCGGAAGAAGTCGCGCTTGCGCTGGTAGAAGGCGGCCAGCTCCAGATGGCGGCGCGCGTCCGCCATGTATTCGGCAATGCCGTGCTGCACCGGCGTGTTGGCGGTGAACACCACGAACTGGTGCACCTTGCGGAACTCCGCCGTCAGCTCACGCGGCGCCAGCACGTAGCCCAGCTTCCAGCCGGTGATGTGGTAGGTCTTGCCGAAGGAGCCGACGATGAAGGCGCGCTGCGCCAGGCCGGGGTAGCGGGCGACGCTTTCGTGGCGGGCGCGGTCGAAGACGATGTGCTCGTACACCTCGTCCGCCAGCACGGCGATACCGGTGCCCGCCAGCAGCCGCTCCAGCGTGGCCATGTCGTCGGCGCTCCACACGATGGCGCTGGGGTTGTGGGGCGTGTTGAGGATCACCATGCGCGTGCGCGGGCCGATGAGGGCGCGCACCTCGTCCCAGTCCGGCCGGAACAGCGGCGGGCGCAGGCGGGCATATACCGGCGTGCCGCCGTTGAGCGTGATGGACGGCACGTAGGAGTCGTAGGCCGGCTCGAACACGATCACCTCGTCGCCCGGGCGCACCAGCGCCGCCACGGCGCAGAAGATGCCCTGGGTGGCGCCCGCCGTGACGGTGACCTCGTGCTCCGCGTCCCAGTCGCTGCCGTAGAGCGCCTGCGCCTTGGCGGCGATGGCCTCGCGCAGCGCCGCCACCCCGGCCATGGGCGCGTACTGGTTGTGCCCGGCGTGCATGTGGGCGGCCACGCGCTCGAACAGCTCCGGCTCGGCATTGAAGTCCGGATAGCCCTGGGAGAGGTTGATGGCCCCGCACTCCGCGGCCAGGCGCGACATGACGGTGAAGATGGTGGTGGCCACGCCGGGCAGGCGCGAGTCGAGGGGGAAGGGGACGCGGGGCATGGCGGCGGGACGGGAAATCTCGGTGCGGCGATTGTGTCAGATGGCGCGTCAGCCGCCAACGCGCCAGCCAGGGCGTCCCAGCGCCACACTGGTCAGGCTGCCGTCAGCTTGCTTACCCCGCCCAGGTCGGAGTCCAGCGCCCGGATTCTGGATGGCAGAAGCCGTCCTTCGCGTCTGGCGCGGCCGATTACATGATGCGGCACGCCCTTGAAGCGCTCGAACTCGTCGCGGCTGCAGCGCAAGAACGGTCCCGTGTAGCGCGCGCCAAGGCCAACGCCGAAGCCGCCTGACCTGGCGGAGGCGAAACCATTGCGGAAGCCGACCCCAGCGGCCTTCGGGCCGCGGCGGCCAACCCTTCGGCGCCCTTCCCTTGCCGGCCCTCTGCAGCGCAGCGTCGGGCGGTTACTTGAGGAACCGCCGGAACCAGCCCTCATCCTTCTTCTTCTCTTTCCCGGAAATGATCCCCACCATGTTGGCCTTTACCGCCGCCACGTAATCCGCATCGTCGCGCTTGATGTGGTTGATGAGCCAGGAACGGAGCAGTTGGTGCGTTTCGGCAGTCACATCGTCACCCAGCCGGAAGCGTTCCACGTATTCGTTTACGCGTCGAGTGAAAAGCTCATGCACTCTCTTGTGCGGCTTGCAGAACTTGTAGCCAGCCTCCTCTTGCAGGCTCTCTTCGAAGGCAAAGTGAGACATGGTGTAGTCCACCAGCTCATTCAGCACGTTCCCTATGGCCTCCCTGTCCCTCTTCTCGTTGGCGTCTTCCAGGTCGTTGATGTAATCGACGATTCTCTTGTGCTGCTTGTCGATGACGTCAATTCCCGTGTTCAGGTCATCCGTCCATCGAAGGGCCATGACATATCCTCCTGTTCGATCGATCGCCCAGCTTCCCTGCATTCCCGACCCCATACCGGAGCGGCTTCCCGCTCGAGTTCGCGCGCCATGGACAGTGACACGCCAACGCTTCGTCCGCCTTGCCGCGTCCTTGGCGGGATCGAACGCGATTCGCATGCCTTGCTGTCGCTACGGAAAATACGACTGAACAGGCGCTGCTTGATTTACGGCTGCACGGCACCGGGCTGAAGACCCCTTTCACCGGTTCGTGGTCGCGCCGCATGCTGGCTTGTGCGGCCAGGAAACAGGCCTGACGTGCCTTGCCGGCGATGCCCGAGATGGACCGGCGGTTGGCGCCGGCGGCCTCCCGCATCGAGAGCGGGGTGAAAAGCGGCGTGATCGACATGTCACGTTCTTGTCGCGGCCGCCAAGTGAAAAGGGCCTGGCCTCGCGGCCAAGCCCTTGATGTATTGGTGGTGGGATGGTACCCCGCATCAAACGACTATTGAAAGTACGGAATCGAAGCGCTGCGGGCTGCTGCGAACCGGTGCGAACTCGATCGAAAAGTCTGCCGGATTGTAGACCTGCAAGCAGGTTTTCCGGTCATGCTGGTCGCCGGAAACGGGCATCAAACTCGTCTGCTTTCCGGGCGGCAGTTCAATTCCCGAATCCGGAATCGAACCCGCGTCCGTCAATGCCCATGAACCGCCTTCCAAGCGGCGTACACGGACGGTCTTAAACCGTAGCGCGCCAGAACACCCTCGTGCAGCCTCCGGAGTTCTTCGACAATCAGTGCCTGCACGCCCGCTTGTTCGCCCTGAGGAACACGCTCTGCCACGGCTCGCTGAAGGCAGGAAAGCGGCTCAAGTTCCGGATGCGTGATGACTTCGCGGATGGTCTGCTTGATGAAATCACGCCAAGCCAAGCGAAGGGGGTCGGGCTCCGCCAAGTCTTGCTTGATGGCCAGATATTCCTGCGTCGAACGTTCGTATGCCCAGACGTAAAGGTCACGCAGAAGCTCCACGCGGGTCATTTCGTACACGCCGAGGGTGGCCCGACTGTAGGCCTGCTCCGGCACGTCCAGAAAAGTCAGCGGACACAGGTTGGCGCGGAACAGCGGCAGATTCGCGGCCAGTCGCGAGGTGCGTTTATTGATGTCGGCAAAGGGCTGGAGGTAGGGCAAGTGCACCATCATGAAGAAGGACTGCTCGAAAGGGTCACGAATCTGGTTGGCCTTGTTGAGCAGTGCGTCCAGCGCGCCCTCGATCTGCTGTGGCGTGGATAGCGGACGGAAGGCACTCTTGCCTATATCGACGGCATGCTGACGAATTCGCCCCTCATCCGCTGGGTTGGGTAGCAAGTTTTCCGCCAAGGCGCTGTGCAAATTCATCAGGGTGTAGCGGTTGAACTCGGCACTGTCGATGTTTTCGACCAACAGTTCGATCGCCGTCTTATGGTTCAGGATCATCTGTGTTTCGATGGCGCCCTTGCCCCGTGCAGCCTTGCCATGCTCGATGAGCTCGCGCGTGTCGAGCCGGGAGTAGGTGTTGCCCTCCAGATGGCTCGATGCCCATGACAGGTCGATCAATAATCGATTGAGAATGGCGCGGCTGTAGGTGCCCGCAGGTTCGTCAACG
The DNA here is from genome assembly GCA_016208415.1 of Betaproteobacteria bacterium. Classification (GTDB taxonomy): domain Bacteria; phylum Pseudomonadota; class Gammaproteobacteria; order Burkholderiales; family Rhodocyclaceae; genus JACQYB01. Next base: position 2,773 of record JACQYB010000068.1, on the reverse strand, counting down.
TCAGTGGTTCTGCCCATCTTGTGTAATTGGCGGCGCAGCGACTCCGACAAGTACCAGGTCTCGTTGGGGCGGTAAGCATCGAGAAAATCACGCTGGTAGCCTACTGGCTTGCGCGCTTCCGGAGGCTGGTCGATATAGGCAAGGATGTCCTGGCTGTCGGCAGACAGGGGAATGAAGGGCGGAAAACCATCTGCTCTGGTGACCAGTGCGCCGCTGCCAGATTGGGTGCCTGCACGAAAATAACGGCGCGCTCTGCCGTCGCCCCGCGCGGTGACTTGGCCGCTCTCAATCAGCTTCGCGATCAAGCGCTGTGCTGTTCGCCTGGCTATTCCGGGGTGCGCGGTCAGGAGTTCGGCCAGCGTCAATCCGTTATCGGATGCCCGGATGCTGTTCAGTAAGTCTGTGGTGGATGACATAGCGGATTTGGCGCCGTTCGAAGTGCGTGTGGCGCAATTATGGCGCAGTTTATCAAACTGCGCCAGTTTCGGCCCTGAAAGTGGCGCAGTTCATGGCAATCTGCGCCACATGGAGGCAGAAGACGAGGTCTCAGGTGCGAGGCTGTGTCCAATAGCGCGCCCATTTCCACCCAATATGGCGCGGTTCCTGAAACTCTCCGGGTAGCCAATGCAGCAATCCAACCGCTTGATTTGTCCGCGCGTAACTCGTTGATCTGTATGGGTCGGACTCGTGGCCTTTGCGGACTTCGGGCCTGTTTCAGGGAGCAAGGGTGGAGCGAGGAATGGCCAGGAGAGAGTGGAATGTGGCCCTGAACGGGCAATGCGGGCAGCTGCCGAAGTCCGCAGGCGTTCGCAGGAACCCCACGAGTACGCGGGAGCTGGCGCGAGCAGGCAAGAAAAAGCCCCAACTGAAACAGTTGGGGCTTCAATATTGGTGGCCAGGGGCAGAATCGAACTGCCGACACGCGGATTTTCAGTCCGCTGCTCTACCAACTGAGCTACCTGGCCGAAGGCGCCGAATTATAGTGGCTTCACCTCAGCGCGTAAAGTTGCAGGCGCCGGAGGGGTGCGATTCCAACCGATGTGGATCCGCGGCCCCGTTCCCGGCCGGAACAACGGGGCAGGGGGACGGGTTACCCGGCATGGATTCCCGCTGTTGTTGCGCCGAGCGCCGAATTGTTCTTTGGGTGCGACCGACCGGAGGTGCGGGCGTTGGCGGGCGCACGCGGCATGGCGCCCGGGCGCCCCCCGCTACAGGCCCAGCAGGTCGAGCCGGAAGTGGTGGCCCACCAGTTCCCGGAAGCGGTGGACCACCCGCAGGCTGCGGCGCAGGCGATCCCGGTCCAGGCCGGTGAGCGCGGCCGGATCGGCGAAGCTGTCCGCCTCGCGCCCGCTGGCAATGGCCGCCAGTCCGCAGGCGGTGCGCAGGTCCGACAGGAAGGAAAAGGCTTCCAGCAGCTCGCGTCCTGATCGCCGGTCGAGCGAGCCGATTTCCATCAGCGTGGCCGCGCGTTCATGGGTGCCCGTCACGTCGAGGCGCTTTTCCAGGGCCAGGCTGCGGATGCCGTGCACCACGGGGAAGATGCCGCTCTTCTTGAGATCCACGCTGCCGCGATGCGGCCCCTGGCGCTCCAGGCGCAGGCGCCCGAACAGGCGCAACGGCGGCGCGAAGGCGGCGATGGCGCTGGCGAAGCGGGCGTAGAAGGCGTCGCTGTTGCCCAGGCGGTCGAGAAAGAAGCACCGCAGCCGCGCCAGCATGTCGGCATCGCCCGCCACCGCCGCGGAATCGTAGAAGATGGCCAGGTTCATCACCGAATCGTTGTCGGCGGCCGCCAGCCAGCGCGCCAGGCGGTTGCGGAACGCCGTCTCCTGCATCACCCAGTCCGGGTTGCTGAGCATGATGCGCCCCGGACAGGGCGCATAGCCGATGTCCGCCAGGGCGGCCGAGAAGGCCTGGCAATGGGCCGCCAGGCCTTCGGGTTCGACGCCGTCGCGCAGCACCAGGGCGTTGTCCTGGTCGGTGGGGAGGACCTGCTCGCCGCGGCCCTCGCTGCCCATGACCACCAGGCAGGCGTTGCGCTGCACCGCCTCGGGCATCACGAGCTGGAAGACGCGCTGGAACAACGCCACGTTGATGTCGCTGGCCAGGCGGGCAAGGGACTCGATGCGCGTGCCGCTGCGGTGCAGTTCGGCGATCAGCCGCTGCAGCGCGGCGAAGGCGGGGGTCAGATCGTGGAGGCGGGTCGCGGCGCCGATGCGCAGCGCGATGGCGGCGGAGTGCTGGCTGAGGCGCACGAGCACCCGGGACTGCTGCAGCACGCCGGTGGCCTGCCCCGCCCCATCCACCACCACCAGTTGCCGGATGCCGTGGCGCTCCATGAGCAGCAGCGCCTTCAGCAGGGATTGGTCCTCACCCACGCTGACCACGGGCGTACGGGCGATGGCGCCCACGGCGTCATGGGGGGAGCGCCCGTGCAGCGCCAGCGCATCGCCGATATCGGCGCGGGTGACGATGGCCAGGCCATCGCCCATGCGCACCAGGGCGCAAGGCATCGACGCCTCGCCCATGGCCCGGGCGACCGTGGCGATGGATTCGCCGGCGGCCGCGAACAGGGCGGGCACCTGGCCCGCGTCGCCGACCCGGCCCATGAGAAGCGCATGGGCCTGCCATGCATTTCCGATGTCGTCCATGCCTGAATACGCCCGTTCCGAGCGAGGCGCGCCGGCCTCGTGCGCTGCCGTCGCGGCCTGCGACACCGCCGCGAAAGCGCGGCTTTGCACAAGCAAAAACGCCCCGGGGCGAGCACCCCGGGGCG
>JACQYB010000065.1 GCA_016208415.1 Betaproteobacteria bacterium | reverse complement strand
ACGATTCGTCGATCTCCTGCTCCAGGAAGCGGCGGCGGGCGCCGCGCTGCTGTTCGTCAGCCATGATGCGCGCCTGGCCGGCCACTTCGACCGGCAGGTTGCGCTGGCCGTAATCACTCGTGCCGCCGCGGAGGATGCGCAGTGACGGCCACCCTCCTGCTGGCGCTGAAAAGCGCCTGGGCACGCCGCCTGACGCTCGGCATCACGCTTTGCGCCATTGCCGTCGCCTCGGCGCTGCTGCTCGCCGTCGAGCGCGTGCGCGGCGACGCGCGCCAGAGTTTCGCGCGGTCGGTGTCGGGCGTCGACCTGGTCGTCGGCCCACGGTCCGGCAGCCTGCAACTGGTGCTGCAAGCCGTCTTCCACGCCGGCAACGCCACCCATGCCATGCGCTGGGAGAGCTACACGGCATTGACGACGCATCCGGCAGTCGCCTGGGTGGTGCCGTTGGCGCTGGGCGACTCGCATCGCGGCTTTCCCGTGCTCGGCACGACGCCAGCCTATTTCGAGCATTTCCGCTTCGGCGACCGGCAGCCGCTGGCCTTCGCCGCCGGCAAGCCCTTCGCGGAAATCTTCGAGGCGGTACTGGGCAGCGAAATCGCGGCGGGACTCGGCCATCGCGTCGGCGACCCGATAGCGCTTTCCCATGGCATGGAGGCGCACGCCGGGCACGACGACAAGCCCTTCCGCATTGTCGGTGTGCTCGCGTCCACCGGCACGCCGGTCGACCGCACGGTGCATGTCAGTCTCGAATCGATCACGGCACTGCATCTCGACTGGGCCGGCGGAGTGCCGCTGCCCGGGCTGGCGATTCCGGCCGAGCATGTGAAGAAGTTCGATCTCGGCCCGAATGAAATCAGCGCGCTGCTCGTCGGCCTGAAGAATCGCGCCGATGTCTTCCGCGTTCAGCGTTACATCAATGCCTATCGCGGCGAAGCGCTGCTGGCCGTGATGCCCGGCATGGCGCTGGACGAGCTCTGGCGGACGCTCGGCGGCATCGAGCGTATCCTCCAGGCCATCTCCGTACTGGTCGTCCTCGTCGGCATCTCGGGGCTTGTCGCCACCATGCTTGCCGGACTCAATGAACGGCGACGCGAACTGGCCATCCTGCGCGCGCTCGGGGCCGGATCCGGCGACATCTTCGTCATGCTGACCGCCGAGGGCTTGTTCGTCACTTTTCTCGGCACGCTGCTGGGCATGGCGTTGCTTGCCATCGCCCTGGCGATTGGCGCCCCGTTCCTGCAGACGCACTTCGGCATGACGATGCAATGGCGCCTGCCGGCTGCAGGCGAGATCGGCCTGCTGCTCGCCATCCTCGGGGCCGGTCTCGTCGCCAGCCTCGTGCCCGGGTGGCGTGCCTGGCGCATGTCGCTGGCGGATGGATTGACGCCGCGAACCTGAGCACACAAGCGGGATCCGCCGTCCATCGTCCCTGGCGAAGGTGCATGGGTGATCAGGGGGCTCAGCCGACCCTGGCTTCCAGGGCAGTCCCCCGGCGCTCGATCCCTTCACCGGGCTGCACACCAAAAGTTTGCGCAAATTCCTTTGCGCGCGTGCGCCGTCGCCGTACATTCATCCATGATCCGTGGCCGGGGTGCTTGGGCGCCGTGGTCCCGGACCAAGGGACATCGGCAGGAATGGGGGACGGGCATGAATCGCAAGGCATGGGCTTGGCTGGGGGGCATCATCTACCTGCTGGTGTCGGGGATCTGGCTGTGGGACTACGCCAATTCGCCGACGGGGGTGGCCACCGACGTCAGCGGCGCGGGGTCGGCGGTGCGCGAGGCCATTACGCCCGAGGTGCAGGCGCCGCCGGCGCTGCTGGCGCAGTGGCGTGACGGCCGCCTGGTGCTGCGCGGGCGGATGCCGGACGCCGATTCCCGCGCGCTGGTGCTGGCGCGGGCGGGGCGCATCTACGGCAAGGCCGAGATTGCCGACGAGTTGCAGATCGACGAGGCGGCAGACAAGATTCCCGAGGGGGTCATCCGCGCCTTTCCGCCGGACCTGCGCGCGGCGCGCATGGCGCGGCTGCAGTGGCGCGACGGGCGTTTCGCGCTGGAGTCCGAGACCAGCAGCGCCCGGGCGCGGGCCGAACTGGCGGCGGCGCTGCGCCGCGACCTGGGCCGCGAGGCACCGGTGGATGCGCGCTCGGAGCTTCCCGGCAGCGGCACGGCTCAAGCCGGCTCGTCCGCGGATCTGTTACGGGCGCGCCTGGAGCCGCTGTTGCGCGAACCGGTGGCTTTCGATCCGGGCAGCCCGCGCATCGCCGAGGACGCCCGGCGCCGTCTGGACGAAGCGGTGCCGTTGCTGCTGGGCCTGCCCCGGGTGCAATTGCTGCTGGCCGGGCATTCCGACGCCGACGGCGCCGTGGCGGGCAACCAGCGCCTGAGCGAGGCGCGGGCGGAGGCGGTGCGCCAGCATCTGATGGACCGCGGGGTGGACGGCCGGCGCATGGTCACCGTGGGCTTTGGCTCCAGCCGCCCGGTGGCGCCGAACGACAACGAGGAAGGCCGCCGCCGCAACCGTCGCGTCGAAATCCAGGTGCACGAACAGCGCAAGTCCTGAGCCTCGCAATCGGCGGGAAGGGCAGTTTCCGCCGCTCCCCGCAAGACCGTCGGTCCCCCATTCGGGATTTCCCCAATCGGTGGTTTGCCCGGGGCGCACTAACATCTCCCTGTGCCGGGCCGCATCGGGCCGGCACACGCCGCGCGCGTGTCATGCCTCGCCCGCCTTCCTGCCCAGGCGGCGCGCGCCGCCGACGATTCCAGGAGACACGCCATTCACGATCATCCGCCCAGCGCGCCCGGCTGCGACGTGCCCGCCAGTGCGGGCCGGTCGCGACGCCGCTTCATGGGCGCCGCGCTCACCGCGGCGGCGGGTGCGGCGCTGGGTGTCGTTCCCGGCGTCGTCGTCGCCCAGGCCCCACTGACCCTGCGCTGGCAATCCGCCTGGCCGGCGAAGGACATCTTCCACGAGTACGCCCTCGACTACGCCCGGCGGGTGGGCGAGATGTCCGGCGGGCGGCTGAAGATCGAGATGCTGCCGGCCGGGGCGGTGGTCAAGCCCTTCGACCTGCTCGACGCGGTGAGCAAGGGCACCCTCGACGGCGCCCACGCCGTGACCACCTACTGGTACGCCAAGAATCCGGCCCTGGCGCTGTGGGGCTCGGGGCCGGCCTTCGGCATGGACGGCAACACCCTGCTGGCCTGGCACTACCACGGCGGCGGCGCGGCGCTGCTGGAGGAGATCTACCGCAGCCTGCGCCTGGAGGTGGTGTCGCTGCTCTACGGGCCCATGCCCAACCAGCCGCTGGGCTGGTTTCGCAAGCCGGTGACCCGGCCGGAGGACTTCAAGGGCCTGAAATACCGCACCGTGGGCCTGTCCATGGACATCTTCGGCGGCCTGGGCGCGCAGGTGAATGCGCTGTCCGCGGGCGAGATCGTGCCGGCGCTGGAGCGCGGACTGCTGGATGCGGCGGAGTTCAACAACGCCAGTTCGGACCGCCTGCTGGGCTTTCCGGCGGTGGCGGCGGTGTGCATGCTGCAGAGCTTCCATCAGCCCGCCGAGCAGTTGGAACTGCTGTTCAACCGCCGCAAGTTCGAAGCGCTGCCGGCCGACCTGAAAGCCATCGTGCGCTACGCCGCCGAGTCGGCCTCGGCGGACATGTCGTGGAAGGCCATGGACCGCTACTCCCGCGACTACCAGGAGATGGACCGCCAGGGCGTGCGCTTCATGAAGACGCCGGAGGCGGTGCTGCAGGCGCAGTTGCGGGTGTGGGACGAGGTGGCGGCGAAACGCGCGGCGGACAACCCCTTCTTCGCCCGCGTGCTGGAGTCGCAGCGCGCCTTCGCGCGGCGCTGCGTGCGCTGGCAGAACGACACCTTCGCCGACTCGCGCCTGGCCTGGCGGCATTTCTTCGGCGGCAAGAGCTGAACGCCACGTCTTCGCCCCGCCATCCCGGAGCCTGACGCGGAAACTTGTCCTGCGTCTGGCAGGCAGTCAATCTGAAGCCGATGGATGTGGGGGCGGGCGTGCCCGCGATCAGCGGCACCGATCGCGGGCAAGCCCGCCCCCGCCAAACCTTCCGAATCTCGTTGACTGCCTACTAGTGCCTACTTGCACAAGTCTTGCTACATTCGAGCGGCCTGGCATCGCCGAGCGCAGCGTTGCAAATCCTCGCGATGCCACCGAGCATCGCTGCGGTTTGCGCCTTGCGCTCGGCGCCCCAGGCCGCTCTCGGTGCTGACGCAGACTTGTGCAAGTAGGCACTAGAATGGCGGCTTGCGTCCCTGCCCGGGTGGCCGACCGGCCACAAGGCTTGAGGAATCAAGGAATATTAGTATATTCTTATACACCATCCGCCCGAGACATGTCCCTCATGCGCCTGCCTTTGCCCCGCGTACTTCCCCGCCGATTCCTGGTTGCCCTGGCCATCGCGCTGCTGGCGCCGATGTCGCCGGCCGTGCGCGCCGACCAGGCTCCCGCCGCGGCGGCTGACGCCCTGTCCACCGTGGTCCTGGAATTGCGCGAGGTGGACGTCACCTACCCCTCCGAGGCGGTGGTGGAAGCGGTGCGCCAGTCCACCATTGCTGCCCAGGTGCAGGGGCGGGTGATGGAGGTGCGGGTGGATGCCGGCGACCGGGTGCGCCAGGGTGACGTGCTGATGCGCATCGACGAGCGCGAAGCCGCGCAGGCCCTGGCCAGGTCCGAGGCGCAGGTGGCCCAGGCCCGGGCGCAACTGGCCGAGGCGCGCCAGGAGGTGGAGCGCGCGCGCCAGTTGCGTGCACGCCAGTTCGTCAGCCAGGCGGCGCTGGACAAGGCCGAGGCCGCACACCTGGCCGCCCAGGCCCAACTGGCGGCGGCGCTGGCGGGGCGCGGCCAGGCAACCACGGCGCGCAGCTTCACCACCATCACCGCGCCGCTGGCGGGCCTGGTGGCGCAGCGCCACGCCGAACTGGGCGAGATGGCGGGACCGGGCCGGCAACTGGTCACCGTCTATGACCCGAAGGATCTGCGCGTGGTGGCCGCCATTCCGGAACAGCGCATCGCCCAGATCCGCGCCCAGGGGCGGGCGCGGGTGGAGTTCCCGGATTCGGGCCGCTGGGTCGATGCCGGCGCGGTGACGGTGCTGCCCACGGCCGATGCCCGCACCCACGTCATGCAGGCGCGGGTGAGCCTGCCGGCGCGGCTGGAGGGAGTGGTGCCGGGCATGTTCGCGCGCGTGCATTTCGTCGTCGGGCGCGCGCGCAAGCTGGTGGTGCCCGCCCAGGCGCTGGTGCGCCGCGGCGAGGTCAGCGGCATCTATGTCCTGGACACCCGCGGCGTGCCGCGGCTGCGCCAGGTGCGGGTGGGCGATCCGGCGGGGGAAGCCGGGCTGGAAATCCTCGCCGGTGCAGCGGCGGGCGACCGGGTGGTGCTCGATCCCGTCAAGGCGGGCATCGTGCTGAAGCAGGGGGGCGCCTAGCCTTGGGAAAATCAGCGAAACTGATGCACGGCCGGGTATTGCATATACGGCCGTTTATGGGTCAAGCTCATGATTTCCGGTACTGAACGGTAGTCAGTGCACACACCCAGAGGAGGAGACATAGATGGCACATATCGTGATTCTCGGCGCCGGTCTCGGCGGCATGCCCATGGCGTACGAAATGCGCGACCTGGCCCGTCCGCAGGACCGCATCACGGTGATTTCCAACAACCCCAAGTTCCATTTCGTGCCCTCGAACCCATGGGTTGCGGTGGATTGGCGCAAGCGCGACGAAATCGAACTGGACTGCGCCCCGGTGCTGGCCAGGCGCAAGATCGAGTTCATCGGCACGGGCGCCAGGCGGGTCCATCCCGAGAAGAGCAATGTGGAACTGGAAGACGGGCGCATCATCGACTACGACTTCCTGGTGATCGCCACCGGCCCCAAGCTGGCTTTCGACGAAGTGGAAGGTCTCGGTCCCAAGGGTCATACCCAGTCCATCTGCCATGTGGAGCACGCGGTGCAGGCCGAGGCGGCGTGGCAGGAATTCGTCAAGGCGCCGGGCCCGGTGGTGGTGGGGGCGGTGCAGGGGGCGTCGTGCTACGGTCCGGCCTACGAGTTCGCCTTCATCATGGATACCGACCTGCGCCGGCGCAAGATCCGCGACAAGGTGCCCATGACCTACGTTACCGCCGAGCCCTATGTCGGCCATCTCGGCCTGGGCGGCGTGGGCGATTCCAAGGGTTTGCTGGAGTCGGCGCTACGCGAGCGCCACATCAAGTGGATCTGCAACGCCAAGGTCACCAGGGTGGAGGCGGGCAAGATGTACGTCACCGAGCATGACGAGGCCGGCCAGCCGAAGAAGGAGCACGTGCTCGACCACAAGTTCTCGATGATGCTGCCGGCCTTCAAGGGCATCGATGCGGTGTTCGGCATCGAGGGGCTGACCAATCCGCGCGGCTTCATCCTCATCGACGAGCACCAGCGCAACCCGAAGTTCAAGAACATCTACTCGGTGGGCGTGTGCGTGGCCATCCCGCCGGTGGAGGCGACCCCGGTACCCACCGGCGCGCCCAAGACCGGCTACATGATCGAGTCCATGGTCAATGCCGCCGCCCACAACATCCGCGAGGAACTGGGCGGGCTGACGCCTTCCCACAAGGCAACCTGGAATGCCGTGTGCCTGGCGGACTTCGGCGACACCGGCGTGGCTTTCGTGGCGCTGCCGCAGATCCCGCCGCGCAACGTGAACTGGTTCTCCGAGGGCAAGTGGGTGCACCTGGCCAAGGTGGCCTTCGAGAAGTACTTCATGCGCAAGATGAAGAAGGGCACCAGCGAGCCGGTGTTCGAAAAGATGGTGATGAGCTCCCTGGGCATCATGAAGCTCAAGGGCAAGTAGTCGCCGCCGATCCACGCGGGGCGCGCGCCCGGAAGGCCGCGCCCCGCCTTTTTTTGTGACTTGAAGCCAGAACCGCCATGGGCATTTCCGGACGCATCGCCGCCTTCTTCCAGAACTCCCAGCTCACGCCGCTGATCGCGCTGGTCGCGTTCCTGCTGGGGCTGTTCGCCACGCTGGTCACGCCGCGGGAGGAAGAGCCGCAGATCAACGTCACCATGGCCAACGTCTTCGTGCCCTTCCCGGGCGCCTCGGCCAGGGACGTGGAAAACCTGGTGGCGCGGCCGGCGGAACAGGTGCTCTCCCGCATCTCCGGCATCGAGCACGTCTATTCCGTGTCGCGGCCGGGCATGGCGGTGATCACCGTGCAGTACGAGGTGGGCGAGGACCCCATCCAGGCGCTGGTGCGCCTCTACGACACCATCAACTCCAACCGCGACTGGCTCTCGCCCAACCTGGGCGTGGGCGAGCCCATCGTCAAGCCCAAGGGCATCGACGACGTGCCCATCGTCACGCTGACCTTCTGGACCGCCGATCCGCAGCGCTCGGCCTTCGAACTGCAGCAGGTGGCGCGCTCGGCGGAGATCGAGTTCAAGCGCATCGCCGGCACCCGCGACGTCACCACCCTGGGCGGGCCGGGCCACGTGGTGCGCGTGCTCATGGACGCGGACCGCATGAACGCCTTCGGGGTCACGGCCCAGGACATCCGCGCCGCGCTGCAGGTGTCCAACGCCTCGCAGCCGGCCGGCAGCCTGGTGTCGGGCAACCAGGAGGTGCTGGTGCAGACCGGCACCTACATCGAGTCCGCCGCCGAGGTGCGCCGCCTGGTGGTGGGGGTGCAGGGGGCCAAGCCGGTGTTCATGTCGGACGTGGCGCGGGTGGAGGACGGCCCGGACCAGCCCAGCCGCTATGTGTGGACCGGCGTCGGGCGGGCCGGGGCGGCCGCCGCGGCCGAAGCCGGGGCGAACGCCGCCGCCGGCCAGGCCACCGCCGGAAGCCCGGCGGGTCGGGCCACCGCCGCCCCCGCGGCCGGCCAGGAGTATCCGGCGGTCACCCTGGCCATCTCCAAGAAGCCCGGCGAGAACGCCGCCGACGTGGCCGAGGGCGTCATCGCCCGCGCCAACGCCCTGAAGGGGACGTTGATTCCCGAGGGCGTGGAATTCACCGTCACCCGCAACTACGGCGCCACCGCCACCGACAAGGCGCAGAAGCTCATCGGCAAGCTGGTGTTCGCCACTTGCGCGGTGGTGCTGCTGGTGCTGCTGGCGCTGGGGCGGCGCGAGGCGGTGATCGTGGGCGTGGCGGTGTCGCTGACCCTGGCGGCCACCCTGTTCGCCTCCTGGGCCTGGGGCTTCACCCTCAACCGGGTGAGCCTGTTCGCGCTCATCTTTTCCATCGGCATCCTGGTGGACGATGCCATCGTGGTGGTGGAGAACATCCACCGCTGGCAGCAACTGGAGCCGCGCACGCCGCTCTCGCAGCTCATTCCGAAGGCGGTGGACGAGGTGGGCGGGCCCACCATCCTGGCCACGCTCACGGTGATTGCGGCGCTGCTGCCCATGGCCTTCGTCACCGGGCTGATGGGGCCGTACATGAGCCCCATTCCCATCAACGCCTCCATGGGGATGTTCATCTCGCTGGCCATCGCCTTCGTGATCACGCCCTGGCTCTACCTGGTGCTGATGGGCGGCAAGTCGGCGGCCCACGGCCACGGCGAGGACAGGCTGGCCGGCGTGCTGGACCGCAGCTTCCGCCGCCTGCTCACGCCCTTCCTCCACCCCGAGCGCGGCGGGCGGGCGCGGGCCAAGCTGTGGCTGGCGGTGCTGGTGGCCATCCTGATCTCGGTGTCGCTGGCCGCGGTGCAGTGGGTGGTGCTGAAGATGCTGCCCTTCGACAACAAGAGCGAGTTCCAGGTGGTGCTGGACATGCCCGTGGGCACGCCGGTGGAGGAGACCGCCCGGGTGCTGCACGAGATCGGCGCCCACCTGGCCACGGTGGAGGAAGTGACCGACTACCAGGCCTATGCCGGCGCGGCCAGCCCCATCAACTTCAACGGCCTGGTGCGCCAGTACTACCTGCGCGCCGCCCCCGAGATGGGCGACATCCAGGTGAATCTGGTGGACAAGCACCAGCGCAGCCGCCAGAGCCACGACATCGCCGTGGGCGTGCGCGACGAGATCGCGCGCATCGCCGCCAGCGCCGGCGGCAACGCCAAGGTGGTGGAGGTGCCGCCCGGCCCGCCGGTGCTCTCGCCCATCGTCGCCGAGGTGTACGGCCCCGACTACCCGAGCCAGATCGCCGTGGCGAAGCAGGTGCGGGCGAAGTTCGCCGAGACGCCGGACATCGTCAACATCGACGATTCCATCGACGAGGACGCGCCCAAGCTGGTGCTGCGCGTGTCCCAGAGCAAGGCGGCGCTGCTGGGCGTGGCCCAGCGCGACATCGTCGAGGTGGTGCGCCTGGGCCTGGCCGGCGAGGACGTCACCCCCATCCACGGCGGCGATGCCCGCTACGAGATCCCCGTGCGCGTCACCCTGCCGCCGCAGCAGCAGAACAGCCTGGACCAGCTCCTCAAGCTGCGGGTGCGCGCCCGTGACGGGCTCATGGTGCCGGTGTCGGAACTGGTGGAGGTGCGCCAGACCAGCCGCGAGAAGGTCATCTACCACAAGGACCTGCTGCCGGTGGTGTACGTGGTGGGCGACATGGGGGGCAAGCTGGACTCGCCGCTGTACGGCATGTTCGACATCCGCTCGCGCATCAAGGACATGGAACTGGCCCAGGGCGGGCGCCTGGGCGAGTACTTCATCAGCCAGCCCAGGGACCCCTACGCCTCCTTCACCGTCAAGTGGGACGGCGAGTGGCAGGTTACCTACGAGACCTTCCGCGACATGGGGCTGGCCTACGCCGTGGGCCTGGTGCTCATCTACCTGCTGGTGGTGGCACAGTTCAAGAGCTACCTGGTGCCGCTCATCATCATGGCGCCCATCCCCCTCACCATCATCGGCGTGATGCCCGGCCACGCCCTGTTCGGGGCGCAATTCACCGCCACTTCCATGATCGGCATGATCGCCCTGGCGGGCATCATCGTGCGCAACTCCATCCTGCTGGTGGATTTCTGCAACGAGCAGGTGGCCGCCGGCATGCCCTTCGCCGAGGCGGTGGTGCAGTCGGCGGCGGTGCGCGCCAAACCCATCGCCCTCACCGCCCTGGCGGCCATGCTGGGAGCGCTGTTCATCCTCGACGACCCGATCTTCAACGGCCTGGCGCTGTCGCTGATCTTCGGCATCCTGGTGTCGACGCTGCTGACGCTGGTGGTGATTCCGGTGCTGTATTACGCGGCGATGCGCGGGCGGGTGGAGGGCGGCGCGGGGGGCTGAACTTGGCCAGGATCGACCAGCCGCAAGCGTATTGACAACAGCTACACACCGCAGCACAATTCGTATATCTATTGTGTATGCGCGAAAGGATGGGTTCATGCGTGACGCCGCCATAAACCTGCGGGCACGGCCCGATCAGCGGGACTTGATCGATCACGCTGCAAGCCTGTTGGGCAAGAACCGCTCGGACTTCATGCTCGAGGCCGCCTGCGACAGAGCACGGGCGGTGGTGCTTGATCAGGTTTTCTTCAGTCTGGACGCCGACAAGTTCAGACAGTTCACCGAAATGCTCGACGCACCGCCCGGCCCCAATCCGGGGCTGGAACGCCTCATGGCCGTGAAGGCTCCCTGGGACACCGGCCCGGCATGAGCCTGCAGTTGTGCGAGCCACGGCCGCTCGCCGCCGCCCATCGACTGGATGGATTTGAGTGCGGCGAAGCCAGTCTCGACGAGTGGCTCAAGCGCCGGGCACTGTCCAACCCGTTGAGCGGGGCCAGTCGCACGTTCGTCGCAGCGGATCAGGATGGCCGCGTCCTCGGTTACTACGCCATGGCTGCGGGCGCAGTCTCGCACCGGATGGCAACGACTGCCGTGCGCCGCAATATGCCCGACCCCGTCCCCGTGATGGTTCTGGCTCGATTTGCCGTTGACCGTCGAGCCCAGGGCATCAGGCTCGGGGCTGCCTTGCTGCAGGACGCCGTCAACCGGGCGGTGGTTGTCTCGCAAAACGCCGGCGTCCGGGCGCTGCTCGTACACGCCCTTCACGACAGTGCCAGGCAGTTCTACGAGCACTACGGGTTTCAGGCGTCGTCGTTGCAACCCATGACGCTCATGCTGCGGTTGAATACGGCGAAGCCCTGAAGGGCTGAATTCTCGACAGGCGCTGCCCGTCCCTGCCCGTCCCCGTGTGTCGCTGCCCGTCCCCATTGTGGCGTAAATAAGTATCTGCTAATATTGCTCCCAGCCAACTTTCCGGAGCGGCCCCCATGACCGTCAATCAATTCATCCGCATCTTCGCCGGTGCCTTCGTGCTGCTGTCCCTGGCCCTCGGCGTGGAAGGCAGCCCTTTGTTCGTGAGCGGCAACTGGCTGTGGTTTACCGCCTTCGTCGGCGCCAACCTGTTCCAGAGCGGCTTCACCCGCTTCTGCCCGCTGGAGACCATCCTGCGCAAGCTGGGCGTGAAGGACGCGGCTTCCTGCGCGTGATGTTTCCCTCCGGAGGCCCCCGGCGGGGAACCTCCGGGCTGCATTGCTCCTCCCTGTCCTCCTCTTGCGGCGTTGACCGCATCGGCCGTACCCCCAACGGGGCGCGGCCTTTTTTTTGTCTGCGCAGTCCCGCCGCTTCGACGGCAGGTTCGACTTCGCCACCACCGGCCGCGTCCCCATGGCGCACATCAGGGCCACGGTTCGCGGCCGCAAGGCGGCGGACGTATGATTACCCATCAACCGCACAGGAGTTCCCATGGCTGACACCGAACGCGAGCAACTGGCCACCCAGGCCTACGACAAGGCGCTGCGCTACGAACTGGACTACGGCTGTTGCCCGCAGTGCGTGCTGGCGGCCGTGCAGGAGACGGTGGGCGTGGTCACGGACGAGACCATCAAGGCCAGCCACGGCCTTTCCGGCGGTGGCGGGCTGGTGGGGCTGGGCGCCTGCGGCGCGCTCACCGGCGGGCTCATGGCGCTGTCCGCCAAGCGCGGCCGGGAGCGCGACCGCCTCGCCGTCGGGCGCGCCATGGGTAATTTCCAGAAGGGCAAGGAACTGGTGGAGCGCTTCCAGGCGGAGTTCGGCGGCGTCACCTGCCAGGAACTGCAGCAGCGCTTCACCGGCCGTACCTGGGACATGTGGCAGGCCGACGAATACCGCCGCTTCAGCGACGAGCGCGGCGAGCAGTGCGCCCGCGCCACGGCGCTGGTGACGAAGTGGGTGGTGGAGATGATGTAGGTCCTGCCGCCCCGGGTTTGCCGCCGCGGCCTGTGTCGGCGCAGGGGTCGCGGTGCGCCCGTCGCCGGCAGCCGCGGCAGTACCCACAAGGACGCAATGCGGGGGAGAATCATCGCCGTGGTCATCACGATGGCACTCCTGCCCGGGCACCCGAATCCATGATCCTTGATTCCTCAGTTGACCGCTCGTTTTCCCTCGGGAGGCCGCACGGAGTTTGAGGTTTGCGCCTTCGCCCACGCTCACCGGGTGGGTGAGCCCGCTACGCGCCCGATTGCGCGCCTGCCGGGCCGTCTGGCGGCGTTGCTCCTCGTTGCGGTCAGGCGCGTTCAACTGAGGAATCAAGGATGATCCCGCTTCACGACGACAACCCGACGGAACTGACCCCGGTGCTCACCGTGGCGCTGATCGCGGCCTGCGTGCTGGTGTTCCTGTGGCAGATGGGGCTGGGCGCCGCGGGCGAGCGGGTGGTGATGGCGCTGGGGGCCATCCCCGCGGTGCTGCTGGGCCATGCCCGGCTGGACCCGGCCGACGTGCTGGTGCCGACGGGGGCGACGATCTTCACCAGCATGTTCCTGCACGGCGGCTTCATGCACCTGGCGGGCAACATGCTCTACCTGTGGATCTTCGGCAACAACGTCGAGGACGCCATGGGGCATCTGCGCTTCATCCTGTTCTACCTGCTGTGCGGCGTGGTGGCGGTGTATGCCCAGGCGCTGCCCGACCCCTCCTCCCAGGTGCCCATGATCGGCGCCAGCGGCGCCATCTCCGGCGTGCTGGGCGCCTACCTGCTGCTCTATCCCCGCGCCCGGGTGCTGGTGGCCATTCCGCTGGGCTTCTATCTGCACACCATGCGGCTGCCGGCGGTGTGGGTGCTGGGCTTCTGGTTCGTGCTGCAGGTGGTCAATTCCATGCTGGCCGGCGACGGCCCCGGCGTGGCGTGGCTGGCGCACGCGGGCGGCTTCGTCGCCGGCATGGTGCTGGTGCTCGTGTTCCGCCGCCGCGGCGTCGGCCTGTGGGCGCCGGCGCGTCCCATCGGGGGCGACGGCGGCTGGGGGAGCTGACCGCGGCGAGGCGGGGCGAGGCGCGGTCCGGGGCCGATTTGGCGAGCGCAGGCAACCCGCAGGGCGCGAGCCCATGAGGCCCCGGACCGCGCCCCGCCCCCCCCGCCGCCGCCTCCACTGCCGCCACTCCCCGAGAGCCCCGGCTGGCGCGCCTTTCCGGTTCAAGTTTCCCACTGCCCGGCCGATAGATTGCCCAATCCTGGGCATTCGAGGAATCACCATGCTGAGCTATGCGGAACCGGTCTATACCCCGTCCACCGGGCGTCCGGTGCTGTACGGGCGCCTGCCGCGCATCCTGGTGGTGGATGACGAACCCGCCAACCTGTTCCTCATGTCCGAGGTGCTGGGCAACGACGGCTACGGCCTGGTCGAAGCCGACAGCGGCGAGCACGCATGGCAGATCCTGCAGTCGGACATCGGCGGCTTCGACCTCATGGTGCTCGACCGCATGATGCCCGGCATGAGCGGGCTGGACCTCCTGGAGCGGATCAAGACCACGCCGCGCTTCACCCATCTGCCGGTGATCATGCAGACCGCCGCGTCCTCGCCCGAGCAGGTGCTGGAGGGGTTGCGGGCGGGGGCCTTTTACTACCTCACCAAGCCCTACGATCCGGCCTCGCTGGTCACCATCGTGCGTGCCGTCCTCAGCGACATGGAGAGCCGCCGGGCACTGGAGGGGGGCATTGCCAGCCGCGATCGCACCCTGCATCTGCTCAGCGAGGGACGCTTCCGTTTTGCCACGCTGGACGAGGCGCGCGACCTGGCGACCCTGCTCGCCGGCATGTGCCCCGAGCCCGCCCGTGTGGTGATCGGCCTGGGAGAACTGCTGGTCAACGCCGTGGAGCACGGCAACCTGGGCATCACCTACCAGGAGAAGAAACACCTCATGGCCGAGGGCACCTGGGATGACGAGGTCGCCCGCCGCGCCGCCCTGCCCCGCTACGGCTCCCGTCAGGCCACCACCTCGGTGGCGGTAGGACGCGACGCCATCGAATTCGAGATCCGCGACGCCGGGGACGGCTTCGACTGGGAGAACTTCATGGAGTTGTCCCCCGACCGGGCCTTCGACCCCAACGGCCGGGGCATCGCCATCGCCCGCATGGTGAGCTTTGACCGGGTGGAGTTCATCGGCTCCGGCAATGCCGTGCGTGCCCGGGTCGACCTGCCCCGCCATGCGGGCGCCCCGGCCACCGGCGGCGACGCACGCTAACGGCGCGAGTCCGCAAGCCGCCCTCGCTTCGAACCCTCGCCGACCCACAAACCCTGGCCCGGCCCATGCGTGCCCCTCCCGCGACGACCGCCCGGTCACGATGGTGGCACATGGGGAAAACGCGCCGCGCCCGGGTCACGGCGCAGGCACTCCCCGAGACGTCGCCGCAGGTCCAGCCCCATCGACTGGGCGCCGGCCTGATCCTCGCCCTGGGCGTGGTGCTCACGGCTACGGCCTGGCTGCTGCTGCGCCAGGAGGAGCGCAGCCGGGCCGAGTCCGAATTTCGCCACCAGGCGCGCTACTCGGCCGAGGCGCTGCAGGGGCACATGGTCCAGCACCTGCTGCTGCTGAAGGCAGCGGCCACCCTTCTGGAGTACGCACCCGGCCTGGATGCGCCGGCGTTCTCGCGCTTTGTCGGCCGGGGACTGGAAGGTTCCCAGTCCTTCAGCGTGGATCTGGTGGCATTCGTGCCCGCGGCCGGCGGTGGGGTGAGCCCCCACGCTGGGCTGCCCCCCGGGGGGGCTGTCCCCGGCTTGGGGCGGCCCGGCGCCGGGGGGGTTGGCCCCCACGCTGCGCTGCCCCCCGGGGGGGCTGTCCCCGGCTTGGGGCGCCCCGGCGCCGGCGACGGCCCCCCCCCACTGTTGTGGCCACCGCAAGAGGGCCCCGGCGCGTCAGCTTGCGCCGATGGCACGGATTGCGGGCGCGCAACCCTCGCCCGTGTCGCGGCTGCACTCGACGGCGAGGCGCTCGCTCCGGCGGTGGCCGAAGCGCTTCGTCGCGGCCGCGCGGTGCTGCTGGGAAGCGAACCGGCGCAAGCCGCCCCCGGCGTTTCCGGCATGGGCATGTTGCTGATCCTCCCGGCCGGTCCACCCCCGGCGCCGGGCCGCCCCAAGCCGGGGACAGCCCCCCTGGGGGGCAGCGCAGCGTGGGGGTCGACGTCCCCGGCGCCGGGCCGTCCCAAGCCGGGGACAGCCCCCCCGGGGGGCAGCGCAGCGTGGGGGTCCGCGCCCACGGCGCCGGCCTCGCCGGGTATGCTGGTGCTGGCGATGAACCCCCAGCGCCTGCTCTCCTATGCCAGCCAGAAGGCCATCGGCGAGGCGGAACTGGACCTGGCGGAAGACCCGGACGATCCGCTCCGGCCCGAGGCGCAACTGCGCCGCGAGGGCCCGCGCGCCTCCCTCTACCGGGCCGACCACGATTTCATGCTGGGCGGCAGGCTGGTACGGCTGCGCTACGGCAGCAGCACCGGCTTCGAAGCGCGCATCAGCCACGTCGGCTCCACGTGGGTGCTCATCGCCGGCTTCGCCGTGACACTGCTGGTGGTCAGCCTGGTGAGCGCCCGCGGCCGCATCCGTGCCGAGGGGCGTGCATTGGCGAACCGCATGACGGCCGATCTGCGCGCCGTCCAGGAGCGTTTCGAACTGGCGGTGAATGCCAGCCTGGAAGGGCTCTGGGAGCGCGACGGAATCACCGGCGAGTTGTGGCTGTCTGCCCACATCGCCGCCATGGCCGGCGAATCGGCTTCCCCCGGCTTGGGGCGGCCCGGCGCCGGGGATGTTGACCCCCACGCTGCGCTGCCCCCCGCGGGGGCTTCCCCCGGCTTGGGGCGGCCCGGCGCCGGGGATGTTGGCCCCCACGCTGCGCTGCCCCCCGGGGGGGCTTCCCCCGGCTTGGGGCGGCCCGGCGCCGGGGTGGCCCGCCGGCTGTTGCGGCGCATCCCCCGTGAGGATCGCCGCCAGTTGCTGGGCCAGTTGCGTGGCCATTTCGCCGACGGTCGCAGGCTGGACCTGGAACTGCGCTTCGCCGCGGCCGACGGCAGCCTGCGCTGGTACCGGGTGGGCGCGCTGGCCGCGCTCGATGAGGCGGGCCGGGTCGTGCGCACGGTGGGCTCGGTGATGGACGTCACCGACCGCAAGCAGGCCGAACTGCAGGTCCAGCGCCAGCGCCGCTTCCTGGAGCGCGTCATCGATGCCGTGCCCCACGCCCTGTTCGTCAAGGACCGGGACGGCCGCCTGCTGCTGGCCAACCAGGCGCTGGCGCAGCGCCACGGCCTGTCGCCGCGGGACATGGTGGGCAAGACGATCCAGGACCTGTGCAGCGCCGCGGCGAGCGGGCAGCGCCTCGCGCTCGAACGCATTGCCTTCGCCGAGGGCGCCAGCAGCGACGATCTGGATCTCGTGGATCGCAGCGGCCGGCAGTACGCCGTCGTGGCGCACAAGACCGTGTGCGAGGGCCCCGAGGGCGACCGGGTATTGGTGGGCATCGACACCGATGTCTCCGAACTGCGTGCCACCGCGCGGGCGCTGCGCCAGTCCCTGGACAAGCTCAACCTGCTCTACGACTCGTCCCAACTGGGCATGATGCTCTACACCAGCGACGGCTACTGCCTCCAGGCCAACCGGCGCTTCGAGGAAATCACCGGCTACACCGAGGACGAATTGCGCGAGCTGCACCTCGCCGAGCTGACCCCGGACGAGCACGCGGAGGCCGACCTGCACGCGCGCGCCGAACTGGAATACGCCGGCCACGCCGGCAGCTACGAGAAGGAATACCTGCGCAAGGACGGGGTGCGCGTGCCGGTGCGGGTGAGCATCGCCCGCGACCTGTTCGAGGAAGGCTCGGCCCTGTGCTGGGCGGTGGTGGAGGACGTGACGCAGCGCCGCCAGGCCGAACAGGCGCTGCGCCGCAACTACGCCAAGTTCGACTCCATCTTCAAGGCGCTGCCGGACATGCTGTTCGAGCTCGACGATGACGGGCACTTCGTGGACATCCATGCCCCGGAGCCGGATTTCCTCTACCTGCCGGCCGAGGAGTGCCTGGGCCGCAGGATGGATGAGATC
Organism: Betaproteobacteria bacterium; assembly: GCA_016208415.1. Taxonomy (GTDB): domain Bacteria; phylum Pseudomonadota; class Gammaproteobacteria; order Burkholderiales; family Rhodocyclaceae; genus JACQYB01. Next base: position 44,134 of record JACQYB010000065.1, on the reverse strand, counting down.
CTGCCCCGGCCGCTGGTCCAGACCCTCCACATCGCCATGCAGAGGCTGCGCAACGGCCAGGGCGGCTACGCCTTCGAATACCGCCTGCGCGGGCGCGACGACGTGGAACGCGACTTCGAGGCGCGCCTGGTGCGCGTGGCCACCGGCGGCACGCTGGCCGTGGTGCGCCACATCACCGAGCGCAAGCGCATCGAGGCGGAACTGCGCCGCCACCGCGACCACCTCCAGGAACTGGTGGAAGAAAACACCGCCAGCGTGCTGCTGGCCAAGGCGCAGGCGGAGCGGGCGCAGGATCTGGCGGAGAAGGCAAACCAGGCCAAGTCCATGTTCCTGGCCAACATGTCCCACGAACTGCGCACACCCCTGCACGGCATCCTCGGCTTCGCCCGCCTGGCCCTGCGCCGCGGCGACGCACTCGATACACCTCGCGCCGTGGGCTATTTCGAGCGCATCGTCACCAGCGGCCAGCGCCTGCTGGCGCTGCTGGACGACCTGCTGGACCTGTCCAAGCTGGAAGCGGGGGGCATGTCCCTGGATCGCTCCGCCCAGCCCCTGGGTCCGCTGCTGCGGCGGGTGGTGAACGAACTCGAACCGCTGCTGGCGCACAAGAACCTGAGCATCCGCCTCCACGCCGCCGAGCCGCTGCCGGAGGTCCTCGTCGATGCCCCGCGCATCGACCAGGTGGCGCGCAACGTCCTGGCCAATGCCATCCGCTTCTCGCCCGTGGGCGGGGCCATCGAGGTGCGGGTGCAGCCCACCGACGAGTACGACGACGAAGGCTGCCATGCGGCGCTGCAGGTGGAAGTGCGCGACCACGGGGTGGGCATCCCGGAGGACGAGCTGGAGAGCATCTTCGACAAGTTCGTGCAAAGCTCCAAGACCCGCAACGGTGCCGGGGGTACCGGCCTGGGGCTGTCCATCTGCCGCGAGATCGTCGGCCTGCACGGCGGGTGCATCTGGGCCGGCAACAACGCCGACGGCGGGGCGCGGGTGTGTTTCACCGTGCCCACCGCGCGCCAGCCGGCGCTGGCCGTGTAGCACCGGTCCCGTCCCGCACCGCCCCCCCTGCCGCTCAAGTTGCACATCCCGGGGCCCGATATGCGCGCAAGGACACCGACGATTGCCAATCGCGAGTCACCCGTCAAAGGACAGGAGTCAAGGCATGGAAAGACCGCACATCCTCGTCGTCGATGATGACGTGTTCAACCTGCACATCATCGGCGAGATCCTGGAGGGCCTGGAATTCGAGCTGCAGTTTGCCGAGAGCGGCGAGCAGGCCTGGGAATGCCTGTCCGACGCCGCGGTGCGCCATGAACTGGTGATCCTCGACCGCATGATGCCCGGCATCAGCGGCCTGGAGGTCCTGCGCCGCATGAAGGGCGACGAGCGCCTGAAGAGCGTGCCGGTGATCATGCAAACCGCCGCGGCCGCCCCCGACCAGGTGCGCGAGGGCCTGGAGGCCGGTGCCTACTACTACCTCACCAAGCCCTTCAATCCCGACGCCCTCATGGCCATCGTGCGCTCCGCCCTGGAACACTGGCAGCGCCTGCGCGACGTGGAGCGACAGCGGGATTCGGATGCCGAGGCCCTGGCGCTGATGGAGGACGGGCGCTTCCGCTTCCGCACCCTGCGCCAGGCACGCAGCCTGGCGCACCTGGCGGCGCGGCTCTGTCCCAACGGCGACGCGGCGGTGATGGGCCTGACGGAACTGCTGGTCAATGCCGTGGAACACGGCAACCTCGGCGTCACCTACGCCGAGAAGAAGCGCCTGCGCGAAGACAACACCTGGGACGAGGAAATCGCGCGCCGGCTCGATTCCCCGCAATACCGGGAACGTCTTGCCGAGATCGCGGTGCGGCGCGAGGGCGGGCACCTCGTGTTCACCATCGCCGACCAGGGCGCGGGCTTCGACTGGCAGGGCTACCTGGACTTCGATCCCGGCCGCGCCTTCGATCCCAACGGACGGGGCATCGCCCTGGCGCGCCAGCTCTCCTTCTCCAGTGTCGAATACCTGGGGCGGGGCAACGTGGTGCGGGCGTGCATCCGCCTGGACGCGGCGCGCGCCGCTGCGCCCGGCGCCCGCGAGCCGCTGCCCGAACCCGCCGATGCCCTGGCCTGAAGCGCGGGGGAACGCGAAATGACCGAACGAAAGCAGGGCGACCCCCCGATGCGGGTGCTGGTGGTGGACGACGAACTGGCCAACCGCCAGTTGCTGCAGGCCTTCCTGATGCGCATGGGGCACCGTACCCTGCTGGCCTGCAACGGCCAGGAGGGCGTGGAACGTTTCGCCAGCGACAGCCCCGACCTGGTGCTCATGGACGTGATGATGCCGCTCATGGACGGCTTCGAGGCCACGCGCCGCATCAAGGCCATGGCTGGCGCCCGCTGGGTGCCGGTGATCTACCTGACCGCGCTCTCCAGGGAGGAATACGTGCTGGAGGGCCTGCAGGCCGGCGGCGACGATTTCCTCTCCAAGCCGCTCAACCTCGGGGTGCTGGAGGCCAAGCTGCGCGCCTTCGCCCGGGCGCTGTCCTTCCAGGCGCGGCTGGCGGGGGCGCTGGAGCAATCGCGGGCGGTGTCCGACAACATCGTCGACGGCGTCATCACCTTCGACCAGGCCGGCACCGTGCGCTACGCCAATCCGGCGGCGGCGCGCATGTTCGGCTACACGCAGGAGGAGTTCGAAGGGCTGAACGTGGCCATGCTGGTGCCCGAGGCCCAGCGCGGCCGGCAGTCCCGCCTGCTGCACTACCAGTTGGGTCGCAAGCAGGCGCCCGCCGTGGGCAGCGGCCACGAGGTGATGGCGGTGCGCAGCGACGGCAGCCTGTTTGCCGTCGAGGCGGGGGTGAGCGAGGTCAGCCTGGACGGCGAACCCTGCTTCATCTCCGTGCTGCGCGACGTCAGCGAACGACGCCGCATGGATCGCGAACTCAAGAACAACGCCGCGCGCCTGCAGCGCTACCACGACGCCCAGGAGGCGGAGAACGCCTTCGCCCGCGAACTGCTTTCCCGCATGATGCGCCACGAGGGACTGGAGGGTTATCCCGGCCTGGAGTTCAAGGTGGACGCCGCCGAGCACTTCAGCGGCGACACCGTGGTGGCCGCGCGCTCGCCCCAGGAGCGCATCTACGTCATGCTGGCGGACGCCACCGGCCACGGCCTGGCCGCCGCCATCAGCCTGCTGCCGGCGCTGAACGTGTTCTACGGCATGGTGCGGCGCGACCTGCCGCTGTCGCTCATCGTGGCGGAGATGAATGCCAGGCTGCGGGACGCCATGCCGCCCGGGCGTTTTGTCGCCGCCTCCGTGCTGTGCCTGGACACCATGCGCCAGCGCGGCGAAATCTGGGTGGGGGGCATGCCCGAGGCGCTGTGGCTGGACGGCGCGGGCGAGGTGGTGCGCCGCTTCGGGTCCACCAACCTGCCGCTGGGCATCGTCGACGCCATCGACCTGGACGACCGGGCGGAGAGCTTCGCGTGGCAGGACCGGGGCCAGATCCTGCTCTGTTCGGACGGCGTGCTGGACGCCTCCAATGCCGCCGGCGAGGCGTTCGGCGCCGAGCGGCTCGTCGGGGCGCTGCGCGGCGTGCCCATGGAACGGCGCCTGCAGGCTTTGCGCGAGGGACAATTGGCCGCTTGCAGACGAGATGCCAGGCAAGGCGCAAGAATGCGCCGTGTGGCTGGCCACACAAGCATTCTTGCAACGCCGCATGGCGCTCGGCTGCAAGATGGACAATGTTCAAGTTGTTCTTTCTCGGCGACTGAGCAGCGGGGAGGCGCCCGGACTCGCGGGAGCCGGCCCCCACCCGGGGGCCGGTGGAGCGCACCAAGGGCATCCTCATGAAGACCCGCGGGCTGGACGAGGACGCCGCCTACCACGCCCTGCGCCGCCTGGTCATGGATCGGGGCCGCAAGCTCGCCGCTGTGGCCCGCGAGGTCGTCGACATGGCGCAGTTTCTCCTCAGGTAGCTCGGCCGTCCGGCTGACGGCGGCAGGTCGGCCTTCGCGCCGACGGCGCCGTAGCGGCGGCGGGCGCGTTGTTGCACCGCGATGGTGCACCGCCCCCCGCATTGCGCACCGATCCGGTATCCGAGGCGTTGGTTTCCAGAGCCTTTCCCACAGCGGCCGCGATTCCAGCGGTCTGGCACGACTAGTGCTTCTAGACAGGCGTGGCCGGATCAACGGCGATCCGGCGTAGCCGATCATTCATTGGACAAGGGTGTCCATTTCCCGCGGAAGAAATCCATCCGCGGGGAGTGACCACCTTTTTTTTCGGATTCTTCGAAGCTCACGGGAGTACGCAAATGGAAGACAACATCATCCGGCACGCAGCGGCCGACACGGTGGACGAGCAGCGGCGCGGCTTTCTGGCCCGCGCCGCGGCGCTCGGGGCGGGCACGCTGATGGCCGCCCTGCCCGGTGGCGGTGCCTGGGCGGCAGGTTCCGACGCGCCCGAGAAGAAGGAGGTGAGGATCGGCTTCATCCCGCTCACCGACTGCGCTTCGGTGGTCATGGCGGCGGTGAACAAGTTCGACGAGAAGTACGGCATCCGGATCATCCCCACCAAGGAGGCTTCCTGGGCGGCCGTGCGCGACAAGCTGGTGAACGGCGAGCTGGATGCCGCCCACGTGCTCTACGGGCTGGTCTACGGCGTGCAGATGGGCGTGGGCGGGCCGAAGAAGGACATGGCCAACCTGATGACCATCAACAACAACGGCCAGGGCATCTCGCTGGCCAGCCAGTTGACGGAGAAGGGCGTCACGGACGGCGCGGCGCTGAAGAAGCTGGTGGCCGCCAGCGCCCCGGGCAGCTACACCTTCGCCCAGACCTTCCCCACCGGCACCCACGCCATGTGGCTGTATTACTGGCTGGCGGCCCACGACATCAACCCCATGAAGGACGTCAAGACCATCGTCGTGCCGCCGCCCCAGATGGTGGCCAACGTGCGGGTGGGCAACATGCACGGCTTCTGCGTCGGCGAACCGTGGAACCAGCGCGCCATCGTGGACGGCGTGGGCTTCACCGCGGCGACCAGCCAGGACGTGTGGGTGGACCATCCGGAGAAGGTGGTGGGCACCACCGCGGACTGGGTGGCGAAGCATCCCAACACCGCCCGGGCCGTGGTGGCGGCCATCCTGGAGGCGTCGCGCTGGATCGACGCCAGCCCGCAGAACCGCAGCAGGACCGCCGAAGTCATCGCCGCCAAGTCCTACGTGAACACCGACGTGGAGGTGATCCGCGGCCGCATGATCGGCCAGTACGAAAACGGCCTGGGCAGGAGCTGGTCGGAGAAGAACCACATGAAGTTCTTCAACGACGGCGCGGTGAACTTTCCCTACCTCTCCGACGGCATGTGGTTCCTCACCCAGCACCGGCGCTGGGGCCTGCTCAAGGATGACCCGGACTACCTGGCCGTCGCCAGGCAGATCAACCGTGCCGACATCTACCGGCTGGGGGCGGCCGCGGCCGGCGTGGCGCTGCCCAGGTCCGACATGCGCAGCCACAAGCTCATCGACGGCGTGGTGTGGGACGGCAAGGACCCGAAGAAATACGCCGGCGCCTTCAAGGTGCGGGCCTGAGCGATTCACGGCGGCGCCGGCGTCCCGGTCCGGGGCGCCCGCCCGCCACCTGCAAGGAAAGGAGATCGAAATGAGCGCAGCTTCGCTCGCGGCCCCGCGGCCGCACAACGTGCTCACCATGGCGGCCGGCAAGCCCGCGCCCGCCGCCGAACCGGCCCCCGCCGGGGCCGCCGCCGAACCGGCCCCCGCCGGGGCCGGGACAGGCGCGTCGGTGACGGCGGCCTCCGGCGGCGCATCGGGGCCTTCCGGCTCCGCGGCGCCCGCGCCCGGGGGCACGCCCCTGGGCGAACGCCTGGCGTCGGTGGTGCGGGTGGTGCTGCCGCCGCTGCTGGGCATGGCGCTGCTGGTGGCGGCGTGGGCGGCCATCGCCGGCGGCGGGTCCATCCCCGGTCCGGTGGTGGTGTTCGAGGCGGCGGTGCGGCTGTTCGCCGACCCCTTCTACCAGAACGGCCCCAACGACCAGGGCATCGGCTGGAACGTGCTGTCCTCGCTCAAGCGTGTGGGCATCGGCTTCGGCATCGCCGCGCTGGTGGGCATTCCCATGGGCTTCATCCTGGGGCGCTTCGCCTTCATGAACCGCATGTTCGAGCCGGTGATCTCGCTGCTGCGGCCGGTCAGCCCCCTGGCCTGGCTGCCCATCGGCCTGCTGGTGTTCAAGCAGGCCGACCCGGCGGCCACCTGGACCATCTTCATCTGCTCCATCTGGCCGATGATCATCAACACCGCCGTGGGCGTGCAGCGCGTGCCCCAGGACTACCTCAACGTCGCCCGGGTGCTGGCCCTGCCGGAGTGGAAGGTGATGACCAGGATCCTCTTCCCCGCGGTGCTGCCCTACACGCTCACCGGCATCCGCCTTTCCATCGGCACCGCCTGGCTGGTGATCGTGGCCGCGGAGATGCTCACCGGCGGCGTGGGCATCGGCTTCTGGGTGTGGGACGAGTGGAACAACCTCAAGGTCGAACACATCGTCATCGCCATCTTCGTCATCGGCGTGGTCGGCCTGGTGCTCGAACAGGCCCTGCTGCTGCTGGCGCGGCGCTTCAGCTACGAATGAACCCGCGGGGGCGGACGCACTGCGTCCGCCCCCGCCCACCGGGAGTATCCGTCATGGACAAAGTGGTGCAGATCGAAAAGCTGGGCATGTCCTTCAACACCAGGAAGGGCCGGTTCAATGCCCTGCGCGACATCAACCTCACCATCCGCAAGGGCGAGTTCATCGCCCTCATCGGCCACTCGGGCTGCGGCAAGTCCACGCTGCTCAACCTCATCGCCGGCCTGCTGGCACCCAGCGACGGCGTGCTGCTGTGCAACGGCCGAGAAGTGGCGGGGCCCGGGCCGGAGCGGGCGGTGGTGTTCCAGAACCACTCGCTGCTGCCGTGGCTGACCTGCTTTGAGAACGTCTACCTGGCGGTGGAGCAGGTGTTCGGCCGCAAGGAGGGCAAGGCCAAGCTGCGCGCCCGCACCCACCGCGCGCTGGAACTGGTGGGCCTGACCCACGCCGAGGCCAGGCATCCCCATGAGATTTCCGGCGGCATGAAGCAGCGCGTGGGCATCGCCCGGGCGCTGGCCATGGAGCCGAAGATCCTGCTGCTGGACGAGCCCTTCGGCGCCCTGGACGCGCTCACCCGCGCCGGCCTGCAGGACGAGCTGATGCGCATCATGGCCGCCTCGGGGGCGACGGCGGTGATGGTCACCCACGACGTGGACGAGGCGGTGCTGCTGNGTGCTGCTGGCCGACCGGGTGGTGATGATGACCAACGGCCCCGCCGCCACCATCGGCGAGATCCTGGAGGTGCCCCTGGAGCGCCCGCGCAGCCGCGTCGCCCTGGCCCACGACGCGGGTTTCGGCGAGTGCCGCGCGGCCATCATGGAATTCCTCTACCAGAAGCAGTTGCGGCGCGCGGCGTGAGCCGCCGCCATGGGCGGTCGGTGATGGGTGGGGAAGCGGGCTTGCCCGCGATGGGGGCTGGCTAAATCGCTGGCCTGTTCCCAGCTACCGCGAAGACAACCGGGGTTGCCGGCGCACTCGCGAGCACCCGAAGGAATCGCATTTCTTCACGGCTGGCGGTCGAGGTCGCCGAACACCTCGTCCCTCGTCGACACGGCAGCCAACTCGCCGCGGCGCAAGGCAGCCAGCCTGTCCTGCGCCTCGGCCGGCCACGCGGCCGGCAGCGGCTCGAACAGTTCGCGGATACGCACCTCGGCGCGTGCCAGCAGTTCCGGATTCTGCTGGAAGACCGCCAGCAGAAACGCGCGGTCGGCTTCGATCTCGCGGATCAAGCGCAGATTGTCGTCAGCCGTCATGGCGCGTCTCCCGCCTTGAGTTTCCGAAGCGCCTCGATGTCGATGGCGTCCTTGCCGCGCCCGGTTCCCGTCTTCATCTCGATCAGGTGGTCGATGGAAGCGACGGCAATGCGATGCGGGCCGACTTCGATGATCACTGCATCGCGGCGCAGCTCGGCATAGGGCACTTTCGGACTGACCAACACCTCGATCACCGTCGCCACTGCGTCGGGGCCGCGCAGACTGAAAGCCAGCATTCCCTTCTCGCGATGCCATTGCTCGATCAAGGCGGGCTGCCGCAGCAACCCGATTGGCACTGGCACGGTGGGGCGCAATCCGGCAGCATCGGCCGCGGCAATGAAACGGTCGAGATTGGCGTCATCCATCGCCAAGACCACATCGACATCCATCGTGACCCGCTGATAGCCATGCAAAGCTACGGCCAGCCCGCCGACCAGGACGTAATCCACATGGTTGGCCGACAGCAAATCGATCAGATCGAACATTCCCATGACCTTACCTTACCCCATCCACCGCCCGTCTTCCAGCCGCCGGGCGCGGCCGAGGGTGGCCAGCGTGGCGAGAAGTTCGGGCAGGCGGGATTTCCATTTGCCCTTGCCGGTGAAGTGATTGGCGAGTTCGTCCCGCGATTGCGGCAAAGCGGTCAGGACGGCGGCGAGCGCCGCCATCTGGTCTGGCAAACCGGAAGGCCAGGGAGTTTTGGTTTTCGGTGCGGGCGGGGACGGGGGTATCCCGGCCGGCTAATGGGTGTCACAAATCGTCGGCCGGGATACCCCCATCCCCGCCATGGACGTTTGGGTGGCGGTTTGGCCCGGCTGGCGCAGCCGGCCAGCAGGAGGGTAAGGGTAGCGGCGATGATGGTGGTCTGGCGCATGGTGTTTTCTCCGGCATCTTGAAGCTACTTGGTTGGTGTAAGAGCCCCAGGCCGAGGTGCTGGCCGTGCGCGAGATCCTCACGCATCTGGGGGAGGCGACCTCGCCACCGCGCATGGCGCCGGCCAGTGGCCCGCCGTTGTGGGAGAGGGTGGATGCCGATCCGGGCGATCGCCTACGGCCGGGTGCCAGGCTTTGCACCAAGCTGCCAAAAAGCGTACATTAATTATGTACATAATCTGGGGGCTGCCATGGCTCAAGTGAACGTCACCGAACTGCGGCAACACCTCCCCAGCTATCTCGATCAGGTGCAAGGCGGCGAGGAGATCGAGGTTACGCTCCACGGCAGGCTGATCGCCCGCATCGTGCCTGCCCAGGACCCGCGGCAGGCTGCGCGGGCGCGGCTGGCCGCGCTGCGCGGCAGGTGCGTGCTGGGCGACGTGGAAAACCCGACGGGGGAAGCGTGGGAGGCTGAGCTTGATCGTCCTTGACACCCACGTGCTGATTTACGACGCCCTGGCACCGGAGCGGCTCACGTCCGCGGCACGGGCGGCGCTGGACGAAGCAGAAGCCTCCGGCAGCCTGGCCTGCGCGGATATCACCCTGTGGGAGGTGGCGATGCTGGTCGCCAAGGGCCGATTGAATCCGGGGGGCGAGGTGGATCTGTTTCTGCGCGACGCGGTGGACGCCCGGGGTGTGCGGGTACTGCCCATTACGCCGGAGATCGCGGTGCGTGCCCAGTCAGCGGAGTTTGCCCACGGTGACCCGGCGGATCGACTGATCGCGGCCACGGCGCTGGTCCACCGGGCAAGCTTGATGAGCGCCGACGGCAAGCTGGCTGCCGTGCCCGGGCTACGCGTGATCTGGTGAGGGATTGCCTCGCGCATCAGGCGCGGGTTCTTTCCTCCGAAGCCTGCAACTCGCCCCTCGACGAACCTTCACCTCTGCGCCCACGGCGACCCGGAACTGGTGGCCGAGGTGGTGGAGTACGACGCCCCCGGCCACCTGGTCAAGCCGCTGGACCCGGCCCGGCGGGTGCCGGCCATTGAGGCGGCCCTGGCGCTATCCCCCCATGCCGTACCCTCCCAGGAGGTGTGCAGGCGCAAGCGGGACGCTTTTTCTTTGACTTGGCTCAAGAGTGTGTGTTAAATTTCCTTTCCCGAGCCGCCTTGGTGATTGTTGTCGCAGCGGCGCCCCGGACCCCATGCCCGTCCCGTCCGGGGTCAGCCGGATCATCCCTGCACCCCTGCAATTCCTCCCGGTTTCCGCCGAGTTCGCGCGGTGAGCCGAACATACAGGCCCAGCCTGTTGCATCGTCCCCGCTGCCGGAAATCCGTGGTTGACCATGCCGGCGGGTGTTCGGGGGTCCTGGAACCCGATGCGCAAGGAGACAGACCCATGGATCAATCCGCTGCCTACGCCCTTCCGCTGAAGCCCTTCCATCTGCCGGTGTCGGACACCGGGTTTCCGCAGGAGATGCTCGCGGTGGATCCACGCGGTGTGATCCGCACCTGCAGCACGCAACTGGAGCTTCTGTTCGGCTACGACGGCGCCCGACTCCGCGGCCAACACATTTGCGTGCTCATCCCCGAGCTGGCCGGGGTGGGGCCGCTGGTGGGCGACGTGCTCAACCCGCTGTTTGCTTTTGCCTGCCGTAGCGGCCGGGCGCTGGCGGCGCGCCGGCGCAACGGCCAGACGGTGGTGTGCGAACTTCAACTGCTCCGTCTGACGCTGTCCGGCGAGTGCCGCGGGGTGGTGCTGGGCGTGCGCAAGCCCGCCCCGCCTGGCGCCGATCAGACCCCGTTCCCCCCGCCGGGGCGCGGCGGCGCGCTGTAGGCGTACCCCGTCACGGCAGTGCACAAACCGGCGATTTGTCCCTAAACTACGTCCTTCCTCTGTCACTGCGATCCCGCGTCACGACTCATGGACGCCCCGACGCCAAACGGTGCCACGGCCATCGTGGATGGCACCAAACGGGTCTTCTGCGACGGCTACTGGATCAAGGCCTATGATCCGCCCGCCGACTCCCTGTCGGCCAAGAAGAGGCTCATCGAGGCGCTGACCCGGCGCCTCTTCAACCACGTGGAACACGGCATCAACCTGCCCGGCAAGCGCCTGGAGCAGGCGCGCCACGCCTTTGAAAGCGAGGCGGACCCGGACCGCCGTCGGGTCAAGGGGGCGATGCTGGCCGGCGCGCTGTTCAACCGCGCCACCGACATCTTCACCCGCCTGGTGGAGCTGCAGGAGCTGGGCGTGGAGATCGATCCTTCCGACGGGCTGATGCGCGAATGCGGACGCTGCCTCCAGGAGGCGCTGGACCTGGGCCGCATGGTGCGGCACCGCAGCGGCGAGGAGAGCATCGACGAACTGTGGGGCGAGCCCTTCCGCGCCTTCTCCATCCCGGTGGAAGCGTTCTACGACAGCCGCTACATCAAGATCGCCCAGGCCATGCGCGGGATCGACCAGATCACCGACGCCCTGGCGGGCACCCTCGGCGCGCTGGCGCCGTTCGCGGGCATACAGCCGCTGGTCGCCGACTTTGCCGCGGCGGCGCGGCAGAAGAGCGAGACGCTGCGCACCGACGAGGCCATCGTCGAGGTGTGGACCTCCTTCGTCGTCGCGGGCGAGCATCTCGTCGCCTTTTCGCCGCGGCTGCCGGCCCAGGCTTCCGAAGCCGCGGCGCGCGCCGTGGCCGACGGCATGGCCCTGGTGCGCCGCGGCCGCGAACTGGTGAGCGACATCGCCCGGGCGCGCGTATCCATGCCCAAGAGCACCCGCGAATACATCGCCCGCCTCGAGGCCTATCACCACGCCATGAGCAGCATCCGGCGGGTGGCGCGCTCCGCCTGACGACGCCAGGCGGCGCCCGGGCCGGGAGTCATGCCCGCAACCAGACCTCCCCGCCTTCCACCCGGGCCTCCACGCAGGCGGTGTGGCCTACGTCCGGGTCCGCGGCCTGGCCGGAGTCCAGCCCGAGTCTCCAGCCGTGCATGGGACAGGTGACCTGCCGGCCATGGACGATGCCCTGCGACAGCGGACCGCCCTTGTGCGGGCACTTGTCGTGGAGGGCGAACACCTCGTCCGCGGCGGTGCGGAACACGGCGATGTCGCCGTGCCGCTCCAAGCGGACGACGCGGGAGCCCAGTGGAGGGATGTCCTGCAGCGCGCAGATGCGTTTCCAGTCGCTCATATCCAGATCCTCGTGAGGGGGGGCTCAAACCGCGACTTGACGAGCCCTCCAGTTCAGTCACCTGTGGGCGCGGGCTTGCCCGCCATGGCCATGGCCGGTATCGCGGGCAAGCCCGCTCCCACTCCTTGCTCCTCCGGGTGCGAGCGGCCTCGTTAATCAGGAACCGTGATGGGCTCGAATTCCCGCTTCAGCGCCGCCTCCCGGGTGCGTTCCAGCCACGGGTCGGCGTAGCCCTGAAGTGCGAAGAGCAGGCGCTCGTACAGGGCACGGCGGCTGGCGGCGTCCTCCACCACCCGCTTCTTCACGTGGTCCAGGCCGACGCGGTTCATCCAGTGCACGGTGCGTTCCAGGTACCAGCCCTCCTCGCGGTAGAGCTGGAGGAAGGCGCCGGTGGTCTCCATCACCTCCTCGTCGTTGCCCACCTTGCACAGGAACTGGGCCACCTCGGTCTTGATGCCGCCGTTGCCCGCCACGTAGATCTCGTAGCCGGAATCGACGCCGATCACGCCCACGTCCTTGATGCCCGCCTCGGCGCAGTTGCGCGGGCACCCGGACACCGCCAGCTTCACCTTGTGGGGCGCCCACATGCCGAACAGCATCTTCTCCAGCTTGACGCCCATGGACATGGAAAGCTGGGTGCCGAAGCGGCAGTGCTCGGCGCCGACGCAGGTCTTCACGGTGCGGATGCTCTTGCCGTAGGCATGGCCGGAGGGCATGCCGAGGTCTTTCCACACGCCCGGCAGGTCTTCCTTCTTGATGCCCAGCAGGTCGATGCGCGCGCCGCCGGTGCATTTCACCGTGGGGATCGCGTACTTCTCCGCCACGTCGGCGATGCGGCGCAGTTCCGCCGGCGTGGTGAGCCCGCCCCACATGCGCGGCACCACCGAATAGGTGCCGTCCTTCTGGATGTTGGCGTGGGCGCGCTCGTTGATGAATCGGCTCTGCGGGTCGTCCTTGGCCTCGTGCGGCCAGGTCGAGATGAGGTAGTAGTTGAGCGCCGGCCGGCAGGTGGCGCAGCCGTTGGGCGTCTTCCATTCCATGAAGTGCATGGCCTGCGGAATGGACAGCAGCTTGTGGTCGCGGATCGCCTTGCGCACCTCCTCGTGGGACCGTTCGGTGCAGGCGCACACCGGCTTGGTGGCGGAGTCGGCCGGCTGGTAGGCGCCGCCCACGCAGGAGGCGAGGATCTGTTCCACCAGGCCGGTGCACGAGCCGCAGGAGCTGCTGGCCTTGGTGTGCTTGCGCACGTCTTCCAGGGTAAACAGGCCGTGGGTCTTGATGGACTTGACGATGTCGCCCTTGCACACGCCGTTGCAGCCGCAGATCTCGGCCTCGTCCGGCAGCGAGGCGGCATGGCTGGCGCCCTTGTGGCCGGCGTCGCCCAGGTGGGTGCGGCCGAACAGCAGGTGGTCGCGCAGTTCATGCACGTCCTGGCGGTCCTTGAGGAGCTGGACGTACCAGGCGCCATCGGCCGTGTCGCCGTAGAGCACGGCACCCACGACGCGGTTGTCCTTGAGCACCACCTTCTTGTAGACGCCGCCGCACGGGTCGTTGAGGGTGATCTCCTCGGTGTCGTCGCCGCCCGTGAAGTCGCCGGCGGAGAACAGGTCGATGCCCGTCACCTTGAGCTTGGTGGAGGTCACCGAGCCGGTGTAGCGGCCGATGCCGTACATGGCCAGGTGGTTGGCCGCCACCTTCGCCTGCTCGAACAGCGGCGCCACCAGGCCGTAGGCGGTGCCGCGGTGGGCGGCGCACTCGCCCACGGCGTAGATGCGCGGGTCGAAGGTCTGCAGCGTGTCGCTGACGACGATGCCGCGCTCGCAGTGCAGGCCGGTGGACTGGGCCAGGGCGGTGTTGGGGCGGATGCCCACGGCCATCACCACCAGGTCGGCGGGAATGGATTCGCCGTCCTTGAACTTCACCGCGCACACGCGCCCGGATTCGCCGCGCACCAGTTCGGCGGTGTTCTTCTCCAGCAGGAACCTCAGCCCCCTGGATTCCAGCGACTGTTGCAGCAGGCCGGCGGCGGCGCGGTCGAGCTGGCGCTCCATCAGCCAGGGCATCACATGCACCACCGTCACGTCCATGCCGCGCAGCTTCAGGCCGTTGGCCGCCTCCAGCCCCAGCAGGCCGCCGCCGATGACCACAGCGTGGCGATGGCGCTGCGCCGCATCGATCATGGCCTCGGTGTCGGCGATGTCGCGGTAGCCGATGACCCCCGGCAGGTCCGAACCGGGCACCGGGAGCATGAAGGGGGTGGAGCCGGTGGCCAGCAGCAGCCGGTCGTAGGGGGCCTCGGTGCCGTCGGCGGCCACCACCTTGCGCGCGCGCCGGTCGATCTGGGTCACCTGCCTGCCCAGGTGCAGGCGGATGCCGTGCTCGGCGTACCACTGCTCGCTGTTGAGGATGATCTCGTTGACCGTCATCTCGCCGGCCAGCACCGGCGAGAGCAGGATGCGGTTGTAGTTGGGGTGGGGTTCGGCCCCAAACACCGTGATGTCGTAGAGGTCCGGCGCGATCTTCAGCAGTTCTTCCAGGGTGCGGCAGCCGGCCATGCCGTTGCCCACCATGACGAGTTTCATTCTGGACATGACTTCCCTCGCAACGATGCCTCCCTTGGGGCGGCCCGGTAGGAGCGGGCAAGCCCGTTCCCACCAGTCCTGCCAGACATCAGCAAGGCATGTGCCAGTGGCCTGCGCCACGCTCCGGCCGAGGTGCGGTTCGTGGCGGGCCGTGGCGGCCCGTACAGCCGGAAGGCCGGGGTGGCCGGGATTGGCAAGGCGACGCCGGGGGTTCGGAGCGCCGGTGGGAGCGGGCTTGCCCGCGATTGCGGCGGCCGATATCGCGGGCAAGCCCGCTCCCACAAATGCGCAAGCGGCGGGTACGCCGTGCCCGGGCACGGCGGCGGTGCGGGGCGCACCAGGACGGTGCGCCCGGCGGGACTGGCCTTGAGCGGGCACGCCCGGCGGGCAAGCCCGGCTCTGCTTCCGTCCGGCGCCGCGGCTACAATGCCTGCGGGCCGGGCCCGCACGCAGCGGTGCCGCCGATGATCCCCACCCTGGCGACGCCACCATGACACCACTGGAAACCACCCTCGCCTTCTTCGGCGTCTCCGTGCTGCTGGGCCTCTCGCCCGGCCCCGACAACCTGTTCGTGCTGATGCAGTCGGTGCTGCGCGGACGCGGCGCCGGCCTGCTGGTGGTGCTGGGGCTGTGCACCGGGCTGTTGGTGCACACCGCGGCGGTGGCCCTGGGCCTGGCGGCGCTGTTCGCCGCCTCGGCCGCGGCCTTCACCGCGCTCAAGCTGGTGGGCGCCGGCTATCTGGCGTATCTCGCCTGGCAGGTGCTGCGCGCGCCCACCGACGCGCCGCCACTGCAGGCCCGCGAGGCCGGCGAGGGCTGGCAGCTCTACCGCCGCGGCATCTTCATGAACGTCACCAATCCCAAGGTCTCCATCTTCTTCCTCGCCTTCCTGCCGCAATTCACCCGCCCGGAATACGGCGCCGTGGGCGTGCAGGTGCTGTGGCTGGGTTTCGTCTTCATCGTCGCCACGCTGCTGGTGTTCGGTTCCATCGCCCTGTTCGCCGGCTATATCGGCGGCGTGCTGCGCCGTTCGGCCACGGCGCGCAAGGCGCTCAACCGCGTGACCGCGTTGGTGTTCCTGGGCCTGGCGGCGCGGCTGGCGGTGGCGGAGCGGTAGCGAACCGAGACGGGGCGCCCTCCCGTTATTTCGAAACCGCAGACAGCGGGCTACCACGTAAGGCGTCTTGGGCCGAAGGCGTTTGGCGTAGCATCGGTGGTGCCCCTTGCCTGCGGCTTTTTCTCCCGGAATGGCGGAGGGCGAGAAAATTGCGGAGAGCGACATGAAACGATCTCACGCCATTGAGTTGCTTGCGCGCAGCAAGCCGACATTGGCCGCCCGCTACGGTGTCACCGAACTTGCCCTGTTTGGCTCCACGGCCCGGGATGCGGCGGGCAGCGGCAGTGATGTAGACATTCTGGTTGCCTTCGACGGTCCGGCAACGTCAGAACGCTACTTCGGCGCCCTGTTCTACCTCTACAAATTCCGTGGAGGTTGATCATCGCCACCCGCAACCGGCTGATCCACGGCTACCTCGGCATCGACAACGAGACGTTGTCGAGCATCGTGGTAGACGACATCCCCGCACTGTTGGCGCAACTCAGGGCCCTCAGGGAACAAGCGAGGTGACGGGCCATGGCCCCGCGGCTGGCGGCCCGGCCGGCGGTGACGGAGCACTGAAGCAGCGGCGTTGGCGGTTGGACACGTTGGCGGTTGGACACGTTGGCGGTTGGACACGTTGGCGGTCGGACTGAGCGTGCGTACGGTGCGGCGGGCTTGCCTGTGATCGATTTGCGCATTCGCGCCAAGAGTCCTGGCGGTGGGCCTTTGAGGCAGGCTCACGCCGTGAGCCGCGGGGGCGTATGCCAGCCGCTTCCCCGATGCACGAAAGGCTCGCCATGACCTGCGGCAACAGCGCCGTCGACGCCCTGATCTGGAACGAGATCGCCGCCAGCAGAAAGCCATCCGCGCCAACGGCCGCCCGGTTCCAGACAGCGCGGCCTGCCTCGCCTCATCCCAATAAGTTCTTGCGCGCAATCCTGCCATGGGTTGAAATGGCGCCTTGCAGACTATCAGCCCACTCACCCCCCGGCCTGCACGCCCTTTTCCGCAGACGATCCCGCTGCGGAAGTCGCGGCCGGAGGCGGGGCCCGGACACGGTTCGAGCGCCTGCCGACACCGGAGGCGTGAATGCCGGGCAAAACGGCCGGAGTTGCGGCCGCCCTTGTGACAGGACCCGAGTTGCTCAAGCAGGCAAGCCTTTACTACCACACGCTGCGTCACCTGAGGCCCGTCCAGTTCCACGCGCGCCTGCGGTCGCGGCTCTATCGCCCGCAGGCCAGCGTGGTGCGGCCGCTGCCTGCGGCGTGCGCCCACGCCGGCCGCTGGATGGCGCCGCCGCGGCGCCCCGCCAGCCAGTGGGGACCGGCGAGCTTCACCTTCCTCAATGAAACCCGCGCGCTGACCTCGCCGGCGGACTGGAACCGCCCGGACTGGGACAAGCTGTGGCTCTACAACGCCCACTATTTCGACGACCTCAATGCGGTGGGCTCGGAGGAGCGGCGCACCTGGCATGCACTGCTGATGGCACGCTGGGTGGCCGAGAACCCGGTGGGGCACGGCAACGGCTGGGAGCCCTACCCCACCTCGCTGCGCATCGTGAACTGGGTGAAGTGGGCGCTGGCGGGCAATCCCCTGGAGTCCGCCTGGGAGCACAGCCTCGCCGTGCAGGCGCGCTGGCTGCGGCGGCACATCGAGTGGCACCTGCTGGGCAACCACCTGTTCGCCAATGCCAAGGCGCTGGTGTTCGCCGGGCTGTTCTTCGAAGGCGAGGACGCGGGTGCATGGCTCGCCAGGGGGCTGCGGATCCTGCGGCGGCAGGTGGCGGAGCAGATCCTTCGCGACGGCGGCCACTTCGAACTCAGCCCCATGTACCACGCCATCATCCTCGGGGACCTGCTCGATCTCGTCAATGCCGCCGGAGCCTGGCCGGGCCGCCTGCCGGCCGACACGGTGGCACAGTGGCGCGACACCGCTGCGCGCATGCTGCACTGGCTGGGCGCCATGGTGCACCCCGACGGCGGCATCGCCTTCTTCAACGACGCCGCCTTCGGCATTGCGCCGGAGCACGCGCAACTCCTGTCCTATGCCGAGCGGCTGGGCATCGCGCCGTTCGCGGGAACGGGCCCCACACCCGTCACGCACTTCAGGCACTCCGGCTACCTGCGGCTGGAACGCCACCCCGCGGTGGCCCTGCTGGACGTGGCGCCCGTGGGGCCGGACTACCTGCCCGGCCACGCCCATGCCGACACGCTGTCGTTCGAGCTTTCCCTGTTCGGCCAGCGGGTGGTGGTGAACACCGGCACGTCGTGCTACGGCAGCGGCCCCGATCGCCAGCGCCAGCGGGGCACGGCGGCCCACAGCACGGTCGAGGTGGGTGGCGCGGATTCCAGCGAGGTGTGGGAGAGCTTTCGCGTGGCGCGCCGCGCCCGGCCGTTCGGATTGCAGGTGCGCCATCTCGGCGCGGCCGTGGAAGTGGCCTGCGCCCACGACGGCTACCGCCGACTGCGGGGACGCCCCGTCCATCGCCGTCAGTGGCGCCTGACCGACGACTACCTTCGGGTCAACGACACCGTCGAGGGGCGCATTCGCGGGGAAGCGCTGGCGCGCTATCACCTCCACCCCGCCGTGGCCGCATCCGGCGACGGCCCCCAGGGCATGCTGCGCCTCGCCGACGGGCGCCTTGTGCGCTGGTGCGTGTGGAAGGGCACGGCGCGGGTGGTGGCCTCCACCTGGCATCCGGAGTTCGGCCGCTCGGTCCCCTGCCAGTGCATCGAGGTGCGCTTCGACGGTCCCCATGCGAGTATCGAGTTTTCGTGGCGCTGACGGCCGGGCGCGACATGCTGCTCATCCAGAAAATCCTGACGATGTTCCTGATGCCGCTGGGCGCCAGCATCGCCCTGCTGGCGCTGTGCGCCCTGTTCGCGCTGCGGCGCCGGCGAGGCGCGGCCTGGCTGTTCGGCGTGCTGGCGGTGGCCTGGCTGTGGGTTTGGTCCGCGCCGGTGGCCAGCGACTGGCTGCGGGGCAGGATCGAGAAGGTGGTTGCAGGCACCCCCGTGGCCCGCCTGCCCAGGGCCGACGCCATCGTCGTGCTCGGCGGCGCCATGGAGGCGGCCTCGCCGCCGCTGCGCGAATTTGCCGACCTGGGCCCTGCGGCGGACCGCGCCTGGCATGCCGCCCGGCTTTTCCGCGCCGGCAAGGCGCCGTTCATCCTGACCAGCGGCGGCAATGGCGACTGGGGCCCGCCCATCGCCCCCGAGGCGGCGGCCATGGCCCAATTGCTGGTCGACCTGGGCGTTCCGGCCGATGCCATCGTGGTGGAAGGGCGCAGCCGCACCACGGCGGAGAACGCCCGCTACAGCCGCGAGCTGGCCACCGCGCGCAACGCCCGCCACATCCTGCTGGTGACCTCGGCCTGGCACATGCCGCGCGCCATCTGGCACTTCGAGCACGCCGGCTTCCGGGTCACGCCGGCGCCGACGGACTATGAGGTCATCCCCACCCCCGACCACGTGCTGCGCTGGCTGCCGGACGGACGGGCGCTGGAAGGCAGCGGGCGCGCGTTCAAGGAAATCGTCGGGCTGCTGGTGTGCCGGGCGGGAGGGTGCTGACCTTTGGCGCCGGCGCAGAGCACCCGCCTCGGGTAGTCAGTGGAAACGCGGACGCCGCCGCTCAGTGGAAACGCGGACGCCGCCGCTCAGTGGGAACGCGGACGCCGCCGCTCAGCGGAAACGCGGACGCCGCCGCTCAGCGGAAACGCAACCCCGGCCGCTCGGCCAATTCGCGGACGCCGCCGCCCGGTCGAATCGCGGACCAACCGCTCAGTCTTCCGGATGCAGATGAAAGATGCGCGCCACCAGCCGGGAAAGGGCGTCGCGGTCGGCGTCCTCGGACTGGTTCAGCGCGTGGGTGGGGCCGTGCATGAGCTTGTTGGTGAGGCCGTGGGACAGCGCCTCCAGCACGCGGCGCGGGTCTTCGCCCTTGCCCAGCAGGCGCAGCGCGCGCTCCACCTCGTGACGGCGGGTGCGCTCGGCCTGGTCGCGCAGCGCGCGGATGGTGGGCACGCTGTCGCGGGCCTGCACCCAGTGCAGGAAGTGGCTGACGCGCGAATCGATGATGGCCTCGGCTTCCACCACCGCCGCCTGGCGGGCCTCGACGCCGGAATCCACGATCTCCGCCAGGTCGTCCAGGGTGTAGAGGAAGACGTCGTCCAGCTCGCCCACCTCGGCTTCGATGTCCCGCGGCAGGGCCAGGTCCACCATCACCATGGGACGGTGGCGGCGCGCCTTGAGCGCCCGCTCCACCGTGCCCAGGCCGAGCACGGGCACCGGGCTGGCGGTACAGGACACCACGACGTCGTAGACGTGGAGACAGTCGCCCACGACGTCAAGGCGGATGGCGTCGCCACCGAAGCGCTCCGCCAGGCCCTGGCCGCGCTCGGCGGTGCGGTTGGCGATGGTGAGGCGGCGCGGCTTGTGGCCGGCGAAGTGGGCGGCGCACAGCTCGATCATCTCGCCGGCGCCGATGAACAGCACGCGCTGCTCGGCCACGCTTTCGAAGATGCGCTCCGACAGGCGCACCGCCGCCGCCGCCATGGAGACGATGTTGGCACCGATGGCGGTGGTGGAGCGCACCTCCTTGGCCACGGCGAAGGTGCGCTGGAACAGCTTGTTGAGCAGCGCGCCCAGAGTGCCCGCCTCTTCGGCGGTGCGCGCCGCCTGCTTCATCTGGCCGAGGATCTGCGGCTCGCCCAGCACCATGGAATCGAGTCCGCTGGCCACCCGGAACATGTGCCGCACCGCATCGCCCTGGGGCAGGGTGTAGAGGAAGGGCGCGATGTTGTGGGGCGGCAGGCGGTGGTATTCGGCCAGCCAGTCGGCGGCCTGCTGGGGCGCCTCGGTGGCGCAGTACAGCTCCGTGCGGTTGCACGTGGAGAGGATGGCCGCCTCGCGCACCGGCTTGGCGGAGATCAGGTCATTGAGCGCCTGGGGCAACCCGTCCGCCGGGAAAGCCACCTGCTCCCGCACCGCCAGCGGCGCGGTGTGATGGTTGATTCCCAGGGCGAAGAGTTGCATGCGGGCGGCGCGGGCATTTCAAGTGGTTGAAAATTATAGCAGCGGGACCGCCCCATCCAGCGTTGATCCAGGGCAAGCCTGCGGCGAATCCTGCGGCCCCGCAGCGGAAATCGCGCCCTTTCCGCGCCCGGGCGGTGGCGTTTCGTTCTTGCCCCGGCGCACTCAGGTTTCGCCCCCAGGCTGCCGTCAACGGGATATTCCGCCGCGTATCGGGAGGCTCGAGTATCGTCATGGAATCCTCTTTGCGTGAACTGCCCAAGCAGCGCATGGATCGCCTGTTCCTGCTGATCGCCGGCTTCTGGACGCTGTTCATCGCCGTCTCGGCCGCGTTCGCCTGGCATCAGCAGCGCGCCTACGCCGAGCAGTTCGCCGTCGAGACTGCCCGGGCAAGCTTCAACAAGGATCTGGTGTTCCGCCTCTGGGGAGCCATGCACGGGGGCGTCTACGTGCCGGTCACGCCCCAGACTCCGCCCAACCCCTATCTCGAACACGTCCCCGAGCGGGACATCACCACGCCGTCGGGCCGCCCGCTGACGCTGATGAATCCGGCCTACATGACGCGGCAGATCCACGAGCTGGGCCGCGAGCACTACGGCATCACGGCCCACATCACCAGCCTGAACCCCATCCGGCCGCAAAACACCGCCGACCTGTGGGAACGCCGCGCGCTAGAAACCTTCGATCAGGGCGAACGGCTCTTCAAGTCGGTGGAGGACATGGGCGGCCAGCCGTATCTGCGCTACATGCAACCCATGATCACCGAGAAGCCCTGCCTCAAGTGCCATGCCCGCCAGGGCTACGACGTGGGCGACGTGCGTGGCGGGCTGAGCGTGTCCGTCCCGCTGGAGAGCTATTACGCTGCGGGCACCGACAGCTTCTTGCGCGCCATGGCCTTCCACCTCGGCTTCTGGGGATTCGGCCTGTTCGGGCTCTTTCTCAGCCGCCGCGCCATCGTCCGGCACGTGGGCGAGCGCGAGGCCGCCACCCGGGCGCTGGAGGAAAGCGAGGTGCGCTACCGCATCCTGGCCGACTACTCCACCGACTGGGAATACTGGATCGACGGCCAGGGGCACTACATCTATGTCTCCCCGGCCTGCCGCGCGGTGTGCGGCCACGAGGCGCAGGAGTTCGTCGCCGATGCCTCGCTGATGGAGCGGCTGCTCCATCCGGACGACCTGCCGACTTGGCGGCAGCACATGCAGGAAGTGTGCTGCGAGACGCACGGCCACCATGCCCCGCTGGAACTGCGCATCCGCACCCGCGACGGCCAGGAAAAATGGCTCGAACACCATTGCCAGCCGGTGGTGGACGCGGGCGGACGCCACCGCGGGCGGCGCGGCGTGCACCGCGACGTCACCCAGCGCAAGCTCATCGCCGACGAACTGTCCCGCCACCAGCACGACCTGGAAGGCCTGGTGGCCGAACGCACCATCCAGCTCGACGAGACCAGGGCCATTGCCCAGGCCCGCGCCCGCGAATACGCCGACCTCTACAACAGCGCCCCCTGCGGCTACCACTCCCTGGACGCCGACGGGCGCATCACCAACATCAACGACACGGAACTGGGCTGGCTCGGCCATGCCCGCGAGGACTTCGCCGGCCGGCTACGCTTCGACCAGATCGTCGCCCCCCACAGCCTGCCGGCCTTCCGGGAACACCTGCGCCGCGTGGGCGAGGCCGGCCACGCCGCCAACCTGGAGGTGGATCTGGTGCGCAAGGACGGCACGCCCCTGCCGGTGGTGCTCAATTCCCTGCGCATGGGAGCCGACGGCCATGCCTTGGGGGTGCGCACCGTGGTGCTGGACAACCGGGAACGCGAACTGTGGGAGAGCCGCATCTCGGCCCAGAACGCCGAACTGGAGCGCCGCGCCGTGGACGCCGAGGCGGCCACCCGCGCCAAGAGCGCCTTCCTGGCCAACATGAGCCACGAGATCCGCACGCCCATGAACGCCATCATCGGCTTCACCCACCTCCTGCAGCGCCACGCGCCCACGCCCTACCAGAGTGAAAAACTCGCCTTGATCGACCGCTCGGCCCGGCACCTGCTGTCCATCATCAACGACATCCTCGACCTGTCGAAGATCGAGGCGGGGAAGTTCGTGCTGGAAGATGTGCCATTCGATGTGCGCACACTCGGGCGCCACGTGGCCACCCTGGTCGCCGACCGGGCGCGGGCCAAGGGGCTGGAGTTCGCCGTCGAGATGGACCCGAGCCTGCCGCCCACCGTCATCGGCGACGAGACACGCCTCACCCAGGCCCTGCTCAACTACGTGGGCAACGGCATCAAGTTCACCGAAAGAGGCTCCGTGGTGCTGCGCGCCCGCCTGCTGGACGAGACCCCCGACGACGCCCTCATCCGCTTCGACGTGCTCGACACCGGCATCGGCATGAGCCGGGAGCAACAGGCGCGGCTGTTCAATGCGTTCGAACAGGCCGACAGCTCCACCACCCGCCGCTACGGCGGCACCGGCCTGGGCCTGGCCATCAACCGGCGGCTGGCGCGCCTCATGGGCGGGGACGTGGGCGTGGACAGCCGCCCCGGCGCCGGCAGCGACTTCTGGATCACCGTGCGCCTGCGCAAGGACGCCCGCTGCGGCCCCGGCATGGCGGTGGACACCCCCGGCCACGGCGGCAAGCTCGGCGCGGAACGGCTGCTGGCGAAGCGCCACGGCGGCGCGCGCCTGCTGCTGGCCGAGGACAACCCGGTGAACCAGGAGGTGGCGCGGGAAATCCTCGCCGACGCGGGGCTGCGGGTGGACATCGTCGGCGACGGCGCCCAGGCCGTGGACATGGCGCGGCGCCAGGACTACGACCTCATCCTGCTCGACATCCAGATGCCCGTCATGGACGGCCTGGAGGCCGCGCGGGCCATTCGCCGGCTGCCGGGACGGGGGGACGTACCCATCCTGGCCATGACCGCCAACGCCTTCGACGAATACCGGGACCGATGCCTGCAGGCGGGGATGAACGAGCATGTGCCCAAGCCCATCAGCCCGGACCGGCTCTACGAGGTGCTGCTGAAGTGGCTGGCCGCGGGGGCAAAGACGCAAGCCGCGTGCGCCCCGGGCAGCCGCCGGGAGGGCGTGCTTTGACCGAGGAAAGGCGGCAGGAAAGCCGATGAAACTGCAGACCCGAATCTGGCTCTGGCTGGGCGCCCTCATGCTGGTTTCGCTGATGGTGAAACTGGCCTGGCACTACCATGAGATCGAGGAGTACAGCCGCGAGACCATGCATTCCGAGGCGCTGAACCTGCGCGCCACGCTCATGGCCACGCGGCGGGTCTACCACCGGCAGTTCCTCGCCAGCGGCCTGCCCGTCACCGACCGGACCATTGGCTTCCTGCCGGCCCATGCGTTGTCGCGAATTGCCCGCGACTTTCCCAACTGGTCGAAGAGCGGCCTGAGCTTCAACAACGTCTCGGACCGCCCCCGCAACCCGGACAACCAGGCGGACGCCGCCGAACTCGAGGCCATGGCCTGGTTTCGCGCCAACCCACGGGCCGCCGAGCGGGTGGCGGAAATCAAGGGGCGCGATCGCAGCCGCTACTACCATTTCACGGCGCCCATCTGGACCGAGGAATACTGCCTCAAATGCCATGGCGATGCGGACGATGCCCCGGCGACGATCCGGGAGCGCTACAGCGCGGCGTATGGCTATCGGGTGGGCGAGCTGCGCGGGGTGATGAGCATCAAGATCCCGCTGGGCGACATCCGCCAACGGGCCATGGCGCTGTGGCTCGGCCGCATGGCCGGCGACCTGGTCGCCTATGCCATCCTCTTCCTGGCCACGGGCCTGCTCATGACGCGGCTGGTGACGCGCCGCCTCGGTCGCCTCGAAGGCGCCGCCGAGCGCCTGGCCGGGGGCGACTACACGGTGCGCAGCGCCGACGGCGGCGCCGACGAGGTGTCCGCCCTGTCACGCAGCTTCGACCGCATGGCCGAGGCGGTGCAGAGCCGCGACCGGGCGCTGCAGGAGAGCGAACAGCGCTTCCGCGCCATCGTCGACCAGGCCGCCGAGGGCATCGTGCTGATCGACGTGGATAGCCAGCGCTTCGTGGAGTTCAACGATGCCGCCTGCAACGCGCTGGGCTACTCGCGCCTCGAGTTCGCCCATCTCGCGCTGGCCGATGTGTGCGCCGGCGAGACACCGGAGCAGGTGCGGCAACACCTGCAGGCGGTGGTCGAACAAGGCGGCGCCAGCTTCGAAACACGCCATCGCCGCAAGGACGGCGAAGTGCGCGACGTGCACGTCAGCAACCGCGTCCTCGACATCCGCGGCCGCCGCTACCTCACCGCCATCTGGTACGACATCACCGAGCGGGTGCTGGCCGAGGAGCAGTTGCGCAAGCTGTGGCTGGCGGTGGAGCAGAGCCCCAACGGCGTGGTCATCACCGACCTGGACGGGCGCATCGAGCACGTCAACGAAGCCTTCACCCACATCAGCGGTTATGAGCGCGCCGAAGTGCTGGGCCGCAATCCGCGCATGTTCCATTCCGGGCAGACGCCCACCGCCACCTATGCCGCGCTGTGGGAAGGCCTGCGGGCGGGCAGGACGTGGCAGGGCGAGTTCATCAACCGGCGCAAGGACGGCACCGTCCACATCGAATTCGCCCGCATCTCGCCGGTGCGCCAGCCCGACGGGCACATCACCCACTACCTGTCGGTGCTGGAGGACATCACCGAGCGCAAGCGCGTGGGCGCCGAACTGGACCGCCACCGTCACCACCTGGAAGAACTGGTGGCCGAGCGCACGGTGGAACTGGCCGCCGCCCGCGAGGCGGCCGAAGCCGCCAGCCGCGCCAAGAGCACCTTCCTGGCCAACATGAGCCACGAGATCCGCACGCCCATGAACGCCATCATCGGGCTGGCCCACCTGCTGCGCCGCGAAATCGCCGAGCCGCGCCAGCAGGCGCAGTTGCGCAAGGTTTCGGAGGCGGCCAACCACCTGCTGCAGATCATCAACGACATCCTGGACATCTCCAAGATCGAGGCCGGCCGCCTCAGCCTGGAGCACACGGACTTCGAACTGGCGCGCACCCTTGAAACCGTGGTGGAACTGGTGCGCGAAGACGCCCGGGCCAAGGGCCTGGATATCCGCACCGACATCGATCCCGCCCTGGCCGGCACGCTGCGCGGCGACCCGCTGCGGCTGGGCCAGATCCTGCTGAACTTCACCGGCAACGCGGTCAAGTTCACCGAGCGCGGCGGCATCACCCTGCGCGCGCAGCGGGTGGAAGACCAGGGCGCGGACGTGCTGGTGCGCTTCGAGGTCGTCGACACCGGCATCGGCATCACCCAGGAGCAGAAGGCGCGGCTGTTCAATGCCTTCGAACAGGCCGACGGTTCCACCACCCGCAAGTACGGCGGCACCGGCCTGGGGCTGGCCATCAGCCGCCGGCTGGCGCAGTTGATGGGCGGCGAGGTGGGGGTGCAGAGCCATCCCGGCGACGGCAGCACCTTCTGGTTCACCGCCCGCCTCGGGCCGGGCGGCGGCGTAGTGCCAACGCTTGCCGCCGACCACGGCCGCTGCGACGCCGAGGAAATCCTGGCGCGGGAATACGGCAGTGCCCGCCTGTTGCTGGCGGAGGACAATCTGGTCAACCAGGAGGTGGCGCGGGAACTGCTGGCCGAGGCCGGACTGGCGGTGGATGTGGCGGACAACGGCGCCCAGGCGGTGGAGATGGCCCGCCAGACCCCCTACGACCTGATCCTCATGGACGTGCAGATGCCGGTCATGGACGGGCTGGAAGCCACCCGGGCCATCCGCCGCCTGCCGGGCCGCCAGGACACCATCATTCTCGCCATGACCGCCAATGCCTACGACGACGACCGCCAGCGCTGCCTCGACGCCGGCATGAACGACCACGTGGGCAAGCCGGTGGATCCGGACGTGCTCTACGGCGCACTGCTGAAGTGGCTGTCCGGACGTGGTGGCCGGCCGGCGTGAAGCACGCGCCCCGCTGTGGGAGCGGGCTTGCCCGCGATTTCAGCCGCCGCCTCGCGGGCAAGCCCGCTCCCACGGGGCTGCTCGCGGATGCGCGCACGGCGGCGCTTGGATGTTGATCGCGGACGGCGCCGCTCAGGACCGGCCGCACACGGGGATCAGGGCGCCGGTGACGGCCCGCGCCCGCTCCGACAGCAGGAACATGATCACGTCGGCGATGGCTTCGGGCGGGACCCAGCGGGAGAAGTCGGCGTCCGGCATGTCGACGCGGTTCTGCGGCGTGTCGATGATGCTCGGCAGCACCGCATTGACCGTGATCCCCCGGTCCTTCACTTCCTCCGACAGCGCCTCGGTCAGGCGCGCCACGCCGGCCTTGGACGCCGCGTAGGCGCCCATCCCCGCTTGCGCCCGCACGGCCGACCCGGCGCCGATGTTGACGATGCGCCCCGCCCCGCGTGACAGCAGGTGGGGCAGCGCCGCCTTGGAGGCCGTGGCCGCCGTTCTCAGGTTCATGTGGTAGAGGAAGTCCCAGGTCGCCAGGTCGCCGCCTTCCAGCGTCTCCCAGCGGAAGCCGCCGGCCACATTCACCAGCGCGTCCAGTCCGCCGAACCGGCTGGCCACCGCTTCCATCGCCGCCCGGGCCGAATCGAACACGGCGAGATCCACGCCGCCCAGCACCAGCGCGCCGGCGAGGGCGGCGGGCAGCCGCGGCGCCCCGGCCGCCGGCGCGCGAACGACGAGCGCCACCTGAGCGCCGCGCGCCGCCGCGGCCTGCGCCACCGCCATGCCGAGGTTGCCGAAGGCGCCGGTCACGGCCACCACCTTGTCCTGCAGGCACTTGCCCATGGTTCGTTTCCTTCCCGTTCAACCTTGAAACCGCAGTTGAACCTCTTTCAACGCTGAGATCGCAGAGACATGGAGGCCGCAGAGCAAGAACGGACACTCACCCGCCGGTTGAACGGGACTTGCCTCGCAACGCTCCGTGTTCTCATCGTTTCTCCGCGTTCTCTGCGTCAAGAGAGGTTTTTCGGTCCAACGGCCACAGGATACATCCCCAAACCCGGGTCCAGCCCGGGGCCAGGCCGGAACATGCAGTGCAGGCACTCGGCGGCCCGGATGCAGCCGCCGCCGTCGGGATTCACCCGCTCGCCCTTCGAGGCCGATCCGGCGATGCCGGCGATGGCCGCCATCCGCGCGACTGCGCTCCCGCGCGAGCCCGGGTTTGGTAGCATCCGTCGGCTGGCAAGGCGCGACGAGGCCGCGGGGCCGCCCCCCGCTTTGATGCGCAACGCCGCCAGACGGCCCGGCAGGCGCGCAATCGGGCGCGTAGCGGACTCACCCATCCGGTGAGCTTGAGCGAAGGCGCAGACCTCAAACTCCATGCGGCCTCCCGAGGGAAAACGAGCGGTCAACCGAGGAATCAAGGATGAAATGGCTCGCCCGCTTTCGCGGCCTCTCCTCCCGCATCTACGTCGCCTTCCTTCTGGCGGCGGGCATCCCCGTGACGGTGGCGGGCCTGGTGGGCATCTACTCCTCCCTGGAGACCCTGCGCCAGGAAACCCTGCACCACCTGGAGCAGGAGGTGCGCGGGCGGGCCGCGGGCATGGGCCATTTCTTCGACCAGTTGGCCACGGAGCTGCTCTACCTGGCCAGTTCCTCCCTGCTGCAGGACCTGGCCGACAGCCTGCCATGGGAGGACGGCGGCTTCCCCTCCCAGGCCCGCGAACGGCTGGAGCGCGACTACACCGCCTTCGCCCGCGCCTATCCCTACATCTACCAGGTGCGCTTCCTGGACGCCGCCGGGCGCGAGCGCGCGCGGGTGGATCGGCGCAGAGGCAAGCCCTACGTGGTGCCGGAGGCGGAACTGCAGGACAAGTCCGACCGCTACTACGTCCACGAGGGCCTGGCCCACGCCCCGGGCCAGGTCTACGTCTCGCCCCTGGACCTGAACGTGGAGCGTGGCCAGGTGGAGGTGCCGGAGCGCCCGGTGATCCGCTTCGCCACCCCCATCGCCGGGCGCGGCGGCGAGAAGCGCGGCCTGCTCATCGTCAATCTGCACGCCGCCTACATCCTGGAGCAGATCCAGCAGATGGCCGGCGGACGCGGGGGCGTGTCCTACCTCTTCGACCGCTCGGGCTTCTACCTTTCGCGCTCCGTCGAGGCGAAGGAAGACGAATCCGCCGGCATGCGCTCGGTGGAGACCCTGGCCACCTTCCTGCCCCGGCCGCTGCTGTCCCGGGTGGTGGGGGGGCAGCAGGGCACGGAGGTGGCCGGCGACTGGATCGTGGCCTACGCGCCGATCGCCATCGGCGAGACCCTGGCCGACCGCAGCGACAGTTCCATGGGCTGGTCCGTGGCTCTGGCCTTCCCCAAGCAGCGGCTTTTCGAGGCGGTGTTCAACCTCTACCTGCTCTACGGCGTGCTGGCCTTGAGCCTGCTGGTCACCGCCCTGGGCGGGCTGTGGCTGTCACGCCGCCTGCTGCGCCCGCTCACCCTGCTGGCGGAGGAGACCGAGGAGATCGCCCTGGGCCATTTCGCCCACCGGGTGGAGATCCGCGGCAACGACGAGATCGCCGACCTGGGGCGGCGTTTCAACGCCATGGCGGCGCGCCTGGACGAGCTGGTGGCTCGGCTTGCCGCCCACCGCGACCGCCTGGAAGACGAAGTGCGCGCCCGCACCCGCGAGCTGGAGCGCGAGCAGGAGGAGCGGCGCGAGCTGGACCGGCAGGTGTTCCAGATGGAGAAGATGGCCACCCTGGGCGAGATCGCCATGGGCCTGGCCCACGAGATCGGCAACCCCCTGGCGGGCATCAAGGCGGTGGTGCAGATGCTGCTGGAGGAAGACCTGAGCGGGCGCCAGCGCGAATACCTGATGCGGGTGGAGGGCGAGATCGACCGGCTGTCGCGCTTCCTGCGCACCTTCCACGGCTTCGCCGCGCCCCAGGAGATGCACCCGGTGGCCTGCCGCCTCGACCAGGTGCTGGACGACGTGCTGCTGTGGACGCGCAGGGAGGCCAAGACCCGCGGCGTGGCGGTGCGCTACGCCCCGTGCTGCGGCGAGACGCCGGAACTGTGGGCCGACCCCGGCCAGCTCAAGCAGTTGCTGCTCAACCTGGTGATCAACGCCATCCACGCCATGCCGCGCGGGGGCGAGATCCGCGTCGGCCACTGCCTGGCGGGCGACGGGCCGGTGGAGGGCGGCCCGCCCGCCCCGCGGGTGCGCTTCTGCGTGCGCGACAGCGGCGGGGGCATCGCGCCCGAGGTCCAGGCACGCATTTTCGACCCCTTCTACACCACCCGCGCCGACGGCTCCGGGCTGGGCCTGGCGGTGGTGAAGAAGATCGCCACCCAGCATGGCGCCGAGATCTTCGTGGACAGCACACCAGGGCACGGAACCTGCCTCGAGCTGGTGTGGCCGGTGGCGCCGGCCGCCACGCAAGGAGCCCCCCAGCATGCCTGAGCGCATCCTCGTCGTCGAAGACGACACCACCATCCGCGTCACCCTCAAGGACGTCCTGGAGCGCCAGGGCTACCAGGTGGACCTGGCCGAGGACGGCGGCGGCGGTCTGGAATTTTCCCGCCGCCGCAACTACGAACTGACTCTGCTGGACCTGCACCTGCCGGACATGCACGGCCTGGAGGTGCTGCGCTCCCTGCGCGACGCCGACCCGGAAGCGCTGGTGGTGGTGATGACCGCTTTCCCCGAGGTGCGCACCGCCATCGACTGCGTCAAGGCCGGCGCCTACGACTACCTCAACAAGCCCTTCGAGCTGGACGACCTGAAGGAGATCGTGCGCCGCGCCCTGGAGACTCGCAGCCTGCGCCTGGAGGTGGAGCGCCTGCGCATCAGCGCCGCCCAGCCCGCCGCCCTGGAGGGCATGATCGGCGCCAGCCCGGCCTTCCTCAAGCTGGTGGAAATTACCCGCCGCCTGGCCGCGGCGCCACGCGTGCCGGTGCTCATCCGCGGCGAATCCGGTACCGGCAAGGAGCGGGTGGCCCAGGCCATCCACAGTCTCAGCCCCCGCGCCGGCGGACCCTGGGTGACGCTCGACTGCTCCGCCCTGGCTGAGGGCCTGCTGGAGTCCGAGATGTTCGGCCACGAGCGCGGCGCCTTCACCGACGCCAAAGCGGCCAAGCGCGGACTGCTGGAGCTGGCCGACGGCGGCACCCTGTTCCTGGACGAGATTGGCGATCTGGCCCTCACATTGCAGCCCAAGCTGCTGCGCGCCATCGAGACCCAGACCTTCCGCCGCGTCGGGGGGCAGAAGGAACTGCAGGTGGACGTGCGTTTCGTCGCCGCCACCAACCGCGATCTGGCCGCCATGGTCAAGGCCGGGAGCTTCCGCGAGGACCTCTACTACCGGCTCAACGTGGGCAGCATCGAGATGCCGCCGCTGCGCGAGCGAGCCGAGGACATCGCCCCCCTGGGGCGGCGCTTCCTGGATGAGGCGGCACGCATGATGGGCATGCCCGCCCCCGCCCTCGACCCCCAGGCCGGCGCGCTGATGCGCCAGTACGCCTGGCCGGGCAACGTGCGCGAACTGCGCAACGTCATGGAGCGGGCGCTGATCCTGTGCGGCGGCGACACCATCGCGGCCCTGCACCTGCCCAAGGAGATCACCGCCGCCGGCCGCGCTGCCGCCCCGGCGGGGGACGACGAGACCTCCTCCCTGGCCGAAGTGGAGAAGCGCCACATCCGCCGCGTACTCACCGCCTGCCGCGGCAACAAGACCCAGGCCGCGAAGGTGCTGGGCATCACGCGGCTCACCCTGCGCACCAAGATCGCCGAGTACGGGTGGGAGGAGTTTCTGGAGCGGGGGGAGACGGGGGGCTGAACCGGATTCCGGTCAGGTCTGGCGTGCGTGCGCGATCTGGCGAACACATGCGACGAGTGCATCCACCTTCCGAAGTGCGTCGGCACGGTCGAGTGCGGGCTCGCTGTCGAGCACGCCCTCATAGCGGGCCTGGACCGCAAAGATCGTGAAGCGGACGAGATTCAGGAAGGGCATGACGTCTTCACCGGCATCTTCGAGCAGCCCGATCAACCGCCCAAGGTCGTGCGTGAAGGGGTATTCCCGGCCGCACGCCAGGAGCCATGCCTTGAGTACCTTTTCGATCGACTGCTGGACGTGGAACCCGTAGATCGCATCGGCCACGAGCAGGCTGTCGCCCATCGCGACCAGCGCATCCCGATCGCGCTGCGCGGCCAGGAGCATTCGCCGGATCCGGTCAGCATCGGGCATGGAGAACCCTGCCGCACTTCCGGGCGGTGGTGATGACATGCCCGGGCGTATCTTTCCATGCGTCGAACTCGTCCCGGCTATAGAGAAGCAGATCCTTGGAGACGGGGAAACGACGCAGCGCCAGATGCAGTCGTGCGGACTCGTCGATCCGGCTGTGGGTGCGAGTGAAGGGTTCGGGTTCCACGATCAGCAAGTCCACATCGGAGTCCGCCCGAGCCGTCCCTCGCGCCCTCGATCCGAACAGGATGATCGTGTCCGGGTCGGCCTCGCGCACGATCACATCCACCATGCGCTGCAAGACAACGTCGATGTCTTCCTGGTCCATCGCCGCCTGCCTGAAATGATCGGATATTTGCTACTGTACCGGACCAGTGCCTCAACGTCACTGCCGTGGTCCGCTGCGCCTCGCGCACCGCCCGCGCTCCCACGGCGAGGACCGCCGCGGCCAGATCCCCGACATAAGCAGCCTTTCCGCAGTGTAAGGATTCGCCCGCCACGCCGACCAAGCGTCACACCCCGGAGACATCCCATGCACGACACCCTGCCGCTGCTCCTCGACAGCGACTTCCCGCCCCTGCGCCGCGGCCGGCTGGAGACCCTGCAGGCCAATCTCGGCTACCGCTGCAACCAGTCCTGCCTGCACTGCCACGTGGCCGCCGGCCCGAAGCGCACCGAGCAGATGGCCTGGGAGACCATGGAACTGCTGCTGCGCTTCGCCCGCCGCCAG
Source organism: Betaproteobacteria bacterium (assembly GCA_016208415.1). GTDB lineage: Bacteria > Pseudomonadota > Gammaproteobacteria > Burkholderiales > Rhodocyclaceae > JACQYB01. Next base: position 11,565 of record JACQYB010000065.1, on the reverse strand, counting down.
GGCGTCTCCACCCTGGACCTGACCGGCGGCGCACCGGAGCTGAACCCGGGCTTCCGGCCTCTGGTGGTCGCCGCCCGCGCCCAGGGCCTGCACGTCATGGACCGCTGCAACCTCACCATCCTGGAGGAGCCGGGCGAGGAGGATCTGGCCGCATTCCTCGCCGCCCACGAGGTCGAGATCGTCGCCTCGCTGCCCTGCTACCTGGAGGAGAACGTGGACCGCCAGCGCGGCGGGGGCGTGTTCGCAGCCAGCCTGGCGGGCCTGCGCCGGCTCAACGACCTGGGCTACGGCCTGCCCGCCAGCGCCCGGGTGCTGAACCTGGTCTACAACCCGGGCGGGGCCGGCCTGCCGCCGGACCAGCACCGCCTGGAGGCGGCTTACAAGGAACAACTGGCGGTGCGCCACGGCATCGTCTTCAACCGGCTGTTCGCGCTCGCCAACATGCCCATCCGGCGCTTTGGCAGCACCCTGGTCTCGCGCGGTGAGTTCGACGCCTACATGCGCCTGCTCAAGGGCGCGCACCGCGACGACAACCTGCCGGGCGCGATGTGCCGCACGCTGGTCTCGGTGGACTGGCAGGGCTTCGTCCACGACTGCGATTTCAACCAGATGCTGGGCCTGCCCCTGGGCGGCGCCGACGCGCCGGTCCACCTCCGCGCACTGCTCGATCACGATTTCGCGCATCGCCCGATCCGCGTCGCCGGCCACTGCTACGGCTGCACCGCCGGCCAGGGCAGCAGTTGCGGCGGCGCGCTGGACACCCCTTCGCCACAGGAGAACCCATGCACGAACTCGTGAAGGACTACTACGGCAATCGGCTGCGTTCCAGCAAGGACCTGCGCACCTCCGCCTGCTGCGACGCCGATGCCGTACCGGCCTGGCTCAGGCCGCTGCTGGCGCGCATCCACCCGGAAGTGCTGGAGCGCTACTACGGCTGCGGCCTGGTCTGCCCGGAGCTGCTCGAAGGCTGCCGCGTGCTCGATCTGGGCTGCGGCGCGGGGCGCGACGTCTATGCCCTGGCGCAGCTCGTCGGGCCGTCCGGCGAAGTCGTCGGGGTAGACATGACCGACGAACAACTGGCCGTGGCGCAGCGTCACCGGGCGCATCACGCGGAGGTCTTCGGTTTCGACAACGTGCGCTTCCTGCAGGGCTATATCGAGCGCCTCGACGAACTCGGCCTGGAGGCCGGCAGCTTCGACGTGGTGGTGTCCAACTGCGTGGTCAATCTCTCGCCGGACAAGGAGGCGGTGCTCGCGGGCGTGCGTCGCCTGCTCAAGCCGGGCGGCGAGTTCCATTTCTCCGACGTCCATGCCGACCGCCGCGTGCCCGAGGCGGTGCGCGGCGACCCGGTGCTCTACGGCGAGTGCCTGGGCGGCGCGCTCTACTGGAAGGACTTCCTGCGTGTGGCTCAGCGCTGCGGCTTCGCCGACCCGCGCCTGCTCGCCGACCGCCCGCTGGCGATCACCGATCCCGATCTGGAACGGCGCGCCGGCGGCATCGCCTTCCATTCCGCCACCTGGCGCCTGTTCCGGCTCGACGGGCTGGAGGATGCCTGCGAGGACCACGGCCAGGCCGTCGTCTATCGCGGCAGCATCGCGCAGCATCCGCATCGCCTCGTGTTCGACAAGCACCACCGGATGGAGGCGGGCAGGATGTTCCCCGTCTGCGGCAACACCTGGCGCATGCTGGCGCAGACGCGCTTCGCGCCCCATTTCGACTTCCACGGCGATTTCTCGCGCCACTACGGGATCTTCGCCGGCTGCGGGGCGGTCATGCCCTTCGACGCTCCCGCCGCCGACGCCAAGGTCGGCAGTTGTTGCTGAGGGCTCCGTGGACTTCGAACGATTCCTCCTCGCCAACGAACCGGCCATCCGGCTCGGCTTCTTCGCCGGCGTCTTCGCCGCCGTGGCCCTGTGGGAGCTTGCCGCGCCGCGGCGCGCCCTGACGCTCTCCCGCGCGCTGCGCTGGCCGGCAAACCTGGGCCTGGTGGCGCTCAACACGGTGCTGCTGCGGATCATCTTCCCCCTGGCGGGGGCGGGGGTGGCGGCCTTCTGCGCCGCCAGGGGCTGGGGGCTCATCCACCACTTCCAGGTACCGCTCGCCGTCGCCATGCCCCTGGCGGTGATCGCCCTGGACTTCGTCATCTGGCTGCAGCACGTGATGGTGCACGCCGTGCCGGCGCTGTGGCGCCTGCACCGGGTGCATCACGCCGACCCGGACTACGACCTGACCACCGGGACGCGCTTCCACCCGCTGGAGATCGTGCTGTCCATGCTCATCAAGTTTGCCGCCATCGTGGTGGTCGGCGCTCCGGTGGCCGCAGTGGTGGTCTTCGAGGTGCTGCTCAACGCCACAGCCATGTTCAACCACGGCAATGTCCGCCTGCCGGCCAGGCTCGACCGGATCCTGCGCGGCTTCGTGGTCACGCCGGACATGCACCGGGTGCACCATTGCGTCGAGGACGACGAGGCCAACTCCAATTTCGGCTTCAACCTGCCCTGGTGGGACCGGCTGTTCGGCACCTACCGCGACCAGCCGCGCGCCGGGCACGCCGGCATGAGCCTCGGCATCCGCGGCCATGCCGATCCGCGCGAGGTGGCACGCCTGCCCGGCATGTTGCTGCTGCCTTTCCGCGGGGAGGTCACGGACTACGTCATCAACCGGCGCAACCGGTCCGCCCCGGCCGCCCGCCCGGCGGCGCCTGGAAACCCTGAAACAGCAGGTCCACGGCGGCGGTGATGTCGTTGCGCCGGTCGGCCAGGTCGTGCACCGGCAGTTTCAGGATCGGCGCCGGCATGGCCGCCGTGAACCGGGTGAGCATGACGACCCGCTCGCCCCCGATCCGCAACGCCGGATTCAGGGTGTCGGCCGGTATGGGAGGGTCTCATTGAGAGAGACGCTGGTCGCCTTGCGGGCTTTGTCAGGGGCAAAACGGACGGTTGTCGGCACCTTGCTCTCCAAGAATGTATGCATGCAAGATGCACTGAGATGTGTGCATTATTGGCGGCCTCCTCGCCAGCGTCCCCGCCGAAACCGCCGACGCCTGCGTCGCCGAACTGCGCAAGCTAGGCTACTCGCAAGCCGCGGGCATCGGGCGCGTGGTGGCGCAGGGGGAAGAGATCGAGCCGATCAGCCTGGTGGTGTGAATGTTGATGTTGGTGGGGCGATTTGCGGTTCCGGAAACCCGTGTCGCCTCGACCCCGCACCTCGAAGATTCTCGACCCCGCCGCCGGGAAACCTGGGCTAGGGGGCCGGCTCCTGTTCGATCCCCCGGGTGACCAGGGCGCCCAGCACTACCAACCATGCGAGGATGGCGATGTCGAACGGGATGAACACCGTATGGCTGAACGGCATGGCAAACAGGGCCATCATCCCCGTCATGCCGATCGCCGCTCCCGCCACGCCAAGCCAGCGGGGGACGACCTTGCCCAGCGCGAGCCCCACCCCGAGCACGGTCAAACCGAGGCTGAAAAACATCTTTGCCATGCGCTCGAGGCAGATCATCAGTTCGCTGCCCGGCCGGATGCTGTCGAGAAATGCGCCTTTGGTGGCATCGGTCGCGGCCTTCAACTGATCCGCGCCCCAGAAACCCATGTGCATGTAGTAGCCGGCGCTGATCCCGTTGACCACGATCGCCGCCATTGCGATCGCCACTCCCGGCCAAACCACCGTGCGCGCCAGGGTGTGGGCGTGGAGGCTGCCCAGCGCGACCAGCCCTGCCAGGCGCACGAACAGTCCGAACACCATGACCTGGTAGGAAACAATCCAGATCGCGTGGTGGGCGTTGATGGTCTCGAAGTCCGTTGGCTGGAAATTGAAGTTCTGCTCCACGAGCAGCGGGCGGATGGCCATGCCGACGATGGGCAGAACACCGCCCAGGATGAGCGCGATGCCGGTGAAGCGCGTATATCCATTGGCTAGTCTCATTTGTCTTCCTCCTTCCCTCAGCGCCGGTTGATGGGGTAGTCGCCCGTTTGTCCCATGAAGGGCTGTACCAGCAGCCTGAGCAGGCCGAGCTTGCCGGGGTCGCGGAACTGGTCGAGCCCGATGATCATGCCTTCGTGCCCGCTCTCCGGCTGGGCGCGGTAGGTGCCGAATAGGCGGTCCCACCAAGGGAAATTGAAGCCGAAGTTGCTGTTGGTCTCGCGCGCGATGTTGGAATGGTGCACGCGGTGCATTTCCGGCGTGACCACCAACAAGCGCAGCACGCGGTCCAGTTCGGCCGGCAGACGCACGTTGCCGTGGTTGAACAGGCTGGTGGCGTTGAGCGTGACCTCGAACACCAGCACCGCCAGGGCGGAAGGGCCGAGCACCGCGATCGCCGCCAGCTTGATGCCCATGGACAGGACGATTTCGATGGGATGAAAGCGCACCCCGGTGGTCACGTCGAAGTCCATATCCGAGTGATGCATCATGTGCAGCCGCCAGAAGGCCGGCACCGCGTGGAACATCACGTGCTGGAGGTAGATCACGAAATCCAGCATCAGCACGCCGGCAAGCAGCGCCAGCCACTTCGGCAGATCAAGATTGTTGAGCAGTCCCCAGCCGCGCTCCTGCGCGAGCAAGGCCATGCCGATCGCGGTGATGGGGACGATCAGCCTGACGATGGCCGTACCCGCGAAGACTAGGCCCAGGTTGGCGATCCAGCGCGCAGGCTTGGGCGTGGCAAGCCGGCGGCGCGGGGCAAGCGACTCCCACATCGCCATCAATACCAGCATGCCGAAAAAGAAACCCAGCCGGATCACCGCTTCGCTACTCACGTGACATCCTTATTGAGCCCGCCCTGTATATATAGTCAACTATTGACCGGAATCACACCCGCTATCCGAGCCATGCCAGATCGGCCGCGTGCTGCCGCAGGGGCAGGAGATGGAGCCGATCCGGTTGGTGGGGTAGCGCGGGCTGATCGGCGCTGGGCGTTAGTTAGTTCAGGACGCGGCAATCGTTCTATCTGTGAGCAGCTAGGTGCGCCGGCGCCACAGCGCGAATGCGCAGACGGCGATCGCGCTGTAGTTCAGCACCATGAACCACGGGGTATTCCACGCCAGGCCATCGAACCCGCGCATGGTCAGCGGATACAGCACGGGTACCGGATAGAACTCGGCGGAATGGGTCGGCACGTCGATCAGGATATGCGACCACCATCCGGCCAACGGCAGGCCGACCTGGCGCCACCAGGGACGGAGGAGCAGCGTGATGCTGCCGGCGATGAGCGCGCTGTGCAGCGTGCAATGCAGGTGATGCGACCACGACGCCGCCCAGGCCAGCACGCTGGGCTCCAGGCCGGGCACGGCAATGGCATAGCGCAGGACGGCATCCATCGATCCGCCACCGAACAGTACCCAGGCAATGATCGGCAACAAGTGCACCAGGTCGGGTAACGCGCCCGTGGCCACCGTGGCGGCGGCCAGCGTACGCGGCACCGGCTTCGTTCGCGAAAACCATCCAACGCCGAGTCCTACCCAGAGACCATGTGCGAGGATGTCCATGGGCCGATTCTCGGCGCGATCCGCTGCCTCGTCCAGCACCTGCCCCGGTCGACCCTTTTCATCCAGCGGGCCTCGCCCCACCCCTCCAATGCAAGCTTTCCGCGGCCGCCAAGAATTGGGGTCTGACTGAGGTATCCCGGATTTCACGGGCAGCGCAAGAGTCAGCCGTGGCGACACGCCAAGTAACGCGGGACCGCTGCTCCCTCACTTGTCCGGCGCAGCATCGAACGCTTCCGCAGGCGGCACCCGTATCAATGCTTGGACGTCTTCGGTCGAGCCATGCAGCCACGCGTCGACGTCGGTCAGCTCGATCGGGATGACGCCGCGCTTGTCCTGCCGGTCCGGCGGCAGTTTGGGATCGGGCTTGTGCATGCGCGAGAACAGCGGGTGGCTGTCGGCATTGACGGTGAGCATGGTGTAGCTCTGGATGATTTCGCCGCTCGCCGGGTCCGTCCAGGCGTTCCACAGGCCGGCCAATCCCCAGGGTGTGCCGTCGGCGCGGCGAAAGTGCCACCAGACGTTGCGGCCCGTCTCCCAGCAGGGCTCGTCGAATGACCAGGCCGGAATGATGCAGCGCTTGCCGTGCAGCCACGACTGCTTGAACGAGGCCTTGTTCGCGATCTCCTCGACTCGGGCATTGTTGGTCGACCAGGTCAGCTTCGCGGCCTTCGCGAACCAGGGAATCAGCCCCCACTGGCCGACGACCAGTTCCCGCCGGCGCTCGTCCGCCGCGCGGATGCCGCGAATGAACGGCGCCAGGCTGTTCGGGAAGACCTCCCGCTGCCCGCGCCACGGGTTGCCGTCGTCGCGGCCGATCTGCCAGTAGCGCTCGATGGCCGCTTGGTCGGGAGTGACATAGCGGGTGCACATGAGCCTGGTCTAGCCGCCGCTGAGCGCCTGGACGATGACGAGTTCGTCGGTCGGGCGCAATGGCTGCGCGAGATCGCGGGCCTGCGCGCCGTTGACGAAGAAGCGGATGTGGGCGCGTATCCGGTTCTGCTCGTCGATCATGCGGAAGCGGATGCCCGGGTACAGCCGCTCCAGGTCGACGAGGACGGCGGCGAGGTTCCGGCGTACCAGACGTCGGCTTCGTCGGCGTGGCCCGGGGTCAGCCAGAAGGTGTGGTCGACGGCGCGCCCCTCAGTGCCGCCCATGGCGCCGTCGGTGGCCGTGGCGAATGCCGGGGGCCGCGCCGCCTCCTTCCAGGTTCGCCCGAAGTCCGTCGAGCGAAAGACGGTCGGACCGAGGTGGCCGGTCTTCGCCGTCGCGAGCAGGGTGCGGCGGTCGCGCGGGTCGAGCACCACATGGTTGATGATGTGGCCCAGGAAGTGCGGCCCGTCGGTGCGCCAGTCCTTGCGTGCGGCATCGCCGTGATACAACCACGCTCCCTTGCGGGTGGAGACCATCACCAGAGCATGATTATTCGCTGCCTGTTTCTCGGTGTTGAGTGCCATGGTTCGTCTCCTCGATCAGGGGCAGTCAGGTTTCGATCATGAACAAGCCGGCAAGTTTCACGCGAAGCTTGCCCAATCGTCATTCGGTGTAAGCTTTCCCCCGCCCCGGACGACTATTGCCTGACCCGGGCAATGCGCCGTCGGGACGAAGTTCGGGAGGAATCGCCTTGTCGTTCCGCAAGATCCTGCTCGCCGCTGTCATCGCCGCCGCCGTGGGGCTGTTCTTCGCTTTCGATCTCGGCCGCTACCTGAGCCTCGACACCCTGAAGGCGCAGCAGGCCGCCATCGAGGCGTTCCGCGCGGAGCAGCCGTGGCTGGCGGCGGCGATCTACTTCGCGCTCTACGTGGCGGTGACGGCGCTGTCGCTGCCGGGCGCGACGCTGATGACCCTGGCCGGCGGGGCGGTATTCGGCTTGTGGTGGGGCACGCTGATCGTGTCCTTCGCCTCGTCAATCGGCGCGACGCTGGCCTTCCTCGTCTCGCGCTTCCTGCTGCGCGACTGGGTGACGGGGCGCTTCGGCGGGCGGCTGGCGGCCATCGACGCGGGCATCCGGCGCGAGGGGGCGTTCTACCTCTTCACGCTGCGGCTGGTGCCGGTGTTCCCCTTCTTCGTCATCAACCTGCTGTCCGGCCTCACGGCCATGAAGGCGCGCACGTTCTACTGGGTCAGCCAGCTCGGCATGCTGGCCGGCACGGTCGTCTATGTGAATGCCGGTACGCAACTGGCGCGCATCGACTCGCTGGCCGGCATCGTCTCGCCGGCGCTGTTGATCTCCTTCGCGCTGCTCGGCGTGTTCCCGTTGATCGCGAAGAAGATCGTCGAGGCGGTGCGGGCGAAGCAGGTCTACGCGCGCTGGACCCGGCCGCGCCGCTTCGATCGCAATCTGGTGGTGATCGGCGGCGGCAGCGCCGGGCTGGTGACGGCCTACATCGCCGCGGCGGTGAAGGCGAAGGTAACGCTGATCGAGAAGCACCGCATGGGCGGCGACTGCCTCAACACCGGCTGCGTGCCGTCCAAGGCGCTGATCCGCTCGGCGAAGTTTCTCTCCCACGTTGGGCGGGCGAACGAATTCGGCTGCCGTACAGCTACGGCTGACTTTAGCTTCGCCGACGTGATGGAGCGCGTGCAGCGGGTGGTGCGCGAAGTGGAGCCGCACGATTCGGCCGAGCGCTACGCGGGGCTGGGCGTGGAGGTGATCACGGGCACGGCGAAGCTGGTCTCGCCCTGGGAAGTGGAGGTGACGCGCGAAGATGGCGCCACCGAGCGGCTCTCCACGCGCAGCATCGTCATCGCCGCCGGCGCGCGGCCCTTCGTGCCGCCGATTCCCGGCATCGAGGAGGTGGGCTACCTGACCTCGGACACGGTCTGGGCCCTGCGCGAGCTGCCGAAGCGGCTGGTGGTGCTGGGCGGCGGGCCGATCGGCTGCGAGCTGACCCAGACCTTCGCGCGTTTGGGCGCCAGGGTGACGCAGGTTGAAATGCTGCCGCGCATCATGCTGCGCGAGGACGCGGAGGTGTCTGATCTGGTGACGCAGCGTTTCCGCGCCGAGGGCATAGACGTGCTGGTCGATCACAAAGCCAAGCAGTTCTTGGTCGACAACGGCGAGAAGGTCCTGGTCGCCGAGCACGAAGGGCGCGCCGCGCGCATCCCCTTCGACGCCGTGCTGGTGGCCGTCGGCCGCGTCGCCAACCTCAAGGGCTACGGGCTGGAGGACATCGGCGTCGCCACCTCGCGCACGGTGGACACCAACGAGTTCCTGCAAACCAACTACCCGAACATCTACGCGGCGGGCGACGTGGCCGGCCCCTACCAGTTCACCCACACCGCCGCGCATCAGGCCTGGTACGCGGCGGTGAATGCGCTGTTCGATCCGTTCAGGAAGTTCAAGGCCGACTACCGGGTGATCCCATGGTCCACCTTCGTCGAGCCGGAAGTGGCGCGCGTCGGCCTCAACGAGCAGGAGGCGAAGGAAAAGGGCATTCCGTTCGAGGTGAGCCGCTACGGCATCGACGACCTCGACCGCGCCATCGCCGATGGCGAGGCCCACGGCTTCGTCAAGGTGCTGACCGCGCCGGGCAAGGACAGGATACTGGGCGTCACCCTCGTCGGCGAGCATGCCGGCGACTTGATCGCCGAATACGTGCTGGCCATGAAGCACGGCATCGGGCTCAACAAGATGCTCGGCACCATCCACATCTACCCGACCCTGGCCGAGGCCAACAAGTACGCGGCCGGGGTCTGGAAGAAGGCGCATGCGCCGGCGAAGCTGCTGGCCTGGGTGGAACGTTTCCATGCCTGGCGGCGCGGGTAAATGGGCCCACCCCGAAAGCCTCGCCGCGCTGGGGTCTCCACTCAACGGGCCAGGAAACACTTGGGGCGGCCCGGCGTGTTTCTTGCGGCCGCAATGCTGCCTTCGCTTGTCCAGGGCGAGACCGTCTGGGTCGGGCGCTTCCCGGAGTCGGGCGCGATTCCCGCGCCCTGGCAGGTCGAGCACATCAACAAGGACTTCGCGCCGACGCGCTACGGCCTGCGAGTCTGGGACGGCGTGCCGGGCGTCGAGGCGCACGCCGAGAAGAGCATGGCGCTGCTGGCGCGGCCGGTGGACATCGACCTGGCGAAGACGCCGATCCTGTGCTGGCGCTGGCGCGTCGATGCGCCGCTGAAGACGGCCGACATGACACACAAGTCCGGCGACGACTACGCGGCGCGCGTCTATCTGAGTTTCGAGGTGCCGCCCGACACGCTGGGCCTGGGCACGAGCCTCGCGCTGAAGCTGGCACGCTCGCTGCGCGGCAGCCAGGTGCCGGACGCGGCGGTGAACTACGTCTGGGACAACACGCATCCGGTCGGCACCTGGCAGGCCAATGCCTACACCGACCGCGCCCGCATGCTGGTGCTGCGCACCGGCGCGGCCGATGCCGGACGCTGGGTGGAGGAGCGGCGTGACGTCACGGCCGACGTTTCCCGCGCCTTCGGCCACGCGCCGCGCCGCCTGACCGGCCTGGCGCTGGCCTCGGATACCGACAACACCGGCGAGACGGCCCATGCCGGCTTCGCCGATTTTCTCTTCGTCGAGCGGGAGACGGCATGTCCGGCCCGGTGAACGTTGCGCCTTCGATGACGATCGTCGTGCCGGTGCTGGACGAAGCGGTGCAGATCGTCGCGGCGCTGACGGCCTTGCAGCCGTTGCGCGCGGCGGGCGTGGAAGTGATCGTCGCCGATGGCGGTAGCGGCGACGACACCGTTGCCCTCGCGACACCGCTGGCTGATCGCGTCGTCGCCGCACCGCGCGGCCGGGCCAGCCAGATGAACGCCGGCGCCACGCTGGCGACCGGCGACGTGCTGCTGTTCCTGCATGCCGACACGCTGTTGCCCGACGGCGCGGTGACGCTGATCGCCGAGGCGCTGCGCACGGGCCGCGAATGGGGGTTTTTTGGCGTGCGCATCGAGGGCCGTTCCCGCTGGCTGCCGGTCATCGCGGCGCTGATGAACCGGCGCTCGCGCCTCACCGGCATCGCCACCGGCGACCAGGCGATGTTCGTCACGCGGCGCGGCTTCACGGCGGTCGGCGGTTTTCCCGACATCGCGCTGATGGAGGACATCGAACTGTCGAAGCGGCTGCGCAGGCGCTCTCGCCCGGCCTGCCTCGCGGCGCGGGTGACGACCTCGGGACGCCGCTGGGAGAAGCACGGCGTCTGGCGGACGATCCTGCTGATGTGGCGGCTGCGCCTGCGCCATTTCCTCGGCGCCGATCCGGCGCGGCTCGCCCGCGAGTACGGCCATGTCCCGCGCGAATCCTGAATCCGAGGCGCGCGTCGGCGTCGCCATCCTGGCGCGGGCGCCGATTCCCGGCCAGGCCAAGACGCGGCTGATCCCGGCGCTGGGGGCCGAAGGCGCGGCGAACCTGCAGCGCTGGCTGTTGCAGCGCACCGTGGCCATGGCGCTGGTGGCCGACGTGGGGCCGGTGACGCTGTGGTGCGCCGGCGATCCGCGCCATCCCGACTTCGCGCTGTGCCGCGCCTTCGGCTCCGTGGCGGTTCGCCACCAGCCCAAGGGCGATCTGGGCGCGCGCATGCTGGCTGCGCTGCGCCAGTCGCACACTCCGGCCGGCGCCCTCGTCATCGGCACCGACTGCCCCGCCATGACCCCCGCCCACCTGCGTCTGGCGGCACGTAGCCTGGACGACCACGACGCCGTCGTCTTCCCCGCCGAGGACGGCGGCTACGTGCTGATCGGCCTGCGCACGCCGGCCGGCGAGCCCTTCGCCGACATCGACTGGGGAACGCAACGGGTGATGGCCCAGACCCGCCGGCGCCTGGACGCGCTCGGCTGGCGCCGCGCGGAACCCCTCACCCTGTGGGACGTGGACCGACCGGAGGATCTGGAGCGTCTCGCCGCGCTGTGCCCGGGCGCCGGCCTGCCCTCGTGAGTCGCGGCGCCGACACATGGGCCGAACCCGGCGCGACGATCCGGCCGGGGGATCGAACCGCGGCCGGCACGCGGCTGCCGACGGTCGCTTTCCATCCGCGGCGGTCGCTTTCTGACCACCCGCGCCGCGACCGCCGCGGCGCTTCGCTGCCGCCGGATTCCCGTTCCCGCGCGGACTTGCCGGCGGCGCCCC
>JACQYB010000038.1 GCA_016208415.1 Betaproteobacteria bacterium | reverse complement strand
TATTGCGCCACCCGCCGCCAAACCGAGGAGCTGGCGGCCTTCCTGCGCGACAAGGGCTTCGCCGCCGGCCACTTCCACGGCCAGTTGCCGCCGGAGACGAAGAAGGGCGTGCAGGAGCGCTTCCTGCGCGGCGAACTGCGGGTGATCGTCGCCACCAACGCGTTCGGCATGGGCATCGACAAGCCCGACGTGCGGCTGGTGATCCACGCCGACATCCCCGGCTCGCTGGAGAACTACCTGCAGGAGGCGGGCCGCGCCGGGCGCGATCGCCAGGCGGCGCGCTGCGTGCTGCTGTACACGCCGGACGATGTGGAGCGGCAGTTCGGCATGTCGGCCCGCTCGCGCCTCACCCAGCGGGAGATCCAGGCCGTGCTGCGGGCGCTGCGCCGGCTCGACCGCAAGCGCAGTGGGCGCGCTGGCGCAGGCGCCGCCCGCCGGTCCGGGGATGTCGCACGCGGCAGCGAAGTGGTGGCCACCCCCGGCGAGATCCTCGCCGAAGACGAGGACGGCGACTTCGAGCGCGATTCGGCCACCGACGACAGCCGCGTGCGCACCGCCATCGCCTGGCTGGAAGAGGCAGCCCTGCTGTCGCGGGAGGAAAACCGGGTGCAGGTGTTTCCGTCCTCGCTGCGCGTCGCGTCGATGGACGAGGCGCGCGCCAGGCTCGCGCGCGCCCCCATGGCCGAGGACTACCGCCGCCGCCTGCTGGCGCTGGTGGAGGCGCTGATCGGCGCGGACGCCGACGAGGGCATTTCCACCGACGAGCTGATGGGCATGGCTGGCCTGAGCGCGGAGAAGGTGCGCGCCGCCCTCTACGACCTGGAGCGGCTGGGCATCGCCAGCAACGACACGGCGCTGACCGCCTTCGTCCACGCCGGGGTGGAACGCTCGTCGGCGAGGCGGCTGGAGGCGGCCGCGGCGCTGGAGGCAGCGCTGATCGACGACCTGCGCGAAGCGGCGCCCGATTTGGCCAGGGGCGAGGCAAGCGTGCTGCACCTGCGCCACGCCGCCCAGCGGCTGAAGGACGCGGGCCATGCCCGGCCCGTGGTGGCGGGCCGCGCCGAGACCGCGGAGGACCGCGCCGAGACCGCGGCGAACCCGCTCGGGGCGTCGTCGGACGGCGCCGGGTGCATCAACCCCATCCTGCCGGAAACGCTGTGGCGCATCCTGCGCAGCCTCGCCGCCGACGGCCGCAGCGAGGACGGAGGCGCGGGCAGCCTGGGCCTGCGCCGCCTGGACGCGGAAACCGTGCAGGTGAGCCTGCGCCGCGAGTGGTCGGCGCTGGCCGAGACCGCCCGGCGCCGCCGTGCCGCCGCGGCACGCCTGCTGGAGCACTGGCTTTCCTGTCTGCCGCCCGGCGCCCGGGGCGTCGACCTGCTCGCCGAGACCACCCTGGGCAGGCTGCTGGCGGCGCTGGAGGGCGACCTGGTGCTGAAGGCCGAGGCCCGGGACCTGCCGCGCCTGCTGGACCGCGCCCTGATGTGGCTGCACGAGCAGGAGGTGATCCGCCTCAACAAGGGGCTGGCGGTGTTCCGCCCCGCCATGACGCTGCGCCTCGGCCAGGAGCGGCGCGGTTTCGGCCGCGCCGATTTCGCCCCGCTCAAGCTCCACTACGACGAGCAGGTGGTGCACATCCACGTCATGGCGGAATACGCCCGGCGCGGGCTGCAGGCCATGGCCGAGGCGCTGCGCCTGGCCATGGACTATTTCTGCCTGGCACAGGAGGAGTTCCTGCGCCGCTGGCTGCCGGGGCGGGATAAGGAACTGGCGCGCCAGACCACGCCGCAGTCGTGGCGGGAGATCGTGGAGTCGCTGCGCAATCCGGCGCAGGCGCGCATCGTCGCCGACGAGCGCGAGCAGACCAACGTCCTGGTGCTGGCCGGGCCGGGCTCGGGCAAGACGCGGGTGCTGGTGCATCGCATCGCGTACCTGGTGCGGGTGCGCCGCGACAACCCCCACGGCATCCTGGCGCTGGCCTACAACCGCCACGCCGCGGTGCAGATCCGGCGCCGCCTGGCGGAGCTGATCGGCGACGATGCGCGCGGCGTCAGCGTGCTCACCTGCCACGCCCTGGCCATGCGCCTGGCGGGGGTGAGCTTTGCCGGTCGCGCGGAAAGGCTGGACGAGGCGGCGTTCCGCTCGGTGCTGCTACAAGCGGTGGCGCGGCTCAAGGGCGACGACCTGCCGCCGGAGGAGCGGGAACCGGACGGCGGCGCCCAGCGCGAGCGGCTGATGGCCGGCTTCCGCTGGATCCTGGTCGATGAATACCAGGACATCGGCCCGGAGCAGTACGAGCTGATCTCCGCGCTGGCGGGTCGCACGCTGGCCGACGAGGAGCGGCGCCTGAGCCTGTTCGCCGTGGGCGACGACGACCAGAACATCTACGCCTTCCAGGGCGCGTCGGTGGAGTTCATCCGCCGCTTCGAGGCCGACTACGGGGCGAAACCGGCCTGGCTCACCGAGAACTACCGCAGCAGCGCCCACATCATCGCCGCCGCCAACGCGGTCATCGCACCGGCCCGTGCGCGCATGAAGGCCGGGCAGCCCATCACCATCGACCGGGCGCGGGCCGCCACGCCCGCCGGCGGCGAATGGAGCGGCCTGGACGCGGTGAGCCAGGGCCGCGTCCAGGTCCTGTCGGCCGGCGCCGACGCCCTGACCCAGGCCGTGGCGGTGATGGCCGAGCTGCAGCGCCTCGCCGCCCTCGCTCCCGCCTGGGACTGGGCGCGAACCGCCGTGATCGCCCGCGAATGGAAGTACCTGGAGCCCGTGCGCAGCCATTGCGAACTGCTCGGGATCGCGGTGCAGATGGCCGACGAGGAGGCACCGAACTTCTGGCGCCTGCGGGAAACCCGGGCGCTGCTCGACTGGCTGCTCGCGCGGGAGCCCCGCCTGATCGACGCCGCCGCCCTGGAGCGCTGGCTGGACGGGGCGGCGGGCGCTTGCGGCGCGCACCTGGCCGAAGGGGCGGAAGGGGCGCATGCGACGGACGGCGCGCACGATGCAGGCCGGGCGACGGGTCCGGCGCCGGGCGCCGCGCCAGCCGGCGGCCCCTGGTTCGAACTGCTGCGCGAGGCGGTGCAGGAATACACCCTGGAGACCGGCGGCGCCGAACTGCCCATCGACCATTTCACGGAATGGCTGGCGGAATGGGGCCGGGAGGTGCGCCGCCGCCAGGGCGGCCTGCTGCTGCTCACCGCCCACCGCGCCAAGGGGCTGGAGTTCGACCACGTGGCGGTGCTGGACGGCGGCTGGGATCGCGTCGACCGCGCCGAAGACCCCGACGCCCCGCGCCGCCTCTACTACGTGGCCATGACCCGCGCCCGCGCCACCCTCGCCCTGGCGCGCCTGGACGGGCGCCACGCGCTGCTGGACGCCCTGCCCGAGGCCGCCGGCCTGCTGCGGCGCGCGCCCGTGCAGCTTGCGCCGCCGGCGCCGGAACTGGCGCGGCAGTACCGCCGGCTGACCCTGGCCGAAGTGGATCTCGGCTACGCCGGCCGCCGCGCGGCCGCGCACCCGGTGCATCGCGCCATCGCCGCGCTTGTGCCTGGCTCCCCGCTGCGGCTGCGCCTGGACGGGGAGCAGCGCGAACTGGTGGACGAGCAAGGGCGCGTCGTCGGCCGCCTCGCCCGGGCTTGCACGCTGCCGCCGGGCATGGCCTGCATCGCCGCCCGGGTCGTGGCCATCGTCGTGCGCCTCCGCGAGGATTCCGAGCCCGAATACCGCGACCGCCTGCGCTGCGAGCGCTGGGAGGTGGTGGTGCCGGAACTGGTGTTGGCGCCGCAGTCGTAGGCCAGGTGGTTGGCCCCGGCGCCCCGACGACGCTCCGATTGCCGCAGGCGAGCGCCTCTTGATGGCATCGTGATGTCACTCTGAAATCAAGCCCGATGCCTTCCCTTACCCTGCGCGACGTCCCGGAATCCCTGCACCGATGGCTGAAGCAGCAGGCCGACGCCCATCACCGCTCGGTGAACAAGGAGGTGATCAGCCTGCTGGAGGGCGTGAGCGGCGCAGCGCCCACTCCGAAGAACGCGGACGAGCGCCGTGCCGCCATCGACGTCGCCGCGGCGGCACCATAGCATCCACCCGGGGATGCCGAGCCGCCCCCGTTGGTGGCACACTGGCACCCATCGACTGCAAGGCAGGGCGGCGACCTGGCCGTGATTCGGCGGATCGCCTGGCCGCGCGTCGGGAACCGTGCGATCCAATACCAACGTCACCGGGAGGATGGGCAATGAACCTCGTCGAACGCGTCAAGAAGATCCTGCTGCAACCCAGATCCGAGTGGGAAGTGATCCGCGGGGAGCAGACCCCCGCCGCGGAGCTGTACCGCGGCTACATCATTCCGCTGGCGGCCATCGGCGCCGTGGCGGGCTTCATCGGCTTCAGCCTGGTGGGCATTTCGGTGCCCATGCTGGGCACGCAGCGCATGCCCATCCCCGGGGGGCTGGCGATGGCGCTCGCCACCTTCGCCATGGGGCTGGTGGCAGTTTATGCCGTGGCCTTCATCATCAACGCCCTGGCGCCGCGCTTCGGCGCCCGGCAGGACATGGCCCAGGCGCTCAAGGTGGCCGCCTATTCCTACACCCCGGGCTGGCTGGCCGGTGCGCTGCAGATCCTGCCCATGCTTTCGCCGCTGATCCTGCTGGCCAGCCTCTACGGGCTGTACCTGCTGCATCTCGGCCTGCAGGCGCTGATGCAGGGGCCCAAGGAGAAGGCGCTGCCCTACACGGCGGTGGTGGTGGTGTGCGCCTTCGTGGTGTCGCTGGTCCTCGGCATGGTGGCCTCGGGCATCGGCGGCATGGCGGGCGGCGTGGCGGCGACGGCGCCCGCCGTGTCCTCCGGCGGCGGCGACGACCAGCTCGCGAAGATGAAGGAATTCGGCGAGAAGATGGAAGCCGCCGGCCGCAAGATGGAAGAAGCGCAGAAGAGCGGCGATCCCCAGGCGCAGATGAAGGCGGCCACCGAAGCCATGGGCGCGCTGGCCGGCGCCAGCGGCGGCCGCGAGCCGGTGGATCACCAGCAACTGCGGGCCGTGCTGCCCGAGGCCCTGGACGGCCTGGCGCGCACCGAGATCGAAAGCCAGAAGGTGGGCATGGGCGGCGCCCACATCGCCCGCGCCGAGGCGCACTACGCCGACGACCAGGGCCGCGGCGTGCAGATCTCCATCACCGATTCGGGCGGCGCCCAGGCGCTGCTGGCCGTGGCGGGCTTCGGCATGATCGAGTCCGACAAGGAAAGCGCCGACGGCTACGAGAAGACCGGCAAGGCCGGCGGCCGCTTCTTCCGCGAGTCGTACCGCAAGTCGGCGCGGGAGGCGAGCTACGCCACCATCGTGGCCGAGCGCTTCGTGGTGGAGGCGGAGGGGCGCGGGGTGGATATGGCGGTGGTGAAGCAGGCGCTGGAGAGGGTGGATCTGGGGAGGCTGGAGGGGATGAAGGGGCGGTAGGGGGCCCGGGAGGCTACGTAAACGCGCAGTCCGGCGGCTGTTCCTGACGACACAACGCACGCGCTCACTCTCTCGCGCGCCCGTGGTGCGCGGCCATGCCGCAATGCCAATTTCGTGAGACGATCCAGTGACACTCCGGTGCGCCATCATCTCGTGAGGTTGACATTGGCAACGCAACGCAAGAATTCGAAAACCGGGAACGCCACCGCCGCCACCGTCGGCTACGAAGCCCAGCTCTGGCAGATGGCCGACGCGCTGCGCGGCAGCATGGACGCCGCCGAGTACAAGCACGTCTGCCTCGGCCTGCTGTTCCTGAAGTACATCTCCGACGCCTTCGAGGAGAAGCACGCGGCGCTGCTGGCCGAGAAGGCGCAAGGTGCCGACCCCGAAGACCCCGACGAGTACCGCGCCCAGAGCATCTTCTGGGTGCCGCCCGAGGCGCGCTGGCCGCACCTGAAGGCGCAGGCGCGCCAGAGCACCATCGGCCAGCTCGTCGACGATGCGATGGCCGGCATCGAGCGCGACAACCCGGCGCTGAAGGGCGTGCTGCCCAAGGACTACGCCCGCCCGGCGCTCGACAAGCAGCGCCTGGGCCAGTTGATCGACATGATCAGCAACATCCGGGTCGGCGACGAGGCCAGCCGCGCCAAGGACGTGCTCGGCCGCGTGTACGAATATTTCCTCTCGCAGTTCGCCAGCGCCGAGGGCAAGAAGGGCGGCGAGTTCTACACGCCGCGCTGCGTGGTCAAGCTGCTGGTCGAGATGCTCGAGCCCTATCGCGGCCGGGTGTACGACCCGTGCTGCGGCTCGTCGGGCATGTTCGTGCAGTCGGTGGAATTCATCCGCGCGCATGCGACCGGGAATGGCAATGCAGGCAACGGCCACGGCGGCAACACCGGCGCCAAGGCGCAGTTACGAAAAAGCGCCGACATCTCGATCTACGGCCAGGAGTCGAACTACACCACCTGGCGCCTGGCGCGCATGAACCTCGCCATCCGCGGCATCGACTCCGGCCAGATCGCGCAGGGCGACACCTTCCACAACGACCGCCACCCCGACCTGAAGGCCGACTTCATCCTCGCCAACCCGCCATTCAACATCTCCGACTGGGGCGGCGAGCGCCTGCGCGGCGACTTGCGCTGGCGGTACGGCGTGCCGCCGGCGGGCAACGCCAACTTCGCATGGGTGCAGCACATCGTGCACCACCTCGCGCCCGCGGGCGTGGCCGGCTTCGTGCTGGCCAACGGCTCGATGTCGTCCAACCAGTCCGGCGAGGGCGAGATCCGCCAGCGCCTGATCGAGGCCGACCTCGTGGACTGCATGGTCGCGCTGCCGGGCCAGCTCTTCTACTCGACGCAGATCCCGGCGTGCCTGTGGTTCCTGGCGCGCGACCGCACGAACGGCAAGTTCCGCGACCGCCGCGGCCAGGTGCTCTTCATCGACGCGCGCAAGCTCGGGCCGCTGGTGGACCGCACCCATCGCGAGCTGACCGACGAGGATATCGCTCGCATCGCGGGCACCTACCACGCCTGGCGCGGCGAGAAAGAGGCGGGCGAGTACGCCGACGTGCCCGGCTTCTGCAAGAGCGCGCCGCTGGACGAAGTGCGCAAGCACGGCCATGTGCTCACGCCCGGCCGCTACGTCGGCGCCGAGGCGGTGGAGGACGACGGCGAGCCGTTCGAGGAGAAGATGCGACGGCTCACCACGACGCTGCGCGAGCAGCAGGCCGAAGCGGCCAAGCTGGATGCTGCGATTGCTGCCAACCTGAAGTCCCTGGGATTCTGGACCGACGCCCCGTGACCCGCGAAACCCTGCGCAATCTGATCGCTGCTGGCGAAACCTTGAACGTCGAATTCAAGGGCGAGGAACGCTCGCCTCTCAATGACCGCGATCTGGTCGAAGCCGTGGTTTGCCTGACCAACCGCATCGGCGGCGAACCGGCTTGGCTGCTGATCGGCGTCGAGGACAATGGCCGCGTCACCGGTGCCCGCCCCCGCCACGGAGAAACCACCGACATCCACAAGCTGGCCGCGCTGATCGCGGCGCGCACCCGCCCGGCCTTGGCAGTGCAGGTCGAGGAAGTCCCGCTCGACGGCAAGGCCGTGCTGGTTATCGAAGCACCGCCTCAGCAGCATCCGATGGGTACCAGCGATGGCGTCTTCCTGCGCCGGGCGCTGGGCGGCGACGGCCGGCCGGCATGCCTGCCCATGGATAGTTACGCGATGCAGTCGCTGCAAGCGGATCGGGGGCAGCTTGACCCCTCGGCCCAGATCGTCGCCGCCGTTCGCTGGGAAGACCTGGACCCCCTGGAATTCGAGCGCTTCCGCCGCAGCATCCGCGAGCGCCGGGGCCGCAGCGACGAATCCCTGCTCGACCTGCCCGATCTGGAACTGGCCAAGGCGCTGGGCGTGGTGGAAGCCAACGGCATCGTGCGCGGCGTGCCCTGCGCCGCTTCCTGCCAGGCCACGAAACCGCCTTCCAGGCCCTGCGCGGACTCGACGTGGAGGTCAACGACTTCTTCCGCTGGCCCCTGCTGCGTGTCATGGAGGAAATCGAGGCCCGCATCCGTGCCCGCAACCGCGAGCAGGAACTCATGGTGGGCCTCCTGCGCGTCGGCGTACCCGACTACCCGGAACGGGCGCTGCGCGAAGCCGTGGCCAATGCCCTGATCCACCGCGACTACCAGCGTCTGGGCGCCGTGCACTTCCAGTGGCAGATCGACCATATCGAGATCACCAGCCCCGGCGGCTTTCCCGAAGGCGTGCGGCTCGACAACCTGCTCATCACCGCGCCGCGCCCGAGGAACCCCTTGCTGGCCGACGCCTTCAAGCGTGCCGGCATCGTCGAGCGCACCGCGCGCGGCATCGACACCATCTTCTACGATCAACTGCGCAACGGCCGCCCCGCACCCTCCTATGCGCGCAGCAACGAAGCCACGGTCAGCGTCGTCATCCCCGGCGGCGCGGCCAACCTCGACTTCGTGCGCCTGCTGGTGACCGAAGCCCAGCACGGGCGTGATCTCGCGCTCAATGAACTTCTCATCCTCAACACGCTGTGGCAGGCGCGCAGTCTCACCACCGACGATGCCGCCCGCCTCGTGCAGAAGCCTGAAAGCCAAACGCGCGCCGCGCTGCACCGCCTCGTCGAAGCCGGGCTCGTCGAAGAGCGCGGCCAGAAGAAGGGCCGCACCTGGCACCTCTCCGCCGCGACCTACCGGCTGCTCGGGGACAAGGCCGGCTACGTGCGGAGCCGCGGCTTCGAGCCGCTGCAGCAGGAGCAGATGGTGCTGCAATACGTGGAAAAGCACGGGCGGATCACCAGGCGCGAGGTGGCGGAGCTGTGCCGGATCACTGGCCCACAGGCCTACCGGCTGCTCGATCGCCTGGCGCAACAAGGGCTTGTCGAGCGCGAGGGCGAGCGAGGACGGAGCGTCAGCTACCGGAGGACGCCCCGGTGAGCGCCAGCAATGCACGGAAATGCACGGCAATTGCACGCGTGCATTCATTTGCGCCGCGCGTGCATTTGGAGGCCGAGGCGTCGAAGCTGAATTCCGCCATCGCCGCCAGACTGAAGGAGCTTGGGTATGGCTCGTAAGCGCCAGCGTGCCGAAGCGGAGAACCGGCTTGCCTTGGGCCGACAGCGGGAGGAGGCCCGGTTTCCGGCCGCGCCAGCGAAGGGTGGTCTGCCGCAGGACTACGCGGATACCCTCGGCGCCATCAAGCAGCGCATCCACGAAGAACGCTTGCGGGTCGTCCTCACCGCCAACGCGGCGATGGTCCTGCTCTACTGGGACATCGGCCGGATGATCCTCGACCGGCAGGAACGCGCGGGCTGGGGCGCGAAGGTGATCGACCGGCTGGCCGCGGACCTGCGCGCGGCGTTCCCCGACATGAAGGGCTTCTCGCCGCGCAATCTCAAGTACATGCGTGCGCTTGCCGCAGCGTGGCCGGAGCGGGCAATCGTGCAAGAGGCGCTTGCACGAATTCCCTGGTACCACCACATCGCCCTCCTGGAGAAGCTCGACGACCCCACCGAACGGCTCTGGTACGCCCGGCAGGCGATGGAGCACGGCTGGTCGCACAACATCCTGGTGCTCCAGATCCAGGGTCGCGCCCACGAGCGCCAGGGCAAGGCGATCACCAACTTTTGTGACACCCTGCCGCACGCCGAGTCGGACCTGACCGCCCAAGTCTTCAAGGATCCGTACCTCTTCGACTTCCTCGGCACCGCCGACCCGCGCCGCGAGCGCGAAGTCGAGCAAGCCCTCGTCGATCACATCCAGCGCTTCCTGTTGGAGCTGGGCAGCGGCTTCGCCTTCGTCGGCCGGCAGGTGCCGCTTGAAGTCGGCGACCAGGACTTCCAGATCGACCTCCTCTTCTACCACCTGAAGCTGCGCTGCTACGTCGTCGTCGAGCTCAAGGCCGTGCCCTTCGACCCGGCCTTCGTCGGTCAGTTGAACCTCTACCTCTCCGCCGCCGACGACCTGCTGCGACACCCCGATGACCAGCCCACCATCGGGCTGCTCTTGTGCCGCGCGAAGAACAAGGTCGTCGTCGAATACGCGCTGCGCCACCTGAAGCGCCCGATCGGCGTCGCCGGCTGGGAGACGAAGCTCGTCGAGAAGCTCCCGAAGGCGCTCAAGGGGAGTCTGCCGACGGTGGAAGAGATCGAGGCGGAGCTGTCGGGTGATTTGAGGCCGACGCCGGCGGCTCGCAGGAGGAAATCGTGAGTCAAGTGGAGGCTGCGAAGCTGG
Organism: Betaproteobacteria bacterium; assembly: GCA_016208415.1. Lineage (GTDB taxonomy): Bacteria > Pseudomonadota > Gammaproteobacteria > Burkholderiales > Rhodocyclaceae > JACQYB01. Next base: position 77,184 of record JACQYB010000038.1, on the reverse strand, counting down.
ATGCCGCAATTGCCGCGAACCTCAAGGAGCTTGGGTATGGCGGGTGAGTGGCGCGTCTGCACGGTCAACGAGATCAAGGCAGATGACGAGCGTGCCATCGCCATCGGTCCTTTCGGATCCCGCATGAAGGCGGACAGGTACGTCGCCGAGGGGATACCCGTCATCCGTGGCAACAACATCTCGGATACGCGCGCGCTCGTCGGCGACCTCGTGTTCGTGTCCGAGGAGACCGCCGACGAATTGCGTTCATGCAATGTCTTTCCGGGTGACTTGGTCTTCCCGCACCGCGGCGCCATCGGGCAAGTCGGAATCGTTCCCAAGGATCAGCGCGGTCGGTATGTGCTGTCGACGAGCTTGATGAAGCTCACCTGCAATCAGGCGTTGGTCGACCCGCTCTTCATCTTCTACTTCTTTCGATCTGACCTGGGGCGCCATGCGCTGCTAAAGCACGCGTCGACAGTCGGCACACCCGGCATTGGACAGCCGCTCTCTTCGCTTCGATCGATCACGGTGCCGACTCCGCCGCTCCCCGAACAACGCGCCATCGCCCACATCCTCGGCACGCTGGACGACAAGATCGAGCTGAACCGGCGGATGAACGAGACGCTGGAGGCGGTGGCGCGCGCGCTCTTCGAGTCGTGGTTCGTGGACTTCGACCCCGTCCGCGCCAAGGCCGAAGGCCGCGACCCCGGCCTGCCCCAGCCCCTGGCCGACCTCTTCCCGGATTCCTTCGAGGACTCGGAGCTGGGTGAGATTCCGAAGGGGTGGGAGGTGGGGACGCTTGGCGAGGTCGCCGAGCATCCCCGCCGGGGCGTGCAGCCGAACAGCATCGAGCCGGATACGCCCTACATCGCGCTGGAGCACATGCCAAAGCGGTGTATCGCACTCTCCAACTGGGGCCTCGGCGACGAACTCGAAAGCAACAAGTTCGAGTTCAGGCGGGGCGAGATCCTATTCGGCAAGCTCCGGCCGTACTTCCACAAGGTGGGCGTTGCGCCAGTGGATGGTGTGTGCTCCACTGACATCGTGGTCGTTGCACCCCGAACCCCGCACTGGTTCGGTTTCGTGCTGAGTCTCGTGTCGAGCGACGAGTTCGTCGAGCACACGAACGCAAGCTCGACTGGCACGAAGATGCCGCGGACCAGTTGGTCCGAGATGGCGCGCTACGACATCGCGCGGCCTCCACAACCTGCCGCCACAGCATTCACCGAGACAGTGCGACCGGCCGTTGACCGCATCATCGCGAGCATTCATGAATCCCGCACCCTCGCCGTCCTGCGCGACACGCTACTGCCAAGACTCATCTCAGGCGACCTGCGGGCGAAGGACGCCGAGCGTTATGTCGAACGTACGATGAAAACAGTTGAAAGAACGAGGATCACGCGATGACCAAGGATAACCAGGGGCACAAGGCTCGGATAGAGTATCTGCGGGTCGAGAATTACCGCGCGCTCAAACACGTGGAGTTCAAGAATCTCACGCCGATGACGGCCCTGTTGGGCGCCAACGGCAGCGGCAAATCCACGGTCTTCGACGTCTTCGCTTTCCTCTCGGAGTGCTTCGAATCGGGGCTGCGCCGCGCCTGGGATCGCCGCGGACGAGGGAAGGAATTGAAGACCCGGGGAGGCGATGGTCCACTAGTCATTGAAATCAAGTATCGCGAGCCGGGCTATCCGCTCATTACCTATCACCTGGCGGTTGATGAGCGTAAAGGTTCGCCGGTTGTGGTCGAAGAATGGTTGCGCTGGAAGCGGGGTAGTCACGGGCAGCCTTTTCGTTTTCTGGATTATCACGAGGGTCAAGGAAAAGCCGCCAGCGGGGAACTGCCGGACGAGCAGGACAAACGGATTGAGATTCCGCTGAAAGCGCCGGACCTCATCGCCGTCAATGCCTTGGGCCAGTTTGCCGACCATCCCCGCGTGGCCGCGCTGCGCGACTTCATCACCGGCTGGTACGTTTCCTATTTTTCCGTCGATGAAACGCGAGGCCAGCCGGAAACCGGGCCGCAGGAGCGACTGTCCCGTACCGGGAACAACGTGGCGAACGTCATCCAGTATTTGGCTGAACAGCATCCCGACCGGCTGGAACGCATTTTCAATGTGCTGCGCGCACGGGTTCCCAGGGTCGAGCGCGTGCTGGCCGAAGCCATGCCGGATGGACGCCTGCTGTTGCAGATCAAGGACGCGCCTTTCGATAACCCCGTGCTGGCGAGGTTTGCCTCGGACGGCACACTCAAGATGCTGGCCTATCTTGTGCTGTTGCACGACCCCGCCCCGCCGCCGTTTGTCGGCATCGAGGAGCCCGAAAACTTTCTGCATCCGCGCCTTCTGCCCGAACTGGCGGAAGAGTGCCGCGCCGCGTCGGAACGCTCGCAATTACTGGTCACGACCCACTCACCCTTTTTCGTAAATGCGTTGCCTGCGGAAGAGGTGCGTGTGCTCTATCGGGACGAACAGGGCTACACCCAAGCCATTCGCGCCGCCGACATTCCGGGCGTTCCCGAGTTCATGGAAGCGGGCGCATCCCTTGGTCACCTGTGGATGGAAGGACGGTTCGGCGTGGGAGATCCCCTGGTGCGCTCGGGAGCCCCGGCGAAACAGGGGAAGCCGAAGTGACGGTGGAACATGTCGAGTTGCTCGTTGAAGAGCCCTCAATGGAGGCCGCGCTTCGTCTCCTCCTGCCCAAGGTACTCGGCGATCTGTCCTTCGAGATATACCCGCACCAGTGCAAGGACGAACTGCTGCTCCGCCTTCCACATCGACTGCGTGGCTACGGCCAGCGGCGCAAGAGCGATGCATGGTTTCGCGACCATTGCCGTATCGTCGTCGTGATCGATCGGGACGACGACGATTGCGCGGGACTCAAACGGCGCCTGGAGAAGATGGCCAGTGAAGCCGGCTTGGCAACACGTGCCAGCGCAAAGGGTAGTACCTACATGGTGGTGAATCGTCTCGCGATCGAAGAACTGGAGGCGTGCTATTTCGGCGACTGGGAGGCCGTGCAGGCAGCTTATCCGGGAGTGTCCGCGACCATTCCTTCGCAGGCGAAGTACCGCGCCCCGGATGAAATCGCGGGGGGCACGTGGGAGGCGTTCGAGCGCGTGCTTCAGAGGGCGGGCTACTACAGCGGCGGACTGCGCAAGGTAGAAGCCGCACGCACCGTTGCAGCGCACATGGCGCCGTCGCGAAACACCTCGCCGAGCTTCTGCGCGTTGCGAGAGGTTCTGCTGGAAATGGTGAGGGCATGATTCGGGGTCTCGCGCAAATGTGGAATCAGAGCCTGCGTGATCGATTCAATCTGCCGGAGGAGTTGAAGAACGCCGCCGACGAGAACGCCACGATCTGGAGCGCCTTCCAGCAGTTCCAGACCTACAAGGCGAAGGTGCCGACGCTGTTCGCGCCGAACGCGCTACTCGCCGTCTCCGACGGCGTGGAGGTGCGCGTCGGCGCGCTCACCGCCGGGCGCGAGTGGTTCAGGGCCTGGCGCACGATCTCCGGCCACTTGCGGGTGAAGGGCGCCGAGAGAGTGATTGCGGAGGCCGTCTAGCAATGGACCCTCGCGTCATCGAACTCCACTGCATCATGCCGATGGCCAACATTGCATCGGTGATTGCGCACGGGATTCTTTCTTACGAGCGCGCGGCCAAGTTGTCGCACCATTCCGTCGCGATGCAGCCCGTGCAGGACCGGCGCGATCACAAGCACGTTCCCGGCGGTTTGAAGCTGCACCAGTACGCGAACCTCTACTTCCATGCGCGCAACCCGATGCTGCACAGGCGGCTATCCGAAGCGGATGGCCTGTGCGTGCTGCGGGTTTCGACCCAGGTGCTGGCACTGCCCGGGGCTGTGATCACCGACCAGAACGCGGCCAGCGACTACGTGCGCTTCCTGGCGCCCGCGCAGTGGCGGCTGCTCGACTGGGACGACATCTTCGCCATGGACTGGCGCCACCCCGGTGACCCGATCGCCTACTGGCGTCACAAGTCGCGCAAGTGCGCGGAAGTCTTGATTCCGCACCAAGTGGCACCCGGTTTCATCGTGGGCGCATTTGTCGTCGATGCGGGGGCTGCGGCGCGCCTCGGGGACCTCGGCTGCACGTTGCCGGTCGCTGTCGATCCCGTTTTGTTCTTTCGCTGACAGGTTCAAACTATGACCATGTTCAAGGCACTGATTGGCGATCTCTTCGCGACCCGGGCGCAAACGCTCGTCAACACCGTCAATTGCGTCGGGGTGATGGGCAAGGGCGTCGCGCTGGAGTTCAAGAAGCGCTGGCCGGCGATGTTCGAGGACTACCAGCGGCGGTGCGAGTGCAGGCAAGTGCGCCTGGGCGAGCCGTACCTGTACCGCGACACGTCGGGCGTTTCGATCGTCAACTTCCCGACGAAGGACCACTGGCGTTCGCCATCCCGGATCGTGGATGTCGAGCGTGGGCTGGATTACCTGGCGGCGCACATCGGGGAATGGGGCATCAGGAGCCTGGTCCTGCCGCCTTTGGGCTGCGGCAACGGTGGGCTGGAGTGGTCAGAGGTCGGCCCCCTGGTCTATCGCAAGCTGCACCGCTTGCCGGTGGACGTGGAGGTTTTCGCGCCCTACGGCACACCGGGTCAGCAACTCACGGAGGCGTTTCTGGCCGCGCCCGCGCAACTCTCGCTGTCTGGGCGTGGTCGCCCAACCGACAAGCTGAATCCGGACTGGGTCGCGCTGCTGGAAGTGCTGCGCGAACTGCAAGCGCAGCCATATGCGAATCCGGTGGGCCGCACGATTTTCCAGAAGCTCTGCTATGTCGTTACGGAAATGGGCGTGCCGACTGGATTCTCGTTCGGCAAGGGCAGTTATGGGCCGTTCTCTCCCGATGTGAAGGCGGCCCTGCACGAACTGGCGAACCGGAACTGGCTGCAGGAGAAATCCCTCGGGCGCATGGTCGCGCTGAGGGTCGGCCCCCAGTACGAACAGGACCGCGGCAAGTTCGCAGCGCGGATCGAGGCCCACCAGAAGAAGATCGCCAAGGCCGTCGATCTGTTCAGCCGCATCAAGTCGACCGAGCAGGCGGAAGAGGTCCTGACCGTGCTGTACGCGAGTCGTCAGCTCAAGCAGGCGAGGGGCGCCGACACGGTGGCCGAGAAGGACATCTACGACTACATCCTGGGATGGAAGAAGGCCTGGCAGACCGAGGAGAAGCGGCACGCGGTGGCAAGTGCAATCCGTAATCTCGTGCTGCTCGGCTGGATGCGGGTGCATATCAGCGATCAACTGATCGAAGCCGCCTAGCCGTATGGCCGCGTTCGACGAATCCGTCGTCGAGCAGGCTGCGCTGGCCTGGCTCGAAAGCGCCGGCTGGTTGGTGAGGAACGGCACCGAGATCGCCCCTGGTGAGTCTGCCGCGGAGCGTGACGACTACGGCCAGGTCGTCCTGGCGCGGCGGCTGCGCGATGCACTGGCGCAGCTCAATCCGGTACTGCCCGCCGACGCGCTGGAGGAGGCCTTCCGCAAGCTCACACGGCCCGAAGGCGCCGAGTCGGTTGCGCGCAACCGGGCGCTTCATCGGCTGCTGGTCGACGGGGTGACGGTGGAGTACCGCACCGCCGACGGCACGATCCGCGGCGCGCAGGCGCGGGTGATCGACTTCGACGACCCGGCGGGCAACGACTGGCTGGCGGTGAACCAGTTCAGCGTCACGGAGAACAAGCACGCGCGCCGTCCGGACGTGGTGCTCTTCGTAAACGGCCTGCCGCTGGCGGTCGTCGAGCTCAAGAACGCGGCGGACGAGAGCGCGACCATCTGGAGCGCCTGGCAGCAGTTGCAGACCTACAAGGCGGAGATCGCGTCGCTGTTCGCCACCAACGCCCTGCTCGCCATCTCCGACGGGGTGGAGGGGCGCGTCGGCACGCTCACCGCCGGGCGGGAGTGGTTCAAGCCTTGGCGCACCATCGCGGGCGACACCCTGGCCGACGCCCACATGCCTGAGCTACAGGTGGTGATCAAAGGCCTCTTGGCACGGCAGCGCTTCCTTGATCTGGTGCGCGATTTCATCGTGTTCGAGGACGACGGCGGCCGCATCGTCAAGAAGATGGCCGGCTATCACCAGTTCCACGCCGTGCAGGTGGCGGTGGGCGAGACGCTGCGGGCCGCGCGGCTTCAGTACGGTCCGCTGGGCACCCATGGCAAGCAAGGTCGCTACGAGGCCGGCGGCAAGCCCGGGGGCGCTCCCGGTGACCGGCGCGTGGGCGTGGTCTGGCACACCCAGGGCTCGGGCAAGAGCCTGACCATGGCCTTCTACGCCGGCCGCATCATCCGCGAGCCGGCGATGGCGAACCCGACCATCGTCGTCCTCACCGACCGCAACGACCTCGACGACCAGCTCTTCGGCACCTTCTCGCGCTGCCGGGACCTGCTGCGCCAGCCGCCGGTGCAGGCCGAATCGCGCGCGCACCTGCGCGAACTGCTCGGCGTGGCGGCGGGCGGCGTGGTGTTCACCACCATTCACAAGTTCTTCCCGGAGGAAAAGGGCGACCGGCTCCCGTCGCTCTCGGGGCGCCGCAACATCGTGGTGATCACCGACGAGGCGCACCGCAGCCAGTACGACTTCATCGACGGCTACGCGCGCCACATGCGCGACGCGCTGCCGCACGCCTCGTTCATCGGCTTCACCGGCACGCCGATCGAGCTCGCCGACGCCAACACGCGCGCGGTGTTCGGCGACTACATCAGCGTCTACGACATCCAGCGCGCGGTGCAGGACGGCGCCACGGTGCCGATCTACTTCGAGAGCCGGCTGGCCAAGCTGGCGCTCGACGAGGCCGAGCGGCCGAAGATCGACCCCGGGTTCGAGGAGGCCACCGAGGGCGAGGAGGTCGAGCGCAAGGAGAAGCTGAAGACCAAGTGGGCGCAGCTCGAAGCCGTGGTGGGCGCTTCGATGCGCCTGGAACTCGTCGCCCGCGACATCGTCGAGCACTTCGAGCAGCGCCGTGAGGCCATGGATGGCAAGGCGATGATCGTCTGCATGAGCCGTCGCATCTGCGTGGAGCTGTACCACGAGATCGTCCGGCTGCGGCCGGATTGGGCGAGCGAGGACGACAACCAGGGCGCCATCAAGGCGGTGATGACCGGCTCGGCGTCCGATCCGGCCGACTGGCAGGCGCACATCCGCAACAAGCCGCGGCGCGAGGCGCTGGCCAACCGCTTCCGGAAGCCCTCCGATGCGCTGCGGATCGTGCTCGTGCGCGACATGTGGCTCACCGGCTTCGACGCGCCGAGCCTTTCCACGATGTACATCGACAAGCCCATGCGCGGGCATGGCCTGATGCAGGCCATCGCCCGCGTCAATCGTGTGTTCGGGGACAAGCCCGGCGGGCTGGTGGTGGACTACCTGGGTCTCGCCCAGGAGTTGAAACAGGCGCTGGCCACGTACACGGAGAGCGGCGGCACCGGGCGCACGGCGCTGGATCAGGAGGAGGCGGTCGCCCTGATGCTGGAGAAGTACGAGGTGTGCGCCAGCCTCTTCCACGGCTTCGACCGGTCGAGGTGGACGACCGGCACGCCGCAGGAGCGCCTCGGCCTGCTGCCGGCCGCGCAGGAGCACATCCTGGCGCAGGAGAGCGGCAAGGAGCGGTGCGTGGGAGCGGTGCGCGAGCTATCGCAGGCTTTCGCGCTGGCGGTGCCGCACGCCGAGGCGCTGCGTATCCGCGACGACATGGCGTTCTTCCAGGCGGTGCAGGCCGTGCTTGCCAAGCGTGCCCCCGGCGACGCGCGGCCCGAGGAGGACATCGAGCACGCGGTGCGGCAGATCATCTCGCGCGCGGTGGCGCCCGAGGGCGTGATCGACATTTTTTCGGCGGCGGGCCTCGCCAAGCCCGACATCTCGATTCTCTCGGAGGAGTTCCTGGCCGAGGTGCGGGGGATGCCCCAGCGCAACCTCGCGGTCGAGCTACTGCAGAAGCTGCTGAAGGGCGAATTGGCCACGCGGCGGCGCAAGAACGTCGTGCAGGCGCGCTCGTTCGCCGAGATGCTCGAGCAGACGATCCGCCGGTATCAGAACCGCGCCATCGAAGCGGCGCAGGTGATCGAGGAGCTGATCGCGCTCGCGAAGGAGATGCGCGAGGCCCACGCGCGCGGTGAAGCGCTGCGCCTCTCCGAGGACGAGCTGGCCTTCTACGACGCCTTGGAGACGAACGACAGCGCGGTGAAGGTGCTCGGCGACGAGACCCTGCGCACCATTGCGCAGGAACTGGTGCGGACCGTGCGCGCCAACGTCACGATCGACTGGACGCTGCGCGAGAACGTGCGCGCGCAACTGCGCGTGCTGGTGAAGCGCATTCTGCGCAAGTACGGCTATCCGCCGGACAAGCAGGAGAAGGCGACGCAGACGGTGCTGGAGCAGGCCGCGCTGCTTTCCGCCGAATGGGCGGCGGCTTGAGATCGCGACGGGCGGTGCGCGCTGGACGGCCTCTGGAAGCGTCACCTGCCCCTTCTTTCCCGGCTTCACCCGTTCCATGAGACGGCGCCCGCGGTATCGGATTGCCGGCTCGGCTGAATTCCGGCGTGGTACCTGAGACCGCCTCTACGCTGCCTCAAGCTGTGCGCGATCCCGGTCCGTCCGGGATCTCGGAGCACTTCCGCCAGCAATATCCACCTCCAGCCGCACCGCCCTGGCCGCCGCCACCGGCCGCACGGCCTGGCGTCCGCGGCCTCTCGCGCCCTCCTCAAGGCTTGCGCCGCTCGAACACCCGCGCCGCCCCCGCCCGATCGAACGCCACGACATCGTAGGCCACGGGCGTGGGCGATTCCATCCCCGGCGACCCGGGCGGCATGCCCGGCACGGACAGCCCCGCCACCGCTGGCTTCTCGCGCAGCAGGCGGGTGATGGCCGAGGCGGGCACGTGGCCTTCGATGACGTAGCCGCCCACGGTGGCGGTGTGGCAGGAGCCCAGGGCCGGCGGCACGCCGAGGCGGCGCTTGATGGCGCCCATGTCGCGTTCGGCCTGCTCGCGCACCCGGAAGCCGGCGGCGCGCAGGTGTTCGGCCCACTGGCCGCAGCAGCCGCAGTTGGGGTCCTTGTGCATCACCACCTCGGGGCCGGCGGCGTGGGCCGTGGCGGTGAGGCCGGCCAGGGCGCCAGCGACGAGCCAGGCGCTGGCAGCGGCGGTGGCGCCCAGAAATTGGCGCCTGGTCGGGCGCTTCGTTGTGGCAACAGTCATCACGTTCTCCTCTTTCAGGATCGCTCCGGGCGCTTGCCCGGAGACTTCGGCGCTCGTCCACACGGCCGACTGCGCGGCTTGGTCGCGACGCCGATTCCGCGGCTCGGTCGAAACGCCGATTCCGCGGCTCAGCCCCCGCGGCGGTTGCCCAACATCTCCTCCCGCGCCCGCCACGCCTCCTGTGACCAGCGGCTCTGGATGAAGGACAGCACGGCGCGGATGTCGTCGTCGGAGAGCACGGCGCCGAAGGCGGGCATGTCGCTCTGGTAGCCGGGAGGGGCGTAGCGGCCCGGCACCAGTCCTTCCCGGGTGATGCCGAACAGCACTTCGTCCGGGTGGTGCCAGGTGTGCCCGGAGTCGTCGTGGGGCGGCGCCGGCATGCGCCCGCTGGGCAGTCGGCGGCGCCAGTCCGGCTGGCCTTCGAGATTGGCGCCGTGGCAGGCGGCACAGTGGGCGGCGTAGAGCTGTCCGCCCCGAGCCACCCGGGCGGCGTCGCGGCGGTCGATGCCGGAACTGCGGCCGCAGGCGGCGATCGTTACGGCGAGCGCAAGCGCGACCATGACCAGGCCGCCGCGCGGGCGGCGATGCGAGCGGATTCGCGGGCAAGCCCTCTCCCACTGTCGTGACGCGCTCATCATCCTGCCGTCGCGCCGTCTCGCCGTCTCGCCGTCAGTGCTTGTGCTCGGCATGCGCGTCGTGGGACATGCCGCCCGACGCCATGCCGCCGCCGCTCATCGCGGCGCCCTTCAGCGGATCGAAGCGCGCCTGCTCCGGCGACTTGCCGGGGAAGGTGATGGACACCACGGCCTTCATGTCCGGCGTGGAGGCGTACTTCGCCGTGCCCTTGAGACGGTTGTCGCCGTCGGGCGCCAGCGCGGTGGCGGCCTTGGCCTTGCCGCCGAGCAGGGTGACATTGCCGCTGGCGCCGGCGGTGGGCACCTTGGTGCCGGCATGGTCGGTGACATACACGACCACCGGGTTGTCCTTCGCCTCCTTGCTGTCCTTCGCCACCACCAGTTCGAAGTGGTAGATGCCGGCCATGCGCTGCTGGCCGCCGTTGGGGGACTTCTGCGTGTCGAGATAGGCATCGTCGTGGGCCAGGGCGGCGCCGGCCAGCAGGGCGGCGGCGGCGAAGATTACGGGTTTGAGCACGTGCATGGATTCTCCTTCGGTTGGTCTATCGAAACGGTCCAAGAATGCAATGTGTGCGCCAGCCTGCGCGCCATCCTTCGCGGCCAGGCCGCTCCCACACTCAGAAGGCATGTTTCTCATGGCTGGCCAGCAGCCGCTTGAGCGGCGCCTCGCCCCACAGCCAGAACATGACGGGAGTCAGCACCGTGTCCAGCACCGTCGAACTCACCAGCCCGCCGAAGATCACCACCGCCACCGGGTGCAGGATCTCCTTGCCCGGGGCGTCGGCGGCCACCAGCAGCGGCACCAGGGCGATGGCCGCCACCAGCGCCGTCATCAGCACCGGGGTGAGCCGCTCCAGGGAGCCGCGCACGATCATGTCGCGCCCGAAGCGCTCGCCCTCGAAGGCGCACAGGTTGATGTAGTGGCTCACCTTGAGGATGCCGTTGCGCGTGGCGATGCCCGCCAGGGTGATGAAGCCGATGAGGGAAGCCACCGACAGCGGCTGCCCCGACAGCCACAGCGCGAACACCGCCCCCACCAGCGCCAGGGGGATGTTGCCCATGATCATCAGCGCCAGCGTGGTGGAGCGGTAGCGGCTGTAGAGCACCAGGAAGATCATCGCCAGGGACACCAGGGCCAGCACGCCGATCAGCCGCGTGGCCTGCTCCTGGGCCTGGAACTGGCCTTCAAGGGTGACGAAGTAGCCCTCGGGCAGGTGCAGGGCGGCGATCTCCCGGCGCACGTCCTCCACCACCCCGGACAGCGCCCGGCCGCCGGCATTGGCGGCAATGACGATGCGACGGCGCGCATTGTCGCGGCTCACCTGGTTGGGGCCGTCGCCCTCCTCGATGGTGGCGAAGCGTGACAGCGCCACATAGCCCGAGGGCGTCTCCACCAGCAGGTTCTCCAGCTTCTCCTTCTCCCGCAGCGACTCGGGCAGGCGCAGCGTGAGGTCGAAGCGGCGGCTGCCTTCGATCACCTGGGTGATGCGGTCGCCCTCCACCAGCGTCTCCAGGGCCTTGAGCACCGCCCCCGGCGCCAGACCCAACTGGGCGGCGCGCTGGTAGTCGAAATGCACCTTCACCTGGGGAATGAGCACCGCCTTTTCCACCTGCAGGTCGGCCACGCCGGGGATCTTCGCCAGCCGCGCGGCCAGGTCCGCCGCCTGGCCGCGCAGGGTGTCCAGGTCGTCGCCGAAAATCTTCACCGCCATCTGGGCGCGCACGCCGGAGAGCAGGTGGTCCAGCCGGTGGGAAATGGGCTGGCCGACGCTGGCGGCCACGGGCAGGGTGGCCAGGCGGGCGCGGATGTCGCCGATCACCTCCTCGCGCGGGCGCCCGCCGGGCTTCAGGTCGGCGTCGATCTCGGTGTAGTGCACCCCCTCGGCATGCTCGTCGAGCTCGGCGCGGCCGGTGCGCCGGCTCACCATGGCCACTTCGGGCACGGTGAGCAGCAGCCGCTCCGCCTGGGCGCCGACGGCGTTGGACTGGGCCAGCGAGGTGCCTGGATTGAGCAGCACATTGATGGTCAGCGTGCCCTCGTTGAACGGCGGCAGGAAGGATGTGGCGAAGAAAGGCACCGCCGCCGCGGCCGCCAGCACCGCCACCGCACCCCCGGCCAGCAGCCCCCGCGCGCGGCCGAAGGACCAGTGCAGCAGGCGCTCATCCGTGCGCTTGAGCCAGGCCACCAGCGGGCTGTCGCCGTGGGTGATACGCTTCATGCCCGGCAGCAGGTAGTAGCACAGCACCGGGGTCACCGTCACCGCCACGAACATGCTGGCCAGGATGGAGACGATGTAGGCCACCCCCAGCGGCACGAACAGCCGCCCCTCGATGCCCGGCAGCAGGAACAGCGGCGCGAACACCAGGGCGATGATCACCGTGGCATAGACGATGCCGCTGCGCACCTCGGAGGAGGCGCCGGCGATCACCGCCAGTACCGGGCGCGCGTCGGGCCGCTGGCGGTTCTGGCGCAGGCGGCGCAGCACGTTCTCCACATCCACCACCGCGTCATCCACGAGCGCGCCGATGGCAATGGCCAGCCCGCCCAGGGTCATGGTGTTGATGGAGAGCCCCAGCGCACGGAACACCAGCGCCGTCACCAGGATGGACAGCGGGATGGCAGTGAGCGAAATGAAGGTGGTGCGGAAGTTGAGCAGGAACAGGAACAGCACCACCGCCACCATCACCGCCCCGTCGCGCAGCGCCTCGGCCACGTTGGAAATGGACGCCTGGATGAAGCTGGCCTGGCGGAACACGACCTGGGGCGCGCCCACCCCCGCCGGCAGGCTCTTCGCCAGCTCCGCCAGGGCGGCGTCGATCTCGCCGCTGAGCTTCACGGTGTCGGCATCGGGCTGCTTCTGCACCGACAGCACCACCGCCGGGACGCCGTTGTAGCCAGCGTCGCCGCGCTTGACCTTGGCCCCGAACTTGACATCGGCCACCTGCTTGAGCAGCAGCGGCCGGCCGTTGGTGGCCGCCACCGGCAGGTTCTCCAGGTCCGCCAGGCGCGTGGTGCGGCCGATGTGGCGGATGAGGAATTCCCGCGAGCGCGTCTCCAGGAAGCCGCCGCTGGTGTTGGCGGAGAAGTCCTTGAGCGCGCGCTCCAGGTGTTCCAGCGTCACCCGCGCGGCGAACATGCGGGTGGAGTCGGGCTCGACGCGGTATTCGCGCACCTCGCCGCCGATGGGGATCACCTGCGCCACGCCGGGCAGGGTGAGCAGGCGCGGGCGCAGCACCCAGTCGGCGTATTCCCGCGCCTGCATGGGCGTGCCCCGGGCGGAGTCGACGGGCACGGCGATGAGCATGATCTCGCCCATGATGGACGTGACCGGCCCCAGCGTCGGGCCGATGCCGGAGGGCAACTGCTCCTTCACCAGCGCCAGGCGCTCTGCCACCTGCTGGCGGTTGCGCCAGATGTCCGTGCCCCAGTCGAACTCCACGAAGACGATGGACAGGCCCACGCCGGACACCGAGCGCACCCGGGTGACGCCGGGCATGCCGTTCATGCCGGTTTCCACCGGGAAGGTGACGAGTTGCTCCACCTCCTCCGGGGCCATGCCGCCGGCCTCGGTCATGAGGGTGACGGTGGGCTTGTTGAGGTCCGGGAACACGTCCACCGGCATGCGCGAGAGGGTGAGCCCGCCGTAGATCATCAGCAGCATGGCCACCGCCAACACCAGCAGGCGCTGCTGCAGGGACAGGCGTATGAGTTTGTCGAACACCGCGCGCCCCCTATCTGATCTGGTTCAGAAGCGCGGCACCTTCCACCACCACGCGCTCGCCTGGTTTCACCCCGGACTGCACCATGACGTGGTCGGGGTACATGGCCGGGGCGTTGATGGTGCGCGGCACGAAGCGCTCCGGCGACACATGCACCCACACCAGCGGCAGGTTGGAGGCGTTCTTCACCACCGCCGACTGGGGCAGGGCGATGCCCGCGGTGGTCTCGCGGGTGATGGCGATCACCGTCAGGGGCTGGCCCACGGCGAGGAAGCCAGCGGCGGGGGCAGACGGCTGGTTCGACGCTTGCGCGGGGGGCCGTGCGGTGCTTGCGGCGGGCGGCCGCGGCGCGTCCGGCATAACGCGGAACAGCACCGGGATGGCCTGTTCCTTGAGCGCCAGTCCGGCACCGGCGAACTTCAGGGTGATGTTGCCGCCGCCGGGCAGCGCCGCGCCGGCGCCGGTGATCTTCTGCGCCACGGCGGCGTCGAACAGCACCGCCTCCACCATCAGCCGCTGCGGGTCCACCACCTCGAACAGCGTCTCCCGGGCCTCCACCACCTGGCCGGCCACCGCGGAGGCGGCGCTGACCACGCCGCTCACCGGCGCCACCAACGCCTCGCGCCCGGCGAGGCTGGCGCCCACCGCGGCGCGGCGGGCGGTGAGGCTCTTCAGTTCCTCCCGCGCCGCCTCGATCTCCTTCTGCGGCACGCTGCCCTCCAGCGCCTCCAGCCGCCGCACCCGCCTGCCGGCCAGGGCGAACTGGGCCTCGATCTCCGCCAGTTGCGCCTGCTGGTTGCCGCGCTCGATGGCCCCGGCCACCGGCCGCAGCCAGGCCAGCACCTCGCCTTTCTTCACGCGCTTGCCCAGGGCCGGAAAGCCGCCAGGACCGGGCTCCACCCGCCCGGCCTGGGAGGCCTGCACCTTGCCGCCAAAATTGGGGTCCGGCACCACGCGGCCCGGCAGTTCCAGCGCCGCGCCGTGCTCCACCTGCGCCGCCCGCTCGGTGCGCACGCCCATCTGGCGCTGGGACGCCTTGGGCACGAAGACGCTGCCGTCGGCCAGGCGCTGCGGGCCGGCGTCGGGCGTGCCCGAGGCGCCGGCAATGGCGGCCGCCGGAGCGGGTGCCGCGGCGGCAGGCTTGCCGGTATCGCCGTGGTCCTCGCCGCCATGGGCGAAGGCCACCGAGGCGGCCAGCCACAGGGCCGTGGCCATGCAAAGACGTGCCTTGTTCATGCTCTCGCTCCCTGTCCGTGGCGGCGCCGATGCCACCACCACAACCCCGCACCCGCCACCAGCACCCCGGCGGCACCGCCCAGCCAGGGCGTCATGGCCGGACGAGGAGTTTCCTGCGCCGCCTGCGCGGGACCGATGCGCAGCACGCCCTGCAGCAGGTCGGCGCTGTCGGCCGTCTGCACGGTGAAGACCAACGCGTGTTCGCCGGGCTGGGCCAGCGGGCCGGCATCGAAGGTGAAGACGCCCTCGCCCACGGGCTTGCCGGCGGTCTTGTAGTTGCCGCTCTCCAGTTCCACTTCGGCCCCCTGCACCGGGTCGTTGGTGGCGTAGTGGTCCAGCCAGGCCGTGAGCTGCGCGCCGCCGAGCACGGCCACCAGTTCGAGGGCTTCGGAGTGGGCTTCGGCCCGCGGCGCCACGGCCACGGTGGGCGCGGGGCCGGCGTCGCCGTGGTCTTCGCCGCCGTGGGCGCGGGCGGTGCCGGCCAGCGCCAGGGCGAGTATGAGGGGGATGAGGGTTCGGATCATGGCAGGACTCCCAGGGTCTGGTTGAGCCGCGCCCGCGCCTGGCGCATGGCGTTGCGGCTCCGGGCGGCGTCGGCGTCGGCCTCGAAGGCCAGGGCGCGGGCGCGCAGCAGGGCGGGCAGGTCCAGTTCGCCGAGGCGGTAGGCCTTGTCGGCGAGTTGGAGGTTGTCGGCGGCGAGGCCCTGGCGGCTGCCCGCCAGGGCGAGCTGGCTCTCGGCGGCGGCCAGTTCGCGCCGCGCCCGGCCCAGGTCCAGGTCGAGGCGGGCGCGTGCCCGGGCCAGTTCGGCTTCGGCCTGCAGCAGATCCGCCGTGGCCGCCGCCGTCGCCTCACGCTGGCGCGGCTCGCTGGACAGGGGGATGCGCAGGCTCACGCCCAGCGTGCGGCCGTAGCGCTCCTCGAAAGTGCCGCGCAGGGCGCGCAGGCGGTGGTGGACGTCGGGCGCGGCCGCAGCGACATCCTCGCCGGGGCTGCCCGGGGGCGGCGCTGCATCGCCGCCCGGGCGGCCTGCGGGCGCCACTTCGTCTTCGCGGCGCGGCGGCACGGGCTCGTGGCCCGGCATTTCGGCCACCGTCTCGTCTTCCAGCCGCAGCGGCGGCGGGCCGCCGGTGAGCGCCTGCCACGCCTGTTGCGCCTCGGCCAGGGCGGACTCGGCGTCCAGCACCGCGGCGCGGGCGGCGACCGTTTCGTGGGCGGCCAGGTTGGCATCCAGCCGCGACACCTCGCCGGCGCGCAGTCGGCGCGCCACGTCCGCGTCGAGCTGGCCGGCGGTGTCCAGACGGCGGCGCGCCAGGCCCAGGGCGTCCCGGGACGTCACCACCGCGCCCCAGGCCTGGCGCAGTTCGCCGGCCAGCTCCAGGCGCAGGGCGGCGGTGTCGGCTTGCACGCGCACGCGCCCGCGCCGCGCCGCGTCGCGCGCCGCGTCCCACTGGCCGGGCAGCCACAGCGGCACGCTGTATTCCACTTCCACCTCGCGCTTGCCGGCGTTGTCCCAGGGGCGGTCGGTGCGCCCGCCCAGGGAGACGGCGCCGGGGCCGGGGGTGATGCGCCCGGACAGGTCCTCGCTGGCGGCCGCCGCGTCAAGGCGGGCGGCGCTGGCCCGCGCCTGGGGGTGGCGCTGCCAGGCCGCTTCCAGATGGTCGGCCAGACGGGCCGGGGCGGGCCCGGCCGCGGGGTCGGCTCCCGCGCTCACGGCGGGGGCCGGGAGGGCCAGGAGCCCGGTCAGCAGATAAAGGAGTCTTCGCATCGCTTCCTCTTCGGTTGAACACACGAGGAAGCGGCGGGTGCCCGGCGCGCTGGCGCCGTGATTGCCATTGTCATATGGGGCTCACCCGCCGCCTAGAGCGCGACGGGTAGGGGTGGGCGCTGGGGGTGTTCCAGATGCACCGTGGGCGCGGTCTGCGCCGGTGCGGCGTTGCGGACGGAGGAGAAATCGGTGATGGCGTGGCCCACATCGGCGGCCGGAATGATGCCGGCGCAGGCCAGGTGGCACAGGCCGCAGTCGTCGCAGCCGGCGCCGGCCTGGGGCGCGGGCGGCTCGTCCGGCGCGGGGGCGTGGTGGCCTTGATCGGCGTGGCCGGCGTGGGCGGCGTGGCCGGCGTGGGCGTCATGGGCCGCGGCGCCGTGATGGTCCGGGTGCTGCGCCGCGGCCGCATTGGCCGCCGCCGCGCCGTGCGCGCCATGGGCGCAGAACGGCATGGCCACCACCGCCCACGACTGGAGGGGCAGCCACAGCACGGCGATGAACACGATCAGGCGACGAAGCATGGTCAGGCGGGATGGTGCAAACGTTTGAATGCTAGGGGACGGCCGGCGGTTTGGCAAGGACGGCCGAGATGTGGCGTCGCAGTGCCGCGCCACGCTTTCACGGTCACCCTTCGGGCTTTCCTACCCCGCCGGCAGCGGCAGCGCCCCCGCCACCTCGAAATCCCCGCGCCCGAAGCGCACCACGGTGCGCTCCTCCGGGCAGAAGAAGCGCACCTGCGCGCCGTCGGTCTCGCCCAGCCATTGCTGGCTGAAAACGGGGCGCTTCGCCGCCAAGGCGCCGGGGGTGAACAGGGCCACGGCGATGCCACCCGCCGGATCGCGGGCGGAGACGTACTCAATGGCCTCGATGCCGGCTTCGCGCAGAGCGCTGCCGAGTTGCTGGGTGGCGCGGTAGTCGGTGCGGCTGACCAGGGCCTCCCGCCAGGCGTCGAAGGGCGGCTCGTGCAGGCGCAGGGCGTGACGGCTGCGGCAGGCGGCGCCGAACAGCGTGTGCTCGGTGCGCAGGGTCGTCGCCGGGGGCGTTTCCATGCCTTCCCAGAAGACGAAGCGGTAGTAGGCGGATTCCGCCAGCACCGTGTCCGGCTCCAGGGCGCCATAGAACAGGCTGGGTTCGAAGCGGCGTCCGAAGCGCGAGCCGTGGCGCAGCGGCGGGTAGCGGAACGGCGTGTAGAGCAGGTAGTGCAGCCCGGCCGCCGCAGCGGCGGCCGGCGCCGCAGGGGTGGGCCCCCACGCTGCGCTGCCCCCCGAGGGGGCGCCTCCCGGCTTGGGGCGGCCCGGCGCCGGGAGGGGCGGCTTTACGGTTTCCAGCAACTCTTCCAGCAGTGCCTGTTCGTCCAGGTGGCGCACCAGGCGCCGGGTGGCGATCTGCTCCTGGCTTTCCACCAGCCGCAGCACCGTGCATTGGAGGGTGACCCGTGGCGCCTGCGCGCCGCAGGCGGCCCAGATGTCGGACACCCCGGTCACGTCTTGCCGCGCAGGGCGTCCAGGTATTCGACTACCTGCAGCAGGCCCTGCACGCTGCGGATCTGCTCGGCGGGGATGCCGCCGGTGTGGCGGTTGGCGCTGTGCATCCAGTGTTTCATCTGCGCCGGCTCGCCGCCCACCAGCACGAACAGGGCGCGGTAGGCGCGGATCAGCAGCAGCGCCAGTTCGCCGGCCTTGCTGGCGGGGTCGATGCCGCCGCGGCTGAGCGCCGTGCGGTCCTTGCCCACGACCTCGCCCAGCGCGGCCTGGGTCAGCCCGAGATCCTTTCCGGCGCTGACCAAGGCGCGGGTGAGGACGTGGGCGGGGTCGGGTCTGGGGGCGACGAGGGCGGTCATGGGGATGGGGCTGTTTGTGCTACTTGCACACAATAGCCGCTCTGTGTGCATATTGCAACATCAGCTTGCAGGGGCGTGCGAGGCGCGGCACAGCGCGGGCATCGCGCGCCGCCTGCTGCGGCGCGATGAAAACCCGCCCCATGCCCGGCGCCGTCATTCTCCAGAGACCAGAGTTTCAGTGAGCAGTGATTCAGAGATGGGGGACGCAAGCAGGAGGCGAAAGCCGGCACCGTAGTCGCGGGGGCCGGGCCCGTTCCCGAACCGGGACGCGCCGCGACAGCCGTGGCGGTCGTAGCCCCACGACCCGCCGCGCAGCACCCGGGGAGCGTCCTTGTCGCCGGCCGTGACCCGCTTCCGCGGCTCGTGATACAGGTTGCAGCACCACTCCCAGACGTTGCCCGCCATGTCCAGCGGCCCGGCTCCGTCGCCCCAGGTCGCCGACGGATACAGCCCCACCGTCACGGTCCGGCCGAGCCGGTTCTCGACCGTGTTGGCCATGCGGGCGTCCCACGCCCCCCAGGGGTAGTCGCGGGACGGGTCGCCCGCCGTGGCGGCGAGCTGCCATTCCCACTCCAGGGGCAGGCGCACCACCTGTCCGGGCCCGAGCGAGCCCGCGAGCCGGGCGCTCAGCCAGCGGCAGTAGGCCATGGCCGCCGGTTGGGCACTCATCTCCACAGGAAAATGGTATCCACTGGTACGAAAGCAGCGTTGCGCCAACAAGCCATCAACGTAGAATGCCCGCCATGCGTCGCTTCATTGCCCTGATCCTCATGCTCATTATTCCGCTCCAGTTCGCCTGGTCGGCGGCAGCGGGCGTGCATGGGCACCTGGGCGATAACGTCTCGGCCCTGGGTTTTCATGCCCACGACAACCACGACGGCGAACATCCCGACCATGACGCCACTGGCGACATGGATAAGGGCCACAACGAAGACGGACATCACGGCAGCCACTACCACCCCGTCTTCTCCTCCATGCTCATGGAGTCTGGCCTGGGTTTGAATCTACCTCTGCCCGATGGGCCACCTCCGCATCAACTCGTGGTTTTCTTCTCCCGCACTCCCCCCCCGCTCGACCGTCCCCCTCTCGCGCTCGCCTGAACCGGCGAGCGCTTGCTCCGTCGCGGCACCACGCTGCGATCCAACATCGCACGCCGGTAATCTTCGTTCCGTTTCTTTGCCACGAGGAAAACCATGCGATTCACGCTATCTCTGTTACTGCTTGCGCTGCCCCTGGCGGCGTGGGCGCAAACCACGCCCCACTTCCCCCTCACCGAGGCCGCGGCTGTCCGCCTGGGTCTCGCGCGCACCGACCTCGCCGACCTTGAACTGGGCGTGGTGCGGGCGGCCGAGGCCGATGTGCTGGACGCCGGCCAGACACCCAATCCCGTTCTGAGCTACAACCGGGAGCGTCTCGGCGGCTCGCCGGGCACGCTGGAGCAGAGCTGGATGCTCAGCCAGACCTTTGATCTGTCCGGCAAGCGGAAGCTGCGCCGGGAGTCCGCCGAGCGCCGCGTCGAGGTTGCCTCAGCCGCAAACAGCCAGCGCCGGGCCGAACTCGCCGCCGAGATCCGGCGCCACTTCCATGAAATCCTTTTCCGGCAGGAGAGCGTCCGAATCACCGAAACGTGGGCGCGGCGTTTCATTCAGGTGGAAGGCATGGTGGGTAAGCTCGCCCGCGCCGGAGAGGCCACCGGCTATGACCAGCGGCGGCTGGCCCGGGAACGCAAGGCATCGGAGGCTCGCCTGGCCGGAGAACGCGCCGACCTGGCGCGTGCCCTGGCGCGCCTGTCGACCGCTACAGGGGCAACCAACGGCACGCCGACAGGGCCTGTTGTGGTCGGAGAACTGTTGCCACCGCCTCTACCCGCCATCGAAACCACCCTTTCCCGGCTGGAGCAACGCCCGGACCTGCAGGCGTTGTCTCGCCGCGCCGAGGCCGCCGAGCTGGAAGGCCGCGCCGCGAAACAGGGGGTGATGCCGGACCTGACGGTGGGTATCGGCCCCAAATGGGTGGATAACGGCTTCAGCCGCGACAATGGCGTGGCGCTCTCCCTCTCCATCCCCCTGCCGGTATTCGACCGCCAGCAGGCCGGCCGGCAGCGCGCGGCGGCCGAGGCCATGCAGGCACGGGCCGAATACCGTCTGGCGCACGCACGCGCCGAGGGCGAACTGCGCGGCCTGGGGCGCCAAGCCGAGATCCTGCGGGCGACGGCGGCCGACTACCGCGCGCGCGCCGTGGCGGCCTCCCCCGACCTGCTGCGCATCGCCGAAGCCGCCTATCGGGGCGGGGAATCCAGCTTGCTGGAATTGCTGGACGCCTACCGGGGCGCTCTGGAGGTGGAGGCCACCGCCCTTGAATTGGAGAAGCGCGCACGCGATGCCCGCATCGAATATGACCTATTGACCGGGAGCACCGAATGAACCCCCTATCCATTGCCCTGCTGCTCGCCGGCCTGCTGACGCTGGCCGCCTGTGGCGACCAGGCCGCTGAAACCGGGAAAACCAAAACCGCCGCCGAGGCCGCTCACGCCGACCATGGCAGTGGCGGTGAAAAACTCACCCACTTCAGCGACCGCACCGAGTTGTTCGTCGAGTTTCCCCGGCTGGTCGTCGGCGAAAAATCCGCCTTTGCCGCTCACCTGAGCCGTCTCTCGGACTTCAAGGCGGTCACCGCCGGCAAAGTTACCGTGCGCCTTGGCGGCGACGGCCAGCCGGACGAGGTTTTCGGTATCGATGGCCCCAGCCAGCCCGGCATCTTCCGCCCCGAGGCGACCCCGAAGCACGCCGGCGAACGGGAACTGAGCATCGAGGTCAGCACGCCGGAATTCAGCGTGACGCACGCGCTTGGCCCGATCACCGTGTTCCCCGACCGCAAGGCCGCCGAGTCCGCGCCTGGTGCCCACGACGATGAGGGCATCGGCTTCACCAAGGAACAGCAGTGGAAGGTGGACTTCGCCACTGCGGAAGTCGTGACACGACCGATCCGCAGCGTGGTCGATGCGACCGGCACCCTGCGCGCCCGCCCGGACGGCGAGGCGCTGCTCACCGCGCAGACGGCGGGACAGATCAAACCGGCGGGAGCGTTCCCGCGTCTGGGGCAGGCGGTAAGCAAAGGCCAGGTGCTGGCATACCTGGTTCCCCGTCTGGGCGGGGACACCGATCTCGCCAGCCTGGAGGCCGCCGCGCGCAAGGCCAAGGTGGAACTGGACCTGGCCGGGCGTGAACTGGCCCGTCTGGAAGGCCTGTATCGCGACGAAGTGGTGCCGGAGAAACGGGTGCAGGCTGCCCGCGCCGCCGAGGCCTCGGCCCGCGCCGAACACGATGCCGCGCGGCAGCGCCTGGGCCAGTATGGTGGCAACAGCGGTGGCGCCGGTGGCGGCGTGCCCATTCGGGCTCCGGTGGCGGGGACGATCGCCGATGTGCGCGTCTCCCCCGGGACATTTGCCCAGGAAGGTGCGCTGCTGTTCCACATTGCCGACCGCCGCGGCCTGTGGCTGGAACTGCGCGTCCCCGAGTCGGAGGCGGCGCGGCTTTCAACACCGGGCGGCGCATCTTTCCGCGTGGCGGGTGACGAACGCGGCATTGAAATCATCCCCGGCAGGAATGGACGGCTCATCGCCGTCGGCGGCGTGGTGGACGCCGCCACGCGCACCCTGCCGGTGATATTCGAATTCACGCCACCGACAGGGCAACAACTGCCCATCGGCATGGCGGTGCAGGCCCAGGTGTTCGCGGGCGGCGCGCGCGAAGCCGTGGCCATTCCCGCCTCCAGCGTCCTCGACGAAGGCGGCATGGCCGTGGTGTTCGTGCAGGCGGGCGGTGAATCCTTCGAGCGGCGCACGGTTCGCCTGGGCGCGCGCGAAGGCGACTGGGTGGAAGTGCTGGACGGCCTGACGCCAGGGAGCCGCGTGGTCTCGCGCGGCGCGTATCTGGTCAAGCTCGCTTCGACCGGCACCGCGCAGATCGGCCACGGCCATGCGCACTGATCGGGAGAATGCAATGACCCCCACGCTCACTTCGTTCGCGGCCCCCTTTGGGACGGCCCCGCAGGAGGCAACAACATGATCGGTCACATCATCGCGTGGTCGCTGCGCAACAAGCTCTTTGTCGTCCTCGCCGGCGTCCTGCTCCTCGCCTGGGGTGGCTGGCAGGCCGCCAAGACACCCGTGGATGTTTTCCCCGATCTGACCGCGCCTAGCGTGACCGTGGTCACCGAGGCGCGCGGCATGGCGCCGACCGACGTGGAGAACCTCGTCACCTTCCCCATCGAAACCGCGCTGAACGGCGCCCCGGACGTGCGACGGGTGCGCTCCTCCACCAAGATCGGGCTGTCCGTGGTCACGGTGGAGTTCGAATGGGGCACGGATCTCTATCGGGCGCGCCAAGTGGTGGCCGAGCGCCTGCAACTTGCCCGCGAGAGCCTGCCGCCGGATATTCCGGCCCCGGCCATGACCCCGGCGGCTTCCATCATGGGCGAGATCCTGTTCATCGCGCTGGCGTCGGACCGGCACAGTGGCATGGAACTCAAGAACACCGCCGAACAGGTCATCAAGCGCCGGGTGCTGGCAGTGCCCGGCGTGGCCGAGGTGCTGCCCATCGGTGGCGACACCCAGCAGTTCCAGGTGACTTTGGCGCCGGAGCGTTTGGCTGCCTATGGACTGACCGTGGACGAAGTGGCGCGGGCCTTGAGGGAGGCCAACGAAAACACCTCGGCCGGCTTCCTGGTGGAAGGTGGCCAGGAATATCTGATCCAGGGACTGGGGCGCATCGAGGCGCTGGCGGACATCGCCGACACCGTGGTGGCCAGACGCGGCGGCGAGGCTGGCCAAGTCGCGGTGCTGGTGCGCCACGTGGCGGAAGTGAACATCGGCGCCGCGCCCAAGCGCGGTGTCGGTTCGCATAACGGCGAGGCGGCGGTGGTGCTGGGCATCCAGAAGCAGCCGGGGGCCAACACCCTGGACCTGACCGACCGGCTCGACGCCACGCTGGAGGAAATCCAGTCCGGCCTCCCGCAAGGCATGAAGATCGAGCGCCACATCTTCCGCCAGGCCGACTTCATCCGCGTTTCCATCGACAACCTGAACAAGGCCTTGCTCGAAGGCGCGATCCTGGTGGTGGCCATCGTCTTCGCCTTCCTGCTTTCGGGGAGGGCAACGGCGATCAGTCTGGTGGCGATCCCGCTCTCGCTGGTGGCGACGGTCCTGTCGATGAAGGCGCTGGGCGCCACCATCAACACCATGACCCTGGGCGGCATGGCCATCGCCCTGGGCGCGCTGGTGGACGACGCCATCATCGTGGTGGAAAACATCGTGCGCCGCCTGCGCGAAAGCAGAGCTTCGGCGCAGGCTAACGTGAGTGAAGCGAACGTTAAGCCCGCGGAAGCGGGCGGCCGAAGCCAGAACCGCGCCAAGCCGGCCGAACAGCAGGTCAACATGCAGCACCTGGTCTACGAGGCGACGCGCGAGATTCAGGGCTCCATCGTCTTCGCCACCCTGATCATCATGCTGGTGTTCCTGCCGCTGTTCTTCCTCTCCGGCGTCGAGGGCCGGCTGATGGCGCCGCTGGGGCTGGCCTATGTGGTATCGCTGGCCGCCTCGCTGGTGGTGGCGATCACGGTGACGCCGGTGCTGGCGGCGCTGTGGCTGCCGAACTCGAAGACGGTGCGCGAGAGCGTCGAGCCGCGCTTCATTCACGCCCTCAAGGCGGGCTATCGTCGCGTGCTGGATGCGACGCTGGCGCGCTGGAAGACCGTGGCCGGGCTCAGCGTGGCCACGCTGGCCGCCGCGCTGATCGCCCTGTCCTTCGCCGGCCGGGCTTTTCTGCCGGATTTCAACGAGGGCACGCTCACCGTGGGCATGGCCACGCTGCCGGGGACGTCGCTGGAGGAGTCCGACCGCCTGGGGCGGATGGTGGAAAACATCCTGCTGTCGCATCCCGAGGTGGTGGCCACGGCGCGCCGCACCGGCCGCGCCGAGGGCGATCCCCACGCCATGGACGTGTCGGCCTCGGAAATGGAGGTGACGCTGAAAATGGGAGAGGGTGACAAAGCGCGCGGCAAGGAAGCATTCCTCGCCGCGCTGCGCGAGGATTTCGCCGGCGTGCCCGGCACCCAGATCGTCGTCGGCCAGCCCATCTCCCACCGCATCGACCACATGCTGTCGGGCAGTCGTTCGAACATCGCGGTGAAAATCTTCGGCCCGGATCTGAACGAACTGCGCCGGCTGACCCAGCAGGTCAAGGGCATCGCCCAGGCCGTGCCGGGCGCGGTGGATGTCACCGACGAACAGCAGACCGACATCCCCTTTCTCACCATCAAATTCCGCCGCGAAGCCCTGGCGCGGCATGGCCTTGGCATGCGCGAGGTGTCGGAAGCGATCGAGGCGGCCTTCACCGGCCTGCCGGTGAACCGTGTGCAGCAGGGCCAGGCGAGCTTCGACCTGGTGCTGCGCTTCGATCCGTCGACCCGGGCGAACCTGGATGCGGTGCGCACCACGCTCATCACCACCGCCGACGGCGCGCGTCTGCCTCTGTCGGCGCTGGCCGACATCCGCAACGACCGGGCGCCATATTCCATCAGCCGCGAAAACGTGCAGCGCAAGATGGTGGTGATGGCCAACGTGGCCGGACGCGACCTGGCCAGCGTGGTCGCCGACATCCGCACGCAGGTGGCGGCGGGGGTGAAGTTGCCCGCCGGCTATCACATCGAATACGGCGGCCAGTTCGAGAGCGCGGAAGCGGCTTCGCGCACCCTGCTGCTGCTGGGTATCGCGGTCACCGTGGGCATCTTCCTGCTGTTGTTCATCGCCTTCCGCACCGCGCGCGACGCCTTCCTGGTCATGCTCAACCTGCCGCTGGCCATGATCGGCGGGGTGATCGGCGTGTTCGCCGCCGGTGGCGTGCTGTCGGTGGCGTCCATCATCGGCTTCATCACCCTGTTCGGCATCGCCACCCGCAACGGCGTCATGCTGATCTCCCACATCCACCACCTGGTGGAGCACGAGGGGGTACGCGACGCGGCTGAAGCGGTGAAACGCGGCGCCGAGGAACGCCTGGTGCCCATCCTCATGACCGCCCTGGCCGCCGGCCTCGCCCTGGTGCCGCTGGCGCTGGCCGCCGGCGAGCCCGGCAGCGAGATTCAGGCGCCCATGGCGGTGGTCATCCTGTGCGGCCTGCTCAGCTCCACCCTGCTCAACATGATCGTCGTGCCGGCCCTGTACCTGCGCTTCGGCGCCATCCGCACAACCCTGGAAAGGGGCGACACCCCCCATCGGCGCGCGCTTGAAAGCATCAACCCCGCCTGAACCACTCCACCGCAAAGGAATCCACCATGAAGAAATTCTTCCTGTCTTTGGTCACCGCCACCAGCATGGCAGCCACGCTCAATATTTCGCCCGCCATCGCTGGCGCCGGCCACGACCACGGGCCGAAATACGGCGGCGTGGTGCGCGAACTCCACAACGTGGCCTACGAACTGGTCGCCAAACCTGACTCGCTGACGCTCTACGTCAGCAATCACGGCAAGCCTGTCGCTACCCAGGGCGCCACCGCCGAGGCGGTGATCCATGCCGGCAATGACAAGACCAGCGTCTTGCTCGAACCCGCCGGCGACAACCGAATGCTCGCCAAGGGTCAGTTCAAGGTCGGGGTCGGTGTGCGCGTCATGGTCACCACGACATTGGCCGGCATGCCGGCGGCCAAGGCGACCTTCAAACTGAAATGAACGGGCCACACGCACTGCGTCAGCCGGGCATCGCCGCCGCGATCGGCGCCGCCGTGCTGTTTGGCGCCGGCACCCCCCTGACGAAAGGGCTGCTGTCAATCATGGACCCGTGGTTGCTGGCGGGACTGCTCTATCTCGGTTCCGGTCTGGGTTTGTGGTTGTACCGGCTCTTGCGCCGGGCGCCGGCCGTGTCCCTGCCGGCGGCGGAACGCCCCTGGCTGGCCGGCGCCATCCTCGCCGGCGGCGTGCTCGGGCCGGTTCTCCTGATGTTCGGCCTTTCCCGCATGCCGGCATCGGGCGCGTCGCTGCTCCTGAATGCCGAGTCTGTCTTCACCGCGCTGCTGGCCTGGTTCGTGTTCCGGGAAAACTTCGACCGTCGCATCGCGTTTGGCATGCTGGCTATCGTCGCCGGGGCCGTGGTGTTGAGCTGGCCTTCCGGCGGCGGTGAAGGCGTCGGCTTCGAAAACCTCTGGCCGCCGCTTGCCGTGCTGGGCGCCTGTCTCGCCTGGGCCATCGACAGCAATCTGACGCGCCATGTGTCGCTGGCCGACGCAAGCTGGATCGCCTCGCTCAAGGGGCTGGCGGCCGGTTCTGTCAATCTGGCCCTGGCCCTGGTGTTGGGCGCCGCTTGGCCCGCGCCCGGACAGATCGCCGGCGCCATGGTCGTGGGCCTGCTCGCCTATGGCATCAGTCTCACCTTGTTCGTGGTTGCCCTGCGCCATTTGGGCACCGCCCGTACCGGCGCCTATTTCTCCACCGCGCCATTCATCGGCGCGGCCATCGCCATTCCCCTATTGGGCGAGTCGACGTCAGCAACCTTTTGGCTGGCAGCCTCACTCATGGGCCTGGGCGTCTGGCTGCACCTGACCGAACACCACGCGCATGGGCACACGCATGAGCCACTGGAGCATACCCACCGCCATACACATGATGAGCATCACCGGCATGGGCACGATTTTGACTGGGACGGCAAGGAACCGCATAGCCATCCGCATACGCATGCGCCGACTCGCCACACCCATCCCCACTTTCCCGATATGCACCACCGCCACAAGCACTGAATCAATCAGACCCATTCCGCCAGTCGGGCTTGAACTCGGCCAGGATCACCTTGCCGCCCCCGACGAGAAAACGATTGCTTCGATGGTGGCGGCGGGCATGATGGCGGGATTGTAGCGGCTGTCCCGACTCGGCGTACCGCCATGGCTGACTTTGCCGATAGCGACCGCTTCTTTTCCTGAACCCATTCGTGCAGCCTCCCGCGGATCGTATCCGCCCCTGCAACGGGCTGGCTTCCCACGGCGCTGGCTGCAGGCCGCCAACATGGGGCTGGGCGGTTGCACACCGCTGTCGCTGCTCGACACCGACATCGGCACGCGGGCGGTGGCCAGGGTGCTGGCGGCCATCGCCCACGGCGGCGTGGCCTGATGCTCGTCTGGCGTATCGCCAGGGAGCGCTACACCCTCGACCGCGGTGGCAGCGGCGGCCTGCCGGAAGGGGGCCGCTGGCACCACGCGGGACTGCCGGTCATCCATGCCGGGCTGACGCAGGAGATCGCCGCCCTGGAAAAGCTCGCCCACACCGGTGAGCATCGTCCCGCCGACCTGATGCTGGTGCGGCTTTCGCTGCCCGACACGCCTGCGCTCTACGAACGG
This sequence comes from Betaproteobacteria bacterium, assembly GCA_016208415.1. GTDB lineage: Bacteria > Pseudomonadota > Gammaproteobacteria > Burkholderiales > Rhodocyclaceae > JACQYB01. The sequence continues at coordinate 49,418 of JACQYB010000038.1, read as the reverse complement.
CCGGCGGCGCTGCCTCCCGGCTGGAACGCCATTCCGCCCGGCGAGGCGTCGGCGCAGTTCGGTGGCGCCTTTCTGCGCGAGGGGCGCGCGCTGGGCCTGATCGTCGCCTCGGCCATCGTGCCCGAAGCCCGCAACAGGGTGATCAACCCGCTGCATCCGCAATTCGCCCGGGCTTAAATGCAGATCGCCCGCAAGTTCGAGTTCGACCTCCGGCTTCGCGGCCCGATCAGAAACGTAGCAGGCGATCGACGATCAGCGCGGCAAACAGCACCGTCAGATACATGATGGAATACCTGAAGGTCTTTCGCGCCAGGTCATCGCTATAACTGCGACAGAGCCGGATCGCGCAGGCCAGGAAGCCGGCATTCAAGACGGCTGCCACCGCCAGATACCACCAGGCGCTCAGGCCGATCCACAACGGCAACAGGGTAGCCACCGTCAACAGCGCCGTATAAAGGAGTATGTGACGGCAGGTGAACTCCAGCCCATGAGTGACGGGCAACATCGGCAGAGAAGCCCGGGCGAATTCCTCGCGCCGGTAGCAGGCAAGCGACCAGAAGTGCGGCGGCGTCCAGAGGAAGACAATCAGGAACAACGAAAATGCCTCGACACCGACCGCATCCGTCATCGCCGCCCAGCCGAGCACGGGCGGCATGGCACCGGCCGCGCCACCGATGACGATGTTCATCGGCGTCATCGGTTTCAGCACCACCGTGTAGATGACGGCGTAGCCGAAGAAGGTCGCCAACGTCAGCCACATGGTGAGATCGTTGACCCAGGCGTGCAGCAGCCAGAGGCCGACGCCGCCGATCAGCGTCGCCAGCGTCAGCGTTTCGATGGCGGAGATGGAGCCGCTTGCCGTGCCTCGCGCTCGTGTCCGCGCCATCAGGGCATCGCTGGTACGCTCGACCAGGCAGTTGATGGCCGCGGCGGCCCCCGCAACCAGAGCAATGCCGATCGAGGCAAACAAGAAACGCCCCGGCTGCGCCATGTCGGGCGCTGCCAGCCACATGCCGATCATCGCGGTGAACACGATCAGGCTGTTCACCCGTGGCTTGCATAGCTCGAAGAAGGCCGCCAGCCGCGCCACCGGACGCGACCCCGCGGCGTAGGTCTGCACGTCAGCGCCCCAGGGCAGCCACGTACTCCGCGACCGCCGCAATGTCCTTGTCGTCAAGGCGCGCAGCGATGTTATGCATGATCAATCCGACATCGTTTGCCCGACTGCCATCCCGGAACGCCTTGAGTTGCTTGGCAACGTAGCTGGAATGCTGACCACCGATCGCCGGTGCGAGCACCGGCGGTGCGACCTTGTAGCTATCCGCCCAGGCGCGCTGCCCAACGCCGTTGATGCCGTGACATCCGACACAGGCAGCCACCACGGCTGGGCGACCCTTGCCCTTGAGGAACAGTTTCTCGCCCTGGGCGAGCAGGCTCTTGTCGGCCGCGGCGCTCGCACTTACCTGCTGCTTTGCAAAAAAGGCGGCAATATCCGCGATGTCCGCATCAACGACGTTCTGCGCCTGGGGCGACATCTGCTCGTTCTTGCGCTTGCCCGCCTTGAAGTCGTGCAACTGCTTCGTGATGTACTCCGGCATTTGGCCGGCCAGCTTGGGCCACGGGTCGGTCCCCGGTGGCAGCGCGACGCTGTTCCCGTCGGGGCCGTGGCAGGCAATACAGGCTGCCGCCTTCTGTTGCCCCAACTCCGCATTGCCCGCCGCGGACACGAACGACGACATGCTTGACGACGCGAGCAAAACCACAGACGCAAAGATCCCCTTCATGATGTCCCTCCTCCTGACCAACAAGTCACCATCCGCCCTTGACCCCTTGACCCCGCGCATTGACAACACCTTTTTCTTCTGGTTGACATCGGCGCAGCCGAGCGGCAGTATGCGACAAATGGACGCATAAACACAAATTATTTTACGCCCCAAGGAAAGAACGCGGCGCCTGCGGCCACTTGCATAAGAAGAGCATCGACACCTAGAGGAGGAACACGATGAGTAGTCATGAGATCGCCCATGGCGAGGCTTCGCACGCGCACTGGGATACCAGCATTTACCCTGTTGTTCTCAGCTTCGGCGTTCTCGCGCTGACGCTGTCGTTTACGCTCCAGTTCGTCTATCACCTGTCCTTCCTGTCCATTATTGCCCTTGGGTTGGCCGTGCCGCTGATCCTCGGCGGTATCGCCGGCTGGACCAGCGAAGCCATGGGAACCGGCGAAGGCTTCTCGTTTGCTTCCATGGGCTGGTTCATCCTCGCCGAGGCGATGATCTTTCTTTCCTGTTTTGCCGCTTACTGGTTCGGCCGTCTCGAGGCGCCCGTCTGGCCGCTGCCGGGGAGCGTCGAACTGCCGACGCTGATTCCGCTGATCATGACGGCGGCGCTGGTCAGCTCTTCGGTGACCATTCATCGTGCCGAGCATTTCCTCCACGCCTCGAACCGCGCCGGTTTCATCAAGTGGCTGGTGATCACCATCGTCTTGGGCCTCGCCTTCCTCGGCATGTCGGGCTATGAATGGAACCACCTGATTCACCAGGATTTCACGATCAAGACCAACCTGTTCGGCACGGTCTTCTACTCCATCACCGGTCTGCACGGTTCCCACGTGCTCGTCGGTCTGGGAATCTTTATCGCTGGCCTCTTTCCGGCCATGAAGGGCAACCTGTCGCCAGGCTTCTGGCGCACTGCCAGCCTTTACTGGCACTTCGTGGACATCATTTGGTTCTTCGTCGTTTCGCAAGTCTACTTCTGGTAACGGCGGCCATGTCCGGGGCGGCTTACGCGGTGTCCGAACCACCGCGTTCCGTCACGGTGGACGCATCCGTTATCCAGATCGACGAGCCTCGCTATCTCGGCACCCGGCTACGCGCCGAGACGGTGCTCACCGATAGCGAAGGAAGGGATTTCGCGCTTGGCGACCTGCTGGGCAAACCGCTGATCCTGCTCTTGTCGTATTACGGCTGCGACGGGACTTGTCCGACCATGAACATGGAACTGGCCAAGGTGCTTGCCAAGGTGGAACGCTTTCGGCTCGGCGAAGACTACCGGGTCCTGACAGTGTCCTTCGATGCCCGCGATTCCGAACAGACAGCCGCAGGTTTTCTGGCCAAGACCGGCGCGGTGCCCGAGTCGATGCGCGGCGGCTGGCGTCACGCCGTCGTCAAGAACAGGGATGTCGCCGGGTTTGCCGGCGACATGGGCTTCAGGTTTTTCTGGTCGGACGCAGCGAAAACGTTTCTGCATCCAAACGTGCTTGTCTTTCTGACACCTCAGGGACGAGTCGCGCGCTACATCTACGGCACCCGAATGGACGCACGAACGGTGGAATTGGCCTTGACGGACGCCGACTGGGATCGCATCGCGGACTCGGTGGCGGTGTTCGACATATTGGTGGGTGCCTGCTTCAGCTACAACTACGCCGAAGGCAGGTATCAGCCAAACTACGCGCAATTGATCGGGATCGGGTCGTTCCTGCTGGGTTTGACCCTGATGGGTTATGGAGCATGGGCTTATCGCAGAGGAAAAAAGGGGAGGATCAATGTCTGAACATCGAAGACTCTGGGCGGGTCTAGCCGCCTTCGCCGCGACCGGGCCGGCCCTGGCCGAGAAGTACATTCCGTCGACGGATCGTATTGTCGACCCCGCTGCAGGCTGGGAGCGCCTTTGGTCGGAGGTACTCATCGACATCACGGTGCTGGGCGTTCTTTTTGCCGTGGTTCTTGCATACCTGATCCTGAAGTATCGCCGCCGTGCGGGGGTCGAGGGAGGAGGAGCGCCGCATCTGACCACCGGTGCCGCCATCGCCTGGTCGGTCATTCCCGCCTTCATCTTCCTGGCTGATGACATGTTTCTCGCGGCCCATGGCTGGCAGTTGTGGAACGTTCAGCGACAGGTTCCTGCCGACCGGCTCGAGATCAGTCTCGAATCCGGCATGTACAGTTGGGACTACACCTACCCGAATGGCGTACACACCCAGAACGAATTGAAGGTTCCAGCCGGAAAACCGGTGCTGTTGCGCATGACCAGCCGCGACACGATACATAACCACTACATCCCGGACTTCAAGATCAAGGAAGACTCGATGCCGGGTCGGATCACCTATATCTGGTTCTATCCGCAGAAACCGGGCAAACACCTGGTCACATGCAACGAATATTGCGGGGTCAGCCACTCCTACATGTCTGGCCAGGTCGTGGTGCTACCACCGGAGGAATACAACGCGTGGTACGCGCAGGAGGGCGGCAAGGTGAAACAGGCGGCCGTTCCTGCCAGTCCGGCGCCCGCCTCGGCAGCGAAAACAGATCCCGCCACACAAAACGATAAGTCGGTGTAAGGAGGAGGAAACATGAATCTCAAGGAATGGATCTTCACCACCGACCACAAGCGCGTCGGCATCCTCTATCTGATCGGATCGGTCGCCGCCTTCGTAGTCGCCGGCATCATGGCGCTATTGATGCGGGCCGAGCTGTCGGCCATGGGTCCCACCATCACCGCCAACCCGACCACCTATAACGTCTGGTTGTATGCCCACGGCGCGATCATGATTCTGGGCTTCCAGAGGAGCATCATGGGCTCCTTCGTCATGCAGTTGATCTATGTTCCGGTTCTTGGTACGGCGGTGCTTCTGATCAGCTTCGACAAGTACCTGGGCACGCATTTCTTCGACCCGACCATGGGCGGAGACGTGCTCACGTACCAAAACCTGTTCTGGTTCTATTCGCACCCGGCCGTATACGTGATCTTCCTGCCGTTCATGGGCATCATCATGGACATCTTCGCCACCTTCGCCAAGAACCCGATCTTCAACTACAAGGTGGCGGTGTATGCCGGCGTCTGGGGCATCGTCCTCATCTCCGGCGAAGTCTGGATCCACCACCTTTACGTTACGGGCATGCCCGACTGGCTGCGTATCGGTCAGATGGTGACGACACTGCTGATTTCCGTGCCGGTCGGCCTATTGACGATCAGCATGGTGGGGACCCTCTACAAGGGTTCGATCACGTTCGAAACGCCGATGCTCTACGCGCTGGGAACCATGTTCCTGTTCCTGATCGGCGGTCTGACGGGTATCCCGCTGGCGATCACGGCCATTACGGTAAATCTGTCCGAAACCTACTACGTCGTCGGCCACTTCCATTACGTCATGGCGGTATCCGGCACTCTGGCGATCTTCTCCGGAGTTTACTACTGGTTCCCGAAGATGACCGGCCGGATGTTCAACGAGCGCTGGGGACATATCGGCTTCTGGTTCACCTTTGTCGGCGCCAATGTCATCTTCTGGACCATGATGTCGGTGGGCGTACGGGAAGGCCTGCCGCGCCGTTACTACGACTGGGCGCAATTCCCGCAAGTGGCCAACGATCAGATGGTGATGTCCATCGGCGCCATCGTCATTGCCATCGGTTTCACCATCACCTTGCTCAACTGGATTCTCGGCGCGATCCAGGGCCCGAAAGCCGGCGACAATCCGTGGGAGTCGAAGTCCCTCGAATGGACGACTGTCTCGCCTCCGCCGCATGGCAACTGGCCGACACCGCCGGTACTGGCCGACAATTGGAGTCCATACGCCTACAGCAAGCGCTGACCGCGAAACCGAAATCGGCTTGAATCGAATTGGGCGCCTGCAGGCGCCCAATTCACATTGATGGTGTGACCATGAACGATTCAGCATCAAATATCGACCAGCGCCCCCTCCGTTGGGCGCTCACCGCAATCGGCGTTTTGCTCGCCCTATGGCTCGCCTTCCACTTCATCGGCGAGCAGCGCTACTACAACACCGCTGCGTGGCAATCCTGGCGGCCGATCATGCTCAGGTCCGAGCCGCAGACCGCCAAGCCCGTCGAAGTCCGGGACCAATGGCGCAATGCGCTGACGGTCGTGCAAACCGAAATTGGACTCTACTTTCTTAGCGGCACCAGGCATGTGCCGGCCGCCGGAACGTCAGTGGTCGTCGAAGCCAACGATCATTGGGAACTCTACTTGTGCGCCACGGAGGGCCAGCGCTGCATGGCCATACACTCCTTTTGCGCCGGAGCGGTCTGGCCCAACGTCATACGGGACGCGAACGGACGCGCCGAAGGCTGTTACGCGCCCTACCTCGGCAAACGCTCGGCGGAGGACCTCCGGAAGCCGCCGCCCTCCCCGGAGCCACGCAGGGTCGGTCCCGGCAAGCGCTTCGCCCAAATACCTCCACCGGCGGGCGTCTCGCATCCGCGCGAGTGGGCGGCATTGATGGGGTTGAGGGTGCCGGCCGAACAGACGTCGCCGGGAAAACCCTGATCCACGTCGGACAGGCGGTGACGATGCGAATGCGTTCCGACCCGCTCAGCCTGATGCTCATCGGCGTCGAGGGAGCACTCTTTTTATGTGATCGAAGACAGGCGACAACCTGCAGAGAGCGAAGTCGCTCACATGCGCCACGGTTTCGCCGCCCCGCACGGCAACTGGACCCTGCTGCCCGCGGGCGCTTCGTCTTTATTGGAGATGCCGCTCATGAAATCGCGTCTGGTGCAATCTCTGCTGCTGGCTGGACTGTCCTTCGCCGTGGCGGGCGCTTATCTGGTCTGGCGCGCACCCAGGGGACCGGCGCCGGCCGAGGCGCCGGCCGAGGCGCCGGCCGCACAGCGCCAGACGGCCGCGGCGACGCTGATCAACGACAAGGAACCGCTGCCGCCGTTTCGCCTGAACTCGCCCCGCGGCGAGCTGACGGAGCAGAGCCTCAAGGGCCGCTGGACCTTCATGTTCTTCGGCTACACCCAGTGCCCGGACGTCTGTCCAGGCGCGCTCTCCCTGATGACCGAGGTCGCCCGGCGCACGGGCCCACAGGCGCGGCCCGGGGTGCTGTTCGTGTCGGTGGATCCGCAGCGCGATACGCTCGAACTGCTCGGCGCAACCGCTGCGGATGCGCAACTGGCGCCACTGCTGAAGCACCTGGGCGTGTTCTTCAGGCGCAACGACGAGAAAGACAAGCACAACTACACGGTAGACCACACGGCGGCGCTGTTCCTGATTGATCCGGAGGGGCGGCTCAAGGCAGTATTTTCGCCGCCGCATGATGTCGGCAGCGTGGTGAGCGACTATATGGCGATCACCCCCTGAGCCCGCGCCGGCCGGCGGCGGCCCGGCGCGTTGCGGTTTGAGCCGCGCACTCCCCCGGCGCGCACCTGGCGGCCGGCCTGCTGCCCGACCGGGGACACTCCGCGCCACGGCCGCAGAACGTACAATCGCCCCGACCGGCCCGCCGTCAGAAATCCGCCATGCCATCGAGCGTTCCCATCCGCTACGTCGATCCCGTCTTCCGCCCCCCCAGCGAAGCGGAGTCGCTGATCCTGCCGCTCACCGACGGCTGCTCGTGGAACCAATGCACCTTCTGCGAGATGTACACGGCACCGCAGAAGCACTTCCGCGCCCGCTCCGAAGTCGAGGTGCTGGAGAGCATCCGCCGCGTGGGCGGCCAGTACGGCTCGGACATACGGCGGGTGTTCCTGGCTGACGGAGACGCCCTCATGCTGCCCACCCGCCGCCTGATGGCGGCGCTGGACGCCATCCGCACCCACCTGCCGGCGGTGCGGCGCATCTCCAGCTACTGCCTGCCGCGCAACCTGCGCAAGAAGTCCGTGGCCGAACTGCGCCAGCTCCACGACGCCGGCCTCAAGCTGGCCTACGTCGGCGCCGAATCCGGCGACGACACGGTGCTGGCGCGGGTCAACAAGGGCGAGACCTTCGACACCACCCGCGACGCCCTCGACAGGCTGGGCGAAGCCGGCATCGGCCGCTCGGTGATGATCCTCAACGGGCTGGGCGGCGCAGCGTTCTCCGACGCGCACGCCGAGGCCTCGGCACGGCTGGCCAACCTCACCCAGCCGGAATACCTGGCGACCCTGGTGGTGAGCTTCCCCATGGGCGAGGCGCGGCTGCGGGCCGGCTTTCCGGATTGGACGCCGTTGTCGCAGCACGGCCTGTTCGCGGAGATGGAACGCTTTCTGGCGGCGCTGGAGCTGCGCCGCACCATTTTCCGCTCCGACCACGCCTCCAACTGGCTGGTGCTCAAGGGCACGCTGGGCGCGGAGAAGGAGCGGCTGCTGGCCCAGGTGCGCGCCGCCATCGAGCATCCGCAGAACGTGCGGCTGCGCCCGGCGTGGACGCGGGGCTTGTGAGCGTCGCCGTCATCGGCGCCGGGCCGGCCGGGCTCATGGCCGCGGAGGTGCTGGCGCAGGGCGGATTCGCGGTGGAGGTGTTCGACGCCATGCCCTCGGCGGGGCGCAAGTTCCTCATGGCCGGGAAGGGCGGGCTGAACATCACCCACTCGGAGTCGCGGGAGCCTTTCCTGGCGCGCTACGGCGCGCGCCGGGCCAGGATGGAGCCGGCGCTGGAGGCCTTCGGCGCGCCGGCGCTGCGCCAGTGGGTCCACGGCCTGGGGATCGAGACCTTCGTGGGGACCTCGGGACGGGTGTTTCCGAAGGAAATGAAGGCTGCCCCGCTGCTGCGCGCCTGGCTGCGCCGACTGCGCGCCGCCGGGGTGCGCTTCCACATGCGCCACCGCTGGCTGGGGTGGTGCGAGGACGGTGCCCTGCGCTTCGCCACACCCGGCGCGCACACCGCGCTGCGGGCCGACGCCGTGGTGCTGGCACTGGGCGGGGGGAGTTGGCCGCGCCTGGGTTCCGACGGCGCCTGGGTGCCGTGGCTGGCCGCGCGGGGCGTGGCGGTGGCGCCGCTGCGGCCCGCCAACTGCGGCTTCGACGTGGCGGGTCGTGACGGCGGCGGCTGGAGCGGGCATTTCCGCGAACGCTTCGCGGGTGCGCCGGTGAAGAACGTGGCGGCAGCACTCACCGACGGCGGGGCCGAGATCCATCGCCGACGCGGCGAATTCGTCATCACCGCCGGGGGCGTGGAGGGCGGCCTGATCTACGCCCTGTCCGCGCCCCTGCGCGACACCCTGCAAGCCGGCGGCGAGGCGGTCCTGTGGCTGGACCTGCTGCCGGACATGGCGGCCACCCGGGTGCAGGCGGAGGTGGCGCATCCGCGGGGCTCGCGTTCCCTGTCCAGCCACCTGCAGAGCCGGCTGGGACTGAGGGGCGTGAAGACGGCCCTGCTGCGCGAATGCCTGGCGGCGGAGGATGTTGTCGATCCGGCCCGGCTGGCCGCCGCCATCAAGGCCCTGCCGTTGCGGCTGGCCGCACCGCGGCCCCTGGAAGAAGCCATCAGCAGCGCCGGCGGCGTGGCCTTCGAGGCGCTGGACGAGGGCCTGATGATCCGCCACCTCCCCGGCGTGTTCTGCGCCGGCGAGATGCTGGACTGGGAAGCACCCACCGGCGGCTACCTGCTCACCGCCTGCTTCGCCAGCGGCCACGCCGCGGGGCTGGGCGCCCGGGCCTGGCTCGAGCGCCCGACCGGCGCTACAACTGCCGCGCCTTGAAGGTGTCGCACTGGCGCAGGTCGCCGCTCTCCATGCCCTGGCGGAACCAGCGCACGCGCTGCGCCGACGAACCGTGGGTGAAGCTCTCCGGTACCACCTGGCCCTGGGTCTGGCGCTGCAGGCGGTCGTCGCCGATGGCGGAGGCGGCGTTCAGGCCTTCCTCGATGTCGCCGGATTCCAGGATGTTGCGGCTGCGCTGGGCGTGGTGCGCCCACACCCCGGCCAGGCAGTCGGCCTGCAGTTCCAGGCGCACGGATAGCTGGTTGCCCTCGGCGCGGGAGACGCGCGAACGGCGCCGGTCCACGTCGTCGGAAATCCCCAGCAGGTGCTGCACGTGGTGCCCCACCTCGTGGGCGATCACGTAGGCCTGGGCGAAATCGCCGGGCGCGCGAAAGCGGCTCTGCAGATCACGGTAGAACTCCAGGTCGATGTAGACCTTCTTGTCCGGCGGGCAGTAGAACGGTCCCATGGCCGCCTGGCCCATGCCGCAGGCGGTGGAGGTCATGCCCGAATACAGCACCAGCTTCGGCTCCTGGTAGCGCTGGCCGCCCTGGGCGAACAGCGCCTTCCAGGTGTCCTCGGTGTCCGCCAGCACCCGGGAGACGAACTGCGCCGCGGTGTCGTCGGCCGGCGGGCGCTGCGCCGGGCCGGCCGGCTCGGCCACGCTGGCCTGTTCCGGCCCGCCGGCCATGTTGAGCACCAGCGACGGATCGACGCCGAAGTACATCGCCACCAGGGCAAGAATGATGGTGCCGATGCCGATGGACTTGCCGCCGATGGGCATGCCGCCCCCGGAACCGGCACCGCGCCGGTCTTCCACGTTGTCGCTCTCGCGATTTCCGCCCAGTCTCATGTGTCGCCCCCGCCGTTGGCAGGCTCCGGCACGCACGCGCGTGAAGAGCCCTGTTGGTTCGCTTCCGCAATGTTAATCCTGATCGCCCCGGTGCGGAGCCCACCCGGGTTACGGAGTGCAAAACGGCGGCCACCAGGGACAGCGCGGCTCGCACCGCGGGCGGAAAACCTTTCTTGACGATGGTCAAGGAGGCCACAGACCGATCAGCGGAGTATTTCCGCAATTCGACAGGGGTTATAGGGGTTTCTTGGTGGTATCGCGCCGGCAGTGGCTGCGCGGCGACTTCGGTGGCCTCAGCGCATCGCCCCGCCCTCCGTGGGCGGTGGTTCGATTTGAGGAGACGTGCAGCCGCTGTGATCGCTGTGTGGCGGCCTGCCCGCAGCACATCCTCGTGCGTGGCGCCGGCGGCTTCCCGAAGGTGGATTTCCGGCACGGCGAGTGCAGCTTCTGCGGTCGTTGCGTGGAAGCGTGCGGGGACGGGGCGCTGGTGCGCGAGGCCGGCTTGCCGGCGTGGAACCTCAAGGCGCAGATCGGTGAGGGGTGTCTGGCGATGCGGCGGGTGGTGTGCCGCAGTTGCGGCGAAGCCTGCGGCCCCGGGGCGATCCGTTTCAGGCTGGCCCCGGGGGGTGTGGCGCTGCCAATGGTCAGCGCGGACGAATGCAACGGTTGCGGCGCCTGCGTGGGCATATGCCCGGTGCAGGCGATGGCGGTGGCTCCGGGGGAGCCCATGCTGGCCGCAGCGGCGGGGAGAGGCTGAATCCATGGAAATCGCGAGTCTGGTGATCCACGCACTTCCGGAGCGGCTGGACGCGGTACGCGCAGGGTTTGCCGGCATCCCGGGGGTAAGCCTGAATGCGGCTACCCCGGACGGCCGGCTGGTGGTGACGGTGGAAGACGTGGCAGGGCAGACGGTTCCCCAGGCCATAGACCGGCTGCAAGCGGTCGACGGCGTGATGTCGGTGCTGTTGGCCTACCAGTATTCGGACGCGGAGCAGGACGCTTGACTTGAGAGGAGAGAAGAGATGGACATGACACGGCGCGACTTCATGAAGGCCAATGCGGCCGCGGCCGCCGCCGCGGCAGCGGGCGTAACGCTGCCCGGCGCGCAGGCGCTGGCGGCCCAGGACGACGGCATCCGCTGGGACAAGGGTGTGTGCCGCTATTGCGGAACCGGCTGCGGCGTTCTGGTGGGCACCAAGGACGGGCGCATCGTCGCCACCCAGGGCGACCCGGACGCGCCGGTCAACCGCGGCCTCAACTGCATCAAGGGCTACTTCCTGGCCAAGATCCAGTACGGCAAGGACCGCCTGACCACGCCGCTGCTGCGCATGAAGGACGGCAAGTTCGACAAGAACGGCGAGTTCGCGCCGATCTCCTGGGACAAGGCCTTCGACATCATGGCGGAGAAGGTCAAGGAAACCCTCAAGAACCCCGCCCAGGGCCCGTTCGGCGTGGCGATGTTCGGCTCCGGCCAATGGACGGTGTGGGAAGGCTATGCCGCCGTCAAGCTGATGAAGGCCGGCTTCCGCAGCAACAGCCTCGACCCCAACGCGCGCCACTGCATGGCCAGCGCCGTGGTCGGCTTCATGCGCACCTTCGGCATCGACGAGCCCATGGGCTGTTACGACGATGCGGAGCACGCAGACGCCTTCGTGCTGTGGGGTTCCAACATGGCGGAGATGCACCCGATCCTGTGGTCGCGCATCACCGACCGGCGCCTCACCCACAAGCCCTGCAAGATCAGCGTGCTCACCACCTTCTCGCACCGTTCCAGCGAACTGGCGGACAACGAGATGGTCTTCACGCCGCAGTCCGACCTGGCGATCCTCAACTACATCTGCAACTACATCATCCAGAACAACGCGGTCAACAAGGACTTCGTCGCCAAGCACGTCGGCTTCCTGAAGGGCGTCACCGACATCGGCTACGGCCTGCGGCCCAACCATCCGCTCGAACAGGCGGCCGGCAACAACGGCTACCCCGGCCCGGACGGCAAGCCCAAGGGCACGCTGGACAAGGCGCACGAGATCTCCAGGGTACCGAAGGACAAGCTGGAGGCGCTGGCCAAGACCTACGCAGATCCGAAGACCAAGGTCACCTCCTACTGGACCATGGGCTTCAACCAGCATACGCGCGGCAGCTGGGTCAACAACATGATCTACAACGTGCACCTGCTGGTCGGCAAGATCTCCGAGCCGGGCAACGGCCCGTTCTCGCTGACCGGCCAACCCTCGGCTTGCGGCACGGCGCGCGAGGTCGGCACCTTCGCCCACCGCCTGCCTGCCGACATGGTGGTGATGAATCCCAAGCACCGCGAGATGTCGGAAAAGATGTGGAAGCTGCCGGCCGGCACGATTGATCCGAGGATCGGCTACCACGCCGTGCTGCAGAGCCGCATGGCCAAGGACGGCAAGATCGGCTTCCTCTGGACCTCGACCACCAACAACATGCAGGCCGGCCCGAACATCAACGGCGAGATCCTTCCCGGCTGGCGCAATCCGAAGTGCTTCACCGTCGTTTCCGACGTCTATCCGACGGTTTCGGCCATGTCCGCCGACCTGATCCTGCCCGCCGCGATGTGGATGGAGAAGGAGGGCATGTACGGCAACGCCGAGCGGCGCGGCCAGATGTGGCGCCAGCAAGTCAAGGCGCCGGGCGACAGCAAGTCCGACCTGTGGCAGTACATGGAGTTCTCCAAGCGCTTCAAGATGGAGGATGTCTGGCCCGCCGACTTGCTCGCGAAGATGCCCGAGTACAAGGGCAAGACGCTCTACGACGTGCTCTACGCCAACGGCGTGGTCAACAAGTTCCCGAAGGCGGATACGGCCACGGTCAACGCCCACGCCTGGGCCGGCTACACCAACGACGAGTCCGAGCATTTCGGCTACTACGTGCAGAAGGGCCTGTTCGAGGAATACGCAGCCTTCGGCCGCGGCCATGCGCACGATCTGGCCGACTTCGACGCGTATCACAAGGCTCGCGGTTTCCGCTGGCCGGTGGTGGGCGGCAAGGAGACGCTGTGGCGCTTCCGCGAGGGTTATGACCCCTATGTGAAGGCGGGCGAGGGTATGCGCTTCTACGGCCATCCGGACGGCAAGGCGAAGATCTTCGCGCTGCCCTACCAGCCGGCCGCCGAGCAGCCGGACAAGGAATACGACCTCTGGCTGTGCACCGGCCGCGTGCTGGAACACTGGCACACCGGCTCGATGACGCGGCGGGCGCCCGAGCTTTACAAGGCCTTCCCGGATGCGGTGGTGTGGATGCATCCGAAGGACGCCGAGAAGCGCGGTCTGAAACGCGGAGACGTGGTGAAGGTGGCCACGCGGCGCGGCGACATCCAGTTGCGGGTCGATACCAAGGGCCGCAACAAGCCGCCCGAGGGCCTGATCTTCATTCCGTTCTTCGACGAGCACCGGCTGGTGAACAAGCTCACGCTGGACGCCACCTGCCCGCTCTCGAAAGAGACGGACTACAAGAAGTGCGCCGCAAAGGTGGTGAAGGTCTGAGCCTGCGCGACGGGTGCGCGGAAAGGCGCGCCCGTCCGCCGGGCTTCGGGACCGAGCACCCTCACAAGAGTGCATTGCCAGACTCGGGGAGTTGTGGTGGGCGTCATTCGGGGACGGAACGCCTGCCAGTGAGTGATCATCATGAGTTCCACTTCGAAGGCGGGGCGTGCCTCGCCGACGGCAAGGCGACAGTTTCTCCACGACGCGGCCCGCATGGCCTGCGGCGTGGGGCTGCTGGGCCTGGGCGTCGGCCTTTACGCGCGTCATGCCTCCGCCCTGCCGCCGGTGGCCATCCGTCCCCCCGGCGCACTGGCGGAAAAGGACTTCCAGGGCGCATGCATCCGCTGCGGCATGTGCGTGCGCGACTGCCCCTACGACATCCTGAATCTCGCCAAGCCGGAGGAGCCCATCACCACCGGCACGCCCTATTTCGTGGCGCGCCAGCTTCCGTGCGAGATGTGCGACGACATTCCCTGCGTCAAGGCCTGCCCCACGGGGGCGCTGGACCACAGCCTCACCGACATCGGCAAGTCCAGAATGGGGCTGGCGGTGCTGGTGGACCAGGAAACCTGTCTCAATTTCCTCGGCCTGCGCTGCGACATCTGCTACCGGGTCTGCCCGGTCATCGACAAGGCCATCACCCTGGACCCGCAGCACAACGAGCGCACCGGCAAGCACACCCGGTTCATTCCGGTGGTGCACTCGGATGCGTGCACCGGCTGCGGCAAGTGCGAGAAGGCCTGCCCGCTCAAGGTGGCTGCCATCAAGGTGTTTCCCGCGGCCCTGGCCAAGGGCGAGGCAAACGAGCACTACCAGATCGGCTGGGTGGAGAAGGAAAAGGCAGGCGGCAGCCTGGTGGCGCCGGATGTCGAGCATCAGTACAACCTGCCGGAGGGCTACCGTTACGAGTATGGCGGCCGGGGCTTGGTACCCGAGGGCAATGGCGTCCCGCCCGCGCCCGGCGGTGCGCCGGTGCCATCCGTTCCACAGGCGCCGCCGGCCGTGCCGCGTGCCCTTCAGGGAGGCAAGCTATGAACGCCGCCCCGAAGAAGATTGGCGCCGACGCCGTTGCCGCCAAGGGTTGGAGGGGCGCCCACAAGTGGCTGATCCTGCGCCGCATCTCCCAGATCACGATCCTGACACTGTTTCTGATCGGGCCGTGGTTCGGCGTGTGGATCGTCAAGGGCAACCTCAACTATAGCTACACGCTGAATGTGCTGCCCCTGGCCGATCCCTACGTGCTGCTGCAGACGCTGCTGGCACGCCACCTGCCCGAAAAGCTGGCCATCATCGGGATGGCCATCGTGGTGGTGTTCTACCTTTTGGTAGGCGGGCGCACGTACTGCTCCTGGGTGTGCCCGCTCAACATGGTGACGGATGCCGCCGCCTGGCTGCGGACGCGACTAGGGATCAAAGGCGGGATGCACGTCTCCCGCAGCGCGCGCTACTGGATCCTGGGCATGACGCTGGTGCTGGCCCTGGTCACCGGCACCATCGCGTGGGAGATGGCCAATCCCGTGTCCATGTTGCACCGCGGCCTGATCTTCGGCATTGGGGCGGGGTCGCTGGTGATCGCCCTGATCTTTCTGCTTGACCTGCTGGTGGTGAACGACGGCTGGTGCGGCCACCTGTGCCCGACGGGCGCCTTCTACAGCCTCATCGGCCGCTTCGGCCTGACGCGGGTGGCCGCACCGAAGCGCGAAGCCTGCAACGACTGCATGGACTGCTTCGCCGTCTGCCCCGAGCCGCAGGTGATCCGCCCGGCGCTCAAGGCAGTGGGCGGCGCGGGACCGGTCATTCTTGCCGCAAATTGCACCAACTGTGGACGCTGTATCGACGTGTGCTCCAAGGACGTCTTCGTCTTTGGCACGCGCTTTGCCAACCGGACCGAGCCGCTCGCCCTGAGCGCTGCTGTGGCCAAAGGACTGTAATTTTGAGAGGAGAGGGATCGCCATGAAAACATCGATGACGTTAGTTGCCGCGGCGCTGTTTGCAGCCTTGTCGGTTTCCTGTGCCTCGCAGCTCGGAGGCGTATCGTCCATGCGCGGCGCGGATGTGGCCGCCAGCGACAAGGCTCCGCAAGCGATGCCGGACTACGTGGGCAAAAAGCCGGGGCTGCAGAAGAACATCGCCCGCACCTTCCCGACGCAGCCGCCCCTCATCCCGCACGCCGTGGCGAACTTCGACGAGATCAGCCTGCAGGAAAACCAGTGCCTGTCCTGCCACGGGCCGGACAAGTACAAGGAAAAGAACGCGCCCAAGCTTGGCGACAGCCACTTCAAGGACCGCGAAGGCAAGCAACAGGCAGCGTCCTCGGCCAGCCGTCACGCCTGCGTGATGTGCCACGCGCCGCAGGTGGATGCACCGCCGCTGGTCGAGAACACCTTCAAGTCGGTGGAACTGCCGGTCAAGAAATGACGCGCCCCGGCCGGCGACAGCCTGAAGCCCGCATGGCGCTTCACGGCTGATCGCGCCGGTCCGGCGCGTCGGCCCTTCCCGCCCCGTCGCGGGCAGACCGCCCCTTCCCGGGGTGCGGTTCCGGCGCGGGAGGGAAGCGATATCCGCCAAGTGGGCGCGAATATCGCTTCCCTCCCGCGCCGGGCAGTTTACAATCGCGCGAATTTTTCTCCCCGACCCCCATGCTCGAAGCGTCCCGCATCACCTGCGTCCGCGGCGACCGGCAACTGTTCGCCGGGCTGGACTTCGCCCTCGCCCCGGGCGAACTGCTGGAGGTGCGCGGACCCAACGGCTGCGGCAAGACCTCGCTGCTGCGCATCGTCTGCGGCCTGCTGGCGCCCGAGGCCGGCGAGATCCGCTGGCAGGGCGGGGCCGCCCGCAGCCGCCGCGACGAGTTCCACTCGGCCCTGTTCTACTTCGGCCATGCCATGGCGCTCAAGGAGGAACTCACGGCACTGGAGAACCTGCAGGTGAGCTGCGGCCTGGCCGGCGAAGCGGTGGACGAGGCGGGCGCCCTGGCCGCCCTGGCGCGGGTCGGACTCGGCCGCGCGGCGCACCTGCCCGCCCGCTCCCTCTCCCAGGGACAGCGCCGGCGCGCGGTGCTGGCGCGGCTGTGGTTCAGCACCCGGCCGCTATGGGTTCTCGACGAGCCCTTCAACGCCCTGGATACCACCGCCTCGGCGGCACTGGCGGGCCTCTTCCAGGAACACCTGCACCGCGGCGGCATGCTGATGATGACCACCCACCTGCCGCTGCCCTTCACGCCGCCACGCCTGCACGCCCTGAACCTGGGGCCCACCCCGTGCTAGACTTTTTCGTTCGCCTGGTACGCCGAGACCTGCTGCTCGCCTGGCGGCGGCGCGCCGACGTGCTCACGACGCTGGCCTTCTACGTGGTGGTCGTCACACTATTTCCCCTGGGCATCGGTGCCGAACCGCAACTGCTGCACGCCGTGGCCGCGGGCGTGTTGTGGGTGTGTGCCCTGCTCGCCAGCCTGCTCTCGCTGCACCGCATGTTTGCCGCGGACCACGCCGACGGAACCCTGGAGCAGTTGCTGCTGTCTCCCCAACCGCCGACGTTGCTGGTGCTGGGCAAGGTGGCGGCCCACTGGCTGACCACCGGGGCGCCGCTGCTTCCCGTGGCCGCGGTTCTCGGCCTGCAGTTTGATCTTGAACAAAGTGCCCTGGGGGTGCTCTGCCTATCCTTGGCCCTCGGCACGCCGAGCCTCAGCCTGCTGGGTGCGGTGGGCGCGGCGCTGACCCTGGGCACCCGTGGCGGCGGCCTGCTGCTGGGCCTGCTGGTGCTCCCGCTATGTGCGCCGGTGCTGATTTTTGGCGCCGGAGCGGTGAGCGGGTGGGGCAACCCCGGTGCCGAAGCCAATCTGTTGCTGATGGGCGCGTACCTGCTTGCGGCGGCAGCCTTCTGCCCCTGGGCCGCGGCAACGGGGCTACGCATTGCCGTGGAATGAATGGCGCCGCAGGCGGGCGAAGCGCGCTGGCGGACCACAACAATGACGGATTATCGATGAGCGGTCAGGGAAAGCTGCTTTACCGTTTCGCCTCCCCCCAGGCGTTCTACCCGCTGGCGGGGGCGCTATGGCCGTGGTTCGCCGCGGCGGCAATGGTGCTGGGCATGGCGGGGCTCTACATCGGCTTCCTCGTCGCCCCCACCGACGCCCAGCAGGGCGATGCCTACCGCATCATCTTCATCCACGTGCCGGCGGCGTGGATGTCGATGTTCATCTACATCATCATGGCCGCCTGGGCCGGGCTGGGACTGGTGCTCAACACCCGGCTGTCGTCCATGATGGCCAGCGCCCTGGCACCCACGGGGGCGATGTTCACCTTCGTCGCCCTGTGGACCGGCGCGCTGTGGGGCAAGCCCACCTGGGGCGCCTGGTGGGTGTGGGATGCGCGGCTCACCTCCGAACTCCTGCTGCTCTTCCTCTACCTGGGTTTCATGGCCCTGCATGGCGCCATCGACGACCCGCGCCGCGCCGACAAGGCGGCGGCGGTCATCGCCCTGGTGGGGGTGGTGAACGTCCCCATCATCTATTTTTCGGTGCAGTGGTGGAACACCCTGCACCAGGGCGCCTCGGTGAGCATGACCGCGGCGCCCAAGATGGCCCGCATCATGTTGTGGGGCATGCTGGTCATGGCGCTGTCCTTCTGGGGCTACGCCATCGCGGCGACCCTGGTGCGGGTGCGCTCCATCATCCTCGAACGCGAGCGCCACTCCGAGTGGGTGGCGCGCCTGCGCGCCGCATGAGCGGCCTATTGAAAGCGAGCCCCCTCCATGCAGTGGTCCAGCCTCGAAGCCTTTGTCGCCATGGGCGGCTACGGCCCCTACGTGTGGGGCAGCTACGGCGTCACGCTGCTGGTGATGGCGGCGGAGGTCGTCACCCTGGCGCGGCGCCACCATGCCATTCGGAGACTGATCGACCTGCGGGCGAGCCTCACGGAGACGGAACATGAAGAGCAGGCATAAGCGCCTGGTGCTGGTGGGCGGCGGTCTCGTGGCCGTCATCGCGGCGGTGGCCCTGGTGCTGTCGGCCTTTCGCCAGAACCTGGTGTTTTTCTTCACGCCCACCCAGGTGGTCGCGAAGGAGGCGCCCACCGGGCGCAGCTTCCGCATCGGCGGCCTGGTGGAGACCGGCAGCGTGCAGCGCGACGCCGGCGGCGTGACGGTGCGCTTCGTCGTCACCGACACCGCCCACGAAATCCCCGTGGTGTTTTCCGGCCCGCTGCCCGACCTGTTCCGCGAAGGCAAGGGCGTCGTTGCCGATGGCAAGCTGGACACCGAAGGCGTGTTCCGCGCCAGCCAGGTGCTGGCGAAGCATGACGAGAACTACATGCCCCCCGAGGCCCAGCACGCGGTGGATCAGGCCCAAAAGGCCGCGCAAACGGTGAAGCCATGATCCTTGAAACCGCAGTTGAACCGCTTTCAACGCACAGATCGCACAGTGGCAGAGACCGCGGAGCAATCATCGGCATTCACCGACCGGGTGAATGCGCGCGGCTTTGTAACGCTCTGCGTTCTCGGTGCTCTTCTCCGCGTGCTCTGCGTCAAATGAGGTTTCCAGGATGATTCCAGAATTCGGTCAACTCGCCCTCATCGTCGCCTTCTGCCTGGCGCTGCTGCAGGGGGTTCTGCCGCTGTGGGGCGCGGCCCGGGGCGATGCGCGGCTCATGGCCGTGGCGCGCCCGGCGGCCCATGGGCAGTTCGTCTTCACCGCGCTTGCGATCGGCTGCCTGGGCTACGCCTTCCTCGCCCACGACTTCTCGGTGATCTACGTCGCCTCCAATTCCAACTCCGCACTGCCCTGGGAGTACCGCATGTCGGCGGTGTGGGGCAGCCACGAGGGCTCGCTGCTGCTGTGGGCCTTCCTGCTGTCGCTGTGGACGGTGGCGGTGACGGTGTTCAGCCGCTCCCTGCCGCAACTGCTCCTGTCCCGCGCCCTGGGGGTGCTGGGCCTGGTTTCGGCGGGCTTCCTCAGCTTCCTGCTGTTCACTTCCAACCCCTTCCTGCGGCTGCTGCCGCCGGCCCCCGACGGGCGCGACCTGAACCCCCTGCTCCAGGACCCGGGCATGATCTTCCACCCGCCGCTGCTCTACATGGGCTACGTCGGCTTCTCGGTGGCATTCGCCTTCGCCCTTGCCGCCCTGCTGGGCGGGCGGCTCGACGCCGCCTGGGCGCGCTGGTCGCGCCCGTGGACCCTGGCGGCGTGGGTGTTCCTCACCCTGGGCATCGCCCTGGGCAGCTTCTGGGCCTACTACGAACTGGGCTGGGGCGGCTGGTGGTTCTGGGACCCGGTGGAGAACGCCTCCTTCATGCCCTGGCTCACCGGCACGGCGCTGGTGCACTCCCTGGCGGTGACGGAAAAGCGTGGCGGCTTCAAGAACTGGACGCTGCTGCTGGCCATCACCACCTTCTCCCTGTCGCTGCTGGGCACCTTCCTGGTGCGCTCCGGCGTGCTCACCTCGGTGCACGCCTTCGCCACCGATCCGCGCCGCGGCCTGTTCATCCTGGTGCTGCTGGCGCTGGTGGTGGGGGGCTCGCTGCTGGTGTATTCGGTGCGCGCCCCGCGCATGGAAGCCGGCGGGCGCTTCGGCCTGCTGTCGCGGGAGTCGATGCTGCTCGCCAACAATGTGGCGCTGGCGGTGGTGGCGGGCTCCGTGCTGCTGGGCACCCTCTACCCGCTGGCCATGGACGTCCTCGGCCTGGGCAAGCTCTCGGTCGGCGCCCCCTACTTCGACACCGTCTTCCTGCCGCTCATGGCGCCGGTCGTGTTCCTCATGGCCGTGGCGCCCTTCGTGCGCTGGAAGGGCGACGGCGCGGGACGGGTGGCGCGGCAACTGGTGTGGGCGGCGATCCTCGGAGCCGTGGCGGCGGCGGCAATTCTCGCCTTGGTGGCCAATGCCGGCTGGCGCAGCGCCCTGGGCGCTTTCCTCGCCGTGTGGATCGTGGCCGCCGCCATCCGGCACCTGGCCCAGCGCGTGCGCGCCGGCGCTCCCGGCGCCGGCCTGGCCACGCGCCTGCGCCGGCTTCCCCTGGCCTACTGGGGGATGTGGCTGGCCCACCTGGGCGTGGCGGTGTTCATCATCGGCGTCACCGGCACCCGCAGCCTCGAATCCCAGTCGGACGTGCGCCTCGCGCCCGGCGAGACGGCCACCCTGGGCGAGCACGCCTTCCGCCTGGCCGAACTGCGCCAGGTCCAGGGACCCAACTACAGCGCCACCCGCGCCCGCGTCGAAGTCAGCCGCGAAGGCAAGCCGGTGGCGGTGCTGGAGCCCGAGAAGCGCATGTACCACGTGCAGCGCATGCCCATGACCGAGGCCGACATCGATTACGGCTTCATGCGCCATGTCTACGTTGCCCTGGGCGAACCGGTGGATGACCGATCATGGATCCTGCGGCTCTACGTCAAGCCGCTGGTGGGCTGGATCTGGGGCGGATGCCTGCTGATGGCCCTGGGCGGGCTGGCCGGCGCCGCCGATCGCCGCTATCGCCTGCGTCCCGCAGCGGCGCCACGGGCCGCGTCGACCGGCAGCGCAGCACCCCCCGCGTCCCCCGCCGGCGCGGCGGCGCGGGTCTAGCGGCGCGCGCCTGCCTCATGCGCCGTCATCCGTAATGGAGCACAGCATGCTACGCCGCTACTGGCCGCTGGCCGCCTTCATCGTCCTGCTGCTCATGCTGGCCGCGGGGCTGCGCCTCAATCCCCGCGAGCTGCCCTCGGCCCTCATCGACAAGCCGGCGCCGGACTTCCGCCTCACCCTGCTGGACGCCCCCGATCGCGCCATGTCCCGCGACGACATGGCCGGCCAGGTGTGGGTGCTCAACGTCTGGGCCTCGTGGTGCGTGGCCTGCCGCCAGGAACATCCGGTGTTGCTGGACCTGGCCAGGAGCGGCGAGGTGAACCTCTACGGCCTGAACTACAAGGACGAGCGCCCCACCGCCCAGGGCTGGCTGGAACGCCACGGCAACCCCTACCGCGCCTCGCTGTTCGACGGCGACGGCCGGCTGGGGATCGACCTGGGCGTCTACGGCGTGCCCGAGACCTTCGTCATCGACCGCCAGGGCCGCATCCGCTACAAGCACGTCGGGCCGCTGACGCCGGAAATCGTGCGCGAGCGCCTGCTGCCCGCCGTGCGTGCCCTTTGAGAGCCTGTGAGAGTGACCCCATGAAGCTGCGCGCCGCCACCCTGGCATTCTGTTTCGCCCTCCTCGCCGCCGGACCCTACGCCCACGCCCAGCCCGCCACGCCGACCGAACTGCCCGGCGACGACCCGCGCTTCGAGCAGCGCTTTCGCGAACTGACCGAGGAATTGCGCTGCGTGGTGTGCCAGAACCAGTCCCTGGCCGATTCCAACGCCCCCCTGGCCTCCGACCTGCGGCGCGAAGTGCGCGAGCAGATGAACAGGGGCCTCGACGACAAGCAGGTGGTGGAATACCTCGTGGCGCGCTACGGCGAGTTCGTGCGCTACCGCCCCGCCCTGAACCCCCTCACCGCGGCGCTCTGGGGCGGCCCCTTCCTGTTGCTGGTGCTGGGCGCGGCGGTGCTGCTGGTGCGACTGCGTCGTCGCGCGCAACAGCCCGAAGCCGCCCTGAGTGCGGAGGAGCATGCGCTGGCGCAGCAGCTCCTGGCGGCCGGACCCGCCGACAAGGCGGCGGGCGAAACGCGGGAGGGCGGCAAGTGACCCTGATCTTCGTCGCCGGCGCGCTGCTCCTGCTGGCCGTGGCCCTCGGCTTCGTCCTGCCGCCCCTGCTCTCCCGCCCGGCCGGCACGCCGGCGCCCGACACCGCGCCCGACTCCAACCTCGCCGTGCTGCGCGGCCAACTGGCGGACCTGGACCAGGAGGTGGCCGATGGGGCACTGGACGCAGACCGCGCCGCCGAGGCACGCCTCGAACTGGAACGCCGCGCCCTGGCCGAGACCGGGGCGTCCCCCGCCGTCGCCCCGCCCACGGCAGCCACCGCCACACCGCCGCGCCGCGCCGCCCTGGCGGTGGGTCTGCTCCTGCCGGCCCTGGCCGCGGGACTGTACCTCTGGCTGGGCACTCCCCAGGGCATCGAGGTCGCCGGCGCGCCCGGGGACCAGGCCCATTCCATGGAGCAGTCGGTGGAGCGCCTGGCGGCACGGCTGAAGGAGCGGCCCGCAGACCCGCAGGCCTGGTACATGCTGGCGCGTTCCTACATCGCCCTGGACCGCCTCCCACAGGCCGCGGAGGCCTACCGCCAGCTCCTCAAGCTGCTGCCCGACGAACCCGAGATCATGGCGGACCTGGCCGATGTGCTCGCGGCAATGCGCGAGGGAGATTTCTCCGGCGAGCCACAGCAGCTCGTCGACCGCGCGCTGGCCCTCGATCCGGAGCACCCCAAGGCGCTCTCGCTGGCGGCTAGTTCGGCCTACACCCGACGCGACTTCCGCGCCGCGGCGACGATGTGGCAGAAGCTGCTGCCGCAGGCGGAGGAGGACGACGAGGCGGCCGGGCGCATCCGCAGCCTCATCGCCGACGCCGCGCGCCAGGGCGGCTTTGCGCCGCCCACCGGCACAGCCGCTGCCGCCGCGGGGCAGGGCGCAGCGGCCAGCGCCGCCGCGGCGCCGCTTTCCGTGAAGGGACGAGTGGAGGTGGCCGAGGCTTTGCGCGCCCGCCTGCGCCCCGACGATACGCTGTTCATCTTCGCCCGCAGCGGCGGACCGCAGGGGGGGCCGGTGGCGGCGCAGCGGCACAAGGCCGGTGACCTGCCGCTGGAATTCACCCTCGACCCATCGTCCGCCATGGGGGGTGGCACCGCCGCCGGCGACGGGTCGCTGGTGATCGGCGCGCGCATCTCGCGCAGCGGCGACGCTACGGCGCGTGCCGGCGACCTGCAGGGCTTCAGCGCGCCCGTGGCCCGCCAGGCCAAGGGTGTACGCATCGTCATCGACACCGTGGCGCAGGCACCGGCGCGCTGATTGGGAGGCCGCGCGTGGCGCGCGCAAGCAGGCTTGCCCGCGATTGCAGCCGACGCGATCGCGGGCAAGCCCGCTCCCACGGAATGGCCTTCCGCGGGGGGGCGCTTCCATCCATGGGGAAAAAGCCGGGCCCGCCGGCCGGCGCCAGCGGCTACCTGCCGGTGGCTTCCCAGATCATCGGCTCGCCGTCGCGGCGGGCATACTCCAGCAGTTCCACCAGCGGCACGGCGCGCTGGATCAGCGACACCGGCGCCATCATGCTCCGCCCCCCCTCCTCGTCGTCTTCGGCCTGAACCAGCGCCGTGTGGGCGGCCCGGTCCTCCTCCATCGCCGCGCGCAGCCGCGCGATGGCCGCGGGGAGCTGCTCGACGGTCACGATGCCCTGTCGGTCGGCCGGGTCCTTGCCCATGATCTCCAGCATGCGGCGCCCGACGTCACCGAACATGATCACGTCGCCGGCGGCCCGGGAGCGGAAGGTAATCAGCATGTCGTTCTCCTGCGCCGGCGAAGCTGCCGGCGGCGGCCATTCTAATCCCCCCGACCGCGCCCCGGGCAAGCGGCGGCGGGCGTCACGATGCGGCGCAAAGCGCGTTACCATGAATGCGTGGCAGGCGTTCGCGGGGGTTTGTCCACGCATCCGTCGCGCGAGGGGATGAGGAGCATGTTGAGATTCGGCATCGACCTGGGTGGCACCAAGATCGAAATCATCGCCCTGTCGGCCGACGGCCGGCAGTTGCTGCGCCGGCGCGCGGCCACCCCGCAGGGTGACTACGACGCCACGCTGGCGACGGTGGCGAGCCTGGTGCGCGAGACCGACGCCGCCACCGGCCAGCGGGGGGCGGTGGGCATCTGCACCCCGGGCGCGCTGTCGCCAGTCACGGGGCTGCTGCGCAACTCCAACTCCACCTGCCTCAATGGCCGGCCGATCAAGGCCGATCTCGAACGGCGGCTGGGCAGGGAGATCCGCATCGCCAACGACGCCAACTGCTTTGCCCTGTCGGAGGCCGTGGACGGCGCGGGCTCGGGCGCAGACATCGTCTTCGGCGTGATCCTCGGCACCGGCGTGGGCGGGGGCATCGTGGTGCGCGGGCGGGTGCTGGACGGCGCCAACGCCATCGCCGGCGAGTGGGGCCACAACCCCCTGCCCTTCTGCCACCGCTCCGACGAGCCGCCGCCCGCCTGCTATTGCGGGCGGCACGGCTGCATCGAGACCTATCTCTCCGGCCCGGGCATGGCGGCGGACCACCTGCGCACCAGCGGCGAGTCGCGCATGCCGGAACAGGTCGTCGCCGGCGCCGAAGCAGGCGAACCGGCCTGCGTGGCCACCGTGGAGCGCTACCAGGAGCGGCTGGCGCGCGCCCTGGCCCAGGTCATCAACGTCATCGATCCGCAGGTGATCGTGCTGGGAGGCGGCCTGTCCAACATCGGTTCGCTCTACGAGGCGGTGCCGCGGCTGTGGCGGCCCTACGTGTTTTCCGACCACGTGGCCACGCGCCTGGTGCGCAACCTCCACGGCGACTCCAGCGGCGTGCGCGGTGCCGCCTGGCTGTGGTCGCCGGACGAGGTGCCGGGAGGCGCGCGATGAAGCCCGCCCGCGGCAAGTCCGCGGTAAGGCTGGCGGCGGTATTCGTCGGCGGCATCCGCCCGCTGCCCCCCGAGGGCCGCCCCACCGGCATGTTCAAGGCGCCGGTGGTGCGGGCGCTGGAGGTGGGCGTCGAAGGTCTGGCGGGCGACGCCCAGGCCGACCGTCGCGTCCATGGCGGCCCGGAAAAGGCGGTGCACCACTACCCGGCGGAAAACTATCGCCGGCTCGCCGCGGCCTTTCCGCACCGGGCGGAGATCCTGGCGCCCGGCGTGCTGGGGGAGAACCTCTCCTCCCATGGCCTGACGGAAGACAGGGTGTGCATCGGCGACGTCCTGCGCATCGGCCGTTGCGTGCTGCAGGTGAGCCAGCCGCGCCGGCCGTGCTGGAAGATCGACCATCGCCTGGACGCCCCCGGGGTGGCACAGCATGTCGGGCAGCACGGCCTCACCGGCTGGTACTACCGGGTGCTGGCGCCCGGCACCCTGGGCGCCAGCGACACCATTGAACAACTGGAGCGCAACGCCCAACCGGTGACGCTGGCGCGGCTGTGGGCCGCCTACATGGCGGCCCGGCCCGCGCTCGACGAACTGGACTTCCTTTGCCGCACGCCGGGACTGGCGCCCGGCTGGGTGCGCAGCCTGACCGAGCGCATGGAGTGGCTGCGGCGCAACGCGACTCGTTGCGCCCAGCCCGCCCCGCCTACCCCGGCAAGTCCGCCGCGGTGAGCACCCCGCCGGGAGATGAGCCCGCGGCGCCACCCGGGCGCCGGTGGCTGCGCGTGCTGGTCCCCTTCTGCGCCGGCTACTACCTCTCCTACCTGCTGCGCACCGTCAACGCCGTCATCTCGCCCACCCTGACGCAGGAACTGGGCCTCGACGCCGCCGACCTGGGCCTGCTCACCAGCACCTACTTCTTCGCCTTCGCCATGGCGCAACTGCCCATGGGCATCGCCCTGGACCGCTACGGGCCGCGGCGGGTGGAGGTGATCCTGCTGGCGCTGGCCGCCGTGGGCGCGGCTCTGTTCGCGCTTGGCCACACCCTGGTGCAGCTTGCCCTGGCCCGCGCCCTCATTGGCCTGGGCGTGGCGGCCTGCCTCATGGCGGGGCTCAAGGCCTTTGCCCAGTGGTACGCGCAGGAACGGCAGGCGGCGCTCACCGGCCTGATCATGGCCGCCGGCGCCATCGGCGCGGTGACCGCCAGCGTGCCGGTGGAATGGGCGCTCGAACGCATGGGCTGGCGCGGCATCTTCCTCGCCGCCGCGGCAGCCTGCGCCGCCGTGGCGCTGTGGATCTTCGCCGCCGTGCCGGAGCGGCCCGCCGCCCTCCACACCGCCGGCCTGCGCGCCCAGTTGCGGGGCCTGGCCGATGTGCTGCGCTCGCGCAGCTTCTGGACCTTCGCCCCCCAGTCCGCGCTGTTCACCGGCGGCTTCATGGCGCTGCAGAGCCTGTGGGTGGTGCCCTGGCTCATGGAGGTGGAGAGCCTGAGCCGCGGCTCGGCCGCCGGCATGCTGCTCGCCGTGAGCGTGGGCATGCTGGCGGGCCAACTGGGCATCGCCCTGCTGGGACTGCGCCTGGAACGCGCGGGGGTGACGCCGGTGCGGCTGATGCAGGTCGGTCTCGGCCTGGCGCTGGCGGTGGAAGGCCTGCTGCTTGCGGGTGGCGGCGACCAGGCGGTGCTGTGGGGCGTCTGGGGGGTGGCGAGCGCCGCCGGCACCCAGATGTACGTGGCCCTGGCGCGGCACTTCCCGGTGAGCCACTACGGCCGCGTCACCACCGCCATCAACCTGATGGCCTTCGTCGGCGCCTTCGGCGTGCAGTGGGGTTTCGGCGCGCTGGTGGATGGGCTGCGCGGGGCATTCGGTGGAGCAGCCGCCTTCCGCGCCGCCTTCGGCACCGTGCTGGCGCTGCAACTGGGGGCATGGCTGTGGATGCTGCGGGGGACATGCTCACGCCGAGCGCCGTCGTCGTGATCTGCCGGCGGGCCGTCGAAATGGAGTCGCGGCCCCTTTCCTCCCTTCACAGGCGGAGGTTCAAGGCCTCTCGAAACCGATGCGTTCCAGAGCTTATTGACGATATCGCTCATTTCTTAATCAGTCTCAGGTCGGTGATGAAGTCCTGCGGCTCACCGATCTCGATTTTCGAGAATGACGGATGCAGCGGGCTGAGCAGGTAATTGTGTTCGGCAGGGATAACCGCGCTGGGCACGACCAGTACCGCACTCGATTTGCGCTTGGCCCATGCGGTGCCGATAGCTTGGGTGTGTTCGCGGGCGGCGAAGTCGCGCCAGTCGGCAGGAAGTTCATCTTCTGTCACCCGCTCGATCTTCAGGTTCTTGGGCAGCGCGACCGGGATCATGACGTACCGGGCACGTAGTGGCTCGTCCTGCACCAGCATTTCCAGTGTCGCCAGCGACTGGCTGCCCACCGTATAGACCATTGGTACGCCCTTGCGATTCCAGCGCCCCCCGTACCGGCGAGCGCCCTCGCCGGTGAAGGCGGAATCCGCAAAGCGGGCGGTGAGCAGCCGCCAGACGACCAGCATCAGGCAAACACACCGTGCTCGATGCGACCGAGCGTATCCATCACGCTTTCCGCACCGATGTCGGTATCCAGCAGCGACAACGGCGTGGCGCGGAACAACGCGGCATTCGGTGTCTTGAGCCAGGTCAGCGCCGTTTCCAGGTCTTCGAAGACCTCGTCGGCACGTTCGACCACGCGGGCCAGCCGCACGAGCTTGGCCGATTCTTCGCTGTTGAGCGTGCCCTCCCGCTTGCGCCTGGCCAACGTGCGCTCGGGGATGCCGAGGGCTGTCGCCAGTTCGGAATGGGTTACGTGGATGGTCTTGGCGAGGAAATCGACCGCCGTCGAAGAAATTCCCTGGCGGATGACAGAGACCCAATCCAGCGCAGTACGGGGCTTGGCGTGCAGGACATCCCGGCCTCCCAGAAGGGCTTCGACCGAACGACTAGGACTTGATACTGCGGCGGCTATGCTCATGACCACACTCCTTGTTTGCCATATGGCAGTAATTATAGGCAATAATGGCACGCAATGCTAGTTTGACTCACCCCGGCCTGAAATTTGGCCACACCCAGCCAGTGCAATCAATTGCAGCGGCAGGCCGTCCTAGACCGACGCCAACGCCGCGTTGATCCGCTTGAGCATCGGGGCCAGATCGTCGGCGAAGACTTTCCGGGCCTTTCCCAGCCCACCCCGCTGGAAGAAGATCGGGGCGTCGAAGTCGTCGAGTTCGATGGTGAGGTTCTTGACCCGCTATCTCGAATGCAGCATCCTCGCCCACGGCTTTGCCCGCGCCTGGTGTGACGAGTGTCAGCACGATTTCCTGATCGCCTATTCCTGCAAGGGCCGGGGGGTGTGCCCCTCCTGCAACACGCGGCGCATGGTCGAAACCGCGGCGCACCTGGTCGATCATGTTTTCCCGCGCCTGCCGGTGCGGCAGTGGGTGCTGTCGGTGCGGCAGCGGCTGCGCTACTTCCTGCAAGCGGACGCGGCCTTGCAAGGGGCTGTCCTGCGCATCTTCCTGCGTGTGGTGGAACGGTCTTTGCGGGAACGCAGTCCCGGATGCAGTGAATCGGCCCGCATCGGGGCGGTGGCCAGCTCTTCAAACAAGCCTGCCTCGCTTGCCCAGGTCTCTCGATCAGTGCGTGTCCTCGTCCCAGGACTATAAGCCAGTCGCGGGCCAGTTCAGGGGGGTGGAAAAAACTCTCACTCTCCCAGCCCATATAGAAGCAACGCCGCCGGGTTCGGATGCCACGTCCCCGCAACCGGCCTGCCCCACTGGCGCTGGGTAAGCCACTGCTCCAGCGAGGGAAAGCTCTCCTCATCCTCGTCGCCAATGCGGTCGGCGTCATACCTGGCCTTCAGGAGATGACGATCCAGATCTTCCAGTGTGGCGGTAGCGACCGGACGCAGGTCGAAGGGCTGGCTATGTTCCGGGCGGCGCTCACTGAGACGCTGAAGATCCGCCTGGGTGGCACGGCGGGTAGAGCTACCCTGGCGCACCCAGCCCACACCATCGACCATCACCACCGGCGGTACCGCATAGGGCGCCACCGTCACCACCAGACGACCCGGCATGCCGCTTCCGCCCAAGTCGTTGGCCAAGGCGCACACGGCATGAAGGATGCCCTCGCTGTCCTGCGGGGAGCGCTTCCGCTCTATGTGATCCGTCTCGCTCTGGCGGAGTTGGGCAAGGTCCATGGCAGTCGGCGGGGCATCGGGTATGGAGCGAATGGTACAGGAATAGCCTTGCATGCCCAGGGCCGGTGTATGACGTCCGCCCCCTCGGCGAGGCTGCCCCCGGGCAAGCGGGCGCCATCCCCCGTTTCGCCACCAGGGCCGCGGCACGATGGAGGCACAAGAGGTAAGCGCGCGCCGTTACAGTTCCCCCGGATCCACCTCCACGTGCCAGCGCAGCCCGCGCGGCACCCGCTGGCCGCGGATGCGCTCCAGCCAGGCGTCGAGGAAGGCGTGCAGCGCCGGGCGACGGCGCGCCTCCACCAGCAGTCGAGCGCGTTCCAGCCCGGCCACCCGCGCCAGGCGCATGGGCACGGCCTCGTAGGTCGTCACTGCGTCGTGCCCCAGCGCGCCCGCGACCTTCAGCGCCTCGCCCAGGAAGGCCAGCGCCTGGGCCATCTGCGGTGCCTCGGCGCGCAGCAGGGCCTGGAAGGCGAAGGGCGGGAAGCCGGCGTTGCGCCGCTCCTCCAGCAGCACGCCGGCGTAGCGGTCGAAGTCGTGCTGGCGCAGCGCCTGGTAGAGGGGGTGCTCGGGGTAGGAGGTCTGGATCAGCACTTCCCCCGGCAGTTCGGCGCGGCCGCTGCGCCCGCCCACCTGCATGAGCTGGGCGAACAGGCGCTCGCCGGCGCGGAAGTCGGACGCAAACAGGGAGGCGTCGGCATTGAGCACGCCGACCAGGGTCAGGCGCGGAAAGTCGTGGCCCTTGGCCAGCATCTGGGTGCCGACGAGGATGTCCGCCTCGCCGGCGTGGATGCGCGCGCACAGCACCTGCCAGCGCTGGGCCGTGGCGGCGCTGTCGCGGTCGACGCGCAGCACGCGGGCGGCGGGAAAAAGCGCCTGCAGGGCGTCTTCGAGGCGCTGGGTGCCGCGCCCGAAGGGCTGGATGTCCTGGTTGCCGCAGGTGGGGCAGGCGCGCGGGATGGGGTGCTGGACGCCGCAGTGGTGGCAGCGCAGCAGGCGGTCGGCGAGGTGCAGCACCATGTTGGCGGAGCAGTGGTCGCAGCCGCTCACCCAGCCGCAGGCCGGGCAGGCCAGCACCGGAGCGTAGCCGCGGCGGTTGAGGAACACCAGGCTTTGCTCGCCCCGCGCCAGCCTCGCTTCGATGGCCTCGACCAGCGCGGGCGCCAGCCCCTCGTGCAGGCGCGCGCCGCGCAGGTCGATGCAGCGCACCGTCGGCAGGCTCGCCGCCACGGCGCGCTGCTCCAGCTTCAGCAGGCGGTAGCGTCCGCTGCGGGCGTGGTGGAAGCTCTCCAGCGACGGCGTGGCCGAGCCCAGCACCACCGGCACGCCGCGCTGCCTGGCGCGCAGCACCGCCACGTCGCGCGCCGAGTAGCGCATGCCGTCCTGCTGGCGGAAGGAAGCGTCGTGCTCCTCGTCCACCACCACCAGCGCCAGCCGCGGCAGCGGGGTGAACACCGCCAGGCGCGTGCCGAGCACGATGTCGGCCTGGCCCGCCTTGGCCTGGAGAAAGCCGCGGCTGCGCGCCGCCTCGCCCATGCCGCTGTGCAGGCTCACCAGACGCGCGCCGGGGAAGCGTCCCGCCACCCGGCCTTCGAGTTGCGGCGTGAGTGCGATCTCGGGCACCAGCATGAGCGCCTGCCCACCGCGCGCCAGCGCCGCGGCGATGGCGTGGAGATAGACCTCGGTCTTGCCCGAGCCGGTCACGCCGTGCAGCAGGAAGGTGTCGAAGCGGCCCAGCGCGGCGGCGATGGCGGACACCGCCCCGGCCTGCGCGTCGTGGAGCGGCAGCGCGCCCACCGGTGCGAGGTCCGGGACGGCCTCCACCGGCTCCAGCCAGCCGCGTTCCACCAGCACGCGCACCGCTGCCCGCGCGCGGGCGGACATGGCCGCCACGGTCGGGCGGTCCAGCGTGCCGGCCTGCCGGGCGCCTTCCATCAGCCGCCGTTCGAGGCTGCGCGCGCCCAGCGAGGGCGCAGCCTCGATGCCCGCGGGGGTGGGGATCCAGGCACCGGGCGGCGCCGGGCGCGGCAGGGCCTCGCCGCGCCGCAGGCCGGGTGGCAGGGCGAGCGCCGCCACCTCACCGGCGGGGTGGTGGTAGTAGCGGCTGCAGAATCCGACCAGTTGCAGCCATTCCCCGGGCAGCGCGGAGCCGGGCAGGATGCGCGTCACGGCCCGCAGTTGTTCGGCGGGGACCTCGCTGGCGGGCGAGCAGGACATGACCACCCCCACCAGTTCGCGGCGGCCGAAAGGCACCAGCACACGCTTGCCCACCGCATCCCCGACGTCTGCGGCATAGTCGAACAAGCGCGCTACGGGGACGTCCAGGGCGACCTGCAGGATGGTCATCGCGGCGACCGCACGGCCGGCGAAAAGTATTGATCTGCCCGACGCTTGCGGGTGCTTTGTGAGTCGTCGTCCACTAGTCGGAGTGCATTCGCCGCGGATCAGGAAGGGCTGTGGATAACTTTGTGGGTAATGCCTGGGCGGGGAGGCTAACTACCTCGATTTGAAGGGATTTTCACTTTTTTACAGTCTGGGGGAGAGAAGTACTTTTGCCGAAAAAACAAAGACATGCAATCACGCTGCGGTGAAACGTCCAACGCAGGGCCGTCCTGGCGCCGTGGAGTGAAGACTGTGAATAAGTCAAGCCGGCGAACGAAATTCTTACGGTTGCCACAGCAGGGAATTGTGGTATGTGAGCACTTAGCCACGTCAGAGTCTTTCGTGACCCACCCGTTGCCGGCCCGCGCCGGCCGGGCAAATGCGGCGTGGCTTAATCCCTCGCTGCCTGATGCGCCCGCGGGACATGCACCGTCTATGCGCCCGCAGGCTGTTCAGCGTTGCCGGAGCGCTGCTTCCGGCTGTAGGCATGGACCGTGTCCACAAGCACGGCGACGTTCTCGGGCGGCGTGCGCTGGGAAATGCCATGCCCGAGATTGAACACATGGCCCGGCGCGGGTCCGAAAGCGTCCAGCACCTCCCGCGCCTGGGCCGCCACGGCCGCGGGCGAGGCCAGCAGCACCATGGGGTCGAGGTTGCCCTGCAGCGCCACGCGATCGCCCACGCGGGCGCGGGCCTGGGCCGGGTCCACCGTCCAGTCCAGTCCCACCGCGTCGCAGCCGATGGCGGCGATGGACTCCAGCCACTGGCCGCCGCCCTTGGTGAAGACGACGCTGGGCACGCGGTGGCCGTCATGCTCACGCTTCAGCCCGGAGACCACCTGCTCCAGGTAGCGCAGCGAGAACTCCCGGTAGGCGCGGTGGGCGAGCGCCCCGCCCCAGGTGTCGAAGATCATCACCGCCTGGGCGCCGGATTCGATCTGGGCGTTGAGGTAATCGGTGACCGCCCGGGCATTGACCTCCAGGATGTGGTGCAGCAGGTCCGGCCGGTCGTAGAGCATGGTCTTGACGTGGCGGAAGTCGTCGGAGCCGCTGCCCTCCACCATGTAGCAGGCCAGGGTGAAGGGGCTGCCGGAAAAGCCGATGAGCGGCACGCTGCCCGCCAGCGCCCGGCGGATCTCGGCCACGGCGTCCATCACGTAGCCCAGGTGCACGTACGGATCGGGCACCTCCAGGGCGCGGATCTCCCATTCCTCGCGCAGCGGGCGCTCGAAGCGCGGGCCCTCGCCGTCGGCGAAGTACAGGCCCAGGCCCATGGCGTCGGGCACGGTGAGGATGTCGGAGAACAGGATGGCGGCATCGAGGTCGTAGCGCGCCAGCGGCTGCAGCGTCACCTCGGTGGCCAGCGAGGGACTGTGGCACAGCTTGAGGAAGCTGCCGGCGCGGGCCCGCGTCTCGTTGTACTCGGGCAGGTAGCGGCCGGCCTGGCGCATCAGCCACAGCGGCGTGTAGTCGGTGGGCTGGCGCAGCAGCGCGCGCAGGAAGGTGTCGTTGTGGAGTCTGTTCATGGGGGCACTCTACTTCCGCCAGAAGCGCGGTGTAAACACGACCAGCAGGGTGAAGATCTCCAGGCGCCCGAGCAACATGCAGACGGTACATACCCAGGTCTGAAAATCGGTGAGGACGGCATAGGTGGTGGCGGGGCCAACCTGGGCCAGGCCCGGGCCGGTGTTATTGACGCAGGCCACCACGGCCGAGAACGCGGTCACGATCTCCAGCCCGGACAGGGACATCACGAGGGTCATGGAGACCAGCACCACCATGTACATGAATCCGAACGCCAGCACGGCGAACACGATGCTGTTCGGTATGGCCTGCGTCCCGAACTTGATGGGGTGGACGGCGGCAGGATGCATGGCACGCAGCAGTTCGCGGAATACCTGCTTATACAGGATGATCGCCCGGCCCATCTTGATGCCCCCGCCGGTGGAGCCGGCACAGGTGGCGAAGCTGCTCAGGAAGAGCATCCACAGCGGCGCGAACAGCGGCCACTGGTAGTAGTCGGTATTGGCGTAGCCGGTGGTGGTGGCGATGGACACGACGTTGAACGCGGCATATCGCAGCGCCGTCAAAAACTCCGCGTAGGTGCCGTTCCACCACAGGAATACGGCGACGCCCGCCACGCTGGCGTACATCACCGCGAGGAACCACATCACCTCCGGGTCATGGCGGTAGACGGCGAGACTGCGGCCCCTCCAGGCGAGGAAATGGGTGGCGAAGTTCATCCCGGCCAGCGTCATGAAGAAGATGGTGACCAGCTCGATGGGCACGGAATCGAAGAACCCGAAGCTGGCGTCGTGGCTGGAGAAGCCGCCCAGCCCCATGATGGTGAAGGTGTGGATGAGGGCGTCGTCCCAGGGCATGCCGGCCCAACGCAGCGACAGCAGGCAGGCCACCGTGATGCCCCCGTAGATCAGCCACAGGCCCTTGGCGGTTTCCGCCATGCGCGGGGTGAGTTTGGACTCCTTCATGGGGCCGGGGGCTTCCGCCTTGAACATCTGCCGGCCGCCCACGCCCAGCAGGGGAAGGATCGCCACCGCCAGCACGATCAGGCCCATGCCCCCCAGCCAGACCAGTTCCGCGCGCCACAGATTGATGGAGAACGGCAGGTTGTCCAGCCCTTCCAGCACCGTGGCGCCGGTGGTGGTGAGCCCGGAGACGGCCTCGAAGTAGGCGTCGGTGAAACTCAGTTTCGGCCAGAAGTACGCCATCAGCGGGATGGTGCCGAAGGCCGGCAGCAGCGTCCACGTGAGGACCACGATGAGAAAGCCGTCCTTGACGCGCAACTCGCCGGTGTGGCGTCCGGCGAAGAAATGGGCCAACGCTCCCGCCGCCAGCGTCACGAGAAAGCCCTCGTCGTAGGCGTGCTGGGCGCCGTCCTAATACCACCAGGACACCCCCAGGGGAACCAGCATGGTGAACGCGAACACCATGGTGATGGCGCCCAGGACCCGAAGGACGGGCGCGAAACCGCCGAGCACGTGAGGATTCCCGACCACTCAGAAAAACCCCAGCCCGACCTGGAACAACCTTTCCACCTTGCGCACCAGCTTCTTGGTCACACAGAACACGATCACGTGGTCGTCCGGCTCGATGACCGTGTCGTGGTGGGCGATGATCACGCGGTAGCGCCCTTCCGGGACCACCAGGTTGTCCTCGCCGCTGGGCTCCAGCAGTTTGAGGCGGCGCACCAGGGCGCCGATGGTCACCCCCCGCGGCAGCTTGATCTCCTCCACCCGCCGTCCCACCACCTTGGAACTCCTGGCGTCGCCGTGGGCCACCAGTTCCAGCGCCTCGGCGGCACCGCGACGCAGGCTGTGCACCGCCGCCACGTCGCCGCGGCGCACGTGGGCCAGCAGCGTGCCGATGGAGGTCTGGGCCGGCGAGATGGCGATGTCGATGCGTCCGCCCTCCACCAGATCCACGTAGGAGCGGCGGTTGATCAGCGCCAGCACGCGGCGCGCGCCCATGCGCTTGGCGAGCGAGGCGCTCATGATGTTGTTTTCGTCGTCGTTGGTCACCGACAGGAACATGTCCATCTCGTCGATGTTCTCCGACTCCAGCAGATCCTCGTCGGTGGCGTCGCCGGCGAGCACCAGCGTGTCGTGCAGATGGGTCGCCAGGTACTGCGCCCGATGCTTGTTGTTCTCGACCATCTTGACCTGGTACTTGCCCTCCAGGGCGCGGGCCAGGCGAAAGCCGATGTTGCCCCCGCCGGCGATCATGATGCGCTTGATGGGCCGGTCCAGCGGGCGCAGCTCGCGCATGACGTGATGGATGTTCT
The DNA here is from genome assembly GCA_016208415.1 of Betaproteobacteria bacterium. Taxonomy (GTDB): domain Bacteria; phylum Pseudomonadota; class Gammaproteobacteria; order Burkholderiales; family Rhodocyclaceae; genus JACQYB01. Next base: position 13,741 of record JACQYB010000038.1, on the reverse strand, counting down.
CAGCGGCGGCCAGGCAGAACACCTCGTCGCCCGCCTCCACCACCGTGTCGCCCTCGGGGATGATGGCCTGATCCTGGCGGAAGATGGCCGCCACGCGGGCATCCACGGCCGGAATGTGGACGCGGATGTCCTTGATCGGATGGCCCACCAGCGGCCCGCCTTCGAAGGCGCGCACCGCCACCAGGCTGAGCAGGCCGCCGGCGAACTCCAGCACCTGCAGGGCGGAGGGAAAGGCGACGAGCTTGGAGATGTAGTCGGTGACGATCTGCTCCGGGCAGATGCTGAAATCCACCGCGAAGTTGTCTTCGTCCAGCAGTTCCGGATGCTCGATGAAGTCGGTGGAGCGCAGCCGCGCGATGCGCGTGGGCAGGTTGAACAGGGTCTTGGCGATGCGGCAGGCGCAGAGGTTGGTCTGGTCGCTCTGCGTCACCGCGATGAGCAGGTCGGCGTCCTCGGCGCCGGCCTCGCGCAGCACGGAAGGCGAGGCGGCGTTGCCCGCCACGGAGCGCAGGTCGAGCCTGTCCTGCAGATACGCCAGGCGCTCCGGCACGGTGTCCACCACCGTGATGTCGTTGTCCTCGGACACGAGACTCTCGGCCACCGAAGCGCCCACCTGGCCCGCCCCGAGGATGATGATCTTCATTGTGCACTCCCCCTTGGCGGCGCGCCCCAGCTCTCGCGCCGCCGGTGTCGTTCGCGCGCCACCCGCACGGTATTTCAAGCCGCTGCCAACGCGGCGCAGCATTCTATCGGTAGCGCGGCCTCGTGGCTATCACAGGCCGCCGGGTCGGGGTTCAGCCGGGTTCCTGGCCGTCCGGCGAAGCGTCCGCGTCCTCCGCGCGCCGACCCACATGGATGCCCAGGGCCTTGAGCTTGCGGTACAGGTGGGTGCGCTCCAGGCCGGCCTTCTCCGCCAGCCGCGTCATGTTGCCGCTGTCGAGCCGCAGGTGGTGTTCGAAGTACATGCGCTCGAAGGCCTCCCGGGCCTCGCGCAGGGGCAGGTCCAGGGGCAGCATGTGGCTGGCGCGGGCGCTCAGGGGTCCGAGGAACTGACGCACGTCCTGCTCGCCGATCTCGGGCGCCAGCGCCCCCAGCGCCAGGGAGCGCATCGCCGCGCGCAGTTCCGCATAACCTCCGGGCCAGGAATGCCCCCGCAAGGCGTGCAGGGCGCCGGGCGTGAGGGCGCGCCCCGGGGCATGCTCGACTTCCGCCAGGTGCTGGAGCAAGCGGGCGGCGAGATCGGGGATGTCGTCGCGCAGCTCGGCCAGCGCCGGCAGGGTGATGCGCACCTCGAACAGGCGGCGCAGCGGCGCCTCCTCCCAGCCCATCCTGATGAGTTCATCGGGTTCATGGCGCGTGGCCACGACGATGCGCTGGCCATGGCGCTCCAGGCGCTCCAGCGCGAACACCAGGTTGCGCTGCTGCAGACGCGACAACTCGCCCAGTTCGGGGGCGAACAACACCGCGCCGCGGGCCTTTTCCAGGGCGGACAGTTCCAGCGGGTTGACGTGGGTGGACAAGTCGATCCAGGCCGCACCCGCCGGCTGGAGGGCGCGGGCGCACAGATCGACGATGCCGCCCGGGGGCGTGCGCAACAGTACGACGGCGCATTTCTCCGCCACCTGCTCCAGCCGGCGCTTGACGCTGCGCAGCGCACCGACGCGCCCGAAGGCGTCCAGGGTCAGTTCCGGCGGCGCGCTGGCAGGGGTGCGCGCCAGGCCGCGCTTCACCGCCGCCAGCAGCTTCTGCATGGCGATGGGCTTTTCGAGGAAATCGAGGGCGCCGATGCGGGTGGCCTCCACCGCGGTGTCGATGGTGCCGTGGCCCGACATCATGATCACCGGCATGGTGAGCTGGCCGGCGCCGGACCATTCCTTGAGCAGCGTGATGCCGTCGGTGTCGGGCATCCAGATGTCCAGCAGCACCAGATCGGGGCGGGCGCGGGCGCGGGCCTCGCGGGCGGCGGTGGCGTTCTCCGCCTGCAGCACGTCATGACCCTCGTCATGCAGGATCTCGCACAGCAGTTCGCGGATGCCGATCTCGTCGTCTACGATCAGGATGCTCGCCATGGGTGTCGATGATATCAGCCGGCCAGGGGCAGTTCGATGCGCACTTCCGCCCCCCCGGTGTCGCGGTTGGCAATATGGATGTGGCCGTGGTGCTCGTCGACGATCTTCTTGACGATGGCCAGGCCCAGCCCGGTGCCGCGCGCCTTGGTGGTGACGTAGGGTTCCAGCGCGCGCGCCAGGATGGCCGGCGGGAAGCCGCCGCCGCCGTCCTGCACCGCCAGTTCGACGCCGCGGGCGCAGGCGCGGGTCGTCACGACGATCTCGGCGTTGCGCTCGCCGCTGGCGTCGGCGGCGTTGTGCACCAGGTTGTGGATCACCTGGCGCAACTGGGGAGCATCGCCGGCCACGGCGGGAAGACCGGGCTCCAGCTCGGCCCGCAGGCGCGGGCGCAGGCTCTCGTAGAGCACCAGCACCTCGCCCACCAGGGCATTGAGGTCCAGCGGCACCAGCGTCGGCGGCGGCAGGCGGGCATAGTCGCGAAACTCGTTGACCATGTTCTTCATCGCCTCCACCTGGGCGACGATGGTGGCGGTGGAGCGTTCCAGCATCGCCCGGTCGGCCCCCTGCAGCCGATCGGCGAGCTTGACCTGCAGCCGCTCGGCGGAGAGCTGGATGGGGGTGAGCGGGTTCTTGATCTCGTGGGCCAGGCGCCGCGCCACCTCACCCCAGGCCGCCGCGCGCTGGGCGGTAAGGAGCCGGGTGATGTCGTCGAAAACCACCACGTAGCCACCACCGCCACCGCTCTCGGGCAGCCGCGAGCCGCGCACCAGCAGCACCTGGGGAGCACCCTGGGCGGTGCCCAGCTCTAGTTGCTGCTGCCATTCGCCGGGGTGCTCGGCAAAGCCCGTGACGATGGCCTCGGCCAGTTCCCGCAGCCGCGGCCAGTCCGCCAGGCTGCGGCCCTCCAGGTCGGCGAGCCCGTCGCGCAGCACGGTGCGCGCCCCCGTGTTGGCGGCCCGCAGGCGCCATGCGGCGTCGAAGGTGAATACGCCGGCGGACAGGTTGGCCAGCACGCTCTCCAGATGGGCGCGGGCGGATTCGGTCTCGGCGCGGCTGCGTTCCGTCAGCGCGCGCGCCTCTTCGAGCTGGCGGGTCATGCGCCCGAACAACTGCGTCAGCGTGCCCAGTTCGTCGCGCGCCGGCAGCACCTGGCGCGGGCTGAAATCACCCTGGGCCACGGCCTGGGCGCCCTCGGCCAGGATCACCAGCGGCGCCGAAAACCGCCGGCTGATGACGAAGGCCACGGCGATGGCCCCCAGCAGCGCCAGCAACAAGGTCAGCGTCAGCGTCAGGCTGTACAGGCGCTTGAGCCCCAGGCGCGCCAGCGACAGCTCTTCGTAGTCGCGATAGACCGCCTGCACGCTCTCCGCCGACTGGGCCAGCGCCGTGGGCACCGGCTGCAGCAGTTGCAGCACCCGCGCCTCGGCGCCGAAATCGCGCCCGCTCACCGGCACCAGGGCGCGGATGGTCAGGCCCGTGGCCACGTCGCCCTCCACCACGGCGAAGCCGCGCCCGCTGCGCCCCTGGCGCAACTGTCCGCTGCTGGGCAGGTCCGGCAGCAGGCGGCTGACCTGGTCGGAACTGCTGGCCAGCACCTGGCCGCGGGCGTCCAGCAGCGTGGCGGAGGCCACCCCGGACTGCTCGCGCAGGCGGTTGAGCAGCATGGCGACCAGCTCGCCCGCGGCTTCCTCGCCCAGGTCCAGCGCCATGCTGTGGCCCTTTTCCAGCAACTGGCCCTGGAGGTGGTCCAGCACCGCGCGGCCCAGGTTGAGGCCGCCTTCCAGCGCCGCGTCCACCCGCACGTTGAACCACGAATCGATGCTGCGCACGGCGAACTGCATGGACACGGTGTAGATGATCACCCCCGGCACCACCGCCATGGCGCCAAACAGCAGCAGCAGCCGATAAGTGAGGCGCGAGCCGAAGGCGCGCGAGCGGTATTCGCGCCACAAGCGCCGCAACTGATAGAGCACCAGCCCCAGCAGCGCCGCGCCCACGGCGCCGTTGATGGCCAGCACCAGCGGGTAGTGGCGCGCGAACAGCGAGGTGTTGGCGCTGGCCGAGGCGAGCAGGAAGATGAGGATGGCGCTGAGCGCGGCGGCGAGAATGACGAAGCGGTTCATCGCGCGGGCGCCCCCGACTCGGTGCTGGCCACGCCGGGGGTGCGGGCAGGGGCGCTGCGGACGCGCTCGCCCTCGGCCGTGCTGCGGCCGCTTCCCGCACCCCCGCCGCGCGGCAGCAGATCCGCCGCCGTATCGTCGCCGGGGACGGTGTAGGTCCATCGCCACCAGTCGGAGCCCAGGTTCCACTCCCGGCTGCCGATGGCCGTCACCTGCAGCGGCTTGGGCAGTCGCGCCACATCCACGCGCACCCGCAGCGCCGCCTGGTAGCTCTCGCCGGGGTGCAGCGCCGACTTCTCCGCCACCGGGAACTCCCGCACCCGCGACAGCACGTGCAGCGCCTCGGCCAGGGTGGCAAAGCCCTGGTGCAACGCGCCCGTGGACAGGCGGTACTGGCGGGTGAGGGCATGGTAGGAGAGGCGCCAGGTGAGGGTGCGCGCCGCCAGCTTTTCGTCGAACCAGTACCAGCGCGAGCGGGTCAGTTCGAAGTCGGCGACGATGTGCAGCGGCACCCCGCGCGACACCACCTCTTCGAGGCGCTGGCTCAGTTCCACCGCCAGGTCGGCGTCCAGCATGTGCGCTTCCTCGCCGGGCATGAGGCTGGCGCGGCGCACTTCCAGTTCCGCCGCGCCGCAGGGCGCCGCCGCCAGCGCCACCAGCGCCACCAGCATGGCCGCGACGGCGCGGGTCAGGGCGGACCAGCGCCGCCCGGGTTCAGGCGCGCCGGGCAAGCAGTGCATAGTAGAAGCCGTCATGCTCGGGTCGGGGCAGCAGTTGCAAGCCCTCCGTGCCTCCGTGAAGCCCTTCCTCCGTGGCCGGGGGGGGCACCTCATCCGTGCCGCCGGCGGGCCGTTCGGCGGCACCCTCCACGGCCAGGCGCCGGCAGTCATCGTGGCGGGCGGCGAAATCCGCCACCAGGCGTTCGTTTTCTTCGGCGAAGACCGAGCAGGTGGCATAAAGCAATTTACCACCCGGCGCCAGCGTCGGCCACAGTGCCTCCAGCATTTCCCGCTGGCTGGCGGCGAAGCCCGCGATGTCGGCCTCGCGCCGCAGCCACTTGATGTCGGGATGGCGCCGCACCACCCCGGACGCGGAACAAGGCACGTCGGCCAGCACCCGGTCGAAGGGGCGCCCGTCCCACCACAGCGCCGGCGCCCGGGCGTCGCCCCGGGCCAGGCGCGCCCGCAGGCCCAGCCGCTCCAGGTTGGCGGCCACCCGCGCCAGGCGCCGGGCATCGACATCGACGGCGGTCAGATCCAGCTCGGCGCGCTCCAGCAGGTGGGCGGTCTTGCCGCCGGGCGCGGCGCAGGCGTCCAGCACCCGCTGGCCCGGCGCCGCGTCGAGCAATGCCGCAGCGCGCTGGGCGCCCCAGTCCTGCACCGACACCAGACCTTCGGTAAAGCCGGGCACCCGTTCCACCGCGACGGGACGCCCGAGCAGCAGGGCATCGCCGCCGAGGTGGCGCGCCGCAATCCCCGCCGCGTCGAGCCGGGCAAGCATGTCCTGGACCCCGGCACGGCGCCGGTTGACCCGCAGCGTCATGGGCGGGTGGCCGTTGCCGGCCTCGACGATGGCTTCCCACAGCTGCGGCCAGTCCCGCTGCAGGCGGCGGACCCACCACTGCGGGTGCTGCAGGCGGGCCTGGAGATCGTCCTGCGCATCGCGCAGCAGCGCCTCGCGGCGGCGCAGGAAGTTGCGCAGCACGCCATTGACCAGCCCGCGCAGCCGTCCGCCCGCCAGCCCGCCGGCGGCGATCACCGCCTGGTCCACGGTGGTGTGCGCCTGGTCCGGGCGGGTCTCCAGCCGCCACAGCGCCACCAGCAGCAGGCTGTGGACCAGGGGTTCCGTCACGGGACGCGCCAGCAGCCGCGCGAGAAGGAAATCCCCGCGACCGAAGGCGCGCAGCGTGCCGTAGCACAGGTCCTGCACGGCGCCGCGGGTGGCGGGGTCGACGGTGCGTCCCCCCACGCTGCGCTGCCCCCCGGGGGAGCGCCCGGCGTCAAGGACGTCGTTGAGGGAGCGCCCCGCGCGCACCTGGGTGAGGATTTCCGCACTCATGCGCAGGGCCGCAGCCAGCGGCGCGGAGCGGGATCGGTTGTCGTCGGGGTTCAAGGGCGGCGGAGGCGCTGGGTCGCAACGCGCCGTGCACGGGCGCATGGTCGAATCGCACCCTTCACGGGCGCATGGTCGAATCGCGCCCTTCACGGGCGCTCGGTCAACGATTCTACCCGACCCCGAGGCGGGCACCCCAGGGGGCGGCCGGCGGTGTATGCTTCCCGGGCACTCACCCATCGCCGGCCATGAGCGGACAACAGACCATCCCTGGCAGCACCCTGGACGCGGACCTGGCACGGCTTTTCCGTGAAGCCTCCGTCTCCAATGCCGTTGCCGAGCGGGAGGCACGCACCTTCGCCGAGCAGGTGCGCCTGCTCTACCGCCAGGCGCCGCTGGTGGGCGCAGCCGGCTACGTGGTGGCGCTGGCGCTGGCCGGGGTGCTGTGGCCGCGGGTGTCCCACGGCGCCACCGTGGTCTGGCTGCTGTTGCTGCTGGCCACCCTGGCGGTGCAGATGGCGCTGGTGTGGCGCTTCCGCCAGCAGGGAGCGGCGCTGCTCGAGCATCGCGGCTGGGCGCAGCGCTATGCCGTGGCCGTGGCGGCGTCCGGGGTCATGTGGGGCGCGGGCGGGCTGGTGCTGTTCGTGCCCGGCAGCCTCGCCTACGAATCCTGGCTGACCATGGCGCTGTTTGCGCTCGCCGCCGTCAGCGTGCAGCCGCTGGCGCTGTTCCTGCCGGCACTCTATGCCTTCGTTCCCCTGGTGCTGCTGCCCGCGGCGCTGCGGGCGCTGCTGGAGGGCAGCTCCGCCGCCGTCGTCATGTGCGTGCTCGAAGTGCTGCTGGCCGCCGCGCTGTGCCTCTACGGCCGCTACCAGAACCGGGTGATCCTGGCTTCGCTGCGGGCGCGCTTCGAGAACCTGGACCTCATCGAGGAACTGAAATCCCAGAAGGCGGCCGCCGACGAGGCGCGCGAACAGGCCATCGCCGCCAGCCGCGTCAAGTCGCACTTCTTCGCCTCGGCCAGCCACGACCTGCGCCAGCCGCTGCATGCCCTGGGGCTGTTCTCCTCGGCGCTGCGCGACGCCGCGCCCGGGCCGGCGCAGGCGCGGGTGATCGCCAACATCAACAACGCCATCGAGACGCTGGACGACCTGTTCAACAAGCTGCTGGACATCTCCAAGCTCGACGCCGGCTTCGTCGAGCCGGCGGTGCTGGGTTTCCCCGTGCGCCTGGTGTTCGAGCGGGTGCGCTCCACCTTCGCCCCGGCCGCCGCCGAGAAGGGCCTGGAACTGACGGTGATGGACTCCGACGCCCTGGTGGTGAGCGATCCCACGCTGCTGGAGCGCATCGTCGGCAACCTGGCGTCCAACGCCATCCGCTACACGCCGCGCGGCGGGCGGGTCATCGTGTCCTGCGACGAGGCCGGGGAAGACGGCAGCGGCGGCCTGATCATCGAGGTGGCGGACACCGGCATCGGCATCCCGCAGGACCAGCACCAGCGGGTGTTCGAGGAGTTCTACCAGCTTGCGAACCCGGAGCGCGACCGGCGCAAGGGCCTGGGCCTGGGCCTGGCCATCGTCAAGCGCCTGACGGAGCTTCTGGGCCACAAGCTGACGCTGGACTCGGCGCCGCGCCGCGGCACCATCTTCACCCTGCACGTGCCGCGGGCCGAGGTGGACGAGTCGGCGCGCCTGGCCGCCGAGGAGGCCGCCGACGCGCCCGCGGCCGGACTGGATGGGCGCTTCATCGTCGTGGTGGATGACGAGCGCACGGTCCGCGAAGGCATGCAGTTGCTGCTCAAGCAGTGGGGCTGCCACGTCGTCGCGGCGGGCAGCGCCCAGGAGGCGCTGGTGCAGATGTCCCAGGAAAGCCGCGCCCCCGACCTGCTGGTGATCGACTACCGCCTGCGCGACGGGCTCACCGGCATCCACGCCATCCGCGCCCTGCATACCTTCATCGGCCGCCCGGTGCCGGCGGTACTCATCACCGGCGACACCGACCCCGAGCGGCTCCAGGAGGCCAAGGCCAGCGGCTTCAGCCTGATCCACAAGCCGGTGCGGGCGGCACGGCTGCGCACCGCGATCCACCGTCTTCTCACCGCCGACGCACCGGACGCACAGGGCGCCGAGACCCCGGCCGCCGCGGCGCCCCGGCGCCGCAGTGCCGGCGGCTGATTCCTCCATCTCCTCCCCCTGCCACCGCCAGGCCGCCCCAGGGCGGCATGCACCCCCGGGGCCGCGATTTGGGAGCGGGCTTGCCCGCGATCAGCGGCGACTGAAATCGCGGGCAAGCCCGCTCCCACAGACGATCTGCCCGCGGACGAGCCTTTCACGTGGGGGCCGTCTCCGTCATTCCTGGGGAAAAAAGTTGGGTCCGCCGGCCGGCGCCGGCGGACCCATGTGTGCCCCGAGGAGGAGGGGCGAGAGGAGGGGTTGGTAGACGCTGCCTGCAGACTGGCCTGGGTCGGAGAGGGAAGGGAACTCCGGGGGTAGGGCGGCCTGCAGCCAGCGTCACGAACCTGTTAGCAAACCGGGTGCCAGGTCGCGCAAGGGCTGCAACCATGCGGTTTTCCGGGCAGGTCGATGGAGATCGCCCGGATGCCGGGGGCGGTGCCGGGCGGCGCAGCGTCGGGGCCTTGCGACACCCGCCGTGGCCACCGGCCGATATGCCGCATGGCGCCGTGATTCCGGCTGTCGCCGCAACCCGACGCCGCCTTGTCCGGCGCCATGCAAAGTGGGCAGCGGCGGGCGCCCGGGCGAACCGCCGGACGCTCACTCCGCCGCCGGCAGCGGCGCCAGCAGGTTGCGCAGTTCGTCCTCGCCGAACTTGACCGCACCCTCGCGATCCTCGCCGAGGATGCCGGCGGCCAGTTCCGCCTTCCTTTCCTGCAGGCCGAGGATCTTCTCCTCGATGCTGCCCGCCACCACCAGTTTGTAGACGAACACCGTCTTCGTCTGGCCGATGCGGTGCGCCCGGTCGGTGGCCTGGTTTTCGGCGGCGGGGTTCCACCACGGGTCGAAGTGGATCACGGTGTCGGCCGCCGTCAGGTTCAGCCCCACCCCGCCAGCCTTGAGGCTGATGAGGAACACCGGCACCCGGCCCTCCTGGAACTCGGCGATGGCCTGCTCGCGCTTCTGCGTCTGGCCGGTGAGCTGGGTGTAGCCGATCCTGCGCTGCACCAGTTCCTGCTCGATCAGCGCCAGCATCTCGGTGAATTGGGAGAACACCAGCACCCGGCGCCCCTCCTCCACCAGCTCCGGCAGCATGTCCATGAGCAGGTCGAACTTGGCCCGCTCCTTCACCTTGGCGGCGGCCTCGGTCTTGAGCAGGCGCGGGTCGCAGCACACCTGGCGCAGCTTGAGCAGGGCGTCGAGGATGACGATCTGGCTGCGGGCGAAGCCGCGCGCCGCGATCTCGTCGCGGATGCGCTTGTCCATGGTGGCGCGCACCGTCTCGTAGAGGTCGCGCTGGCGGCCCTCCAGTTCCACGGTGCGCACCACGATGTTCTTGGGCGGCAGCTCCTTCGCCACGTCTTCCTTGCGCCGGCGCAGGATGAAGGGCGCCACGCGATGCGCCAGCAGTTCGCGGCGCAGGGCGTTGCCGTGCTTTTCCACCGGGGTGCGCCAGCGTGCGGCGAAATCCCTGGCATCGCCGAGGAAGCCCGGCAGCAGGAAGTCGAACTGCGCCCACAGCTCGCCCAGGTGGTTCTCCAGCGGCGTGCCGGTGATGCACAGGCGGTGGCGGGTGCGCAGCTCGCGCACCGCCTGGGCGGCCTGGCTGGCGGCGTTCTTCACCGTCTGGGCCTCGTCGAGGATGACCACGTGGTAGTCGTGGGTGGCGAGCTGCTCGCGGTCGCGCCACAGCAGGGGATAGGTGGTGAGGCAGACGTCGTGCTCCGGGATGCGCGCGAACGCCCGCGCCCGTTCCTTGCCGTGCAGCTTGAGCACGCGAAGTTGCGGCGCGAAGCGTTCGGCCTCGCGCCGCCAGTTGAACACCAGCGAGGTGGGCAGCACCACCAGCGCCGGGCGGTCGAGGCGGCCGGCGTGCTTCTCCACCAGCAGGTGGGCCAGCGCCTGGGCGGTCTTGCCCAGGCCCATGTCGTCGGCCAGGATGCCGGCCAGTTCGTACCGGCGCAGGTGCTGCAGCCAGGCCAGGCCCTCGCGCTGGTAGGGACGCAGTTCGCCGCCGAAGCCCTCGGGCGTGGGCACCGGCTCCACCTGGCTGGCGGTGCGGATGCGCTCCAGCCAGCCTTCGAGTTGCTGGAAGCCCTCGCGCCGCCACTGCTCGCCCAGAGCCTCGGCCAGGCGCGGCGCGTCCATGCGCGACAGGCGCCGCGCCCCGCCAGCGGGGGAATCGAACAGGTCCACCAGGGTGCGCGCCAGCGGCTTGATGCGCCCGGCCGGCACCAGGATGCGGGCGCCACGCTCGTCGTGCAGCGTGATGCTCTCGTCGTCGCCGATGCCCGCCAGGGTGGCCGGGTCGAGCCAGCGGGCGTCGGCGCGGAACAGGGCATGGAGCAGCGGCGCCAGGTCCACCCGGCGGCCTTCCACCTCGATGCCCAGGGACACGGCCAGCCAGCCCCCCTCGGTCTCTTCCAGGTCGGCGAGCCAGTGGTCGGCGATGAGCACGTGGTGGCGGAAATCCGGCTCGCATTCGATGCGCCACCCCGCCGCCCTCAGCCGCGGCGCCTGCTCGGCGAAGAAGCGCCGCCACTGCGCCTCGCCCTCCAGACCGAGCATGGACTGGGGCAGGGTCTCCCAACTGCGCACCCGGTTCTGCGGCACGGGCTGGAAGCCCGCGGCGCGCAGCGCCTCCAGCGCCCTGGCCTCGGCCTGGGGCTGGCGCCGCACCTTGACCGAGCGGCCGTCGGGTAGCGCAGCCAGGGTGGCGTCGGAGCCCGCCAGCAGGGTCACCCCGCCATAGGCAAACAGCGGCACGGCGTAGTCGAACTCGCTGTGGCCGGTGGCGCCGTAGCCGCGGTGGGGCAGGATCTGCCAGGCCAGGACGCTGTCGAGGAACAGCACCGGCTGCAACGGCGCCTCGATCACCGGCAGGCGCGCGGCATCGGCGACCAGGGGCGTGGGAATCCGCGGCGCAGCCTCCTCCAGCACCGCCGCCACCACCGGCAGCTCGGCGCGCGACAGGGCCGGCAACTCCAGCAGCGCCCGCACCGCCGGCTGGTCTTCCATGTCGGCCGGTCCGGCTTCTCCGGCGGCCACGTCCAGGTACCACAGCGGATCGGTGCGCAGCACCATCGTGGCAGGCGGCGAGGTTTCCACGCGCGGGCGCACCCCGGCGGCTTCGGCCTGCCAGCGCAGCACCGCCGGGCGCGCCGCACCGGCACGCAGAGGCCGCAGCGGCTCGTCGTCGTCGGGGGAGACGAAGCAGCGGCCGGTCTCCAGCACCTCATGCAGCAGCGTCAGCCCGCCGGCGCCCGCCAGGCGCACCGGCAGATGGCCCTGGCCGGCCTTGCGCTGCAGTTCGCGCATGCGCCGGAAGACCGGTATGTCCTCCTCGCGCACGAAGGACGGCGGCCGCAGCAGCGCCTGCTCCGTGTTGTACCAGGCCTCGCCGCGGCCGTTGAAGCCGCCCCGGGCGTCCATGCGCGCCTTGTAGAGGCGCAACTCGGCCTCGCCGGCACGCGGGTCGCAATGGATGGCGAACAGGATGGCCTCGCGCACGACCGTCTTGCCGGGCGGCCTGCCGCCGGCGGCGTCGCTGGCGATGCGTCGTTTCAGCGCCGCGGCCCAGGCCAGCACCGACTCCCGGGGCTTCTCCTGCAGCGCGCCAGGGCGCCGGGCGGCCAGCAGCAGGGCCACGGCGTGCTTGCAGCGGTTGCCCACCGGGCAGGTGCAGCGGGTGGCCAGCTCGATGGACGCCTCGCCGAAAAAGTCGCGCCGCTCCAGGCGCACCGACGTGTGGTAGGGCGTGGACACGCTGCCCTGCACGTCGGCGCTGAGGGTGTTGCCGGCCACCTCGATGCGCCGCACCCGCCCCACGTAGCCACGCCCGCGGGCGATGGCGTTGTTGGAGAAGAGCTGGTCGAGGACGGCGTCGTCCACCTTGTCGAGGAGCTGCGAAACGGGCATGGGGACAAATTCGGGCAAGTGTGAAGCAACCGGTGATTCTATCCCGGATGTGTTGCCCGAAATGCGGCAGCGCGAGACGGCCCGGTGGGAGCGGGCCTGCGGGCGACGGCCAGCGCTGCGATCGCGGGCAAGCCCGCTCCCGCCCCGTTCAGCCGCTCCCCAGCAGGCTGCGGGCCGCCAGGCCCTGGCGGGCGAAATGGGCGAGCAGCTCGCGCTGGTGTGCGAAGTCCCGCGTCTCGATCTGCAGGAGCACCTCGGTCATGCCCACCGGCACGTGGAGTTCGCCGCGGCGGTGCTCGACGTGGCGCACGTTCATGCCGTGCGCGGCGACGATGCGCAGCAGGGCCGCGAGGCGGCCGGGGGCGTCCTGGACCGTCACCGCCACGCTCGTCAGCCGGCCGCTGGACGCCAGGCCGTAGTCGATGCTGCGCCCGACCAGCGTCATGTCGATGTTGCCGCCGCTGACGATCACCACCGCCACCTCGTCGGGCGCCAACAACACCCGCCGGCTCATCAGCGCCGCCAGCCCCACCACGCCGGCACCCTCGCCGATGGTGCGGGTGCGCTCCAGCAGCGTGACGATGGCCTCGGCGATGGCGTTGTCGTCCACCGTCACGATCTCGTCCACGTGGCAGGCGATCACCCGCCGGGTGAGTTCCCCCGGGCGCTTGACGCGGATGCCGTCGGCAATGGTGTGGGCGTCGCGCGCCACCGGCTCCAGCCGGCCGTCGTGCAGAAAATGGCGAAACGGCGCCACGGCCTCGGTCTGCACGCCGACGATGCGCACCCGCGGCAGGCTGGATTTCACCGCCAGCGCCACCCCCGCCAGCAGCCCGCCGCCGCCCAGCGGCACCACCAGGGTGGTGAGGCCCGGGCAGTCGGCCACGATCTCCAGCCCGCAACTGGCCTGGCCGGCGATGACGTCCCAGTCGTCGTAGGGGTGGATGTAGGCCAGCGCCTGCTGCGCCGCCAGGCGGTGGGCCTCGCCCACGGCATCCTCCAGCGTGTCACCGGCGAGCACCACCTCCGCCCCCAGCGCCTTGCAGGCCTCCACCTTGGGCAGCGACGCCCCCTGCGGCATCACCACCACCGCCCGCAACCCGGCCAGCGCCGCCGCCCGCGCCACGCCCTGGGCATGGTTGCCGGCGGAAGCGGCGATGACGCCGTGGGGGGCCGCCCCCTGTTCCAGCAGCCGGCGGACCTTGTGGGTGGCGCCGCGGATCTTGAAGGAGCCGGTGCGCTGCAGGTTCTCCAGCTTCAGCAGGACGCTGGCGCCAAGCTGCGCCGACAGCGCGTCATTGCGCAGCAGCGGCGTGTGCAGCACCGCCGGACCGAGCCCGGCGGCGGCAGCCTGAAGCACGGGGAGATCGAGGGGAATGGAATCGTCGTTCATGGCGGGTCACCGGGCAGC
>JACQYB010000014.1:98483-148071 GCA_016208415.1 Betaproteobacteria bacterium | reverse complement strand
GGGGGGTGAGCCCCCACGCTGCGCTGCCCCCCGAGGGGACTGCCCCCGGCTTGGGGCGGCCCGGCGCCGGGGGCGGATGCGGCCAGGGCGACGCCGTCGCACCCGGGGTCGTTGGCCAGGATGGCCATGCGTCGTTCGCCCACCGCCCGCGCGCCGACCGCGACCTCGCCGCGATAGACGTACAGGAAGGCGTTGTGCCCCGCCGGCAGCGCCTGGCTGAAGGTCGTGCCGGCAGGCAGGTGCAGGTCCAGGAACAGCGGCTCGGTGACGGGGCGCTGCACCGCGCCGGCCACGCCGTGGCTGGCGCCGGCGATCACCCGCACCGTCACGCCCGCCTGCGTGGTGAATTCGGGAATGGCGTGGCTGGGGACGTCGCGGTAGCCGGGGGCGGTCATCTTGTCGCGGGCGGGCAGGTTGAGCCACAACTGGAAGCCTTCCATCAGGCCCTCTTCCTGCTCCGGCATCTCCGAGTGGATGATGCCGCGCCCGGCCGTCATCCACTGGATGGCGCCGCTTTCCAGCAGGCCGTGGCCGCCGCTGTGGTCGCGGTGGCGCAGGCGCCCGGCGATCATGTAGGTGACGGTCTCGAAGCCGCGGTGGGGATGGTCGGGAAAGCCGGCGATGTAGTCACCGGGGTCGTCGGAGCGGAAGGCATCCAGCATCAGGTAGGGGTCCAGCCGCCGTTGCAGCGGTTGGGTGAGCACGCGGGTGAGTTTCACCCCCGCGCCGTCGGTGGTGGCCTGCCCCGCCACCAGCCGCTCCACGTCCCGCGGCGCGCGGACGGTATCGTCGGGAAGAACCGTGTCTCGGGCATTCATGTCAGGCTCCTTTCCGGTGAGAACTGCGGCAGGAGAGAACCTCCCCGGCCGCGGACGAACGCGGATGTGCACGTTGGCGGGAGCGGGCTTGCCCGTTCCCGCCAGTCATCCTGGAAACCGCAGTTCAACCTCCTTCAACGCAGAGATCGCAGAGAGGCAGAGACCGCGGAGCAATCATCGGCATTCACCGGCCGGGCGAATGCGCGTTGCTCTGTAGGGCTCCGGGTTCTCGATGCTTATCTCCGCGTTCTCTGCGTCAAATGCGGTTTCCGGGGGCATTCCTGCCCGTCACCCTTCACGCTTCATCCACCGCCGCGGCGATTTCCCGCTGCGCGTCGGCCAGGCCGCGGGCGGCGGCTTCCGCACCCAGGGCCAGCCCTTCGGCATAGACGAAACGCAGGTCGGTCAGGCCGAGGAAGCCCAGCACGGTCTTCAGGTATGGCACCTGGCTATCGGTGGCGGTGTCGCGGTGACGTCCGCCGCGGGTCAGCGCCGCGTAGACCGTCTTTCCTCCGAGCAGGCCCTCCGGCCCGCTCTCGGTGTAGCGGAAGGTGACGCCGGCACGGGCGACGGCGTCGATCCAGTTCTTGAGCTGCACCGGCACGCCGAAGTTGTACATCGGCACCCCCAGCACCACCGCGTCGGCGGCCTGGATCTCGGCGATCACAGCATCGTCGACCGCCACCCGCGCCGCCTGTTCCGCGCTGCGCTGCGGCGCCGGAGTAAACAGTGCCTGCAGCGCCGCCTCGTCCAGGGACGGCAGCGGCGCGGCGGCGAGGTCGCGTACCACCACATGGGCTTCGGGATGCTGCGCCCGCAACCGGGCAACGATGGCGTCGGCGAGGCGGGTGGATTCGGAGGCCGCGGCGCGGGCGCTGGAATTGATCTGCAGGATGTTCATGGCGTGTTCCCGGGGTTGGGGTTGGCGATGGCACCACTGTATTTGCTCACCGCGCGCACCGGAAGCCCATAATCCGGATAACAACGTTCCACTGGAGCAACAATATGAACCCCCACGCTCGCAACGTTCGCGGAGGGCTCGCCTTGCACGGCTCGCCCGTTTCGGCGGCGCAAAGCGGTGCTTTGCGAAACCCCGCCGCAACCCCCGCCGAGGGGGCGGCTGCCCGCCTTGAGGCGACTCGGGGCAGCGCAGCATGAATCCCAACGACCTGCTGCTCTTTGCCCGCGTGGTGGACAGCGGCAGCTTCAGCGGCGCCGCGCAGCGCCTGGGGCTGCCCAAGTCCTCGGTGTCGCGGCGCGTCGCCGCGCTGGAAGCCGCCGTCGGCGAGCGCCTGCTCACGCGCACCACCCGCCGCCTGACGCTCACCGACTTCGGCCAGAGCCTGCTGGAGCACGCCCGGCGCGTGGCGGAGGAGTCCGACGCCGCCACCGCCCTGGCCCAGCATCGCCAGGCGCGGCCCAGCGGCCGGCTGCGGGTATCCATGCCGGCGGACTTTGCCGAACTGCTGCTGCCCGCCACGCTGGCCGGCTTCGCGCAGGCGAATCCGGCCATCGTTGTCGACCTCGACCTGTCGCCGCGGCGTGTGGACCTGGTGGCGGAAAACTTCGATCTGGCCCTGCGCATGGGCGACCTGCCCGACGACGCCACGCTGGTGGCGCGGCGCCTGGCGGATTTCGAGATCGGCCTGTTCGCCGCACCCACCTACCTCGTCCGCCACGGCACGCCCGCCGTGCCCGACGACCTCCTGCGACACACCGGCCTGCGGCTGCTGAGCCGCACCGGCGATGCCGTGCCATGGCGCCTGGCGCGCCGCAACGAACAGTGGGAGCAGGTGGCCCCCGGCACCGTGGCCGCCAATTCCCCGGCCCTGCTGGTGCGGCTGGCCCTGCAGGGGGCCGGCATCGTCGGCGCGGCGTGCCACTTCGTGGCACCCCACCTGGCGCGCGGCGAACTGGTACGCCTGCTGCCGCAATGGACGCTGCCGCCGGTGACCGCCTGGGCGGTCATGCCCGGACGGCGGCTTCTGCCCGCCAAGACCCGGGTCTTCCTCGACGCGCTGCTGGCGGCACTGACGTGACTCCCGCCCCGGAAGCCTGACGTCGCCAAAATAACTGGATGCGGCGCCGCTGGCGGATTCACAAATGGCCCTGCAAACGTTACAGTTTTCCGCTTCGCCGCCGATGTTCCGAGAGGTACTCCCCACGGAATAGGCACAGGAACTGCCCATGGATCTTCGTCATCTGCGCAGCCTCGTCATCGGCCTGCTGTTCCTGGCGACGGGCATCGCCGCCATGGCCCTGCTCGCCGCGCAGCCGCAGGCGGAGGTGATGGGCATTCCCGGCGCGCGCGCCACGGCGCTGGCGGCGCTGGTGCTGCTGGTGCTCCTGCTCCCCGGCGGCCTGTTCCCCTGGGCCATGGAGCGCAGCCGCCGGCGGCGCGAGGCGGCGGAAGCGGCGCTGCGCCGCTCCCACGACGAGCTGGAGCGGCGCGTGGTGGAGCGCACCGAGGCGCTGCGCGCCAGCGAGGCGCGCCTCGAAGAGGCCCAGCGCATCGCCCACATCGGCAACTGGGAGCTGGACCTGGCGGACAACCACCTGCACTGGTCCGAGGAGATCTTCCGCCTGTTCGAGATCGACCCGGCGCGCTTCGGCGCATCGTACGAGGCCTTCCTCAACGCCATCCACCCCGACGACCGGGACAGGGTCAACCGCGCCTACACCGACTCGCTGCGGGATCGCACCCCCTACGCCATCGCCCATCGCCTGCTCATGCCGGACGGGCACGTCAAGTGGGTTCAGGAGCGCTGCGAGACCCACTTCGCCCAGGACGGCCGCCCGCTGCGCTCCGTGGGCACGGTGCAGGACGTCACCGAGGCGAAGCAGGCCGAGTTCCAGTTGCACCGCTTCGCCCACATCGTGGAAAACGCGGAGGACCTGCTGGCCTTCAGCGACCTCGAACAGCGCTACGTGGTGGTCAACCCCGCGTATGCCGCGGCCTTCGGCGTTTCGGCGCAGACCATCAAGGGCCGCTACGTGGCGGAGGTGATGGGCCCGGAACTCTACGCCCGGCTGGCGCCGCGCCTGGAACGCGCCCTGGCCGGCGAGGAGCAGCGCTTCACGTCGGAGCGGACGTTCGCCGATGGCCGCACCCGCGTCCTGGACGCCAGCTACCGTCCTTTCCGGATGGACGGCCGCGTGGAAGGCCTGGTGATCATCCACCGCGACATCACCGAACGCGTGCGCGCCGAAGAGGCCCTGGCACAGCACCGCCGCGGGCTGGAAGAACTGGTGGCGAGCCGCACGGCCGAACTCGAGGCGGCCCGGGAGCGCGCCCAGCTCATCCTGGAATCCACCGCCGACGGACTGTTCGGCATGGACACCGAGGACCGCATCGTTTTCGTCAACCGCGCCGGCTGCCAGATGCTGGGCTACGAACCGGAACAGCTCATCGGCCGGCACGCCCATGCCCTGATCCACCACAGCCACGCCGACGGCACGCCCTACCCCCAGGCCGAGTGCAAGGCGCGGATGGCGCTGCGGGAAGGCCGGATGGTGCGGGTGGACGGCGAGGTGTATTGGCGGGCCAACGGCCAGCCCCTGCCGGTGGAATACGCCACCACCCCCATGCGCAAGCGCGGCGAGATCGTCGGCACGGTGGTGAGCTTCCGCGACACCAGCCAGCGACGCATGGCCGAGGAAGCCACCCGCCGCGCCATGGCCGAGACGGAGCGGCTGGCGCGGGTGCGCAGCGACTTCCTCGCCAACATGAGCCACGAGATTCGCACCCCGCTCAACGCCGTGCTGGGCATGGCCCAGGTGGGCATCAAGGACAGCGAAGGCCGGCGCGCCCGCGACACCTTCGCCCGCATCCTCGACTCCGGGCAACTGCTGCTGGCGGTGGTCAACGACATCCTCGACTTCTCCAAGATCGAGGCCGGCAAGATGGCGCTGGAGTGCGTGCCCTTCGATCTGGGCCAGGTCATCGACCGGGCGGTGGACCTCAACGCCGCCCGCGCCTACGCCAGGGGCCTGGACTTCCGCGTCGTCGAGGCTCCCGACCTGCCCCCGCTGTGGTGCGGGGACGCGCTGCGGATCACCCAGGTGCTGGTGAATCTGCTCTCCAACGCCATCAAGTTCACCGAACGGGGCAGCATCACCCTGGCGGCGCGCCGCCAGGGCACGCAACTGCGCCTGAGCGTGGCCGACACCGGCATCGGCCTGAGTTCGGAACAACAGGCGCGCCTGTTCCAGCCTTTCGAGCAGGCCGACGGCTCCACCACGCGCCGCTTCGGCGGCAGCGGCCTGGGCCTGTCCATCAGCCGCCGCCTGGTGGAACTGATGGACGGCGACATCCGCGTCGAAAGCAAGCCCGGCGAAGGCGCCACCTTCGAGATCATCCTGCCGCGGCGCAACTGTGAACTACCGACCGGCGCCGCCGACACGGCGCCCGCCCGCCCCCTGAAGATCGTGCTCGCCGACCTGAAGGAAGCCGAAGGCCGCGAACTGGCCGAAGCGCTGAGCGAGCGCGGCATGCAGGCCAGCGTCGCAGACATGGCGGAAGGCGCCGGGGCCGGCGCCGACCTGGTGCTGCTGGGTTGCAACTCCTCCGCTCCCGACCTCGCCCTGGCCGCGGCACAGCGACTGCTGGAGCGGGGGCAACGCCTGGCGCTGGCCTGTGCCGCATCGCGCACCTGCACCCCCGTGGAAGTGCTCTACGAGCGCGCCGTGCTCCTCGAACGGCCGCTGCGGGCGCGCCACGTGATCGCCGCCTGCTCCGGCCGGGGCGCCACGGCCGCCGCCGGCCGGACCCGGGGGCTCCGGCTGCAGGGCCTGCGCATCCTGGCGGCCGAGGACAATGAAGTCAATCGCGTGGTGCTGGAGGAGATCCTCGCCCAGGAAGGGGCGCAGCTCGCCTGCACGGACAACGGGCGGCTGGCCCTGGAACGCCTGCGCCATGCCCCGGCGGGCCGCTACGACGTCGTGCTCACCGACATCCAGATGCCGGAGATGGACGGCTACGAGACCGCCCGACGCATCCGTGAGCTGGCGCCCGGCTTGCCGGTGATCGGGCTGACCGCCCACGCCATGCCGGAGGAGCGCGCGCGCTGCCTGGCCGCCGGGATGGTGGACCACGTGCCCAAGCCCATCGACATCGAGCGCCTGGTGGCCGCCATCCTGCAGCACGTCCGGCGGCCGGCCGCGCCCGCTGCCCCCGCCCCCGCCGGCACCGGCGATGCGGATGCCCGCGACGCCGCGGCAGCGCCCGCCGGCCCGGTGGTGGACTGGGACGCCCTGGCCGCCCGCTTCAAGGGCAAGCAGGCCTTCCTCGACAAGCTGGCGGCCTCGGCCCTGGAGGGGCACGGCGAAATGCCGCCGAAACTGCGTGATTGCGCGCACCGCCAGGACTGGGACGCGCTCGCCTTCGCCGCCCACAGCCTCAAGGGCATGGGCGGCCAGATGGGGGCGCAGCGCCTGTTCGCCACGGCGCGCGAGGCCGAGGATCTCGCCCGCCAGGGCGCGCCGGGCACCCCTAGAGCGGCCGAGGCGCTGGCGTGCGCGCTGGAGGAAGTGATCGAGGCGCTGCACGCCCGGCTGGATGCGTCGGCCTGAAGGGAATTTTAGTTACGGCCGCTGCGCTTAACGCCGATAAAGCCAGCGCACCACCGTCGCGAACAGCGCGTCCGGGGCGAAGGGCTTCGCCAGGTGGTCGTTCATGCCCGCCCGCAGGCACCTTTGGCGGTCCTCGCCGAAGGCGTTGGCCGTCACGGCGATGATGGGCGTGCCGGCACGCCCATCCAGGCGGCGGATGGCGCGGGTGGCCTCGATCCCGTCCATGCCCGGCATGTGCATGTCCATCAGGATCACCGCGTAGTCGTTGCGCGTGGCCAGGTCCACGGCCTCGACGCCGTTGCGCGCCAGATCCACTTCCAGCCCCGCGCCGCGCAGCAGTTCCAGCGCCACCTCCTGGTTGACGGGCTCGTCCTCGGCCAGCAGCAGGCGCGTGCCGCGGTGGTGGTCGAGCAGGATCTGCTCCGGGTCCGCCGCAGCCGGGGAATCGTCCCCACCGACGGCGCATTCCGGCTGCTGCGGGGCGCTGGAGCAGCGCCCGAAACGCACCGTCGCCCAGAAGGTGCTGCCCGCTCCGGGCGCGCTGTCGACGCCGGTGTCGCCCCCCATCAGCCCCGCCAGATGGCGGTTGATGGCCAGGCCCAGGCCGGTGCCGCCATAGCGGCGGGTGGTGGAGCAGTCGGCCTGCTCGAAGGCGCCGAAGATGCGCTCCAGCCTCGATGCGTCGATGCCGATGCCCGTGTCGCGGACTTCGAAGCGGATCAGCAGATCCTGCGCGCCCTGCTCCACCAGCCGTGCGCGCAGCGTCACCGAACCGCTGTCGGTGAACTTCACGGCATTGCTGAGGAAGTTCAGCAGGATCTGCGCCAGGCGCGTGGCATCGCCGTGCAGGGTACCAGGGATGCCGTCCGTATCGACCGCGAAGTCCAGGCCCTTGGCGCGCGCACGTTCGACGACCATGGCGCGGACGTTGCGCACCACGGTGTCGAGTTCGAAATCCGTGTTGTCGAGGGTGAGCTTGCCGGCCTCGATCTTGGAGATTTCCAGGATGTCGTTGAGGATCGCCAGCAGGTGGTCGGCGGCGCCGCAGATGCGCTCCAGCTTGTCGCGCTGGGCGCCGCTCAGTTCGGAGCGCTGCAGGATCTGGCTGAAGCCGACGATGGCGTTCATCGGCGTGCGGATCTCGTGGCTCATGTTGGCCAGGAAGGCGCTCTTCGCCCGGTTGGCGATCTCGGCCTCGTGGGCGCGCTGGGCCAGTTCCACGTTGAGCTGCTCGATGCGCCGCGTGCGCTCGGCCACGAGTTCCTCCAGGCGGTGGCGCAGGGCGTCCAGCTCCTCGGCGTTGCGCTTGCGTTCGGTGATGTCCTCCTTGATGCCGACGAAATGGGTGATGCGCCAGTCGGCCTGGCGCACCGGCGCGATGCGCGCCAGCTCGGTGTAGATCGCGCCGTCGGCGCGCAAGTTGATGAATTCCCCCTCCCACGTCTCGCCCCGCCCCAGGGTGGCCCACAGGTCCTCGTACAGGGCGGACGGGTTGTGCTCGGAGCGCAGCATGCGCGGGTTGCGGCCGATGACGTCCTCGCGCCGGTAGCCGGAGATGCGCACGAAGGCGTCGTTGACGTATTCGACGCGGGCGTCCAGATCGGTGATGACGACTCCGGCCGGCCCCTGCTCCACGGCCAGGAACAGCTTGCGCAACTGGATCTCGGCGCGCTTGCGCGCGCTGACGTCGCGGTTGCTGCCGCGCCGGCCCAGGAACTCCCCGGCCTCGCCGAAAACCGGCCGGCAGTGGTGGGCGATCCAGCGCTCGGTGCCGTCGCGGTGGAGGATGCGAAACTCCAGCTCGGCCCCGTCGTGGTCCTTCGGGCAGCCGATGTGGGCGAGGTAGGCCGGCCGGTCGTCGGCATGGACGACGGACGCCATCAGGCCCGGGTCGGCCATGAATTCTCCCGGCGTGTAGCCGAAGATCTCGCGGCAGGAGGGGGAGAGGTAGGAAAAGCGGCTTTGGGCGTCGATCCAGAACACGCAGTCGTGGGCGTTCTCCGACAGCAGCCGGAAGTGCTCCTCCGACTCGCGCAGGCGTTCGCGCTCCTGCTCCAGGCTCGCGGCCATCTCCTCGATGGCCTGGCCGATGGCCCCGAGTATTCCCGGCAGGACCGCGGCGCGGTGCGCGCCCCCGGCGCCGGGCCGCCCCAAGCCGGGGGCAGCCCCCTCGGGGGGCAGCGCAGCGTGGGGGCTCACTCTTGCGCCGCGGGCCAGGCCCTCGACGCCCTGGCGCAGCACCGCGATGGGGTGGGAGACGTAGCGGCGCACCGCCCAGGCCATGGCCAGCCACGACAGCACCAGCAAACCCAGGTTCCAGCCCAGCGAATCGACCAGACCGCCCCATGCCTGCCCTGGCGGTTCGCCGGAGGCGAAGCTGCCGGCGACGAAGCTCAGCGCCGTGAGGGCGAGTGCCAGGATCAGTCCGATCAGCAGCAGCAGTCTACGTTCCAGGTGCATGGTATGGCCGTCCCGCTCAGGCGCGGGCAAGCTCGAAGTTGCCAACCAGGGCGCGCAGCTTGCCCGCGGTGTGCGCCAGGTCCTCCGCCATCTCCCCCGCCCGCTCGGCGGAGTAGGTGTTCTCGCCGATGAGCAGGCGCATCCTGGCCATGTTCGCCGCCACGTCCTCGCTGGCCGCCGCCTGCTCCCGCGCCGCACTGGCGATGTGGCTCGCCATCTCGGCCGCGGTGTCGCTGGAGGACCTGATCTGCTCCAGCCCCGTCACGCTGGCACGCATCATGGCGCTGCCGCCTTCCACCTGTTTCACCGCTGCGGCCATGGACTCCACGGCGGTGCGCGTCACGCCCTGGAATTCGGCGACGATGGCGCTGATGCCGGCGGTGCTCCTGGCGGTGCCCTCGGCCAGCTTCCTCACCTCGTCGGCCACCACGGCGAAGCCCCGGCCCGAATCTCCGGCGCGGGCGGCCTCGATGGCGGCGTTGAGCGCCAGCAGGTTGGTCTGGTCGGCAATGGCGCGGATGGTGCCGGTGATGTCGCCGATCTTGCGGATCGACTGGTCGAGGTCGGTGATGGCCCGGCTGGAGGCCTGGACGGTTTGCACCACCTGCAGGGTGGCGCCCACGCTGCGCTCCATGTCGGCGTGGCTCTCCTCGACCTTGATCTGGGAATGGCTGGCGACCTCCGAGGTGCGCAGGGCGGAGGCCGCCACCCCCGCCACGGACTGGCTGAACTGCTCCGCGGCCGCAGCGGAGCCCTGCACCCGGTCGTGCTGCTGGCCGGACTGCTCCACCACGCGGCGCATTTCGGCATTGAGCCCGGCGCACTTGACGTCGATGGCCTCGGAGGCGGCGCGGATGTCGCCCAGCATCACCTTGAGCTTGACCTGGGTGGTGGCCAGCGCGGCCAGCAGTTGCCCGGTCTCGTCGCCGCGGTCGATCTCGATGTCGCCGCAGAGGTCGCCCTCGGAGATGCGCTCGAAGTGCGCGATGGTGCGGCGGATGGGATGGATCATGGCGCGGGTCAGAAACGCCGCCACCGCGATCACCAGCGCTACCGCGGCGATGGCGCCGCCGATGCCCACCATGCGGATCAGGCTGAAGCGCGCCTCGGCATCGCGCAGCGACTGCTCCCCGGCACTCAGCAGGTGCTGGCGCAGCGTGTCACCCTTGTCGTTCAGCGCCTCGTAGAGCGGGTTGATGCGCGCCAGCAGCAGCAGGTTGGCGCGCGCGAAATCGCCCGCCAGCAGGGCCTCACGGGCGGGGGCGATGCCTTCGCGCACGTAGCGCTCCCGCGCCTCGAAGAACGCCTTCGCCAAGGGCCGTTCCTCCGCGCCCAGACTGCGTTTCTCATACTCCTCACGCAGGGCGTCGATCTCCCGCTGGTTGGCGAGGGTGGCGTGCGCATGCGCCGCCAGGGGATGGTCGTGCATGGCGCGGTAGGGGCTGTCGGGGGCGTGCTGCAGCCCCAGCATGACCTGGGAGCGGTTCTCGCCCACCCGTTGCAGGATGCGCGCCAGGGCCACGGCCGG
This sequence comes from Betaproteobacteria bacterium, assembly GCA_016208415.1. Classification (GTDB taxonomy): domain Bacteria; phylum Pseudomonadota; class Gammaproteobacteria; order Burkholderiales; family Rhodocyclaceae; genus JACQYB01. The sequence goes on along the minus strand of JACQYB010000014.1, from coordinate 137,694 downwards.
CCTCATCTGCTCTTCATGGGCGTCGTGCAACGCCTGGTTGGCCTGATGCGCACCACCGATACCCACGGCCGCACCGACGGCCATCATGGCGGCCATCACCGCCATGGCCGCGGCCAGACGCGCACGCAGGCTGAAGCGGCCGATCCAGTTGCGGCGCCGCGGGAAGGGCTGGCCGCTGCCGTTGAGGCGCGCGTACAGGGCTTCGGCCTGACGCACCTGCTCCCGGCCGGGTTGCGAGCATGCCGAGAGGTAGCCGACGGGCTGGCCCTGCCTGCGCAGTGGCGCGACGAAGGCGTCCACCCAGTAATGGTCGCCGTTCTTGCAGCGGTACTTCACCACCCCGCGCCACGGCCGGTTGTGCTGCAGCGTGCGCCACAGGTCGGCAAACACCTGGGGGGGCATGTCCGGGTGATGGACGATGTCGCGGGGACTGCCGATCAGCTCCTCCGCGCCAAACCCGGACATTTCGACGAAGGCGTCGTTGGCGTCGGTGATCACGCCCTTGAGATCGGTCTTCGAGACCAGGTAGCCACCCCGCGGAAAGGCTTTCTCGTGCCGGGTGACGGGAACGTTAGCCTGCATTGCCTGTTTCTCTCCCTACGACTCATGCGGCCGCGGCCTTCCTGGCGCGCCCGCGATGCACGTTCGGCCCGGGCCTTGTGCGGGTGCACATGACCCTCATGGTGCTGGGGTAATTTTCGGCCCGGGCGGCGGTGGGACGGATCGGGCAATTCAGTTGGAATGGCTTCGAAATCCCCGAAAAGTTGTGAATATTGATTACAACTCGGCAATGCCCTGCAGGATGGCATAGCGCACCAGCCCGGCGATGTCGTCGACGCCGAGCTTGTTCATGAGCTGGGCGCGGTAGGTTTCCACGGTCTTGACGCTGATGCCCAGGGAGAAGGCGATCTCCTTGGTGCGCCGTCCTTCGGCGATGAGCTTGAGCACCTCGTGCTGGCGCGAGGTGAGGATGGACTTGTGCCGATCCAGCCCTCCGACGCGGGCGATGTAGGCCGCCACGACTTCCCTGGAGATGGCGGGCGACAGCCAGATCTCGTTGTTGACCGCGGCACGGATGGCGAGCTCGAGTTCGTGGGGCGCGCCGCGCTTCAGCACGTAGCCGCAGGCGCCCAGGCGCAGCGCCGTGCTGGCATGCTCCTCGGTGCCGTGCACCGACAGGATGACGACTTTGGCCTGCGGATCGCGCTCGCGGATGCGTTCCAGAGCCTGCAGCCCGGTCACGCCGGGCATGGCGATGTCCATCACCGTCACGTCGGGCAAGAGTTCGGCCGCCAGTCGGACGGATTCCTCGCCGCTGCCCACGTCGCCGACCACGGTGAAATCGGCCACCTCGCGCAGCAGGGCGCAGATGCCGGCGCGCACCAGATGGTGATCGTCGACCAGAAGGATGCGTATCGGTTTCATGGTTCCGCTGCCAGCTTGAATGCCGCCAGGATCTCGGTTCCCGCGCCCGGGCGGGAGTCGACGAGGAAGAAGCCGTCCACGGCGGCCACCCGTTCGCGCATGCCGATCAGGCCGAGGGAATTCAGCTCGCCCGAGGACTGCAGGGTGGAATCGACATCGAATCCGTTGCCGTCGTCGCAGATGGACAGGCACAACTCCCGCGGCCGGCGCGTGAGGTGCACGCTCACTTCCCGGGCCCGGGCGTGACGCAGCGCGTTGCACAGCGATTCCTGGGCGATGCGGAAACAGGCCAGTTCGATCTCGGGCGCAAAGCGCTCGCTGCCCACGTTCTCGTACAGCGCGAGCTTGGGCGTGTCGGTTCCGCAGAGCTTGTCCACGTGCCAGCGCAGCGCCGGCACCAGCCCCAGGTCGTCGAGTTGCGGCGGATGCAGGCGGCGCGAGATGTTGCGGGTGGATTCGAGCAGTTGGTCCGCCGAGGCGATGCCGCGGGCGACGGCCGCCTCCACCGAGGCGCCGCTGCAATGGCGCCGGGCCATCTCCAGGGCGTGCTGCACCGCCGTCAGCGCCTGGCCGAATTCGTCGTGAAGTTCCCGCGCCAGCGTCTTGCGCTCTTCTTCCTGGATCTCGATCTGGCGCGTGGCCAGGGCCTTGAGGCGCGCGGCGGCGCGTTCCTGCATCTTGCGGGCATGGTGCAGCTCGGTGACGTCCCGGGCGACGCTGGCCACCCCCAGCGCCTTGCCGTCGGCATCGAATACGGGCGCCTTGGACACGGCATCCAGGGTGCGGCGCCGTCCGCCGGCGTCGGCATGCCAGTAATCGAAGTGGTGCGGCCGGTGCGTGGCCAGCACGCCCCGGTCGGAGACCAGCGCCGCCGGGGCGTGGTGTTCCTGGCCTTCGCCATTGCCCGATCCTGGAGAGCCCTGCGCATCGAGACCAAGGCTGCGCCGGGCGGCGGCGTTGCTGTAGACGCATTGCCCGTCGGCGTCATGCAGCCACAGCGGATCGGGAATGGCGTGCATGAGCGCGTGCAGGCGCCGGCGCTCGTTCTCCATCTCCCGCTGCGTCTCCCGCTCCACGGTGAGGTTGCGTCCGAAGGCCAGGTGGCGGCCGTCGGGCAGGCGCTGGCTGGTGACGTCCAGGCACAGCGGGCCGCCGTCCCTGGTGCGAATGACCCACTCGTCCCGGGAAGTACCTTCGTTCTTCAGCCGTTCGATATGGCCGGGGAGCATGCGCCGGCCGTCGTCCGACAACAGATCGGGAACCGACAGGCGGTGCAGTTCTTCGGCACGGTAGCCGGTGATGGCCTGCGCCGCCGGATTGGCATAGACCAACCGAAGATCGGTATCGAAAATGCAGATGGCCTCGCCGGCCTGGTCCAGGACGTTGCGCAGGTCGTCTTCGCACTTGTTGAAACTGGCCGCCAGGCGCTTGAGCAGGAAGGTCAGAACCAGCGCCGACACGGCGACAAAGCCGGCGTACTTGAGCACCAGGGAGACGGTGGCGACGGCTGGAGCACCGGCCACCTGGCCGATGGCACGGTCCGAGAGCAGTGCCCACAGCAGGGAGAACGCGGCGTACAGAAGCACCACGCGCACGACCCCCCTCGTGGCCGGACCGCCGGTCGCGAAACGCCGGGCGAAACGCGATGGTGATTCTGTCATAGGGGTGCCCGCATCGGGAGCGCCGTGGCGCCGGAAGCGCACAAACCCGTGTCCGGCCCGAGACCCCGTAGCGCTCGCTGCCAATAAACCGCCGTTGCGCCCCCGGCGGCGTGCGAATCCCCTGCGTCGAAAGAAATATAGGCTGTTGGGCGAGCGAATTCCATCACTTTGTTTAGTTATAAATTATCCCTGGCCGCTGGCTCGGTCGCGTTTTCCACCCCCTCCGCGCGACCGACTGGGGTACGTCGAACACTCTCGCATATGGCGCCGCGCGTCCATCGGGCGCCGACGGCGCTTCGCCTTCGAAATACCTGATCAGCGCGCCGGGAAATCCAGGCGGGGAACGATGGCGGCGCAGGACGCCGCCATCATCGGGCACCCTCCCGGGGGCGGCTCAAGTGCACTGCGCTCGCACCTGCGTCGAGCGCTCCCGGGCAGCCGCGGCGTCTGCAGGGACCGCATGGGCGGACGCGACGTCGAACGTCCCGGAGATATACTTGCGCGAAAGGAGGGTTGATATGACCGACAATCTTGAGAGCCTCGTGCTCGAACACCTGGGCCACATCCGGGGGCGAGTGGACCAGATCGCAGAGGACATGAACGACGTGAAGCACCGCATTTCCGGACTCGAACACCAGATGAGCCTGGTCAAGCGCGAAGTCACGTTTGGCGACGAGACCGATGCTCGACGACAGGCAGTCCTGGATCGCCTGGCGGAACGCATCGAGCGCATCGAACGGCGCCTGGATCTGGTGCCGTAGATCTTCGGCCTGCCTCCCGACGAACAGGGGGCGGTGTGGGTTCGCCGCGCCGACCGCGCGGCTCAGCGGCGACGGTGCAGTTCGAACTCGCCGATCAGGTGGCGCAGCCGGCCGGAGGCCCCGCGCAGTTCGTCGGCACGGTGCTTGGCCTCGCGGGCGGTGTCGGTGTTGGCCTCGATGATCTCGCTGATGCGCCCCATGTCGCCGGCCACGGCGGCGCTGGACGCACCCTGTTCCCGGGCCGCAAGGGAGATGTGCTGCGCCATGTCGGTGACGCGGCTGCTGGCCTCGGTGATGCCGGCGAGACCTCCCACCGACTCGCGCATCATGCCGATGCCCGTCTCCACTTCGCGCGCCGCCTGCTCCATGCCGGTGACGGCGTTGCGGGTGGCGCACTGGATGGTGGCCACGGTGGCGCTGATGTCGGCAGTGGAGCGGGTGGTGCGCTCCGCCAGCTTGCGTACCTCGTCGGCCACCACGGCGAAGCCCCGGCCGCTTTCGCCGGCGCGGGCGGCCTCGATGGCGGCATTGAGCGCCAGCAGGTTGGTCTGCGAGGCGATCTCCTCGATGACCCGCGTCACCTCGCCGATGGTCTGGATGGATGCGGAAAGCTCCTGGATGGTGGCCCCGGAATCGCGCACCGCGTCCACCACCCGGTTGGTGGCGGCCATGCTGTCGCCGATGCTGCGGCTGCTGCCGTCCACCAGCGCCTGGGACGCGCGCGCCGCCGCGGCGGTGTCGCCGGCGCTGTCCGCCACGGCCTGGGCCGAGGCATTGAACTGCGCACATGCCGAGGCCACATGCCGGACCGTTTCGCGCTGCTGTTCGCAACGCGTCACCACCCGCTCCATGTCGCGATCCACCCTCTCCCCCTGCGCGTCGATGGCCGCGGAAATGCCGGCCACCTCGTCCAGCATGGCGCGCAGATGCACCTGCATGGCGGCAAGATGGCACAACAGCCGGCCGGTGTCGTCGCGCCCGCTGACGTCGATGGCGGCCGTCAGGTTGCCCTGGGCGATGCGGTCGAAGTGGCGCACCGCCTCGCGGATGGGCGCTTCCACCGCGCGCACCAGCATCCAGCCGCCGCCCGCGGCACACGCGGCCGCGGCGAGGCTGGCGCCGATCACCAGGGCCGCGTTGGCGCTGCCGCTGCCCAGGGCCACGCCGGCCACCAGGGCGATCAGCGCCACCACACCGAGGGCCGCGGCCGTCACCCGCGCGCGCAGGGTCAGGGCCGCGATGCCGCGACGACCGCTGTGGAAGGCGGCGTTCCTGTCCTCCCGCAAGCGGCGATACAACTCCTCGGCCTGCCTCACCTGCGCGCGCCCGGGTGGCGTGCGCACCGACATGAAGCCGATGGTCTCGTCGTTCCTGCGCGCCGGCACCACCACGGCATCCACCCAGTAGAAACCGCCGTCCTTGCACCGGTTCTTCACCACCCCGCGCCACGGCAGTCCGGCCTGGAGGGTCGTCCACAGGTCGGCGAAGGCCTGCGGCGGCATGTCCGGGTGACGGACGATGTTGTGGCTGGCGCCGACGAGTTCTTGCCGGGAATATCCGCTCACCTCAACGAAGGCATCGTTGGCGTAGGTGATCCGGCCCTTGAGGTCGGTCCTGGACACCAGATACCTGTCGTGGGGGATGAGAACTTCCTGTTGCGTGACGGGGAGATTGATCTTCATGCTGATGCACGGCGCTGGACTGTCTCACCGGGATTACGGCCGTGACAGGCGCCGCCTTGAGCCGGCGTGGTCTCCACGCGTGGACCCGTCCGGTGCGGCGCCCTTCCAGCCGGTGACCATGGCGCGCACCAGGTTCTCGCCGTGAAGCAGGCTGCTCACCGCCACCCCCGCCAGATGCAGGCCCACCACCGCCAGCAGCGCCTCGGCCAGCGCCTCGTGGCCCTCCTCCATCCACTCCCCGCCGACTTCGTTGTATACCAGCCAGCCGCTGCCGGCAGCCGCCAGCCCCAGGGCCAGCAAGGCGACGATGGCGTAGCCGCCGGCGGGGTTGTGCCCGGTCCAGTGCTGCGGCCGTGAGGTGGGCAGGCTCTTCAGATAGGCCAGGACCGCGGCCGGCCGGTGCAGGAAGCTGGAGAAGCGCGCGTAGCGCGTGCCCACCACGCCCCACACCAGGCGCAGCAGGATCACCGCCGCCATGACGTAGCCCGCCCACACATGCACCAGGCGCCAGGATTCGGAGTCAGCCGTGACCCAGGCCACGGCAAAGGCCCCCGCCAGCGTCCAGTGGCCGAGACGCACCACCGGGTCCCATACCCGCACGGGGCCCATGCCGCCGCCGGGCCGCGCCAGGGCGGCATCAACCGCCTCGCGTGACAACGAAGCGCCGGAGGTCGTCGTCATCGCGGTGCGCATGCTCAGCCCTCCTGCATCACGAAGCGAAGGAAGTCGGCCTTCTCCGCCGCGCTGCACTCGCGCCCCACCACCTCGGTGCAGTTGCGGCGGAACCACTTCTCCACCTTGGCGGTGCTGGTGAAGCGCTCGGCATTGGCCGTCGGCGCCAGCGGCTTGATGGCCTTGCTGGTGATGACGTGGCTGCCGGCGGCGGCGGGCCGCTCGGTGTGGCAGGCGGCGCAGTTGGGCATGCGCTCGGTGACGTTCCAGCGCCGCATGAAGAAGTCCCGTCCGCGCTGGGGTGAGGGCGCAAAGCCCGGCTGGGCGGCGGCCGCGGCGGCGGCGTAGGTGGAAATCAGGGCCTGCGGGCTCTCGGCGTGGGCAGGCAGCACCGTCAGGACGGACACTGCCAGGATCAGGCTGCGCATGGGGGTTCTCCGGAATCGTGGTGAACCCAGTGTCGGCGAGCGCCCTTAAACGCGCCTTAACGCACGTCGCGCAGCCCCCGCCGGGAAAGCCGATGCGGGGCTCGATGCTGCTCGCGAATCGATCGCGAAGGGTGCGCCGGGACTGCCGGGTCGATGCAGCGGCGCCGGGCGGCTGTTCAATCGGCGCGGGCCGCGGGAGCGGGGGCCGCGGGCGGGATGAGGTCGTCGAGCAGTGCGCGCATGCGCGCCCAGTGGGAGCCTTCCCAGAACACGCGCCCGCAGGCGTCGCAGGTGGCGAAGCGGGCGTGGCGCTGGCGCACGTCGGCGGGGGCCCGCCCGCCCACCTCCGCCGCACCGATGGCGCGCAGCGGCGCGTTGCATTCCAGGCACAGGGTGAAGGGCCGGGCACTGCGGGCCAGATCCAGCCGGTCGAAGATCTCGCGCACCTGCTGCGCCGGCTTGAGCGCATGCACGAAACAGCCGTGGGTGAGCTCGCGGCGCTTGAGCAGTTCGCGGTCGCGGGTGAGAACGATGCGGCCCTGCTGCACGGAGAGGGCGACGATCGCGCCGTCGTCCAGGCCGTTGTCGTAGAGGGTGTCGAAGCCCGCCATGCGCAGCAGGTGGGCGAGCCCGCCCAGGTGCGCATCGGCGACGAAGCGCGTCACCCGCAGCGGGTGGCTGCGCAGGCGCAGCAGCGGCGTGACGTCCAGTGCCTCGAAGCGGGGATACACGGCCACCCGGTCGCCATCCGCCAGCAGCCGGCCGAAGCCGACCGACTCGCCATTGACGAGGATCAGTTCCACCTCGGTGTGGGGCACGCCGAGGGCCTCGATCATGTGCTTGGTGGTGGCGGCGCGGGCGCAGGCGTGCGGGAACTCGTGGCGGCGCAGATCCGGCGCGAGGAAATCGTTCAGTTCTTCGTAGAAGCGGAAGGTGGCGGTGACCATCGGCGGAGTATCGCACCCCGCCCGCGCCGCGCGCTCACGCAAGGTGTCTGCGCGGATCAGCCACAACAGCCGTGTTGCCCGCCGTGCTCCTGGACGGGCGGACAGGGCACGCTGCCGTAGGAGCAGAAGACGCAGCAGTCGCCGGGCTTGGGGCGCAGGATGGCGTGGCAGGCCACGCACTCGTAGAACCATTGGCAGGCGTCGGTGGGCATGCGCTCGGTGCGGGCGTGGCCGCACTTCGGGCAGGTGAGCGTCGAATCCAGCACCGGGGGTTGCATGGGCCGGCGCCTCAGGCGTTGAACGCGAAGTACGGCCTAAAAGCTGCATCACTACGAAATGTCGCGGAAAGGCCGCTCATTTCGTACCCGGTTCCATACCCGGTATTGGCAATGCCGCCGTCCATCATTCCGCCCGTGCCGCTTGCCGGATGGCCTCGGCAGCCCACTGGTTGAGGCTCTGCCCATGCGCAGCGGCGGCGATAGTGGCGGCTTCGTGCAATTCGGGATCGACGCGCAGGGAGAATTTGCCGGAGAAGTGCTTGCGCGGATCGACGCCATCCTCGGCGCAGGCTTCAAGGAAAACCCGCAAGGAAATCTCGCCTTCGCGGCGCAAGCCATCGACATCCTTGGCATAGAAGTCGGCCCCGCCGTTCAGCCCAACGAACTCGCCCCGGAACATCTGAATGTCCGGGTCGAATGAGATGACCGCCTGATAGCCGTTGATCGTCATGGTGTTCATGGTTTCACTCCGTGTTCTTCCAGCCACTTGCGGATGGCCTCTACCGCACCCTTGTCCGTGGTTGGCTCGGGATGAGGCCGATGGAACACCCGCCTATCGCCAAACAAACGCACCAGCACGCGCGACCCTTCCCGCTCGGCAACCTGCCCGCCCAACTCGACGAACAGCGCCTCGATGTCGGCCCAGCGAACGTTGGCTGACACGGGTCGGGAAAAGATCAATTCCAAGGTGCGCTCGTGCTTTCGCTTCATGGCCGAATGGTAGCAAATAATGGTATCAACCGGCAAGTGGTAGGCATGGGCACATCATCCCCCTTGACCGCTCAGTCACGGCGCTTGCACCAGAAACCGCAAGCCCCGCGCCTTCGCTGCGCCGTGCCAGCCTGAACCCCGCCAGCGCGCAAACCCCGCGCCCTGGCTTCGTGCCTCCGATCACCGCCGCACCTCCTGCCCCGCCGACTACGGCTATACGCCTGCCCGGTGCAGTAGCTCGCTGACAGTGATTTTCAAGCAGCGGCTGATACGCGGCAGCGCAGGGCATTCTCAAGGAAGGTCTTGCAGAAAATCTGGTTGGTAGCGTCGGCGAAGAAGCGCTTCTCGAACTCGCGCTGCTTGAAGGTTTGCTGCTGGTCCTCGCCGGTGTCGTCGGTGAACGAGACGACGAAGCCATCTTCCGATAGCAGCTCGGTGGTGATCTCGGTGCGGGCGTCCACCACGGTCGGATTGATCAGGTAGCCGTCCTTCACGCCGTCGAGCAGCGAGTAGCGGAAAGTCGGCAGGCTGTTGTCGCAGCCGAAGGTGCGGTAGGTGTCGAGCAGCAGGCGGCGCTCGGCCTCGCGCGGGTCGCGGGTGGTGGGACCGGCCTTGTCGAAGCGCTTGAGGTAGTCGCGCGGCGTGGCCGTCAGGCCGAGCTTGTAGCCGATGAAGTAGTCGAAGACCGCACGCGCATTGCCGCCGATGGAGCGGTGTGCTTCATCGGAGATGACGAGGTCGAAGTCGGTCGGCGAGAAAAGCCGCTGGTACTTGTTGTTGAAGAGCAGCGACTGCACGGTGGTGACGACGATCTCCGCGCGGCGCCAGTCGTCACGGTTCTCCTTGTAGATGACGGTCTGCAAGTCCGCGGAGAGCAACGCCGCGAAGGCTTTCTTCGCCTGGTCCTCCAGTTCGAGCCGGTCGACCAGGAAGAGCACCCGCCGGGCGTTGCCGGAACGAAGGAAAAGCTTGATGACGGCAGCAGCCGTGAGCGTCTTGCCGGTGCCGGTGGCCATCTCGAAAAGGAAGCGGTCCTTCCCGTCCTTGACGGCGGACTGGAGGCTGTGGATGGCCTTCAGTTGGTACGGACGGAGAAAGCGCAGCTTGTTGGCCTGAATGTAGGCCGGACGCTCGCCTTCGTTCTTCCAGCCGGCCTCGGCCTGATAGCTGGGGCGCTGTGTGAGGACGATGTAGTCGTCGCCGACCTGCTCCGTAATCAGGCGCTGCGGGTTCGGCGTGACCTTTCGGTAGCCACTTACGGAATCCGGCGTGGGGAACGAGGTGATGACGTACGGATTGCCGCGGTCGAGATCCCAGAAGTAGTGCAGGTTGCCGTTGGAGAGGATCACGAAGCGGCAGTTCTGGGAGCGGGCGTACTTGCGCGCCTGTTCCTTGCCGACGAGCGGGTTCTTGTCCGCGGCCTTGGCTTCGAGGACGAGCAGCGGAAAGCCCTTTTCGTCGAGGAGCAGGAAATCGACGAAGCCTTTTTCGGATTTCTCGAAGTTCTCCCCGAGGACATCGAGATCGGCCGACTTGAGCGTGACGCTGGGTTCGAGGCGGATGTTGGCGGAGCCGTTGCTATCCGCAAAGAAGCGCCAGCCTGCTGCTTCGAGCAGCTTGTTGATCTTGATGCGGGCGGCAGCTTCTTTCATGTGAGTTGCGCTCCCCTGTGGTTCTGCGCACGGCCGTCTGTCATGAAGCCCCCTACTTGACCTCATACCAGACGCCGCGCCCGCTGCCGTGCTGGCCGAGGTGCCCACGCTCCACCAGCGCACGGAAGTGCTGCTTGAGCGTATTGCGGTTGCCTCCCGTCAGGCGGATTGCCTCGCCCATCGTGATGCGGCCATGCTCGCGCGCGAACTCGACGATTTGCAGCGACAGTTCGGGCAGTGCGGCGAGCACCAGCCTCTCGCGCTCGACCTTGCGGTTGAGCCGGCGCACTTGCTCTGCCAAGGCGCGCAGAAAGAAGATCAGCCAGGGCTGCCAGTCCGGCGCATCGATCCGGATCGTGCCCTGGGTCTGCCGCAACGCAAGGTAGTAGGCCTCCTTGCTCCGCTCGATCACGCTTTCGAGCGAGCTGTAAGGCACGTAGGCATAGCCGGCTTGCAGCAGCAGCAGGGTGGTGAGCACGCGGCTCAGGCGGCCGTTGCCATCCTGGAACGGGTGGATCTCCAGGAAGACCACGACCCAGATGGCGATGAGCAACAACGGATGGAGTCGGGTCGCGTTCTCCGGACCCGCCCGCTCTTCGTTGAACCAGGCCACCATTTCGGCCATCAGACGCGGCGTGTCGAAGGGTGTCGCCGTCTCGAACACGACGCCGACTTCCTTGCCGCCTTCGTCGAACGCGACAACGCTGCTGGATGAGGTCTTGTAGTTGCCCCGGTGCCAGGCGTCCTTTTCGCTGTAGGCCAGCAGATCGCGGTGCAGTTGCTTGATGTGGTTCTCGGTCAGGGTGATGTCTTGCCAGGATGAGAACAACAGCTCCATGACCTCAGCGTAGCCGGCGACCTCCTGCTCGTCGCGCGTCGTGAAGGACTTGATTTGCAGGTTGGACAGCAAGCGCTCGACTTCGCGGTCCGACAGTTTGCTGCCCTCGATTCGGGTGGACGAGCCAATGCTCTCGATGGTGGCGACCCGCCGCAGCGCCGAGAGCCGATTCGGCGCCAGCGTGCCGAGCGCGCGCCAAGCGCCCTTGAACTCATCGATGCCGGCGATGAGATGCAGGACTTCGGGAGTGATCTGGATGGTATTGGAGCGAATCATGGCGCCCAATACTACATCCGTTCACCCCCATTCAGCGGGATCTAATGGGCATGCACCGCCGCTCGCCGGCGTTCGTTGCCCGGACGTGGCGGGAGGGGCGGGAGGGGCGGCGGCCATTGTTGCACCCACTCGCACCCATTCCGGCATGCCCCCAGAAATTCCGTTGTTCCTGGCAAGGGACGGCGGCAACGGGCGAGGCATAGGCGCCGGCACGTCCCATCGACCGCGCGAGAAGCCAACGCGCGCCGCTAACGGGCACGGCCTAGTGCCGCCCCCGACGATGAAACCGCCCCGCTGTGGGAGCGGGCTTGCCCGCGAAGTCCACCGCCGGTATCACGGGCAAGCCCGCTCGCACTCCCTGCTCCTCCGGGGACGAGCAGTTTCGCGCTAAACGTTGAACAAGAAGTTCAACACGTCCCCATCCTTCACCACGTACTCCTTTCCCTCCGAGCGCATCCGACCCGCCTCCCTGGCGCCCTGTTCGCCCTTGAAGGCGATGAAATCATCATAGGCAATGGTCTGGGCGCGGATGAAGCCGCGCTCGAAATCGGTGTGGATCACGCCGGCGGCCTTGGGCGCCGTATCGCCGACGTGGATGGTCCAGGCGCGCACTTCCTTCACCCCGGCGGTGAAGTAGGTCTGCAGGCCCAGGAGCTTGAAGGCGGCGCGGATCAGCCGGTTCAGCCCCGGCTCTTCCAGGCCGACGTCGGACAGGAAGATCTGCTTCTCCTCGTCGTCCAGGTCGGCGATCTCGGCCTCCAGGGCAGCGCAGAACTCGACCACCGGCGCGCCTTCGGCGGCTGCGTGGGCCTTCACCCGGTCGAGCAGTTCGTGGCTGCCCTTGAGGGTGGTCTCGTCCACGTTGGCGGCGTAGAGCACCGGCTTGGCGGTGAGCAGGCAGAAGGGGGCGAGGTTGGCCCGCTCTTCCTTCGACAGGTCCAGCGCCCGCACCGGTTTCGCCTCGTTGACCTGCGCCAGCGCCTTCTCCAGGGCGGCCACCAGCAGCCTGGCCTCCTTGTCGCCGGCCTGGGCGGGCTTGCGGTAGCGCGCCAGGGCCTTCTCCACCGTGGCCAGGTCGGCCAGCGCCAGTTCGGTGTCGATGGTCTCGATGTCGGCGATGGGGTGCACCTGCCCCGTCACATGTACCACGTTGTCGTTTTCGAAGCAGCGCACCACGTGCACGATGGCGTCGGTTTCGCGGATGTTGGCCAGGAACTGGTTGCCCAGCCCCTCGCCCTTGGAGGCGCCCGCCACCAGGCCGGCGATGTCGACGAATTCCACCGTCGCCGGCAGCACGCGCTGCGGCTTGACGATGTCCGCCAGCGCGCGCAGGCGCGGGTCCGGCACCTCCACCACGCCGACGTTGGGGTCGATGGTGCAGAAGGGATAGTTCTCGGCGGCGATGCCCGCCTTGGTGAGGGCGTTGAAGAGGGTGGACTTGCCCACATTGGGCAGGCCGACGATGCCGCATTTCAGGGACATGCTTGACCTTTCGCAATCAGGACGGACGCCCCGCAGCAGGGCGTCGATTCAGCGCAGCGGATGGGGGCAGGATGTAAGCGTCAGCGCCCGCGCCCGCCGGAGCGATGCAGCAGCGCGGCCTTGCCGCCAAAGCCCTTGCCGCCGGAACCCGACCGGGCGGGACCGGCGCCGGGCCGCCCTTTCGCCGGCTGGGCTCCCCGGGGCTGCGGCTGGGCGCGATTGCCATCTACCTCGCGGGGGGCCTGGGGCTCGGGCTGGATGCGATTGCCGTCCACCTCCTGTTCCTCGTGCGGCAGCCAGCGATTGCCGTCCACCTCCCGCTCCGCCCGGGGCTGGTCGCGATTGGCGTTGAACGCTCCCCCTGCCGCTGGCCGCGCACGGCCGCCGCCCGGGCTCTTGCCGGCGCCCTTGGGGGCTGCGGCCCCTCCGCGCCGGACGTCGCCGCTGCGCCCCCCCTTCGCGGCGGCGCCCGCCGCCCCACTGGCGCGCGGCTGGCTGCGCGGCTGGCCGCGTGGCTGGTCGCCGCGTGGCTGCCGCAACTGGATGGGCTCCGGCCGGGCGTTGGGGTCGGGCTCGAAGCCGGCCACCACCTGCTTCTCGATGGGCCGCTTGATGAGCCTTTCGATATCGGCCAGGAAGGCGCGCTCGTCCAGGCTGCCGTCCTTGAACTCGGCCAGCGCCCGGGTGCGCGCGCCCTGGCTCTTGTTGCCGTGGATGGCCAGGGCGGTGATGCCGGCCTTGAGGAGTTGTTCCACCAGCCGGTTGGCGCCGTGCTTGGTGCGCGTAAACACCAGCACCTGGAACCACTGGTGGGTCTTGACGAGATGGATGAGCAGCTCGGCCTTGCGGTGGCGGTCCACCGGATGGACCTTCTGGGCGATGACCTCGACGGTGGAATTGCGCCGCGCCACCTCGATCAGCGCCGGATTGTCCAGCAGGCCGTCGGCCAGCTCCTTGATCTCGTCGGAGAAGGTGGCCGAGAACAGCAGGTTCTGCCGGCGCTTGGGCAGCAGCGCCAGGATGCGCTTGATGTCGCGGATGAAGCCCATGTCGAGCATGCGGTCGGCTTCGTCCAGCACCAGGATCTCGACCCTGGAAAGGTCGACAGTGCGCTGCTGGTGGTGGTCCAGCAGGCGGCCCGGCGTGGCCACCAGGATATCCACCCCGTCCCGGAGCTGTTTGATCTGCGGGTTGATGCCCACGCCGCCGAATACCACGGCCGAGGCCAGGCCGGCGTGCTTGCCGTAGACGCGCACGCTCTCCTCCACCTGGGCCGCCAGTTCGCGGGTGGGCGTGAGGATCAGGGCACGAATCGGCGCGCGTCCGCTGGCTTGCGGGGCACTGCCGGCAAGCCGGTGGAGGATGGGCAGGACGAATCCGGCGGTCTTGCCGGTGCCGGTCTGGGCGCCGGCCAGCAGGTCGCCCCCCGCCAGCACGGCGGGAATGGCCTGGGTCTGGATGGGCGTGGGCTGGGTGTAGCCGTGTTCGGTCACGGCGCGGACGATGGCTTCGGACAAGCCGAGGGCGGAAAAGGACATGGTAACCCTATGGATATCATCGGCCTGTCGCCGTTCGGCGGCCCCGGGGGGCTCGTCCGAACATCGCGGCGCCAGTCGCAGGCGAACGGATGGATGAAGCAGGTCGGAATCGACACGCGGCAAGAGGACTGTTCAATGTGCCGCGCGGGCGGGAGTATAGCAGGGGAAAGGCGGGATCCGCTGCGGTGCGGGGCGCAATGGCGCGATGACGCAGCGTATTGCGCCCCACTGCCTGCCCTTTCCGGCGATTTCAGGCCACCGGCCGATCGCTCTCGTCGAGGTAATACACGTCTGGCCGATCCACCACGCCGGCCCGCTCCATGGCCTGCCGCAGCTCGGCCGAATCGGCGAAGCGGTGCGCCGATTCCAGGTCCGCCCAGGTCAGCAGGACGATGACCTCGTTGGGGTCGCTGGCGCTGCTGAACACCTGGCCGCCCCGGGAACCCGCGGCCTTGCGCGCCTCGGCATGGGCATCGAAGGCCGGCTTCCAGGTGGCGTAGTCACTGACCTTGTGGCGGACGAGGATGTGCGTCATGGCCGTTTCCTTGGAGGTTGGGGGTTGGGGTGCGGGGTCGCGTCAGGCTATACGCAGGGGAGGGCCGGGTGGATGCATCGGGCGTGACGCTGTTGAGCCGGCGCGGCCGGAATTGACGGTCTCGGCCCGCGCATCCATAATGATCAACATGATCGTATCGGTTGAACCTTCCCATGATCACCGAAACCAGCGCCGTCACCTTCCGCCAGAACCTGGGCGAGATGCTCAACCAGGTGCAGTACCGCCACGACAGCATCGTCATCAACAAGGACGGCAAGCCCGTGGCGGTGCTGGTGGATGCCCGCCTGTTTGCCCGCATCCGGCGCATGCAGGCGCGCTTCGACGCGCTGGCCGCGCGCATCGAGCAAGGCTTCTCCGTCGTGCCCGAAGCCGAGGGACTGGCTGAAATCGACGCCGCGGTCGCGCAGGAACGCGCCCAGCCCAAGGGCGCCTGAGGATCATCCGTGGCCACGCTGCGGGTGGTGCTCGACACCAACGTCCTGCTGTCGGGCATCGCCTATCCCGCCAGCGTGCCGGGCAAGATCATGGCCGCCTGGCGCCACGGCTCGCTTGAAGTGCTGCTCTCCGACTACATCCTCGAAGAACTGCGCCGCGTGCTGCCGCGGCTCTCCCACCGGCATGGGCTCACAACGGATGAAATCGACGACCTGATCGACAGCCTCGCCATCCAGGCCGAAGTGATCGAGCCGGCGCTGGCGCCGGAACCCACCCTGCGCGACGTCGATGACCGCCCCGTGCTCGGCACGCTGGTCGCCGCCCTGCAAGCCGCCGGCGCGGACTATCTGATCACCGGCGACAAGGACCTGCTGGCGCTGGCCGAGCGCTTTCCGATCCTGACGCCGGCCGCATTCTGGGGAACGCACGGCGGATTGTAAGACGCACGAGACGCTTCCTGCCTTCCCCCACCCGCGACGCCGACAGCTTGCCAGGCGCTATTCCGATGCCGTAAGGTGGGCGTCACTCTCCTCATGGTGTGACGGCGGCGGACATGAAGGGCTAGCTCTCATCCACCTTGAACGATCTCGGCGCCGAACGGCAGGCGGTGAAGGAGGCCCTCGGCGGCGAGTGCATCGTCGTCGAGAGCTACAGCGCCGACGAGCGCAGCGTGCGGGAAAGCTGCCTGGCGGATGTGGCCGGGTGCGACCTCTACATCGGCATCGTTGGCCTGCGCTACGGTTTCATCCCACCCGGACAGGAGCATTCCATCACCGAGCTGGAATACCGCGAGGCCGACCGCCACGCCGTTCCGAGGCTGATGTTCCTCAAGGATGAGGAGGCCGTCCCGTATGCGCGCACCGACGCCAAGACCAAGGAAAACCCGCCGGAACGGATCGAGGCATTCCGCAAACTGGTCTCCAGCGGCGTAGACGGCGCCCCGCGCGCAGCGCTTTTCAAGACGCCCGACGACCTAGAATCACATGTTCTGAAAGCCTACTACCGGCGGGCGGCACGCAAGGGCGAGCCCCAACCCAGACCCATCACCGGCCGCCCCTATCCCGGCATGCGCGCCTTTCGCACCGCCGAGGCGGATCGCTTCTTCGGCCGGGAGGCCGAGATCGAATCGCTGGCCGAACGGCTGCTGGTCCGGGACGAGCCCTTTCTCGCGCTCATCGGCGCCTCGGGCTCGGGCAAGTCCTCGCTGGTCTATGCCGGACTGATTCCGATCCTGGGTGACATCTCCAGAACCGGCGGTGTGCCCTGGCGCGTCGTGAGCTTCTCGCCGCGCGAACTGGGTGACGATCCCTTTCTGGCGCTGGCCAACGCCCTGGGCAGGGCCTTTCCTGATCCGGCCTGGCGCGTTCCGGATCTCGCCAGGCGCTTGCGTGATCAGCCGGCCGAGATCGTGCCCGTGTCCGAGGAGGCCTTGGGCAGCGGCGCCGCGCTGTCCCGGCTGCTTCTGTTCGCGGACCAGTTCGAGGAGCTGTTCGCCGCGGCCGTGGCGCCAGCGCACCGTGAAGGCCTGTTTCAACTGCTGGCGGCGGCGGTCAAGTCGCCGCATCTGCGCCCCGTCATTGCCATGCGCTCCGACTTCTACAGCCATTGGCCCCAGGACGAAGTGTCCGTGGGGCTGCTGCGGGCCGGTCATTTCCCTGTCGGCGTCCCCGGGCGGGAAGCCCTGAAGGAGGCCATCGTCGGGCCGGCACGCGCCGCCGGGCTGACCGTTCCGGCCACGCTGGTGAAGCGTATCCTGGACGAAACCGGCACCGCTCCCGGCGCCCTCGCCCTGGTGGAGTTCACCCTCGACAAGCTCTACGACAACCGAAGGGACAACACGCTGACCGAGGAGGCGTACCAGACCGTCGGTGGCGTGCCCGGCGCCATCGACACGCTGGCCAGGGAGGCATTGACCGCTGCCGGTGCCGCCGCAAGTGCCGACGGGCTGGCACCGTTGTTCCTGGCGATCACCAGCGTCGAGGAAAGGGACCAGGACCTGGTCGTGGTGCGGCGCCGTGCCCCCAAGTCCGAGCTTTCGCTCGCCGCCGCCGCGCTGGCCGACTGCCTGGAGGAGAAGCGCCTGCTCATGAGCAGCGGCGGGGAGGGCAGACAGCCGGCGGTGATCGAGGTGGCGCACGAAGCCCTGTTTACGCACTGGGCAAGGTTTCAACAGTGGTTCGCCGACTACCGCGGCGACCTGGCGGCGCGCCGCCAGGTCGAGCAGGCCGCACGGCAGTGGGCGAACGCCCGCCGCGACCCTCTCCTGTTGTGGGGATGGGAACGCCAGAAACCCGCCGTCGAGGCCCTGTTCAAGCTCGGCCAGCGTGCCGCCCTGGAGCGCGACCCTGACATCACCGACGATGGCATCGCCAGGTACCGGGCGCTCACGCTGGGCGAGAGCGCACTGCAGGAGCCGCTTCGAGCGTTCCTCCATCCCGAGCCGCTGCGCTTGCTCGAAAGGCTGGGCGACGACGCCACCACCCACCAGCAGCGCGAGGAGATCGGCCTGCGGCTCAAGCACATAGGCGATCCGCGCCCGAACCTGGGGCTCGACGCTGCGGGCTTGCCGGACATCCGATGGTTGCCCATCGACGCCGGCAAGGTGACGCTGGAGACCGGCAAGGCATTCCCCGTCAAACCGTTCCCCGTCAAACCGTTCCATCTTGCCCGCTATCCCGTGACCTGGCCGCAATACCAGGCTTTTCTTGACGCGTACGACGGCTACCGCGTCGAATCATGGTGGGAGGGGCGGCCGCGGGAAGACGCGCCTGGCGCTCCGTTGTGGTCTTATCCCAACTACCCCGCAGTCAATGTCTCCTGGTACGATGCCATGGCCTACTGCCGCTGGCTCAGCGTCAGGCTGGGATTTGAAGTGCGGCTGCCCACCGAATGGGAGTGGCAATGGGCCGCCGCGGGCAAGGACCATCAGGAGTACCCGTGGGCCGGCGAGTGGAACGATGCCCGCGCCAACAGCAGCAATAGCGGCATCGGCCGCACGGTGGCGGCGGGCATGTACCCCAAGGGGCGCTCCAAGTTCGGGGTGGACGACATGGCCGGAAATGTCTGGGAGTGGTGCCTGAATGAGTACGAGAAGCCCGGCAATGTATCGACTGAAGGTGACGTGGCCCGGGTGGTGCGCGGTGGCTCCTGGAGCCTCAATCCGGGGCTCTGCCGCGCGGCCTCCCGCGGCTTCAGGCACCCGGACGACCGCTTCGTCCTCATCGGCTTTCGGGTGTGTTGTTCGTCCCCCATCGAATAGCTGGCCACGGCGCCGCTGCTCACTGGAAGGCTGGTTTGCTGTTCACTGGATGCGCCGCGCAGCGGCGCGCGCGCATTTTTCAGGGGTGGGTTTCGTCGTTGCGCGGGCCTATACTGCCGATGCAGGCCGCAAACCTGTGGGGTTCCCCGAGACGTGGCCCGGGTGGTGCGCGGTGGCTCCTGGAACAACAATCCGAGGAACTGCCGCGCGGCCTACCGCAACAACAGGCACCCGGACAACCGCAACGACAACATCGGCTTTCGGGTGTGTTGTTCGTCCCACATCGGGATCTGCTCCGCCAGGCGCCTCGGGCGCTGCCGGAAATGCCGGCGGACCACGGTTCGCCGGCCGAGGCCGGAGCTGGATCGATGGCGCGGGTGAGTCCTGCCCGCACGCGGCGTCGCCGCGTCGGGCGCATACTGCCGCAGCACGGGCGCCGCCTGGATTCGTTCCCGCGGCGCCCGACCTCTCACCCCGCCTGCCTGATCCAGCCGCCCAGCAGCCTGCCCACCTCGGCCACCATGGCGCTCACGTGCTCGTACTGGCCGTCGTTGAGCCAGCGCCAGTGGTGCGCCAGGCGAAGGTAGAGCCGCAGGCGGTTGAGCGCGGCGTCGGCATCGCGCAGCGCCGCCTTTCGCGCCTCGCCGCGCTGGCTTTGGGCGGACAACACCGCCTCCTGGCAGTCCAGCGCGGCATCCATGAGCCTCTGGGTGACGCTGAAGCGGTAGGCTTTTGGGAAGCTCTCCGCCTTGGGCAGCAGCCAGGCCAGGAGATCGAACAAGCGGGTGAACAGGACCAGTTCTTCCGCCATTTCCACGCCCTCCCCGGCGGCGCACGCCGGCCTCGTGCACCGCGATCGTTCCCATAGCCAGGCCTATCTGGCCCTGTGCGGCTGGACGAACCTGCTGGAGGCCCATCGCCTGGCCGCCCGCGGCAAGCGCGGCACCCGCGCCGTGGCGGCATTCGAGTTCCAGGCCGCCGACCGGCTGCTGGCGCTGCGCCAGGAACTGCTGGACGGCAGCTACCAGCCCGGACCCTACACCCACTTCCTGATCCACGAGCCCAAGCGACGCAAGAACAGTGCGGCGCAGTTTCGCGACCGGGTGGTGCACCATGCACTGTGCCGCATCATCTAGCCCGGCTTCGAGCGGGTGTTCATCGCCGACAGCTACGCCAACCGCATCGGCCGTGGCGGCCACCGGGCCGTCGACCGGCTGCAGGAATTCGCCGCTCGCCACCGTTACGTGCTGCGCGGCGACATCCGCCAGCATTTTCCTTCCATCGACCACGCCGTGTTGCTTGAAGGGCTGCGGCGGCTGATCCCCGAGCCGGACATCATGGCGCTGGTCGAGACCATCGTCGCCGGCGGCAAGGACGTGCTCGCCTACGAATACACGATGCAGTACTTTCCGGGCGACGACCTGTTCGCCGCCTGTCGGCCGCGGGGCCTGCCCATCGGCAATCTGACCTCCCAGTTCTGGTCGAACTGCCATCTGCACCCCTTCGACCTTTTCGTGAAGCGGGAGCTTGGCTGTCGCGCCTACCTGCGCTACGTGGACGACTTCGCGCTCTTCGGCGATTCGAAGGCGACGCTGTGGCGATGGAAAACGGCCGTTCAGGAGCGCCTGGCCGTGTTGCGGCTGACCCTGCACGAGACCGAGGCGCAAGTAACGCCGGTGTCGGCGGGCATCCCCTGGCTCGGCTTCGTGGTCCATCCGGACCATCGCCTCGTCAAGGCACGCAAGGTGCGTCACGCCACCCGCCGGCTGGGGGAGCGCTACGAGTTGTACCGCGCGCGCAAGCTCTCCTTCGCGGAGTTCGACGCCAGCGTGCAGGGCTGGATCAACCACGTGCGCTACGCCAATACCTGGGGCCTGCGGCGGCACATGCTGCGACCGTTGGTGTTGAAACCGGGAGACTGCCGCTGACGTAGCCTGGAAAAATGCGCGCGCGCCGCTGCGCGGCGCATCCAGTGAACAGCAAACCAGCCTTCCAGTGAGCAGCGGCGCCGTGGCCAGCTATTCGATGGGGGACGAACAACACACCCGAAAGCCGATGCCGCCGCGGCGGCTGACCGGGCGCCAGCCGTAGCGGGAGGCCGCGCGGCAGTTCCACGGATTGACGAGCCAGGGGCCACCGCGCACCACCCGGGCCACGCCGTCGCCGGTTTCCCAGGCGCTGCCGTCATCCGGGGCATCCTTGTAGTCGCCGTGCCAGCAGTCCTGGCACCATTCCCACACGTTGCCGTGCATGTCGTGCAGCCCGAAGGCGATGGCGCGGAAGGAACCCACGGGCAGGGTCTTCGTCCGGTATTCGCCCTTGGCCGAGCCGTCGTAGGTGTAGTTGCCGTCGAAATTCGCCGAACGAATCGGGGTCACGAACGAATCGCGGAACGAATCGGGGTCAGACCCCTATTTCTCCCCTGGACGCGCCGCGCAGCGGCGCGCGCCGGATTTTTCAGGCGGCGTATCAGCGGCAATCTGATCGACCAAGGCCTGTTGCAACGCCGCAGGCCCTGTGCGGCGGGGAAGGAGATGCGGACGGGGAAGCGGGAGCCTACAACCGGCTACGCCAATAACCCGGTTCGCGGTGGCAGTGCATGACAGCGACGATCAGGATGTAGCCATCCTCAATCGAGTAGAGCACGGCGTAAGGGAAAACCTTCGTCAGGTAGCGGCGAACATCGTCTTCGATGACGCGCCACGACGTGGGCGACTCGCCGATGTGCGTAATTGCGGACTCGATGGCGTTCGTGAAGCGGCTGCCGAGTCCGAGTTGTTGCTTTTCGTAAAACCCGGCGGCATCGCGGAACTCGGCCAATGCCTCCGGATGGAACTCAATTCTCATCGAGCGATGGCTTGCCTGACCTGGGCCAGCACATCTTCGGCCGGGATCGTCTTCACGCTGCCGCTACGCACTTCGTCGATGCGGCGGCGCGCTTCGCGCATCCAGACTTGGCGGATCAGACCATCCTCTGCCGGATCGAGGCTCTCGACGAGCCGATCCGCCAGCAAGGCGCGGGCCTCGCTCGGCAGGGCCAAGGCTTCTTCGGCGATCTGTTCGACGGTCATGAGCATGGGGTTTCCTCCTACAGTCGGTACATTGTAGCCCGGCGCAGGAAGGCAACTGAACCGGATAGGGACCTGTTGGCCTGGCTGCCGCCGAAGGCCGAGACGGTCCCGCGCGCGGCGCGCTGGCGCCGGAATGCGCCGAAAATCAATTCGCCCGCGCCATCGGTCGAACTCGGGCCCTGGCCGGCACGCCAATGCTTCGTAGTGGACAATGGAGCCATGCTCGGGGCCGCCGATGCGGCTGTGGCCGCAACGGACGTATCATGGATTTCCGGAGGAATTCGCCATGACTCAATTGACCCTGCAAATGCCGGAATCGGCATTTGCCACGCTGCATCAGGCGCCCCACGAGTTCGCGCAGGAAATGCGCGTGGCGGCGGCGGTGAAGTGGTATGAACTCGGCCGAGTGTCCCAGGGCCGGGCCGCCGAGATCGCCGGCCTGACGCGCGCGGCGTTCATCGAAGCGCTCTCGCGCTATCGGGTCAGTCCATTCCAATACACCGCGGAAGAACTGGCCGAGGAACTGCGCGATGCGGATTGAGGCGGTGGTCGTCAATGCGTCGCCGCTGATTACGCTGTTTCGAAGCGGGCAGGCAGATCTACTGCCGCGGCTGTTCACCCGGATCGTCGTTCCCGAGGCGGTATGGAAGGAAGTCGCGCTGGACGACCGGGACGATGCGGCCGCGTGCGGGCTGCCGACAGAGGCGTGGCCGCGGCGCGAAAGCGTGATGACGTCGCCTCGCGTGGAAGCCTGGAACCTTGGCGCCGGCGAAACGGCGGTGTTGAGTCATGCCTTGGCACATCCGCCGCTGCGCGCGATCATCGACGACGCGGACGCACGCCGCTGCGCCCGTACATTGGGCATTCCCGTCCTCGGCACGGGGGGAGTGCTGGTACTGGCGAAGCGGCGTGGCGTGATCGCATCGGTCGCAGATCGACTGGAAAGACTGCGCAACGCCGGGCTGTGGCTTTCCGACGATCTGGTGACGGTAATGAAGGCGCAGGCGGGCGAGTAGGGCTCACCGACGTTGTAAGAGTCCCCCCCGTCGCAACAATGTGTTCGCGCCCGTTTCAGCCAGTCGCCTGTAATCCGTAGTGCGCATTGGGCGTAGTCATGATGCGCATTGCGTGCCAGTCCCACTGCCGTCTGCACCCCTTCGACCTATTTGTGAAGCGGGAACTTGGACGCCGCGCCGGAAACCTGTGGCAATATCGGGTCAATCCAGCCACCGATCCGCCGGGTGACCACCATGCTCGTCCACAAGTCCTCCACCATGACCGAAGCCGAATACCTGCGTCTGGAGCAGGATGGCCAGGTGCGCCACGAGTACGTCAACGGCGAGGTCTTCGCCATGACGGGCGCCACGCTGCGGCACAACACCATCGCGCTGAACATCGCCGCCACGCTACGCGCCCACCTGCGCGGCACGCCGTGCCGGGCCTTCGTTTCGGATGCGCGGGTGCGGGTGGCCAAGGGCAATGCCCATTACTACCCGGACGTGGTGGTCAGTTGCAGTCCCGGCCTTCAGGTGCTCGACAGCACGGCCCGCTGCGTGGAGGACCCGGTGCTGATCGTCGAGGTGCTGTCCGAATCCACCGAAGGCACGGACCGCCGCGAGAAGCTGCTGGCCTACCGCACCGTGCCCAGCCTGAAGGAGTACGTGCTGGTCGATCCCGGGGAGGCGCTGGTGACGGTGCATCGCCGCCACGGCGACATCGGCTGGGACGTGATCGAGTATTCCGGGCCGGAGGAAGTGGAGTTTCCCGCCGTCGAGCTGCGCCTGCCCATGCGCGACATCTACGACGGCGTGCCCATCGATGCCCTGACGACGGGTCCCCGTTAGAGCCGCGCCATGGCGTCCCGCGCCGCGGCTACGGTTCCTTGGCCGCGGGTTCCCCGGACGCCGGCGGCTTTGAATTGAGCCTTTGCATGGCGGCGGGGTAGTCGCCGGCGGCCAGCAGATCCCAGCCGGACAGCGCTCGGTCGATGGCCTCGTCGATGAGCGTCTGCTCCTCGGCGCGCGGTGGCTTGAGCACCCAATTCACCACCACGTTGCGGTCACCCGGGTGGCCGATGCCGATGCGCAGGCGCCAGAAGTCCTGGGTGCCCAGGTGGGCGACGATGTCCTTGAGGCCGTTGTGGCCGCCCAGGCCGCCGCCGAACTTGACGCGCAGCGCCCCGGGGGGCAGGTCCAGCTCGTCGTGCAGGACGAGGATGTCGGCCGGCTCGATGCGGTGGAAGCGCGCCAGCGCCGCCACCGCCTGGCCGCAGCGGTTCATGAAGGTCTGGGGGAGGAGGAGCCACAGGCCGGCACAGCGCACGTTGGCCGCCAGCCCGTGGAACCTGGATTCGCGCGCCAGCGCGACGCCGTAGCGTTGCGCCACGCGCTGAGCCAGCCAGAACCCGGCGTTGTGCCGGGTGGCGGCGTATTCCGGCCCCGGGTTGCCGAGGCCGACGACCAGGCGCGGCGTGGGCATGCCCGGGGGTGCAGGAGCAGGGCGGGACTCGGGTGCGGCTTACTGCGCCGCGCCCTCGGCGCCTTCCTCGCCGGCGGCGGCGCCCTTGGGCAGCAGCACGTTGGCCACCACCGGGTCCTCGGCCTTGTTCACCGGCTCCACGCCCTGGGGCAGCTTGAGCCCGGAGACGTGCAGGGAGTGGCCCGTGGCCATTTCCTTGAGGTCCACCTCGATGAACTCGGGCAGGTCGCCGGGCAGGCAGCTCACGTCCAGTTCCGTCATGACGTGGCTGACGATGCCGCCCTGGAGCTTGACCCCGGGGCACACGTCGGCGTTGATGTAGTGCAGCGGCACCTTGACGTGGATGCGATGGGTGGCGTCCACGCGCTGGAAGTCGATGTGCAGGATCTGGGGGCGCACCGGGTGCATCTGCACGTCGCGCAGCAGCACCGGTTGCGTGGCGCCATCGAGCTTCATGCTCAGCACGGAGGAATGGAAGGCTTCCTGGCGCAGTTGCTGCCAGATGCCGTTGTGGTCCATGGAAACGGCCTGGGGCCGGGCTTCGCCCCCGTACACGATGCCGGGCACCCGACCGGCGCGACGCAGGCGGCGGCTCGCTCCGGTGCCCTGCTCCTCGCGCTTGCTGGCTTCGAATTCAATCTGCATGACATGACTCCAGTGAGGACCCCGCCCGCGACCAGGCGGGGCGTTGATGAAACCTACTCCACGAACAGGGAACTGACCGAATCCTCGTTGCTGATGCGCAGGATGGTCTCGGCCAGCAGTTCGGCGATGGAAATCTGACGGATGCGCCCGCAGGCGCGGGCTTCGTCGCTCAGGGGGATGGTGTCGGTGACCACCAGCTCGTCCAGGTCGGAACTGCCGATGCGGCTCACCGCCACGCCCGACAGCACGGGATGGGTACAGTAGGACAGCACCCGCCGGGCACCGTTCTGCTTCAGCGCCTGGGCGGCCTTGCACAGCGTGCCGGCGGTGTCGACGATGTCGTCCATGATCAGGCAGGTGCGGCCTTCCACGTCGCCGATGATGTTCATCACCTCGGCCACGTTGGCGCGCGGGCGGCGCTTGTCGATGATGGCCAGGTCGCACTCCAGGCGCTTGGCCGTGGCGCGGGCCCGCACCACGCCGCCCACGTCCGGCGACACCACCATCACGTCGTCGTACTGGTGGCGCCAGATGTCGCCCAGCAGGATGGGCGTGGCGTAGACGTTATCCACCGGCACGTCGAAGAAGCCCTGGATTTGGTCCGAGTGCAGGTCCACCGTCAGCACCCTGCTCACCCCCACCGCCTGCAGCATGTTGGCCACCACCTTGGCTGTAATCGCCACCCGCGCCGAGCGCGGCCGGCGGTCCTGCCGGGCGTAGCCGAAATACGGAATGGTGGCCGTGATGCGCCCCGCCGACGAGCGCTTGAGCGCATCGACGATGATCAGCAGTTCCATCAGGTTGTCGTTGGTGGGCGTGCAGGTGGACTGCAGCACGAAGCAGTCCTTGCCGCGGACGTTCTCCATGATCTCGACGTTGACCTCGCCGTCGGAGAAACGCCCCACGGTGGCCCGCCCGATGGAAATGCTCAGACGCCGGGCGACGTCGGCGGCAAGCCGCGGATTGGCATTGCCGGTGAAAACCATCAGGTTCTCGTATGCCACTGTCGCCTCACCGTGGATGGAAACTTGTTGTCCGAAAGCAAGTCGGGCAGGCACATCGCCTGCCCGCACTCATGAGATCTGGCTGGGGAGGAAGGATTCGAACCTTCGCATGCCGGAATCAAAATCCGGTGCCTTAACCAGCTTGGCGACTCCCCAATGTAATCCGTCGCAACTCCACCTGCCCGCCTTCAGGCCGCGCAGCCGTGCAGGGGATGCACGTCCAGGCCGCGGGCAACCCAGCCTTTCCAGCCGGCCGGCAGTCGCTCCAGCGCCTGCCGGGCCTGCGCTTCGTCCCGGAACGCACAGAACACGCACGCCCCGGAGCCCGTCATGCGCGCGTCGCCGAAACGGCCCAGCCACTCCAGCGCGCGGCCCACTTCCGGGTACCGGGCGCAGACCACCGGCTGGAGGTCATTGCGTCCGAAGCAGCCGTGGCCGCCCGCCGGAAAGTCGGCTATTTTGATGGGTCCGGAATTTCGTGTCAATTCCGCGGCGGCGAAGATGGCCGCCGTGGCCACCGCCACCGGGGGCTCCACCACCAGGTACCAGGCGGGCTCCAGCGGCACGGGCTGCAGCACCTCCCCCACCCCGTCGGCAAAGGCACTCTCGCCGAACACGAAGAACGGCACGTCGGCCCCGAGCCGCAGCGCCAGTTCCTGCAGGCGCGGCCGCGGCCAGTTCACGTTCCACAGGCGGTTGAGTGCCAGCAGCGTCGCCGCGGCGTCGGAACTTCCCCCGCCCAGGCCGCCCCCCAGCGGCAGGCGCTTGTCCAGGCGGATCGTCACGCCACGGGACACGCCCGCCTCGCGCTGCAGCAGGCGCGCCGCGCGCACGCACAGGTCGTCGTCCTCCGGCACGCCGGCAATGGGGGCAGCGCGGCGCACCGCGCCGTCCTCCCGCGGGTCGAAATGGAGCACGTCACCGTGATCCACCAGGCGGAACACGGTCTGTAGCAGATGGTAGCCATCGGCGCGACGGCCCACCACGTGCAGGAACAGGTTGAGTTTGGCGGGCGCCGCGCAGGGTGCGCCCCAGGGGATCATCCTGGAAACCTCAGTTGGACGCGCCAGCGGGTGCGTAGCGTGCCCACCCATCGGGTGAAGCGGATGGATGGCCGCAACGCCAGTATTCACATGGGGTTGCAGGTGAAAACAAGCGGTCAACTGAGGTTTCCAGGATCATTGGGCGAGGCTCCAGGCATCCACCTTGAGGCGCAGGTGCAGGTCGCCGCGGCGCAGTTCGAGCAGGACGGGCAGCGCGTCGGGGCGCGCATGCTCGTAGTCCAGGTAGTCGATGGTCCAGCCCTGCTCCTGAAGCCGGGCGGGGCGCCCCAGGGTATCGGAGGTCATCCTGCCCACCGCGGAGGCCTGGCCGACGACCCAGGAAGGCATGTCGCGCAACGGCAGGCGGGCGCCGAAAAGTTCCTGGCTCAGGCCCTCGACGTCGGCGGCGGTGTAGCGCCGTCCATCGGCGGTTTCGAGACGGGCGCCGCCGGCGTCCCCCACCAGCGAAGCCACCCCCTGCCCCAGGGGCGTGGTGAGCAGGATTTCGTCGCTCGCCCCCAGGTGGCCCCAGCTCACGTTGGCGTTGAGGCTCCGGGTTGCATCGCGCAACGCCACCCGCCCTTCCAGGACAAAGGCACGGATGGACTCGCGCGGCGGCCGCAGCGGCGCCTCTTCCCGCGGCCCGACGCTGGCACAGGCGGCCAGCAGCAACGGCAACGCCGCGGCAAGCCACGAGAACAGGACGCGCGCGCCGATACGGCGACGGATGGGACGCGGCACGCGGCTACTTCCCCGACAGCCGCTTGATCACTTCCAGCAGCACCTCGTTGTCGGGATGCACCTTCGCCGCCTCCTTCCAGGTGCGACTGGCGTCGCCGCGGCGCCCGAGGTTCCACAGCACTTCGCCGAGGTGGGCCGCGATCTCGGGATCGGGACGCAGACGATGGGCGCGCTCCAGGTAATCCAGGGCGCCCTTGAGGTCGCCGCGGCGAAAGCGCACCCACCCCATGCTGTCGAGGATGAAGGGATCCTCCGGGGCGAGCTTGAGGCCGCTGGCGATGAGATCCTCCGCCTCTTCGAGGCGAACGTTGCGTTCCGCCAGGGAATAGCCCAGGGCGTTGTAGGCGTGGGCGTGATCGGGCTTGACGGCGATGAGCCGGCGCAACCGGGTCTCCACCTCCTCGGTGCGGCCCAGCCGCTCCGCCAGCAGCGAGGACTCGTAGAGCAACTCCGGCTGGTCGGGGTGCGTCTTGAGGGCGCCGTCGAGCAGGCCCAGCGCTTCGTCCGTCCTGCCGGCATCGCGCAGGATCTGCGCCTCCATCACCAGGATCTGGACGCGGTCGCGCTGCCGATCGTCGGCCAGCGTGCGCAACTTGGCGCGCGCCTCGTCGATGCGGCCCAGGCGCGCCAGCGTCTGGGCGTGGCGCAGTTGCGAAGGCAGGTACTGCTCTCCCTGCCCCACGGCGCCATACCACTCCAGCGCCTTGGGGTAATCCTTGCGCTCCTCGGCGATCTGCCCGAGGTAATAGCGCGCCATGTCGTGATCCGCGCCGGCCATGCCGAGGAGCTTGAGGAAGCTCTCCTCGGCCATGGGCCGGTCGTTCAATTGCATGGACAGCACCGCCACTGCCGCCACCACTTCCGCACGCTCGGGGGCATCGGCGAGCAAGCCCTGGAATTCGCGGCGCGCCTCGGGGTAGCGCCTTTCCGAAGCCAGCGCGCGGGCATACTGCATGCGCACCTCGTGGGCCTGCGGATGCCGGCGCACGTAATCCTTGAGGTAATCCAGCGCCTTGTCCTTGCCGTCCGCCAGCAGCAGGTGGGCGCGGAACAGCACGCCGGGCTGCCAGTCGGGGCGCATGTCCAGCGCGGTGTCGATCTCCGTGGCCGCCCGCGACCGGTCGCCCGCGGCCTCCGCCGCCTGCGCCCGCGCCAGCCGCGCCTCCGGCAGCGCCAGATGGGGCGCGGTCAGGCGCTCGATCATGGCCGCGGCAGCC
Source organism: Betaproteobacteria bacterium (assembly GCA_016208415.1). GTDB lineage: Bacteria > Pseudomonadota > Gammaproteobacteria > Burkholderiales > Rhodocyclaceae > JACQYB01. Next base: position 108,894 of record JACQYB010000014.1, on the reverse strand, counting down.
TGGCGATCGTCAAAGCGGGCGAAAAGCCGCGGCAGGCGTACCAGTCCGTCGGGCAGGCGCGGCCCTTCCTGGCTGAGCAGCTTCACCAGGTGCGGCTCCACCTGGGCGATCCGGTTGGCGTTGATCAGCAGCCCCACCAGCATCTGGCGCGCCTGGGGCGATTCGGGAGCCAGTTCGACCCATCGTTCCCCGGCCTGGATCGCGACATCGAGTTGCCGCGCCACGGTGGCGATTTCCAGGGCGCGGCGCGCCAGGCGCGGATCGCGCGTGTTCCGGGCCAGTTCCATGTAGGTGCCCACGGCGAGATCGAACCCCCCGCGCTGGGCCGCGATTTCCGCCAACAGCACGCGATGGATGATGCCCGGGGTCAGGGCGACGTTGGGCAGCGGCTCGGCCGGGCCCCTGGCTTCCTCGGCGTCCCCGGGGGAACGGCCGTCATCGCCCTGCCGTGGGGAGGCGGCGCCTGCGTTTTCTGCCGCGGCTGCCGGTGCCGCCGCCACGGGGGCTCCCGGTGCCTTCGCAACCCCGCCCCTGGCGCCGAGAGCGGCGCATCCGCCCAGCAGCACAGCCACTGCGAGGGCCGCAAGGATGTGTCCGCCCGCCCTGCACAGGGCGCCGCCGGCCCGTGAATTACAATGAATCAAAATGCTCACCACAAGTAGAGTCGAAAACGAAGTTTCGGTGAAGGCTGACCTGGCGCAGCCAGGTCAGGCGCAGCGGCCGAAACTGAAATCCGGTTTCAGCAGAGGCTAACGTGAGCACAGCGAACGTCAAGCGAAGCGGCCGGAGCGAAGGGCCATGTTAGGTTCTTTCCCCAGTGCCGACAAGCATGCGGTGCCACTTGGCGGCGCACATTGGCCGCAGGCGCGGCCATCGTGAGCGGGCGGCGCAGTCCGCATCTCGAAGTGGGGGGCCATGCCCGAACTGCCTGAAGTGGAAGTCACCCGGCGCGGCATCGGAGCGCAGCTCACGGGGCGGCGCGTCACCGGGGTGGTGGTGCGCAATGCGGCGCTGCGCTACCCCGTGCCCGGCGACCTGGCAGCGCGCCTCACCGGCCTGGCGCTGGAGGCGGTGGAGCGGCGCGCCAAGTACCTGCTGTTGCGCATGCGTCACACCGGCGGCACGGCAGGCGAGCGCGCGCCGGCAGCCCACGATGGCGGCGCAAGAGGCGAGCGCGCGCCGCTGGGGGACCGAACGCTGATCGTGCATCTGGGCATGTCGGGCAGCCTGCGGGTGCTGCCGGCGGGGGAACCGGCGGGCGCCCACGACCACCTGGACGTGCTGTTCGACGCCCACCTGCTGCGCCTGCGCGACCCGCGCCGATTCGGCGCCGTGTTGTGGCACGAGGGAGACATCTCCCATCACCCGCTGCTGGCCCGCCTCGGCGTCGAACCCCTCTCCGGCGGATTCACCGCCGAACTGCTGCACGGCGCCGCGCAGGGGCGTCGCACGGCCGTCAAGCCGTTGCTCATGGATCAGCGGCTGGTGGTGGGCGTGGGCAACATCTACGCCTGCGAGAGCCTGTTCCGCGCCGGCATCCGGCCCGCCAGGGCGGCGCGGCGGCTCACCCGCGCCGACTGCCGGCGGCTCGTGACGGCGGTGCGCGAGACCCTCGAAGCGGCCGTAGACGCCGGCGGCAGCACGCTGCGCGACTTCACCCGCAGCGACGGCAATCCCGGCCATTTCCAGCAGCAGCACTTCGTCTACGCCCGCGCCGGGGAGCCCTGCCGGGTGTGCGGCAGCGCCATACGCAGCCTGCGCCAGGGCCAGCGCTCCACCTTCTACTGCCCCACCTGCCAGCGCTGAAGCACCGGCGAAGGACGCGCCGCCATTCGCTTCCACTAAAGTTCCCCACCCGCTAGCCGATGTATCGAGGCAGCCCTGCGCGGTTTCCGGCGACCCGTGTCGCCCTGGCAAGATGCCATCTGCCGCCGCCCGGGACCCCTGTGGAGCATGACCGATGACGTCGACGACCCTTGCCGAGCAGTTCTCCGCCTTCAGCGACTGGCGAGCCAACCTGGGCAGCCAGTTGCGCCTGTTGCGACAATGGCTGGAGCACAACGACCTCGTCGATCCGGCGCTGCTGACGCGCCTGGGCACCCTGCAGGACAGGCTGCGCCAGGAACGGCTGTCGGTGGCCTTCGTGGCGGAGTTCTCCCGCGGCAAGTCGGAGCTCATCAACGCCATGTTCTTCGCCGACTACGGCCAGCGCATCCTGCCGTCCAGCGCCGGGCGCACCACCATGTGCCCCACCGAACTGCTCTACGATGAAGCGCGCCCGCCCTGCCTGGACCTGCTGCCCATCGAAACGCGCATGGACCATCCCAGCGTCGGCGACATCCCCCGCGGCGGTGCGCCGTGGATCCACATCGACCTGGATGTATCGCAGCCCGCCCGCCTGCACGAAGCGCTGGCCCGTCTCGGCGAATGCCGGCACGTCCCCCGCGAACAGGCGGCCGGCCTGGGCTTCGTCGTCGACGAGGAAGGCGAGCACGGGCTCCGGCCCGATGCCGACGGCACGGTGGAGATTCCCTGCTGGCGCCACGCGGTGGTGAACATCCCCCACCCCCTGCTGCGCCAGGGCCTCACCGTCATCGACACGCCCGGGCTCAACGCCATCGGCGCCGAGCCCGAACTGACACTCTCCCTGCTGCCCAGCGCCCACGCCGTGCTGTTCGTGCTGGCGGCGGACACCGGCGTGACCCAGTCCGACCTCACGGTCTGGCGCGACCACGTCGTGGCCAGCGCCGGCGGCGGCGCCCGCGCCCGCCTGGTGGTGCTCAACAAGATCGACGGACTTTGGGACGGCCTGCGCAGCGAGGCGGAAATCGACGGTGAAATCGCCCGCCAGGCCCGCAACTGCGCCGTGACGCTGGGCGTGGACGCGGCGCGGGTGTTCCCGGTGTCGGCGCAAAAGGCCCTTTACGCCAAGGTGACCGAGGACCCGCTGATGCTCTCGCGCAGCCGCCTCGCGCGCCTGGAGGAGGCGCTGTCCGCCCAGATCATCCCGGCACGGCGCGAGATCATCGCCGAGGGCGTCCAGGCCGACGCGCTCGGTGTCGTCGCCGCCACCCGCGACCTGCTGCGCAGCCGCCATGCCGGCCTGCGCGAACAGGTGGCCGAGCTTTCCGAGCTTCGCGGGCGCAACCAGAACGTGGTCCAGCACATGCTGCACCGGGTGAAGATGGAGAAGGCCGAGTTCGACGCCGGTCTGCAGCAGTACCAGGCCGTGCGCCGCGTGCTCGGGCAACTTTCCACCAACCTGTTCGCGGCGCTGGGCATCGACGGCGTGCGCGAACAGACCCGGCGCACCCGCCAGACCATGCTGGCGTCGAACTTCTCCAGCGGGCTGCTGGTGGGCATGGACGAATTCTTCACCGACGTGCGCCAGCGGCTCGACGGTGCCAGCGCCCACGCCGAGGAAATCCACCGCATGCTGGGCGGGGCCTACGCGCGCTTCGCCGACAGCGGTCTCAGCGCCGACGCCGTCAAGCCGTTCGACATGCAGCCCTTCCAGACCCGCGTGCAGCGCCTGCTGGAGCGCTCCGACAGCCATTTCCGCGCCCTCGTCACCCTCATGACCACGGAAAAGCGCGCCCTCACCCAGCGCTTCTTCGAGACCATCGCCGTGCAGGTGCGCCGCACGTTCGAACTGGCCAACCGGGAACTGGACAACTGGCTGCGCAATGTCATGACGCCGCTGGAGGCGCACATACGAGAACAGCAGAAGCGGCTCAAGCACCGCATGGAGAACATGAAGCACATCCACCAGGCCATCGACGGCCTGGAGGAGCGCCTCGCCCTGTCACGGGAATCGGAACAGACCACCGAGGCACAGCTCGGCGAACTGGAGGAGATCGGCCGGCTCTTCCGCACCGCCCTTCAGGGCGAGAAGCCGGACGAACTCATGGCCATCGCGGCCTGAACGCAAACCCCTGAGCCGCGGGGGCCGGGCGGCGGGGGCGCCACCCCGCCGGGCGGTGCCGGGTCAGTGCGACGCGCGGGCCGGGCGGACGCCTCCCCGAGGTCGGCAAGCCCGCGCAAACGCCGGATCGAAACGCAGGCTTCGCCGCTCAGGCTACCCGCGGACTCCCCTCTCAGGCCGCCTTCTGCCCCGTCAGGCGCAGGAACTTCTCCATCAACTGGTCCTGCGTTTCCTCGTGGTCGGGGTTGACCGGGATGCAATCCACCGGGCAGACCTCGCGGCACTGGGGCGTGTCGTAGTGGCCCACGCACTCGGTGCACTTGTCCGGATCGATGACGTAGATCTCCTCGCCCTGGGAAATCGCGTTGTTCGGGCACTCGGGCTCGCACACGTCGCAGTTGATGCATTCGTCGGTAATCATCAAAGCCATTTCATTACACCTTCCTAGGGTTCGCGTTTAACCTTTTCCTGCAGCCTGCTATGCACCAGCGGATGCACGAACTTCGCCACGTCACCCCCGAACAGCGCGATTTCCCGCACCATGGTGGCGGAGATGAACATGTACTTCTCGGCCGGGGTGAGGAAGACCGTTTCCACGTCCGGGCTCAGGTTGCGGTTCATGCCCGCCATCTGGAATTCGTATTCGAAGTCGGACACCGCCCGCAGCCCGCGCAGGATGATCTGGGCACCGCATCGCTGCATGAAGTCCAGCAGCAGGCATGAGAACCCGCACACCTCCACGTTCGGATACGCCGCCAGCACTTCACGCGCCATCTCCACCCGCTCGTCGAGGGAGAAGAAGGGCCGCTTGGAGCGGCTGTCGGCCACCGCCACGATCACCCGCCCGAACAGGGCGGACGCGCGCCTCACCAGATCCTCGTGGCCGCGCGTGATGGGATCGAAGGTCCCCGGGTACACCGCAATGCCGTCCATGGATCTACGCCTGAAAGAGATGGTAGAACACCTGCCCCGCCCGCCCGCGCCGGATCGCCGGCAACGTTCCCAGCACCTCCAGGGCGGCTTCCGCCTCGGCGTAGACCATCGCACCCGGCTCCAGAAGGTCCGCGAGGCAGGGCGCGATGCGCTCCAGCAGCCCGCGGCGATAGGGCGGATCGAGAAACACCACGTCGTAGCGACGCGCTGCCGCCCTGCTGAATTCTAGCGCATCGCAGCACACGATCTCCACGGCCTGCGCGCCCAAAGCCCGCGCATTCTGACGCAACGCCGCCAGCGCTCTTTGATCTGTCTCAAGCAGGGTAACGTGGGCCGCGCCGCGGGACGCAGCCTCGAAACCGAGCGCACCGCTGCCGGCGAACAGGTCGAGGCAGGCGCGCCCCGTGAGGTCCTGGCCCAGCCAGTTGAAGAGCGTCTCGCGCACCCGGTCGGGGGTGGGGCGCAGGCCCGGCACCGCGGCGACCTCGATCAGACGGCTGCGCCAGGCGCCGCCGATGATGCGCACCCGGCTCGGCGGATGCCCGGGCTTCCCGGGCACCGCGCGGCGAGACGCGTCCTTCAGGGGTGTCATGGACGGTGCGCGCGCTTGCGGGCCTTCAGGCGCGGGGAAGAAACCGCCGCGAACGGCCCGCCCTGGTTGCGAGGAGCGCGGGCGTACAAAGCGGCAGGTGGAGCACCGCAGCGACCGGGGCGGGACGCGCAGCAGATCCATTCACAGAACCTCAGCCTCCCGCAACGATGACGGTGACCATGTGCCGGGGCTGCAGGCGGCGGCGGAAGGCGTCGCGGATCTGGCTGCGGGTAACCGCCGCAACCTTCTTCGGGTACTGGTCCAGGTAGTCCAGCGGCAGGCCGTAGAAGCCGATCACCGCCACGTGGTCGAGGATCTTGCGGTTGCTGTCCAGGCGCAGGGCGAAGCCGTCGATGAGGTTGCGCCGGGCCGCCGCCAGTTCCGTCTCGGTGGGGCCGTCGCGCAGGAAGTCCGCCAGCGTCGCCTCCACCACCTTGAGGGCCGCGTCGGCCTGCTCGCGCTTGGTCTGCAGGCCGATCTGGAAGCGCCCCTCCACCTTGAGGGGCTGGAAGTAGCTGTACACGCTGTAGGCGTAGCCGCGCTTCTCGCGCACTTCCTTGAGCAGGCGCGATACGAAGCCGCCTCCGCCCAGCACGTAGTTGCCCACCAGCAGCGGGAAGAAGTCCGCATCGCCGCGGCGCAGCGCCGGCGTGCCGAGGTAGATGTGGCTCTGGGTGGCGGGGTGGCTGATGCGCACGACCTCGCGGCTGGGCAGCGTCACCTCCGGCACGACGCCGTCCGCGCCCCCCGCGGGCAGGCCGGCGGTGAGCCGCTGGGCGAGTTCCTCCGCCTGGCTTCGGGAGACGTCGCCCACCACCGTCACCACCGCCCGCGCGGCGGAGTAGTGGCGGCGATAGAAGCCCTCCACGTCGTCGCGGGCGATGGCCGACACGCTCTCCACCGTCGTTTCAAAGCCATAGGGATGGCCGGGGTAGAGCGCCGTGCTGAAGCGTCGCGAGGCCACGCCGTCGGGGCGGGTGAGGGACTCGCGGATGCCGGCCACGGTGCGCGCCTTCTCCCGCTCCAGCGCCCCGGCGGGAAAGGATGGCGACTGCAGCACCTGGCGCAGCAACTCCAGCGCGGCGGCCCGCTCGCGCTCGCTGGACAGGGTGCGCAGGCTGACGGAGGCGCGGTCCGGTTCGGTGCCTCCGGACAGGTTGGCGCCCACGTCGGCCAGGCGCTCGGCGATCTTCTCCTCGTCCAGATCCCCCGCCCCGGCGTCGAGCAGGCCGCGGGTCAGCCCCGCCAGGCCAGACTTCTCGCGCACGTCGTAGGCGCTGCCGGCGGCGAAGTCCACCTGCACGTCCAGGATCGGCAGCACGCGGGTCTCGACGAACAGCACCCGGGCGCCGGAGGGGGCCGTCCACGCCTGGATGCTGACGCCGGCGGCGGCGCGGCCGGCGCAAAGGGCGGCCAGCGCGGCGAAAGACAGGGCAAGGAGGGGCTTTTTCATGGCGACTCGCAAAGCAATGGTTCAGGAATGGGTGCTGGAACGCCGGCTACCCGGATCAGTGCCGCACGCCTGCCGGCCGCGCCGGCGCCGCGGGAGCCTCGGCGGGCGGCGGCTGCGGGTCCAGCACCGCCACGGTGAGCGCATCGTCGCTGAAGTATTTCTTCGCCACCGCCTGCACCTCCTCGGCGGTGACGCCGCGGATCTTCTGCAGCATGACGTCGAGGCTGCGCCAGTTGTGTCCGGCGGCTTCGGTGCGGCCGATCTCCATGGCCTGGGCGAACATGGAATCGCGCTTGTAGGTCTCGTGGGCGATGGTCAGGGTCTTCACCCGCTCCAGTTCCCCGACGCCGACGCCCTCGTTCTGGATGCGCTCGATGGCGCCGCGCAGCGCCTGTTCCAGTTCCGCCACGGTGCGACCCTCGGCCGGCGTGCCGTCCAGGATGAAGCTCGCCTCGCCGCGCACCGTGGCGTCGTAGCCGGCCCCCGCCGACACCGCCACGCGGCTGCCCCGCACCAGTTCGCGCACCAGCCTTGAGGCGTCGTGGCCGTCGAGCAGGCCGGCGAGCACTTCCAGCGCATAGGCGTCCCGATCCGAATCCACGTCGCGCAGCACCGGCGCCTTCCACGACATGGCGAGGTAGGGCAGCCGGGCCGGCGCCTTGACGACGATGCGCTTGATGCCCTTCTGCGCCGGCTCCTCACGGGGCTTGCGCAGCGGCAGCGCACGCGGCCGGAGGGCGCCGTAGTGGCGCCGGGCGAGCTGGAACACCGCCTCGTGGTCCACGTCGCCCACCACCACCAGGTAGGCGTTGTTGGGCACGTACCATTGGCGATACCAGGCGCGGGCGTCGGCGGCCGTCATGTGCTCCAGGTCGTCCATCCAGCCGATGATGGGGCGCCGGTAGGGGTGGGCCTGGAAGGCGGTGGCCATGAGGCGCTCATGGACCTGGGCATGGGGCTTGTCGTCGGTGCGCAGCCGGCGCTCTTCCATCACCACCCGCACCTCGTTGCCGAATTCCTTGTCGTCGATGACCAGGTTGGCCATGCGGTCGGCCTCCAGCGCCATCATCTCGCCCAGCCGCGCCTTGGGCACCTGCTGGAAATAGGCGGTGTAGTCGAGGCTGGTGAAGGCGTTGTCGCGCCCGCCGGCCTCGGCCACGCGCCGGGAAAACTCGCCGGGTCCGAGCTTGCGCGTGCCCTTGAACATCATGTGTTCCAGGACGTGGGCCACGCCCGAGGTGCCATCCACCTCATCCATGGCGCCGGCGCGGTACCACACCATGTGGGCCACGGTGGGCGCGCGCCGGTCTTCCTTGACGATGACGCGCAGGCCGTTGGCCAGCGTGGTCTCGAAGGGATTGGCGCGGGCGGGCTGCGCGCCAAGGGCGGCGGCCAGCGCGGCGGCGGCACAAAGGGCGGCGAGGCACGCCCGACGGCAACGGCGGTCCGGGTTATCGGTTGTCATGGATGGGTGGCGTGTCCGGTTGGGTTAGAATCCACCCGCGGCATGATAATGGTGCCCGGGCGTCGCGGCCAGCCGCGAATCGGCAACTGGCGGCGCCGGAGGCCAGCGCCGCCATCGCAACCACAGACCGGCTTTCCCCATGTTTGGTTTCCTGAAAAAACCGGATTCGTCCGCCCCGGCCGCGGAGGCGCTACCTCGCACCGCCGCGGAGGTGGCGCCACGCACCGCCGCGGAGGCGGCGCCACGCCTGTCGTGGAAGGAGCGCCTGCGCCAGGGCCTGTCCCGCACCCGCAACCAGTTGGGCGGCCAGCTCTCCGGCCTGTTCCGGCGCGGCAGGATCGACGAGGAACTCTACGAGGAACTCGAGACCGCACTGCTCATGGCGGACGTGGGTGTGGATGCCACCACCCACCTGCTCGCGGAACTGCGCGCCCGCGTCAAGCGCGATCGCATCGACGACGGCGAAAGGCTCCAGCAGGCACTGGTCGACATCCTGGCGGAGCTGCTCGCGCCCATGGAGCGCGCCCTGGACGTGAGCGGCCACAAACCCTTCATCATCATGCTGGCGGGGGTCAACGGCTCGGGCAAGACCACCTCCATCGGCAAGCTCGCCCACCACTTCAAGGCCCAGGGCAGGTCGGTGCTGCTGGCCGCGGGCGACACCTTCCGCGCCGCCGCCCGCGAACAGCTCCAGGAATGGGGCACGCGCAACGGCGTCACCGTGGTGGCGCAGGAAGGCGGCGACCCGGCGGCGGTGATCTTCGACGCCATCCACGCCGCCCGGGCGCGCGACATCGACGTGGTGCTGGCGGACACCGCCGGGCGCCTGCCGACCCAGTTGCACCTCATGGAGGAGATCGCCAAGGTGCGGCGCGTCATCGCCAAGGCCGATCCCACGGCGCCCCACGAGGTGCTGCTGGTGCTCGACGCCAACATCGGCCAGAACGCGCTCTCCCAGGTGAAGGCCTTCGATGCCGCCCTGGGCGTCACCGGCCTGGTGGTGACCAAGCTCGACGGCACCGCCAAGGGCGGCGTCATTGCCGCCATCGCCCGCTCGCGCCGCAGCCAGCATCCGCTGGCGCTGCGCTTCATCGGCGTGGGCGAGGGCATCGAGGATCTGCAGCCGTTCCGCGCCACGGAGTTCGCCGCGGCGCTGTTCGAGACCCACGGCGGCGCATGATCCTGGAAACCTCGGTTGACCGCTCTTCTCGACCTGGAAAGCCTCATGGATATTGAGTTCCGTGGTATCGGCGAAGGCCACCGTCGGGGTGAGGCCGCTACGCACCCGCTGGCACGTCCGGGTGGGAGTCTGGCTTTGTCGCTCGATACCGCGGCGGCGGCGAGGCGCTGTCGGAGGTGAGCCTGGACATCGCCGCCGGCGAGTTCATCGTGCTGTGCGGGCACTCCGGCGCCGGCAAGAGCACCCTGCTCAAGCTCGTGCCGCTGATCGAGCGCCCCACCTCGGGCCGGGTGTTCGTCAACGGCGAGGACATCACCCGGCTGCGCCGCGCCGCCGTACCCTACCTGCGCCGCAGCCTCGGCCTGGTGTACCAGGACCAGAAGCTGCTCCTGGACCGCAGCGTGTTCGACAACGTGATGCTGCCGCTGGAGATCTGCGGCATGCCCCACACCGATGCCACCCGGCGGGTGCGCGCGGCGCTCGACAAGGTGGGCCTCGCGCGCCACGAAAAGACCCTGCCCATGGCCCTGTCCGGCGGCGAACAGCAGCGCGTGGCCATCGCCCGCGCCTTGGTCAATCGCCCCGCCGTGCTGCTGGCGGACGAGCCCACCGCCTACCTGGACGCCGGGCAGGCCGGCGAGATCGCCGCCATGTTCCGCTCCTTCAATCGGGTGGGCGTGACGGTGGTGCTGGCCACCCATGACGAGGCGCTGTTCGAGCCCTGGTGCTCGCGGCGCGTGGTGCTGGACCACGGCCGGGTGGCCGCCGCCGAGGCGCCCGCGCAAGCCGCCGCGGAGGGGGTGAGCCCCCACGCTGCGCTGCCCCCCGAGGGGGCTCCCCCCGGCTTGGGGCGGCCCGGCGCC
>JACQYB010000014.1:66995-98392 GCA_016208415.1 Betaproteobacteria bacterium | reverse complement strand
GGTGAGCCCCCACGCTGCGCTGCCCCCCGAGGGGGCTCCCCCCGGCTTGGGGCGGCCCGGCGCCGGGGGGGCATCATGAACGCCTGGCTCAGCCAGCATCGCAAGGCGCTGGTCGGCGCGGTGCTGCGCCTGGTCAGCGCGCCCGCCGGCACCGTGCTGGGGGCGCTGGTGGTGGGCATCGCCCTGGCCCTGCCGGCGGGCGGCGAGATGCTGCTGTCCAACGCCCGCGAACTGGCGCGCCACGCCCAGGCCACGCCGCAGATCTCGCTGTTCGTGCGCGCCGACGCCGGCAAGAGGGAACTGGGCGAGATCGAGGCGCGCCTGCGCCAGGCCGAGGGCATCCGCGAATGGCGCTTCGTCGGCCGCGACGAGGCCCTGGCGCGGCTGAAACAGAACGAGGGCCTGGCCGACGTGCTGGAGGCCCTGCCGCGCAACCCGCTGCCCGACGCCTTCATCGTCGTGCCCGCCGCCGGCGCGCCCGCCGCCCTGGAGGCGCTGCGCGCCCGGCTGGCGGACATCGGCGCCGTGGAACACGCCCAGCTCGACTCCACCTGGGTGCGCCGCCTCGACGCCCTGCTGCGCGTCGGCCAGCAGATGGTGCTGCTCGCCGGCACGCTGCTCGCCGTGGCGCTGGTGGCGGTCACCTTCAACACCATCCGCCTGCAGATCCTCACCCGCCGCGAGGAGATCGAAGTGACCCGGCTGCTGGGCGCCACCGACGGCTACGTGCGCCGTCCGCTGCTCTACTTCGGCGCCCTCCAGGGCCTGCTGGGCGGCCTGGTGGCGCTGGCCATCACCGCCCTGGGCACCCACCTGCTGCGCCAGCCGCTGGCGGACCTGGCGGCGCAGTACAACATCGATTTCGTCCTGCGCGCCCCGGACCTGCCCCAGGCCGCCGTCATCCTCGCCATCGCTGCCGGCCTGGGCTGGCTGGGCGCCGCGCTGTCGGTGCAGCGCCACCTGTGGTCGGACACGGCGCCGACGCATTGATCCGCTCCGGTTCGCGACGATGGCGGCGCATCAGGCCGCCGCGGGCCGCTGAAGACCCGTGAAGGGTACACTTTGACCGGGCGCCCCGAGGCCGGACACCACAACCGACATGACCGCGGGCCGGTCGAGAAGCGGTCACGCCGGATCCTCCGAAGACCCTTCGTCTTGTTCGCCCCGCGGCTCCAGGAGGCGTGCGTAATCAACGCCGGCACCCCTGATCCAGTCATCGAGTATCGGCACCAGGCGCTGGTAGCGACCATGGCCCGCACGATGCAGCAAGCCGCGGTTGATGAGCCGCCTGAGCGCCTGCTGGGCGGTGCCGCGCGAAAACCCGAACCTGTCGTAGAGTTTGATGGAATCCTCGGAAAAGAGGTCCTTGCCCTCCAGCAGCCGCAGATACACAACCGCGTCCGATAGCGCCAGTTCGTGCCAGGCCCGCTCGCACCAGCCGTTCTCGCCGAACATGTCGCCCTCGATCTCCTCCCACACGAGCTTCCAGTCCTCCGTACGCAGAAGCACCAGGCGCTCCACCAGGCCGGTCAGGATCTGGGCGTTGCGGCCGATGCGCTCGAACAGACTCCAGAGATCTTCGGCAGCGACGCGCAGACCCGTGATGCGATGGTGGATTTCCGCCAGGTGATCGACGAAGGCCCGGTCCAGGAGCGGAAAATCCATCACCGTGGCGAAGTTGAAGAACGGCGCCTTCTGGTCCTCGAACAGGCGCTGCAGATCGGCCAGCGACGAACCGGTAAACACGACCCGCATGGTCGGCGGCGCCATGTCGAGCATCGTCCGCAGCGACGCGGCAAAGGTGGCGAACTGGGACGAGGTGGCGAGGTGCTGGATTTCATCGAGCAGGACGAGGGCAGGCCGGTCGTCGAGATGCTTGATCCAGGCGGCGAAAAGACCGGCCGCCTGGGTCAGTTCCCCGGGCAGCGCGGCCTTCGGACGGTCGGCGCGCTCGATCTCGGCAGCCGCTTCGAACAGCGCTGCCTGAAAACCAATTTTCAGCTTGGGCTTCCATCTGCCCTCGGGTAGCGCACTTTCGATCACGCGGATGAAAGCCAGATGCGGCTGGTCCTTGTTCTCCCAGAATGAGCAATAGACCGGCACCACCCCCTTGGCGATGGCTGCCGGCATCAGGTCGCGCTGCAGGTACTCCGTCTTGCCGATGCGGCGTCGGCCAAAAAACGTGAGACGGGAGACGCCCTTGTCGAACAGCAGTTCAAGGTGTTCGGACGCCAGAGCCGGGCGGGAGAAGTGCCAGTCGATCATGGATCTAAAAATATACTCGACACGTGTATATGCGATTATATACACGTCCAGTATATTTGCAATCACTGTCGCGCTTACCCAGGGCGGTGCCCCATTCCAGCGCCCCAGGTTTCCCCACCCCCTGCGACATCCGCTGGAAAGCGGCCACGCCTGCGCGCTTTGGTATATTGAACCTGGACGCCGCAGTTCGACCTCTTTCAACGCAGAGATCGCAGAGAGACAGAGGCCGCAGAGGAATCATCGATTTACCGACCGGGTGAATGCGCATTGCTTCGTAGGGCTCTGCGTTCCCGGTGTTTTTTCTCCGCGTTCTCTGCGTCAAATGAGGTTTTTGGGTTGATCATTTCTTGTCTTCCAAGGCCGTCCGCCACGCCGGGGCGCGGACATTCTTATAGCTGGCCCTTCTTCTTCCAGACGATGCTGAAATTGCCGAATGCGTGCCCGCTGCTCCCCGCCGCGCTCATCGCCGTCACGCTGCTGGCCGGATGCGCCTCCAGCGGCAGCTACGAATCACGTCCGTCGCCGCGGTTACCGCCTGCGCCGGGAGCGCCATCGGTCACGGTGGTCCCGACGCCGGTACCGGCACCGCCCCCTGCCGTCGTGCCGGGCCAGACGCCGCCCGTCGCCCCGTCCCCCGCGCCGTCCCTGCGCCCGCCGTCCGGGCCGTCGCCGCTCGGAGCGCAGGCGCGCGCGCTGGTGGAGCGCCTGCTGCCGCCGCGCATCCCGGAGCGCAACGCCTGGGCCGCCGACATCCTGGGCGCCTTCGAGGCCCTGGGCCTGCCCGCCAGCGCGGAGAACCTGTGCGCGGTGATGGCGGTGATCGAGCAGGAATCGAGCTGGCAGGCCGACCCGGTGGTGCCGGGCCTGCCGCGCATCGTGTGGAAGGAACTGGAGACCCGCGCCGCCCGCTACGGCGTGCCCATGCTGATGGTGCGCGCGGCCATGCTCAAGACCTCGACCGGCGGGCGCAGCTACAAGGCGCGCATCGACACGCTGCGCACCGAGAAGCAGTTGAGCGCGCTGTTCGAGGACATGATTTCCGAGCTGCCGCTGGGGCGCGAGCTGTTCGGCGACCTGAACCCGGTGCGCACCGGCGGGCCCATGCAGGTGAGCATCGCCTTCGCCGGCGAACATGTCCGCGCCCGGCCCTACCCCTACGGAAACGGCACCGAGCTGCGGCGCGAAGTATTCACGCGCCGGGGCGGGGTGTATTTCGGCACCGCCAACCTCCTCGACTACCCAGCCGAGTATTCGCAGCCGCTCTATCGCTTCGCGGACTTCAACGCCGGGCGCTACAGCAGTCGCAATGCCGCGTTCCAGGACACCGTTGCGCAGCTCGCCCGCCGCCGCCTCACCCTGGACGGCGACCTGTTGCGCTACCGCGACGGCGCCCCCGCCGCCGAGCCCAGCGCCACCCAGCAGGCCCTGCTCCTGATCGCCCCGCGGCTGGGCCTGAGCGCCGCCGAGGTGCAGCGCGACCTGCACCTCGAGAAGAGCGACGCCTTCGCCCGGACCCCGCTCTACCGCGCGGTCGTCACCCTGGCCGAGCAGACGCTGGAGCGCCCCCCGCCACGCGAGCTTGTGCCGCGCATCGAACTGAAGAGCCCCAAGATCCAGCGCAAGCTCACCACCGAGTGGTTCGCGCGCCGGGTGGACATGCGCCTGCGCAACTGCCTGGCCCGCGATCCGGTCACGCCGCCGGGGATGACCGACGCCCGCGGCGCCGGACGCTAGCGGTGGGCCGCCGGGGGTGGCCCCGTCATCGCCACGGGCCTGCCCGCGGGCGGGGTTACGGCGCCATCATGAGGAACTCCGGCTCGATCACCACCGGGGCGCCGTCCTCGGCGGTCACCATCAACTGGCCTTCCTGGATCGTCACCTGCAGTCGCATGTTGCGCTGCGCCAGTTGCGCCAGCGCCCTGGTGCCGGCCACGGGCAGGCGGATGACGGTGAGGTTGCCGGCGCGCGCCAGCCTGCCCGCCATCTGCTGCCACCACTGCTGGGCGCCGCTGCCACCGTAGACGTAGATGCGCACCCGCTCCGCACGGCCGCAGGCGCGCAGGACGCGCCGCTCGTCCGGCTGTCCGACCTCGATCCAGCACGCCACGGCGCCGGTGAGGTCGCGCGCCCACAGGTCCGGCTCGTCGGCGTCGCTCAGACCCTTGCACAACGTCAGGTCGTCGCGGGCGTTGTGGGCGAAGGCCAGCAGCCGCACCATCATGCGCTCGTCGGTCTCCGACGGATGGCGGGCTACGGTGAGGGCATGGTCGCGGTAGTAACCGCGGTCCACGTCCGCAATCTGCAGTTCTGCCTTGAAGATGGTGGATTTCAGGGCCATGGCGAGGCGGCGGCGGGGTGGTTGGCGCGGGCCGCCATGGTAGCCGCGTTGGTGGCGCCGCGCACCCATCCGTGGGCCGGACTGAAGGCTGACGTCGCCAGTAGCGCCGGCGCCCAGCGGCCCGAAGGCCGTGCCGCGGGGCAGTTCCGGCTAGCGGGCGTTGTGCTCCGCCGTCGATTGCGACGCCGCCACGACCCGCGGCACCCCGGCCCCGCCGGCCTGGAGCCGCGCCCCCGCCGCCATCTCCGGCGGCAAGGGAAGGCGGCGCAGCAGCCGCAGGCCGATGGCATCGTGCTCGTCCAGCGTCTGCGGGCCGAGCACCCACAGCCGGCCGCGCGCCTCGTCGAGCAGCATGTCCGTCACCGCGCCGCGGCCCGGCGCCCGGGCGTGGCCGACGAGCCCCAGCGACGGGCGCAACTGCAGCACGGTGACAAGGCCGTTGCGGCGATCGCCGACGTAGAGCAGGCGGTGACGCGGCCACTCCACCACCGGCGGGGCAAGGTGCCCGTCCGCCGCCGCGGGCGAGGCACCGCCGGGCGGCGGCGTGCGGGTTCCCACCAGCAACACGCCCATCACCAGCAACGCCGCCAGTGCCGCCGCCAGCGGCCCGAGCGTTCCCTTGGCGCCGCCACCGTCACCTGAAGTGTCACGCCCGAGCCTTGCTTCGCCCGTGTCCACGGGAGCGCGGCGCAGCGCGCCGTGAAGGCGGATGCCCCGCACCGCAGCGAGGCCAAGCAATGTCTGTCCGAGTCCCATGATCCGATTCCCCGACCAGCTCTCAGGTTCGGACAATACCGGACACCTTCGCAATCAGACAGGTACAATCACGCCGACGATTGCGGAAACCGTATTGGCGCCACGACCGGTACGGGCCGCTTCCTCCCACCCCTCTTGGCGGCGCATAGCCCGCGCCGTGCGCGACCCGACGGAGGTCATGCGATGGAAATCTCGATCAATCCGGAAGAGGCCCTGCCGCTGGTGCAGCAACTGGTGCGCGGCATCCAGGCGCGCATCGACGACCGGGTGCTGCGTCCCGGCATGCGCCTGCCGCCCATCCGCAACCTGGCGGCCAACCACGGCATCAGCCGCTTCACCGTGGTGGAGGCCTACGACCGGCTGGTGGCGCTGGGCTACCTGCGCTCGCGCCGCGGTTCGGGCTTCTACGTCTCGGAGCGCCCGTCGGCCGCGCCGGAGCCCGCGGGCGCCGCCGCGGAGCGGGCGGTGGACGTGGTGTGGCTGCTGCGCCAGGCCTTCGACATGCCCGCCGACGGCCTGCGGGTGGGCGCCGGCTGGCTGCCGCCGGAATGGATGGACGAGGACGGCCTGCTGCGCAACCTGCGCGCGCTGACCCGCCGTGCCGACCTCAACCTCACCGCGTACGGCAGCTCACTGGGCTACGCGCCGCTGCGCGAGCAGTTGTGCATCCGCCTGGCGGACCTGGGCATCGGCGCCGCGGCCCAGCAGATCGTGCTCACCGCCGGCGCCACCCAGGCGCTGGACCTCATCGCCCGCCACTTCATCCAGCCCGGCGACTGCGTGCTGGTGGACGACCCCGGCTACTGGACGCTGTTCGGCAACCTGCGCCTGCTGGGCGCGCAACTGGTGGGCGTGCCGCGCACCGCCGACGGCCCGGACGTGCAGGCCCTGAAGCAGATCCTGACGGAGCACCGGCCGAAGGTGTTCTTCACCCACTCGGTGCTGCACAACCCCACCGCCGCCAACCTCTCCTCCGGCACCGCCCACAAGCTGCTCAAGCTGGCCGACCAGCACAATCTCGTCATCGTCGAGGACGACACCTACGCCGACTTCCAGCCCACGCCCACGCCGCGCCTGGCCTCGCTGGACCAACTGGAGCGGGTGATCTACGTCGGCAGCTTCTCCAAGACCCTGTCGGCCAACCTGCGGGTGGGCTTCCTGGCCGCCCACCGCGACCTGGCGGGCAGCCTCACCGACATGAAGCTGCTGGCCGCCCTGCCCACCCCCGAGTTCAACGAGCGGCTGGTGTACCAGTTGCTCACCGAGGGCCACTACCGCAAGTACATCGAGCGCCTGCAGGCACGCCTGGGCGAGGCCACCGCCGCCAGCGTGCGCACCCTGGAGCGCGCCGGCCTGGCGCTCTACGCCGCGCCGCGCGGCGGCATGTTCCTGTGGGCGCGGGTGCCGGGCGTGGCGGACACCGCGCCGCTGGCCAGCCGCGCCGCCCGGGAGGGCATCATGCTCGCCCCCGGCAACGTCTTCCGCCCGCAGATGCAGCCCAGCCCGTGGATGCGCTTCAACGTCGCCTGCACCGGCGACCCGCGGCTGGCGCACTTTCTGGAGGCGGTGGCCTGAGAGCCTGAATCACGCGGGCGCGATTCATATCTTCACAGGCTCTGAGGGCGAAGTCCGTGTCGCGGCCCTGCCCGCGAACCGAGCGGGGTGTTCCCATAATGCCTTGCGGCCGTTATCTTCCGGGATCAGACAGCCACTTCCCTTCACGCCATGGATATGAGCCACAGCCCCTCCCGCCTCAAGCCCCTGTACACCAGCAAGCTCAACGCCGAGCTGTTCGAACTGCCGCCGCTGGGCATGGACGCCGACGCCCTGGCCCTGGACCTGCGCCGCTATTTCGGCACTTTCCTCGGCCGTGACAAGTACTGCCGCTCCTCCCACTACCCCTACCGGGCGCTGGTGCTGGCGCTGCGCGACCGCCTGATGGAGCGCTGGAAGCGTACGCGCTACACCTATGAGGAGCAGCAGGCCAAGCACGCCTACTACCTGTCGCTGGAATTCCTCATGGGACGCAGCCTCAGCAATGCGCTGCTCAATCTCGGCCTCGACGAAACCGCCGAACGGAGCCTGCGCGCGCTCGGCCTGGATCTGGAAGAACTGATCGACAACGAGAACGATGCCGGCCTGGGCAATGGCGGCCTCGGGCGGCTGGCCGCCTGCTTCCTCGACAGTTGCGCCACCCTGCAACTGCCGGTGATGGGCTACGGCATTCGCTACGAATACGGCATGTTCCGCCAGCGGGTGGAAAACTGCCGCCACGCTGCGGCTGTGGAGCGCCGCGGCCACCGACGAGTTCGATCTGGGCGAATTCAACGCCGGCTCCTATCCCGAATCGGTGGCGGCCAAGAACGCCGCCGAGAACATCACCATGGTGCTCTACCCCAACGACGCCAGCGAGAACGGCAAGGAGTTGCGCCTCAAGCAGCAGTACTTCCTCGCCTCCGCCAGCCTGCAGGATGTGCTGGAGCGCTGGGAACTGCACCACGGCATGGATTTCAGCCGCTTCGCCGAGAAGAACTGCTTCCAGCTCAACGACACCCACCCGAGCTGCGCCGTGCCGGAGCTGATGCGCCTGCTGGTCGACGAATACGGCATGGGCTGGGACGCGGCCTGGAACATCACCTCCCGCACCATGGCCTACACCAACCACACCCTGCTGCCGGAGGCGCTGGAGAAGTGGTCGGTGCGCCTGTTCGGCCGCCTGCTGCCGCGGCTGCTGGAGATCATCTACGAGATCAACACCCGCTTCCTCACCGAGGTGGCGCGCCGCTGGCCGGGGGACAACGAGCGCCAGGCGCGCATGTCGCTGATCGAGGAGGGGCCGGAGCCGCAGGTGCGCATGGCCTACCTGGCCATCGTCGGCAGCTTCTCGGTCAATGGCGTCGCCCAGCTCCACTCCGAGCTGCTCCAGCAGGGGCTGTTCCGCGATTTCCACGAGCTGTGGCCGGGCAAGTTCAACAACAAGACCAACGGCGTCACCCAGCGCCGCTGGCTGGCTGCCGCCAACCCGGGGCTGGCGCGGCTCATCACCGCGACCATCGGCGAAGGCTGGATCCGCCAGCTCGACGAACTGCGCCGGCTGGCCAGCCACGCCGACGACCCGGCCTTCCGCAGCCGCTGGCGCGAGGTGAAGCGGGCCAACAAGGTGCGCCTGGCGGAGCTGGTGAAGCGCGACTGCGGCGTCAGCTTCGACCCGGACGCGCTGTTCGACGTCCAGGTCAAGCGCATCCACGAATACAAGCGCCAGTTGCTCAACATCCTCCACGTCATCCACCTGTACATCCGCCTCAAGGACGGCCGCGACGCCGACTGGACGCCGCGCTGCGTGCTCATCGGCGGCAAGGCCGCGCCGGGCTACTTCATCGCCAAGCGGATCATCACCCTGGCCTGCAAGGTGGCGCAGATGATCAACGGCGACCACCAGGTGGCCGGGCGCCTCGGCGTGGCCTTCCTGCCCAACTACCGCGTCTCCGCCATGGAGATCATCGCCCCGGGCACCGACCTCTCGGAGCAGATCTCCACCGCCGGCAAGGAAGCCTCGGGCACCGGCAACATGAAGTTCATGATGAACGGCGCCGCCACCATCGGCACGCTGGACGGCGCCAACATCGAGATCCGCGAGGAGGTGGGCGACGACAACTTCTTCCTCTTCGGCCTGACGGCGGAGCAGGCCGAGGCCACCCGCCGGCACTACGATCCGGATGCCGTCATCTCCGCCGATGCGGACCTGCGGGGCGTGATGGAGCTGATCGAGTCCGGCCACTTCAACCAGTTCGAGCCGGGCCTGTTCGACCCCATCATCAAGGCCATCCGCAGCCCCCACGACCCGTGGCTGGTGGCGGCCGACTTCCACGCCTTCGCGCACGCCCAGGAGCGCGCCGCCGCGGCCTACCGCGACCGCGACCGGTGGACGCGCATGAGCATCCTCAACACCGCGGCCAGCGGCAAGTTCTCCACCGACCGCACCATGCAGGAATACAACGAGGGGATCTGGAAGCTCACGCCGGTGGCGCCGCAGGGCTGAGCTTGTCGCACGGTGGCCGGCCGGGAAGCGGCAAGTCCTACAGGAGGCAGCCAGGATGGCACAAACCTCGATGCTCCATGTCCGCGTGGACGACGACGTGAAGGACCAGGCGACGCAGGCATTGGCCGCGATGGGCCTGACGGTTTCCGAGGCCGTGCGTCTGTTTCTCAAGCGCGTGGTCGCCGACCAGGCATTCCCCCTGGAACTCAGGGTTCCCAATGCCGAGACGCGTGCCGCGATGGAAGAATCGCGAAAGATGATGAAAGCTCGCCGCGCGCGTTAGTCCGAGCCCGGCCCCTTTTCGCCCCGGCCGCCCCTTTTCGCCCCGGCCGCCCCTTTTCGTTCGCTCTATTGGTTCGATGCCCGAAAATGCCGCGCCTGCCCCGGCGCTTGCCCCGACTGATGCGGACCGCTGCCCCTGTGAGCCCGCCCCCTTGCGGCGGGCGGCACATTGGTCTAGCGTTACGGGTCCATCGCGGGGGTCCTGCGCGCAGCGCGGGTGAGAGATACCCTTGGAACCTGATCCGGATAATCCCGGCGGAGGGAGGCGAGCCTTGGCCCTGATTCACCATTCCGATTCCCTGTTCGTGACCGACGCTGCGGTGGGAGCGGGCTTGCCCGCGAATGCAAGCGCCGGCATCGCGGGCAAGCCCGCTCCCACGGGGTGCGCGCCATGACCGCCATTCCCAATGCGCTGACCATCGCCGGCGTGGACCCCAGTGGCGGGGCCGGCGTGCTGGCCGACCTCAAGACGTTTTCCGCCCTGGGCGCTTACGGCTGCGCGGTGATCGCCGCCCTCACCGCCCAGAACACCCGCGCGGTGACGGGGGTGCAGGCCGTGGCACCGGATTTCATCCGCCTGCAGATCGACACCCTGTTCGACGACGTGCGCATCGACGCGGTGAAGATCGGTATGCTGGGGGAGGCCGCCACGGTGCGCGCCGTGGCCGAGGCGCTGGCCCGCCAAGCCCCGCCCTTCACCGTGCTGGACCCGGTGATGGTGGCCAAGAGCGGCGACGCCCTGCTGGACCGCGCCGGCGTGGCCACGCTGCGCGAAGCGCTGCTGCCGCTGGCCGATGTCATCACCCCCAACCTGCCCGAGGCGGGCGTGCTGCTGGAGGGCCGTGGGCCGGAGACCAAGCCGGAGATGTACCGCGCCGCTGAGCGCCTGCGCAATCTCCAGCCCCTCGCCCGCCACTGCTGGGTGCTGCTCAAGGGCGGCCACCTGCCGGGGGCGGAACTGCTGGACCTGCTGTTCGACGGCGACCGCATGATCGAGCTGCCGGGCCGTCGGCTGGATACGAAGAATACCCACGGCACCGGCTGCACCCTGTCGTCGGCCATCGCCGCGCTGCGCCCCCAGCGGCCCGACGTGCCCGCCGCCGTCACCGACGCCCGCGCCTGGCTGCTGCGGGCAATCGCGGCCGCCGACCAACTGGACGTGGGCCGCGGCCACGGGCCGGTGCATCACCTCCATGCCTTGTGGGCGGCCGCCGGCCAACGCCAGGCGCGCCAGAGCGTACATTCCAAGGAGCAATACCCATGAACGCCCCCGAAAAATTCTCCGCCTCGACGGCCCACGTGGACGAGGCCGCCATCCAGCCGCTGCCCAATTCACGCAAGATCTACGTCGAAGGCTCGCGGCCAGACATCCGCGTGCCGATGCGCGAGATCTCGCAGTCCGACACGCCGGTGGCCATGGGTGCCGAGCCGAATCCACCGATCTTCGTTTATGACTGTTCCGGCCCCTACACCGACCCGGGGGCGAAGATCGACATCCGCGCCGGCCTGCCGGCGCTGCGCCAGAAGTGGATCGAGGAGCGCGGCGACACCGAGGTGCTGGCCGATCTGACTTCCGAATACGGCCGCCAGCGCGCCGCCGACGCGAAGCTGGACGAACTGCGCTTCCCCGACCTGCACCGCCACCCGCGCCGCGCCAGGCCCGGCATGAATGTGAGCCAGATGCACTACGCCCGCCGCGGCCTCATCACGCCGGAGATGGAATACATCGCCATCCGCGAGAACCTGCGCCGGCGCGAGTACATCGAATCGCTCAAGGCTGCCGGTCCGACGGGGTTGAAGATGGCCGAGCTACTCGGCCGCCAGCACCCGGGGGAGAACTTCGGCGCGGCCATCCCGGCGGAAATCACGCCCGAGTTCGTGCGCGGCGAAGTCGCCCGCGGCCGCGCCATCATCCCGGCCAACATCAACCACCCGGAAGCCGAGCCGATGATCATCGGCCGCAACTTCCTGGTGAAGATCAACGCCAACATCGGCAACTCGGCGCTCGGCTCCTCCATCAGCGAGGAGGTGGACAAGATGACCTGGGCCATCCGCTGGGGCGGCGACACGGTGATGGATCTGTCTACCGGCAAGAACATCCACGAGACGCGCGAGTGGATCATCCGCAACTCGCCGGTGCCCATCGGCACGGTGCCCATCTACCAGGCGCTGGAAAAGGTGGACGGCAAGGCCGAGGACCTGACCTGGGAAATCTTCCGCGACACGCTGATCGAGCAGGCCGAGCAGGGCGTGGACTACTTCACCATCCACGCCGGCGTGCTGCTGCGCTACATCCCGATGACGGCGAAACGCATGACCGGCATCGTCTCGCGCGGCGGCTCGATCATGGCCAAGTGGTGTCTGGCGCACCACAAGGAGAGCTTCCTCTACACCCATTTCGAGGACATCTGCGAGATCATGAAGGCTTACGACGTGGGCTTCAGCCTCGGCGACGGCCTGCGCCCCGGCTCGATCTACGACGCCAACGACGAGGCGCAACTGGGCGAACTGAAGACGCTGGGCGAACTGACGCAGATCGCCTGGAAGCGCGACTGCCAGGTGATGATCGAGGGACCCGGCCACGTGCCGATGCAGCTCATCAAGGAGAACATGGACCTGCAGCTCGAATGGTGCGACGAGGCGCCCTTCTATACGCTCGGACCGCTGACTACCGACATCGCGCCGGGCTACGACCACATCACCAGCGGCATCGGCGCCGCGATGATCGGCTGGTACGGCACCGCCATGCTGTGCTACGTCACGCCCAAGGAGCACCTCGGGCTGCCGAACAAGAACGACGTCAAGGAAGGCATCATCACCTACAAGCTCGCCGCCCACGCGGCGGATCTCGCCAAGGGCCATCCGGGCGCGCAGATCCGCGACAACGCGCTGAGCAAGGCGCGCTTCGAGTTCCGCTGGGAGGACCAGTTCAACCTCGGCCTCGATCCGGACAAGGCACGCGAATTCCACGACGAGACATTGCCCCAGCACGGCGCCAAGCTGGCGCACTTCTGCTCCATGTGCGGCCCGCACTTCTGCTCGATGAAGATCACGCAGGATGTGCGGGAGTTTGCCGCGGCTCAGGGTATTGCGGAAACAGAAGCGCTGGAGAAAGGGCTGGAGACCAAGGCGGTGGAGTTCGTGGCAACCGGGGCCGAGGTCTATCGTAAGATCTGAGCATCCCTCGCGTCGCCTGCGCCCGATGATATCGCCCGAAACCCTCCAGACCGCCATCCAAACCGTCGCAGCAGGCGCCAATGCGAAGCGAATCGTCCTTTCGGCTCCTACGCCCGCGGCGATGCGACCGACGACTCCGACCTCGATCTGCTGGTCATTGAGGACGAAGTCACCGATCGCGCGGCCGAAATGGTGCGCCTGCGCCGCCTCTTGCGGCCCCTGCGTGTGCCCGCCGACATTCTCGTCTACTCCGAGGACGAAGTTGCCCGCTGGGGGCATCAACCCGGCTGTGCGCTCTACTGGGCGCTGCGCGAGGGGAAGGTGGTTTATGGTTGAGGAATCGGTCGCGCGTCTGCTGCTGGAAACCGCGCGACGCGATGCCCATGCGGTCGAGGTGCTTGCGCGCATGCCCGACATGCATGATGCAATTGTCGGCTTTCATGCCCAGCAGGCGGTCGAGAAAGCCCTCAAGGCCGTTCTTTCCGCAAACGGGATCGCGTTCCGCCGCACTCACGACATCGCCGAGCGGCTCGACCTCATCGCCGACAACAGACTGGCCCCGCCGCCCCATGCTGACATCCTGGATGAGTTCAATCCCTTCGCTGTAGAAGCCCGCTATGGCCTCGTCGGGGTAGGAACTCTGGCTTTACCCCGCTCCACCGTCTGCAACGTCATTGAGGATGTGCTGCGGTGGGCCGGCGGCATGGTCAATCGATAGCTAGGACGCTCTCGACAGAGCCCCGGCCACGTGCCCATGCAGCTCATCAAGGAGAACATGGACCTGCGGCTCCAGTGGTGCGACGAGGCGCCGTTCTTCACCCTGGGGCCGCTCACCGCCGACATCGCGCCGGGCTACGACCACATCATCACCAGCGGCATCGGCGCCGCGATGATCGAGATGTGAGTATCGTCATCCATCGCCTCGCGTGCGCCGAATGATTTCGCCTGCAACCCTCCAGCGCACCATCCGAACCCTCGCGGCGGGCGCCAACCCGCGGTGCTGAACACGATGGCGCCGGGCGCCCGGGAACTTCGCCAGCGGCCTGGGCCATGGCCAAGGATGTGGGGGTTGGCAGGTGGTGGCAGACCACCGGCGCGTGACCTGAAGCGCGCCAACGCAGCGTGCGTACCAGGGCAGGGGTGGGGCATTCCGCCCCTGCCCGTTTTTCCGCTTCCATGAAGAGCCAGACCGTCCTCATGCTCGCCGACCTGGTGGTACTCATCCACCTCGGCTTCATCGTCTTCGTCGTGTTCGGCGGGCTGCTGGTGTTGCGCTGGCCGCGTGTGGCATGGGTGCACCTGCCGGCGGCGCTGTGGGGCGCGGCTGTGGAACTGGGCGGCTGGGTCTGCCCGCTCACGCCGCTGGAAAATTCCCTGCGCGCGGCGGCGGGCCAGGGTGGCTACGAGGGTGGCTTCGTGGCTCGCTACCTGCTGCCGCTGATCTACCCCGCCGACCTCACCCGCGAACTGCAAGTGCTGCTGGGCGCCGGCGTGCTCGTGATCAACCTTGCGCTCTACGGCTGGGCGTTGCGGCGACGCCGGCCCCGCACACGCACACCACCGGGATCGTCCTGAGGCGCCCCTGCGCCCGCTCGGCGCCCGCAAGGGGGAACTCCCCCTTTTGTGGCGGCGTGACCGATTTAACAGCAGCCGTCCCGCCAAACTGGGATGTTATCGGTGTGCAAGGGTATTGCAGCCAGTCATCCACGCGGCAACCTGGGATCGCAGAAATCGTTGAACAGACATCTGTCGTGCGTCTGCCTTGCAGCGCCGAAGACAGGGACATGGAAGCAGGAACAGGGGAGAACGATGGAGCAGATGGCGCACCTGCTGGTTGCCGACGACCAGCCCGAGAATCTGTTGATCCTGGAAGAGACGCTGGGTGAGCATTACCGGGTCCATGCCGTGCAAAGCGGGCATCAGGCCCTGGACTACCTGGAAGGCGGCGGCCCCGCCGAGCTGGTCCTGCTGGACGTGGTCATGCCGGGGATGAGCGGCTTCGAGGTATGCCGGCGCCTGAAGTCCTCGCCCGGTACCCGCGGCATTCCGGTGGTGTTTCTGAGCAGCCTGGACAGCCCGGCCGACGAGGAATTCGGCCTTTCCCTCGGCGCGGAAGACTTCATCCACAAGCCCTTCTCGGCACCGGTGGTGCTGGTTCGGGTGCGCAACCACCTCAAGTTGGCCCGGGCGACGCGCCTGCTGCGCAGCCGCAACGAGGATCTGGAGCGGCTGGTGGTGGAGCGCACCCGCGAGATCCGCGTGCAGGCGGATGAACTGGTGCAGCGGGAGCAGCAGATCATCGCCGCCCAGGGCGCCACCATCACCGCCTTCTGCTCGCTGGCGGAGGCGCGCGACAACGAGACGGGCAACCACATCCGGCGCACCCAGCACTACGTGCGCATGCTGGCGGAGGAACTGCGCGATCACCCGCGCTTTCGCGGCATGCTCGAGGACGACACGATCATGCTGCTGTTCAAGTCCGCGCCGCTGCACGACGTGGGCAAGGTGGGCATCCCCGATGCCATCCTGCTCAAGCCGGGCAAGCTCATCGCCGAGGAATGGCGGGTGATGCAGCGCCACTGCGAATACGGCCGCGACGCCATCGCCCTGGCCCGCGGCGACCTTCACGGCATGGACGATTCCTTCCTGCGCTGCGCCCAGGAGATCGCCTACAGCCACCACGAGCGCTGGAACGGCGGCGGTTACCCCCAGGGGGCGGCCGGCGACGCCATCCCCGTGTCGGCGCGCCTCATGGCCATCGCCGACGTCTACGACGCGCTCATCTCGCACCGGGTGTACAAGCCCGCCTTTCCCCATGACCGATCCATCGCCATGATCCGGGAGGAGCGGGGCCGGCATTTCGACCCCGACATGGTGGATGCCCTGTTGCGCATCGCCGACCAGTTCAACTCCATCGCCGAGAGCTTCAGCGACGCGTCGGAGCCGCGCGGGCACGAGACGCTGGCCTGACGGGGGCGCGCGCCGCAGCCCGCGCCCGTCCCCCGGGATTACCCTTACCCGGCCGGCTCGTTGCGCCGCGGCCGAGAGCGTCCTATACAATGGGGATTCGACGGTCCCGGCCGTCCGATTCCACAATGGCAAGAATGGAGGAACGCGATGAACCCACGTCTGCACTGGTTACCGCCGCTGTTCGGTGCCCTGGCCCTGTCCGCCCTGTCCGCCACCGTCGCCGCCCAGGAACTCACGGGGACGCTGAAGAAGATCAAGGAACTCGGCGCCGTCACCGTCGGCCACCGGGAGTCCTCGGTGCCTTTCTCCTACCTGGACGACAAGCAGCAGCCCATCGGTTACGCGATGGATCTCTGCCACAAGGTGGTAGACGCCATCAAGGCCGAACTCAAGATGCCCAACCTCAAGGTTGCCCTGCAGCCGGTGACCTCGAGCAACCGCATCCCGCTGCTCACCAACGGCACCATCGACATGGAATGCGGCTCGACCACCAACTCGGTGGAGCGCCAGAAACAGGTCAGCTTCGGCGTCAGCTACTTCGTCACCAACGTCAAGGCCGTGACCAAGAAGACCTCCGGCATCAACAGCCTTGCCGACCTGGACGGCAAGCCGGTGGCCACCACCTCGGGCACCACCTCGGTACAGCTCATCAAGCAGCACGAAAAGGGCAAGAACATCAACATGAAGGAAATCTACGGCAAGGACCATGCCGAATCCTTCCTGCTGGTGGAATCGGACCGCGCCGTTGCCTTCGTCATGGACGACATCCTGCTTGCCGGCCTGGCCGCCAACTCCCGCAGCCCCGGCGACTACAAGCTGCTGGACGAGGTGCTGCGCACCGAGCCCTACGGCGTGATGATCCGCAAGGACGATCCGGCCTTCAAGAAAGTGGTGGACGCCACGCTCGCGGGCATGATGAAGTCGGGCGAAGTCGACAGGCTCTATGCCAAGTGGTTCATGAGCCCGATTCCGCCGAAGAACGTCAACCTCAACTTCCCCATGTCGAACGAGCTGAAGGAAGCGATCCGGAATCCGAACGACAAGGGCGTCCAGTAAGCCCGGTCCGGGCATAGCACCCGGAATCGGCGTTCCGCAGCGGAGGTCATCATGGGCCGCGCGGGGCGCCGATTTCGTTTGTGGCCGGCGCGCGCGGCTCGCCGCCAGGGACGGCGCCCGGGAGGAATCGCATGAACTACAACTGGAACTGGGGCCTGTTCTTCCAGCTGGTGTCCGACACCGACGAGACGTGGCTGGAGATGCTCGTTTCCGGCCTGGGCTGGACGCTCGCGGTGTCGGCGTGCGCCTGGATCGTCGCCTTTTCCGTCGGCTCGCTCGTCGGCGTCCTGCGCACCACCAGCCACCGCGGGCTGGCACGTGTGGGCGACGCCTACGTCGAGTTGTTCCGCAATGTGCCGCTGCTGGTCCAGTTCTTTCTCTGGTACTTCGTGCTGCCGGGGCTCTCCTCCGAGGTCCGGCAGTGGGTCACCGGACTCGATCCGGCAACGCACCAGTTCTTCACCGCCATCCTCTGCCTCGGCCTGTTCACCGCGGCGCGCATCGCCGAGCAGGTGCGTTCCGGCATCCAGTCCCTGTCGCGCGGCCAGCGCCAGGCGGGCTACGCCCTCGGCCTCACCCAGCCCCAGACCTATCGTCACGTGCTGCTGCCGATGGCCTACCGCATCATCATCCCGCCGCTCACCAGCGAGTTGATGAACCTGATCAAGAACAGCTCGGTGGCATTGACCATCGGCCTCACCGAGCTGACCTTCCGCACCCGCGAGATGGGCGAGGTCACCTTCGCCTATTTCGAAGCCTTCACCGCGGCCACCGTCATCTATGTCATCGTCGCCATGTCCAGCAACCGGGTCATGGCCTGGCTGGAACGCCGGGTGGCGGTGCCCGGCTACATCGGCGGACCGAAATGATGGACCCCCACGCTCACTTCGTTCGCTGCCCCCCGAGGGGGCCGTGGCCTCCCCTGGGGCGGCCCGGCGGGAGGCCATGATGGACCCCCACGCTCACTTCGTTCGCTGCCGCCCGAGGAGGCCGTGGCCTCCCTTGGGGCGGCCCGGCGGGAGGCCATGATGGATCTGGATTTAGAGGTCATCGTCCGCACATTGCCGTACTTGTGGAAGGGCTTCCAGTACACGCTCCAGCTCACCGCCATCGCTGCCCTCGGCGGCATTTGTTTCGGCACCTTCCTGGCGCTGGGGCGGCTCTCCGGCAGCAAGCCGCTGGCCCTGGCGGCCGCCGGTTACGTGAACCTGATGCGCTCCATCCCGCTGGTGCTGGTGATCTTCTGGTTCTACTTCCTGGTGCCCTTCGTGCTGCAGTCCATCACCGGCGCCGAGCGCACGCCGCTGGTGGGCGCCGACCGCTCCGCCTACATCACCTTCATCATGTTCGAGGCGGCGTACTTCTGCGAGATCGTGCGCGCCGGCATCCAGAGCATCCCCAAGGGCCAGGTCGGCGCCGCCTACGCCGTGGGGCTCACCTACGGCCAGGCGATGCGCCACGTCATCCTGCCCCAGGCCTTCCGCAACATGCTGCCGGTGCTGCTCACCCAGACCATCATCCTGTTCCAGGACACGAGCCTGGTCTACGTGCTCTCGGTGACCGACTTCCTCGGCGCGGCAAGCAAGATCGCCCAGCGCGACAGCCGTCTGGTGGAAATGTATTCCTTCGTCGCCGTGGTGTATTTCGTGATCTGCTTGCTGCTGTCCGCCGCGGTCAGGCGGCTGCAGACCCGGATTGCGGTCATCCGTTGAGGGACAGAACGTGATCGAATTCAACAAGGTCAGCAAGTGGTATGGCAGCTTCCAGGTGCTGGCCGACTGCAGCACCCGGGTAAACAAGGGCGAGGTCGTGGTGGTCTGCGGGCCGTCAGGCTCGGGAAAATCGACGCTGATCAAGTGCGTCAACGGTCTGGAGCCCTTTCAGGCCGGCGAAGTCACGGTCGATGGCGTGTCCGTGGGCAACCCGAAGACCGATCTGCCCAGGCTGCGCTCGCGGGTCGGCATGGTTTTCCAGCACTTCGAGCTGTTTCCGCACATGAGCATCACCGACAACCTGAATCTGGCGCAGATCAAGGTGCTCGGCCGCTCGAAGGCCGAGGCCATGGAAAAGGGCCGCAAGCTGCTGGAGCGCGTCGGCCTGCTGTCACAGGCGCACAAGTTCCCCGGCCAGCTCTCCGGCGGCCAGCAGCAGCGCGTGGCCATCGCCCGGGCACTGGCCATGGACCCGATCTGCATGCTCTTCGACGAGCCCACCTCGGCCCTGGACCCGGAGATGATCAACGAGGTGCTCGACGTGATGGTCCAACTCGCCAAGGAAGGCATGACCATGATGGTGGTGACCCACGAGATGGGCTTCGCCCACAAGGTGGCCCACCGCGTCATCTTCATGGACGAGGGCCGCATCGTCGAGGACGCCACCAAGGACGAGTTCTTCGGCACGCCGCGCTCGGAGCGGGCTCAGATGTTCCTGTCGAAGATCCTGCATCACTGACCGCCGGCAGTCCCCTGCGGCGCTCCGGGCGACCGGATCTGCCGCACCTGCGACACCCGATGCGCGACGCCCGGCTCCGGTCGCCCAAAGCGGCAAACCGCGGCATGTCGCCCGCCCACGCTGCGCGACGCGACCATGATCCATGTCAAAGCTGCACCTGACCGATGGTGGATAGTGAAACGCGCATGCTCAGCCAAAGGAGGTAATCATGAACCGCGTGACTGCTACCACCTTGATGTTCGGCATCTCGATGATCGCCGCCCCGGTGTTGTCGCTGGCTGCGGAAAAGATCGACATCGGAAAGCGTGAATACAACGCCAACTGCGCGGTGTGCCACGGTGCGACCGGAAAGGGCGACGGTTCCTACGGCGAGCTTCTCAAGACCAAGATGCCCGACCTGACCTTGCTTTCCAGGAACAACAACGGGGTCTTCCCCGTGGCACGCGTCTACGACGTCATCGACGGCAGGACGACCGTGAAGGCGCACGGACCCCGCGAGATGCCGGTCTGGGGCACCGACTACAGCATCAAGGCGGCCGATTACTACAGGGATGTCGATTACGATCCGGATGCCTTCGTGCGTGCCCGAATCCTCGCCTTGATCGATTACCTGAATCGCCTGCAGGCGAAGTGAGAAAAGGGCAAGGGCGTCCAACGCCCGTTTCGCCGGCATGGGGTACCTGAGCTTCTGGCTGCGCTCGCCGGCAGAGTAGCGGTTATTCATGGCCACGGCCCGGATGCGCCGCGCAATGGGCAGAGGGGCCACCGGCCTGCCCGAAGTGAATTACATATTCCGCCGATACTGCCCGAATTGCGCGAACTCATGAGCAAAATCGACCGACTGAGCGCGTAATCAATCATCGCCCGTCCCATCGGCTCGTCTTGCCAATACGCCGAGGCGAGCCGATAATTTATCTTACTTTTCGTCTTTCCTCGGGAGTTTTATATGACTACCGCCACCACCACGCTTTCCAGCAAGGGCCAGGTCGTGATCCCGAAAGAAATTCGGGACGAACTGCATTGGGAAACCGGAACGCAGATCATCCTGGTTTCAAGCGCTTCCGGCGTCGCGCTCAAAGCCGTGCCAAGAAAAACCGGGCGCAAATTTGCCGACCTGATCGGCATCCTCAAACATGAAGGACCGCCGCTTTCCATCGAAGAGCTCTGCAAACCGGTTGATGTCGTCGCGGACCAGGATGACCCCGAAAGGAACGGCCGGTGATCGCGCTCGACACCAATATGCTGGTGCGCGCACTGGTCGCCGACCACCCCGAGCAGGTTGCCGTGGTGCGCCAACTGATCGCTGGCGACACCGTGTTTATTTCACGCACCGTGATGCTGGAAACCGAATGGGTGCTGCGTGCGCGCTACCAGAGCACGCCGACCGAACTGCTGAACTTTTTCCGGGCGCTGCTGGAAACCGACGATGCCGTGATCGAAGCCGCGGAAGAAGTCCACCACGCGCTCGACTGGTACGCGCACGGCGCCGATTTTGCCGACGCGCTGCACCTGTCTGCCTGCGGCACTGCCGTGATGCACACCTTCGACCGGAATTTCTGCAAGGCGGCGCGCGCTGCAGGCATCGCGCCCGAGGTGCAGGTGGTGGAGGTTTGAATCGCCGTCCCGCCAGCGCCGACTTTCCGCAGCCCGGTGTCGTGGAAGCTCAAGCGCCGACAAACCAGGAAGCACAGGAAGCCCTATGGACAAGCTGAAGATGCACTCTCCCGACCTGATCGCGTGTGCCCGTAAATTTTTCGCCGAGATCCCATCGGAACAGGTCAGGTACGACATGGTGGACAGTTGCGCGAAGCTAATGGACCTGGTCATCTGACAGGCCGGGAAGTCAAGACTCGTCGGACAGGAATATCCGCCGCAAGCGCGCGAAAGCAGGAGCGGCACCGAAGCACCGTCCCCCTTGCGTTGCAAGCTGCGCGTAGTCTCGGGGCCGCCCCTCACATATTCCGCCGATACTGCCCCCCCACCTCGTAGAGCGCGTTGCTGACCTGCCCCAGCGAGCAGTGCCGCACCGCGCCCACCAGCACGTCGAAGACGTTGCCGTTGGCGATCACCGCCCGGCGGATGCGTTCCAGCCATGGTGGCGCCTCGGCGGCGTGGCGGGCGTGGAACTCGCGCAGGCGCGCGAGCTGGCTCTGCTTCTCCTGTTCCGTCGAGCGGGCCAGTTCGACGTGTTCCGGCACCGCGTCGCCATGCGGGTTGCGGAAGGTGTTCACGCCGATGATGGGATACGACCCGTCGTGCTTGCGCCCTTCGTAGTACAGCGACTCCTCCTGGATCCTGCCGCGCTGGTAGCCGGTTTCCATCGCCCCGAGCACGCCGCCGCGGCTTGAGATCGCCTCGAACTCCTTGAGCACCGCCTCTTCCACCAGGTCGGTCAGTTCCTCGATGACGAAGGCGCCCTGGTTGGGGTTTTCGTTCTTCGCCAGGCCCCATTCGCGGTTGATGATGAGCTGGATGGCCACGGCGCGGCGCACGGAATCCTCCGTGGGGGTGGTGATGGCCTCGTCGAAGGCGTTGGTGTGCAGGCTGTTGCAGTTGTCGTAGACGGCAATCAGCGCCTGCAGCGTGGTGCGGATGTCGTTGAAGGCCATCTCCTGGGCGTGCAGGGAGCGCCCGCTGGTCTGGATGTGGTACTTGAGCTTCTGGGATCGCTCGTTGGCGCCGTAGCGCTCTCTCATGGCCACCGCCCAGATGCGCCGCGCCACCCGGCCCATCACGGTGTATTCCGGGTCCATGCCGTTGCTGAAGAAGAAGCTCAGGTTGGGGGCGAAGTCGTCGATGTGCATGCCCCGGGCGAGGTAGGCCTCGACGTAGGTGAAGCCGTTGGCGAGCGTGAAGGCGAGCTGGCTGATGGGGTTGGCCCCGGCCTCGGCGATGTGGTAGCCGGAAATCGACACCGAGTAGAAGTTCCTGACGTCGTGATGGACGAACCATTCCTGGATGTCGCCCATGAGCTTGAGGGCGAACTCGGTGCTGAAGATGCAGGTGTTCTGGCCCTGGTCTTCCTTGAGGATGTCGGCCTGCACCGTGCCGCGCACGCTGGCAAGCACCCATTCGCGGATCTTCTCGGCCTCGTCGTCGGTGTGCTCGCGGGCGTTCTCAGTGCGGAACTTGTCCAGTTGCTGGTCGAGGGCGGTGTTGAAGTACATGGCCAGGATCATGGGCGCCGGGCCGTTGATGGTCATGCTGACGGAGGTGGAGGGGGCGCACAGGTCGAAGCCGCCGTAGAGCACCTTCATGTCGTCCAGGGTGGCGATGCTCACCCCGGAGTTGCCCACCTTGCCGTAGATGTCGGGGCGCTCGTCGGGGTCGCAGCCGTAGAGGGTGACCGAGTCGAAGGCGGTGGACAGGCGCACCGCGGGCATGCCCTCGGAGAGCTTCTTGAAACGGCGGTTGGTGCGCAAGGCGTCGCCTTCGCCGGCGAACATGCGGGTGGGGTCCTCGCCACCTTGCTCACCCCGGCGCTTGAAGGCGAACACCCCGGCGGTGAAGGGGAAGGAGCCGGGGACGTTTTCGCGCATCAGGAAGCCGAGGATCTCGCCTTCGTCTTCGAAGCGCGGCAGCACCACCTTGCGGATCTTCGTGCCGGAGAGGGATTCGTGGATCAGCCGGGTGCGCAACTCCCGGTCGCGGATCTTCACCACGTACTCGTCGCCGGCGTAGGCGCGCTGCATGTCCGGCCACATGGCCAGGAGCTTGCGGGCCTGGGGGGTGAGCTGGGCGTCCTTCCAGGCGATCAACTCACCGAACTGAGCGTCGAAGTCGCCGGCCGCCTTGCCGCAGCCCTCGAAGATGGCCCGCGAGGTGCGCAGCGCCTGCCGTTCCCGGGCGACGGCGGCCTGCTCGGCCACCTGTTTGTGATAGCCGCGCACGGCATCGGCGATGTCCGCCAGATAGCGCACCCGCTCCGCCGGCACGATGGCGCGGCCCCGCGAACTGGCCTTCACGGCCACCGCCGGCAGCCGGCCGGATTCCAGCCGCAGGCCCTTCTCCGCCAGGCGCGGCAACAGCGCCTGGTAGAGCGCGGTCACGCCATCATCGTTGAAGCGGCTGGCCTGGGTGCCGAACACCGGCATGTCCTCCGGCGGGGTGCCGAAGGCCTCGCGGTTGCGCTGCACCTGCTTGCGCACGTCGCGCAGGGCGTCCTCCGCGCCCTTGCGGTCGAACTTGTTGATGGCCACGAAGTCGGCGAAGTCCAGCATGTCGATCTTTTCGAGCTGGCTGGCGGCGCCGAACTCCGGCGTCATCACGTACAGCGACGCATCCACGAAGGGCACGATGGCCGCATCCCCCTGGCCGATGCCCGAGGTCTCCACCACGACGAGGTCGAAGCCCGCCACCCGGCACGCCGCGATGGCCTGGGGCAGCGCCCGGGAGATTTCGCTGCCCGACTGGCGCGTGGCCAGGGAGCGCACGTAGATGCGCGGATGGTCGATGGCGTTCATGCGGATGCGGTCGCCCAGGAGCGCCCCGCCGGTCTTGCGCCGCGACGGGTCCACGGCGATCACCGCGATCTTCAGCCGGTCTTCCTGGTCGAGGCGGAAGCGGCGGATGACCTCGTCGGTGAGCGAACTCTTGCCCGAGCCGCCGGTGCCGGTGATGCCCAGCACCGGCACGCCGGCCTGCGCGGCCCGCATGATCGCGGCCTCCCGCAGCCCCTCCGGGCAGGACTCCGATTCCAGCACCGTGATGAGCCGTGCCAGCGCCCGCCGGTCGCCCGCCGCCACGGCTTCCAGATCCGGGGCCGCGCCCTCGGCCGGGTCGGTGTCGCAGCGCGCCAGCATGTCGTCGATCATGCCCTGCAGGCCCATGCGCTGGCCGTCTTCCGGCGAGTAGATGCGCGCCACGCCGTAGTCCTGCAGCTCGCGGATCTCGTGGGGCACGATCACGCCCCCGCCGCCGCCGAACACGCGGATGTCCCCGCCGCCGCCGGCGCGCAGCAGGTCCAGCATGTAGCGGAAGTACTCCACATGCCCGCCCTGGTAGGACGACACGGCGACGCCCTGCACGTCCTCCTGCAGCGCCGCGGTGACGATGTCCTGCACCGAGCGGTTGTGCCCCAGGTGGATCACCTCCGCGCCGCTGGCCTGGAGGATGCGCCGCATGATGTTGATCGAGGCGTCGTGGCCGTCGAACAGCGAGGCGGCGGTGACGAAGCGGATCTTGTGGCGCGGCTTGTACGGCGCCGGCTTCCTGCCGGCAGCGCGGGGGTGGGCGCGAGCGGACGGCGGGTCGGCGGGGCGACTGGGCAGCTTGTCCGCGGCTTGAGTCAGCGGCTGGTCCGCGACGTGACTGAGGTCGGTCATGGCGAAAACCTCGGGGCGAGAGGGAACACGATAGCGCGGCGGCGCCGGGTGAATCTACGTGACGTTGACGTGAACGTCAACCTGCCCCTTCGCACATCCCGGCCGCGCCGCCCACCGCCAGCCCACACGATTGAGGCCGTCCTGGCAAGGGTGTAGATTGGGCGCATGCTGCGCTTGTCCGACTACCCCCAGTTGCGCCTGCTCGCCTGGAACCGCCGCGATGACGACACCATCGACGAGCGGGAGGCGCTGGCGCTGTACGAGGCCAACTGGCGTTTCGTCGAACCGCAGCACCTCACCGCCGCGGAGCGCGAACTCCTGGATCGCCTGGTGCGGGAATTCGGTGCCGGGGTACTCCATGTTTGAGCGCCGGTGAGTACCGCGAATCCCTGGACGTGGATTTCCTCTGTGCGACCCGCGAGGGCTACCGCATGGTGCGCGAGGTGGTCTGGGAGCGGGGACTGGCCGGCTTCTTCCCCGGCGAGGTGCCGCGCGCGCTGCGCGAATTGCGCGCAGACCGCTACGGCGTGCGCAACATCGTGGAGATCGACGGTATCCCCGTCAAACTGGAAATCAACCACGAGGACCGCATTCCGCTTCAGGGTGCCATGAAGCGCGAATGGGGCGTCCCCGTTCTGTGTGCGACAGACATGTACGCGGAGAAGCTGCTGGCCAACGCCGACCGGTACGCCGACGTCTCCACCGCCAGTCGCGACATCATCGACCTGGCGATGCTGATCCATGCCTGGGGAGACATCCCGCCGGCGGCATGGGACAAGACCCGTGCCGCCTACGGTGAAGCCGCGGTGAGCGCCTACCACGCGGCGGTCGGAATGGTGGCCCAGGGCCAGCATCTCGCCGCCTGCCTGCGCACGATGCACATGGACGAACGGCTTCTGGAGCCCATCCGGATCGCCCTTGGCATCGCCGCGGCGTGACCGGGGGCGGTGCCAGCGCCCCGTGGCCATGAGCCAGGCGCAGCTTCAGGGCAGGCGGGCGACGACCGGAAAATCATTCACCGTCTCGCCCGCCTGGACGACGGGAGTCGGCTCGCCGCCGGGCATCCTCGACAGGTAGTCCGCGACCGCCGCCAGATCGCCGGCGGAGTAGCCACGCAGGGCCCTGACCATCCGCGGATGGGCATTGCCGCGCGTGCCGCCCTTGATGTGCTCCAGTTCGCGCAACAGGTAGCCGTAATGCTGGGCGGCCACCGCCGGGTAGATCCTGGCCTCGCTGCCCTGGCCGCGCTCGCCGTGGCACGTGGTGCAGCCCTTCTTGTACAGTTCTTCGCCGCGGGACAGCCGCTCGCCCGGGCCTTTGCCGTTTTCCCGCGCCGTGCGCTGGGCCGCGAGAAAGACCGCGATGTCGGCGATCTCCTGGGTGTTGACGGCGTGCCGGGAGGCGAACGGCGCCATCTTCGGATTGGCGCGGATGCCGGCGCGCACGTCGGTCACCTGCTTGACGATCACCGCCGCATGCTGCCCGGCGAGTTTGGGATAGGTGCCATCGATCAGGCCGAAGCCGTCGGGTTTGTGGCAGCCGCTGCAGGCGCGGAAAGCTTCCCGGCCGCGCGCCGCATCGCCGCTCTTGCGCAGCACGTCGATCTGCTCGGGGTTCATCCGGTTCCACACATAAGCCTTGCTGCCGTATCCCTGGGGGCTTTTCGCGGCATCGACGGCATCGGCTAGCGCCGAGCCCATCGGCAACAGCGCAAGCAGCACGGTCAGAGACAACAGTTTCATCGCCAGATCCTCATCAAGTCCATCGGTTTGCTCGACCGTGGTCCTGATTCCCCGGCCGCCATTGCAGTCTGACGAGGGAAACTTATCGCCGCCTTAACGGCTGCTCTTCCGTGGCGTGAGTGGTGTTGATTGCGGGGCGGTCGATTCCGCGGCGTTTTCAAGGAGAATTTCAGGCGGCAGCGTATGATCCTCAAGGACCCCTTGAGAAAGGATCCCCATGAAACCGTCTGAAGCCCTCGAGTGCCACCGGGACGCGGTACTGGCCATCGCCGCGCGCATCGGCGCCGCCAACGTCCGAATTTTCGGGTCGGTACTGCATGGTCGGGACACCGAGGACAGCGACGTCGATCTGCTGGTGGATGTCCCCCGGGGCACCACTCTGCTCGACATGGCGCGCCTGCAACGCGCCATCGAAGAGCAGCTCGGCGTCCCCGTGGACGTACTGACCGCCGGTGATCTTCCTCCCCGCGTGCGCGACCGGGTCCTGCAGGAGGCACGCCCGTTATGAGCGACCGCCTGCGCGACGCGGACTACCTCGAGCACATCCAGCAGGCCATCGCCAGGGTCAATCGGTATACGGTAGGTAGGGACGAGGCGGAATTCATCGCCAATGAACTCGTCCAGGACGGGGTGATCCGCAACCTTGAAATCGTCGGCGAAGCGGTGACCAAGCTAAGCCCTGGGCTTAAGGCCAGGCATCCCGATGTTCCCTGGGGCGACATTGCCGGAATGCGCAACCGGCTCATTCACGGCTACATGTCGGTGAACCCGGAAATCGTCTGGGACACCGTGCAGACGGTGATACCCGGCTTCTGCGCGAGGGTCACGGAAATCCGGCGGGTTCTGGCTCGCGCTTCCAGCGATGGCACTGCCAACGATCCGCCGCCGGGTTGACGCCCATCCACTCCAACGCGTCTGGCCGCCGCTGCCCCCTACCTCTCGAATTTCAGCTCAAGTTCGGTCGTCTCCCCGGGGCGCACCGAGACCTTCTCGGTGGCCGTCTTGTGGCCGTCCAGCTTGAACGTGAAGCGGTGCACGCCCGGATCGAGGGAGATCTTCAGCGGCGTCAGGCCGTAGTAGACGTCGTCCAGATACACCTTTGCCCGGGACGGACTGGTGGTCACCGAAAAATGGCCCGCGGCGGCACTCCCCGGCGCCCGTTCCGCGACCGCCGCGACGCCCGCCGTGGCGGCCGGGCTCTCCCGCGACGCGGGCGCCTGCAGCACCGTCACGCCCGGCACCGCCGAGACGTTCCGCGGCGCGGTGGCGGAAACGCTTCGGGGATAGGACTTCGCCAGCCCCTCGGCGATGGAGGCACTGGTCTTGACCGCCACCTCCGCCAGCCCCTCGCCGAGGTATTCGGTGATGGAGGCACGGGTGTTGCCATTGACTCCGGCGAAGCGGTCCGATTTCTCGGTCACCAGTCCGGACCACAGGACCTCGCCGGTCTTGCCGCTGCGCACGGTCACTTCCGTTGCAACGGCCAGCGCGTCGCGCTCGGCGATGTTCAGTTGCAGGGTCTTGACGACCCCGCCGACCTCGAAGTCATGCGCCTCCCCCGCCCGGCTGACGAGACGGAAGCCGTCGGCGCTGAGCTGGCTCCTCACCGCGGTGCCCAGCACGGCCGGGATGTCCTGGTCCAGGGCCAGTTCGGTGCCGTGCATGTTGGCCACGGTGGCGCGGATGTCGCCGATCTTGCGCGACGGCGCATTGGGCCGTGCATCCGTGTAGTCGGCCACGCGCAGGACGATCGGCTGCCCCGCGCGCGACAGGGGCGTGGCCGCCGGCCTGACCGGCACCTCGGCGTGGAGGGCCGAAGAGCCGCCGACGAGCGCCATGGGATTGGGCATCGACGGCATGCCCGAACACCCCGCCACCACCAGCGACGCCGCGCCACACCATGCGGTGAGCGCCGAATTTCCAGAACATCTCATTCCTGACCTCCCCCGTTCAAAACCTTCAGGTCGCCGCGCCGCGTCTCTTCGCAGGCGGCTGCCGTACCACCCGGCCCGCCGCCCGCCCAGGACCGAGCGCCATTCCCCGCACGGCGCGCAGCTACTTCACCAGGTCGACCATGTAATCCACGGCGGCCCGCAGTTCCTCGTCGGTCAGATCGGGCTTGTTGGCGCGCGGCTCCATGGACCCCTTGCCCTCGATCACGCTCTGGTAGAGCGTGGCCATGCCCTTCTCCAGCAGCGGTGCCCAGGCCGCCTTGTCCCCGGCGACCGGCGAGTCTTCAAGTCCGATGCGATGGCATTTCTTGCACGCCCGATTGTAGATGGCCTCCCCGTCGGCGGCCGGGACTGCCCCCGCGGCCAGCGCCAACACCGCCAACGCCGCAACCTGCCTCATTCGCCGGCCCGTCCCACCCGGCCCGCCAGGAACTCCACGCCCAGCCTTGTCACTTGCCGCCTTCCGGAGCCCTGGCCTGGCGGTGGTCGGGCATCCTGGACAGGTAGTCGGCCACGGCCTCCAGATCCGCCGTGGAGAAGTCGCGCAGCACCGTGACCATGTCGGGATGGGAGTTGCCCCGTGCCTCCAGCTTGATGAGCTGCATTTCCCGCAGCAGGTAGCTGTAATGCTGGGCGGCCACCGCGGGGTACATCTTTTCCTCGTTGCCCTCGCCGCGCCGGCCGTGGCACTTGAAGCATCCCCGTTGGGTGTAGATCTGTTCGCCGACCCGAACCTGGTCGCCCGGCCCCTTGCCGTTTTCCTTGATGGTGGTCTCGGCGGCGAGGAACGCCGCGATATCGGCGATCTCCTGCGGGCTGACGGCGTGGTCGGAGGAAAAGGGCTCCATCTTCGGATTGATGCGCACGCCGGCGCGGATATCGGTCACCTGCTTGATGATCACCGCGGCGTGCTGCCCGGTCAGCTTCGGATAGATGCCGTCGACGCGGCCGAAACCGTCGCTTCTGTGGCAGCCGCGGCAGCCGCGGAACGCCTCCCGCCCGCGTGCCGCATCGCCGGTCTTGCGCAGCACCTCGACCTGTTCCGGGGTCATCCTGTTCCAGACGTAATCCTTGGCTCCGATCCCCCTGGGGCTCGCGGCCGTGTCGGGGGCATCGGCGAGGGCGGCACACACCGGCAGCAGCGCCAGGGCGACGATCAGCATTGATCTCATGGGTTACCCCCCTTCAGGCCGGCGATGTATTCCGCCACCGCCTTCATTTCCTGCTCGGTCATGCGCTTGGCCACGGCGCTCATCACTTCGCGGATGTCGTTGTTGCGCACGCCGTTCTTGAAGTTCTTCATCTGCTGGACCATGTAGGCGGTGTGCTGGCCCGCCAGGCGGGGATACTTCGCCGTGCCGCTGCCGTCTTCGTTGTGGCAGCCGGAGCACGCCGGAACCGCGCTGCCGACGATGCCCTCGTCGTAGATCACCTGCCCCTGCGCGGCCAGTTTGGGGTCCGTCACGACCCCCGGCGTCGGCTTCTGCTCGCTGTAGTAAGCCGCCAGAACATCGATGTCGGCCTCGGTGATCTGTCCGGCCATCGGACCCATGGTCTCGCTGACACGCTTGTGCTTCCTGAAGTCCGCAAGCTGCTTGGCGATGTATTCGGCATCGAGCCCGGCAAGCTTCGGATTCTCGGGGATGGTGCTGTTGCCGTCCGGGTTGTGGCAGGCGGCGCACAGCGGGTTGGGACCGGTGCCCTGCGCCTGGGCCGCAAGCGGCATCGATGCGCTGGCCAGCAGCCCCAGCATCAGAAACAGGGCCGGTTTGCTCGGGTGGCCGGCACGCCGGCGCCCCGATCTGCTCGCCGGTGCGCGTCCGGTTCGGATCATTTGCTTCCCCCCTTCACCATCGGCCGATCACAAATTCGCGCGACAGCCCTGCCTGGCCACTGCGGCGAGCGAGGGGAAAGTCCCGCCGGGGCTTTCCCCTCTTGTCACGCTGGCGCCACTCCTCTCAGAAGCCGGCGGACAGCATGAAGGTGGTGAGGCGATCGCCGTTGCTCTCTGAACCAGCGTAGCCCAGCCGGCTGCGCTTGCTGTGCACCAACTGCAACTGCACGTTCTGCGAGAGCTGGTAGGTGGCGCCGAGGGTCGGGCCGTTGTCGCGGCTGTTGGTCAGGCCGCCGGTGTCCGCCCAGCGGTAGGCGAACAGCACGGTCGCCTTGTTGGGCAGCACGCCGAGTTCGGCCGTGATGACGGTGGCCTTCTTGGCGTTGGGATTGGTGTTGAACAGGTTCTTCACCACAGCCCCGGCGGCGCTTCCCGGCGCCCGGGCATGGGTCAGGTACACACCCAGCGGCATGCCGCCCACGACGCCCTGCGCCTGCGCATCCACCGCCCATGCCTTGGTGTTGACCGTCAGCACGGTCCCGGTCCCGGTGTCGTCGTCGTGCTTGGACGAGCCGCTCCAGGACTGCACGCCCACGCCCAGGTCCCAGCCGCCGAAGGAGGGGGTGAAGGCCGCGCGCGCATAGGTGGAACTGGGGTTGCCGTTGGCGCGCTCTTCCGCCACCGCGACATGGTTCGCCGACCACTTGGAGACGTTGACGAAGAACTTCGGATCCCACACCACGAAGGCCGCGCCCATGGCCGCCGTGGCCGTGCCGATGTACTGCTGGGCGGAGGTCTCGTTGCGGTGCTCCGAGATGCGCACGTTGCGCACCGCGCCGGTGTTGAGCAATTCAAAGCCGTAGGAGGCCCCCAGGGCGTCGGTGGTGTAGGGAACCACGCCGACCTTGAGCCCGCCCGCCGGGAACATCATGGGCATCTTGAACCCCGCCAGGAAGGGCGCGGCGCCGTTGGCCAACTGGCCTTCCAGCATGTAGCCGATGTTCTCCGTCACGCGCCCGCCGAACAGCAGCGCGAACTCGTCGGGGAACTGCCATTCGCCGCTGGCGATGGTGGGCTGGTTGGAAAGATCCTTGCCGTTGCTCTTCTGGTAGCGGATCTTGGTAAACAGGCTGGCGTTGAGGACGTCGGGCAGCGACATGTCCTTGCCCTTGATCTTGCCCTGCTTGCCCATCTCGGTGAAACCGCCGGCC
>JACQYB010000014.1:0-66892 GCA_016208415.1 Betaproteobacteria bacterium | reverse complement strand
GGCCATAGGTGTTGAGCGCCGGGTAGTGCTGGAAGTGACAGGTCACGCACGCCTTGCCCATTTGCCGTGCGAAAGCCGGCGTGGCCTCGCTGGGGGTGGAGATGACCGCGGCCGCGAGCAGCACGGACAGCGCGCGGATGGTTCTGACGATCTTGCCTGACAAGCTGGACATGGACCCTCCCTCGAACTTGTAGTGTTCCTTGCCGGCGGGGCTTGAACCCCATCAGCGTTCCACTTCCGGATTCCAGTACTGGCCTGCAGTCGGACTTGCGCAACGCCTGATTGCCTCTTCTCGCCACGTGTCGTCGCTTGCACTGCCGGCCACCTCCATTTTCTTTAATCCTTAATAATCCGCTACGGCCCAACGGCTTTGCCCGTGCCGGAGGGAAGTCGCAAACCCCTGAGACTTTGGTCGCGGGTCGGTTCGGACCCTCGCGTGATACCATCGAATCGAGCCGGGGCACCTGCCCCCGGAGGAGCAGCGTCACAATGCCCACCGCATTGAATCGCCCCTTCAGTCGCGTCAGCTTCTCGCGCCAGTTTCTGCTGGTGAGTTTCCTGATCCTGCTGGGCGGCACCGTGGTGATCGGCTTGTGGCTCGAACGCCAGCTCGAGGACAGCGCCGCCAACCGCGCCGCCGCCATTGCCGCCGTCTACGTGGAAAGCATCCTCGTCGCGCAGCCCTGGATCCGCTCCACCGTGCCCGCCGCGGGCCACGACATGCAGGCAGCCCTCGATCGCCTGTTCGTGGACGGCCCGCTACGGCGCAAGGTGGTGCGCTTCAAGCTGTGGCGCGGCGACGGCAGCATTCTCTACAGCAGCGACCATGCCCAGATCGGGCGCCGGTTTCCGGTGGAAGACCTGCTCGCCGCGGCCTTCGGCGGGGCGGTGCAGGCCCGGCTGAGCGTCCTGGAGGAACCCGACAACGTCTTCGAGCGCTCGCATTGGCCGCGCCTGCTCGAGGTCTACGTGCCGGTGCGCCCGGATGCGGACGGAGCCGTCGTGGCCGTGGCTGAGTTCTATCACTCGGTGGAGAACCTGGGCCGCGACATCCGCGCCGCACAGATGCGCGGCTGGCTGCTCGTCGTGGTGGGCGCCGCGGCGATCTACCTGCTACTGCTCGGCCTGGTGCGCCGCGCCAGTGCCACGCTGCTCATCCAGAGCCGCGAGCTGCGCGCGAAAATCAGCGAGCTGCACCATGCCCTGGCCGACAACGTCGGCATGCGCGAGCGCCTGCGCGAGGCCGCGGCCCACACCACCACCCTGAACGAGCAGTTCCTGCAAAGGGTGGCCGCCGACATCCACGACGGGCCGGCGCAGGCCCTGGCGCTCGCCCTGTTGCGCTTCGAGGAACTTACCGGGGCGTGCAGCAACTGCGCGCTCTCGGGACGCGACGTGGGTTACGACCTGAAGACCGTTCACGGCGCCCTGTCCTCGTCCCTGGACGAACTCAGAACCATCGCCGCCGGCTTGCGGATGCCGCCGGGGATCGAGCAGCTTTCGCTGTCCGACACGGCGAGGCGCGCGGTGCGCGATTTCGAGCGCAAGTTCGCGCAGACGGTGGAGGTGGACGTCGATGACGCCGCCGCCGACGAGGCGGCGGACGAGGCCCCGCTGGCCGTCAAGATCACGGTCTACCGGGTCATCCAGGAGGCCCTCGCCAATGGCTGCTGGCATGCCCGGGGCAGCGCGCAGCAGGTGCGCCTGCGTCGTGTCGGTGGACAGGTCCAGGTGGAGGTGGCCGACTACGGCCCCGGCTTCGATCCCCAGGCTGCGCCTGCCGGCGGGCGCATGGGGCTGGCGTTCATGTGCGAGCGGGTAAGGGTGCTCGGCGGCCTGTTCGAGATCGATTCCAGCCACGGACACGGCACGCGCGTCCGCGCCCGGCTTCCCCTGTCCATGGACGAGACGGTCAATGCCTAACCCGATACGCATCCTCATCGCCGACGACCACCCGCTGTTCCGCGAGGGGGTCGCCCACTCCCTGGGCGCCGACCCCGAGCTGCGGGTCATCGCCGAGGCCAGCAGCGCCGAAGAGGCGGTCGAGCTTGCCGGGCGCCTGAGTCCCGACCTGGTGATGCTCGACATCACGATGCCCGCGATGGGAGGCATCGACGCGGCGGCGAAGATCGCCTCTCAGCAGCCCGGCGTTCGCATCATGATGCTCACCGTCTCGGAGGAGCACGACAACCTGTTTGCCGCGCTCAAGGCCGGGGCGCACGGATACGTGCTCAAGGGCGTGTCGGCAGCCGATCTGCGCGCCGCCGTGCGCCGCATCGCCGGCGGCGACGCCTACATCACGCCGGAACTGGCGGCGGAACTGGTGTTCGAGTTCTCCCGTCCGCGGGCGTCCGATCCCCTGTGCGAACTCACCACGCGCGAGATCGGCGTCCTCGATCTGATCTCCCGCGGGCTCACCAACCGCGAGATCGGCGAGCAGTTGCACCTCGCCGAAAAGACGGTCAAGCATTACGTGACGGTGGTGCTGCAGAAGCTGCACGTGCGCAGCCGCACCGAGGCCGCCCTGGTCGCCGTAAGGCGTGACGCTCCGGGGCGTGCGTCACCCGCGCCGGCGACCCCCGCGCGCGCTCCGCACAAGCGCTAGGCGCGATCCCGGGGAGCGGGAAACGACGGCCCGGCGGGGCGCGCGTTACCTTTCAAGAAAGCGTAGGTCGGACCATTCCCGGTCGTCGGGCTACCCAACTAAGAAACACGATCTATCGCATCTCGAACGCTTCCTGATGAAAGCGGAACTGGCCGCCGCGGGTGTCACGCAAACCCGTCTTGAGGGCATCCGCAAGACCCTGTGGGCCGCAAAACCAGACTTCGGCACGGCCCTTGCCCTTGGCGGCCGCCAGGGTTGTCGCAGTCA
Organism: Betaproteobacteria bacterium; assembly: GCA_016208415.1. Taxonomy (GTDB): domain Bacteria; phylum Pseudomonadota; class Gammaproteobacteria; order Burkholderiales; family Rhodocyclaceae; genus JACQYB01. The sequence goes on along the minus strand of JACQYB010000014.1, from coordinate 64,020 downwards.
GCGACTCGCCCTGCCGGGAGCCGTGCACGTGGAGGCAGACTTTCGGCAACGATTCGCATAGCGCTTCCAGTCGGGCCACGAAGGGATCGGTTTCCCGATCCCGCGTGCAGTAGTGGAGATCGGCGGCGGGGGCATCGGCCGGCTGCGTCTGGAGTGATTCCAGCCAGGCAAGGAAAGGCGTGATACCGATGCCGCCGGCAATCCAGACTTGCTGCGCCCGCCGGTTGCGGCGCGCCATGTCGAAGCGACCGTAAGGCCCTTCGACGGTGACGGGCTGGCCGGCCTGAAGGCGGCCAGCGAGGCTGCGCGTGTAGTCGCCGAGCGCCTTGATGTGAAAGGTGACCGTCCGGTCGCCTCGATCGGCACTGGCGATCGTGAAGGGGTGCGGCCCCTCGGCGCGATCAAAGGTGATGAAGGCGAACTGGCCGGAGCGATGTCCGCGCCAGCCTTCGCCGAGTCGGCAGCGCACGGCGACGATGTCGGCAGCCGATTGCTCGATGGACAGGATTTTGCCCTGCACCTGGCGAGAGCGACCGATGCGCCCGGTCAGGGAGTGCAAGCTGCCGTAGACACCGCCGGTCAACAACAGGACGAGCAGCCAGCCGGCCGGCTCGCTCCAATAATCGGCGGGCGCAAGCAGTGCGGCATGAAAGACCAGCATCAGGTAGATCGCCGGCATGGCCTGGTGCAGAAAGCGCCATGGCCGGTAGGAAAAGCGCTTCCACAGGGTCAGCGCCAGCATCGCGAGCACGGCGTAGATCGCCCACTCGCCCATGCCCTCGGCCAGGTCGCGCAGCACTTCCAGGAAGCCGGCATACTTCTCCTTGGGCAACCGCCCTTCGCGGCCGACCAGGGCCTTGATGACATCGTCCGACATCTCGACCAGCCAATGCAGGGCGGCGAAGCCCACGGCGAGGATGCCAGCCCACTTGTGGGTACGGTACATGCGATCCATGCCGCCCAGCGGTCCTTCGAGCCACGCCGGGCGGGCTGCCAGGAGCACGGCGAAGGACATCAGGGCGATGGACAACAGCCCGGTCAGGTAGAGCGCTTCCTGCCTGATGGCCCAGGGGGCGGTGCCGCCTGCCGTACTGCCGGCGACGAAGGCACCCCAACCCCAGGCAAGCGAGACGAGGCCGATGAGACTGGCGAGAATGGTTTTCATGGCGATACCACCAAGTCGGGTGGATTACCTGGCCTTTGGCGGGCTGGCGGGCGCGGCTTGTGGCAGGTCGTCGCGGCAGCGTCGTTCGTTGCAGTCGGCAGACCTGTACCTGCGGTCGTTCGCCGTCACGCCGTCGCCCCTGTGACGCCTGCGGCTCTCCACGGATCGGTCGGAAATTTTCCCCGTTGTCGGATTGACGTACAGCTTGACGCGCTGGCCCGAGGGGTCGGAGGCCCTGACCTCGTAGCTGCCGCGCTCGCGCTCGATCTTCTCGATATGGCGGTATCCGGCCGCCTCAAGCTTGTCATGGACCTGGGGAATTGACAGCCACTGTCGCTCGACGACGGTGGCAGGTCGGTTGTCCTGGGCGAAGGCGGGCGGCGAAAAAATGCCGCCCGCCACCAGTGCGGCGGACAGAACGAAGGTAGTAAGAGCTGTCGGGGTACGCATGATGGAAACCTCCTGGTGCCTCGGGTTGATGACCGTATGTTCGCTGCGTCACTCGTCGTAGTAGCCGCGCTCGGCATCGCGGTGGCAGGCGGCGCAGTTGGCCCGGGTGCGAACGTCCTTGTGCTTCCATTCCCAGTCGGCGACCTTGCGGTGTTCGCGCACCCACTTGGGCAACTCCGTGATGCGCAGGGGGGCATTGTTCATCGCTACGCCGCGCAGCAACTTGTCGCTGTAGCGCCGACCTCCCGTATCGGCGGCATTGGCGACGAGGTATCCGGTGATCCGGCGGGCGGTCTCGGCATCGACGCTGGCGTCATCGCCGAAGTGGTCCTTCAGATTGCCCATCATGCGTTGCCACGAATCGGCTGGAAGCATCGATGCGGCAAACGGCATGTGGCAGCTTCCGCACTCCTCCCGGACGACGGGATCGGCGACTGGCGCGAAGAAGTGGCTGCCGCCGGCCTGTGCCCTTTGCAGCAACACGAGCGAAAAGGCGATGGCGGCGAAACCAAGGACGAGCGGGCGATAGGGGATGGTCATCGGGGACTCCTCGACGAATGGGTTCGGTTTCGGCGGCTTACTGGCTGAACATGTAGGTGAGCCAGTCACCCTTTTCCTGCGTCGCGCATTCGCGCCCCAGCACCTCGTTGCAGTTGCGCTTGAACCACTTCTCGACTTTCGCCGGATCGGCATAACGAGAGGGGGAGACCGAGACCGCCACCGGGTCGATGACCTTTCCGGCCAGACTGCGACCTGCGCTGCGCGGGTCCTGGCCATGGCAGGACGTGCAGGCCGGCGTGTCGGGCTTGCCGCCGACGAACGCCTGGGTGTGCAAAGTCTTGCCGCGAGCGGCGGAGAATCCGGAGAAGGCGGATGCGGCGGCCTTTGCGGCAGTGGCATACTGAGCCAGCAGATCCTCCCGCGGGCCAGCAAGAATGGGCGTAGTCAGGAGCATGGCGACGGCTCCTGCGGCAACGGCGAGTTTTCGGTTCATCCTTGATTCCTCGGTTGAACGCGCCCGAGTGTGGGCCTGCCGGGTCGGCTGGCAAGGCGCGACGAGGCCGCGGGGCCGCCCCCCCGCAACGAGGAGCAACGCCGCCAGACGGCCCGGCAGGCGCGCAATCGGGCGCGTAGCGGACTCACCCATCCGGCGAGCGTGAGCGAAGGCGCAGACCTCAAACTCCACGTAGCCTCCCGAGGGAAAACGAGCGGTCAACCGAGGAATCAAGGATCATGGTTTCTCCCTGCGATACATGCTTGTGTGGGACGCACTATGCCCGGAGCCAACTGAACGGAAGGTGAATCCGCCGTTCATCCTGTGTTCACCCGCGACGGGCTAAACAGTCGTCCATTGCAATGCGAGGATTGGGGTCGCCACGATGGCAGGCGGAATGTCATTCAGAGGATTGCGTACCGGGCTGGCGGGCGGGCTGATTCTGGCGGCTCTGGGCGCCGGGCCAAGCCATGCGGGCGACGGACAGCACGACCATGATCGTGCCCGCCAGGCGCTGGAAGCCGGCGAGGTGCTGCCGCTGCGGACGATCCTCGAACGGGTCGAACGCGACTATCCGGGACAGATCATGGAAGTCGAGCTGGAGCAAAAGGGAGAACGCTGGATCTACGAAATCAAGGTCCTGCGAGCGGGCGGGGCGTTGGTCAAACTGAAAATCGATGGCCGCGACGGCCGCCTGCTCGGCAGCAAGGGACAGCAGGTCAAGGGGAGTCACCGCAGGATGGAGCCCTGATGCGCATTCTGTTGGTCGAAGATGAGCCGACCCTGGCCGCGCAACTGGCCGCGGGGCTGGCCGCCGCCGGCTATGTCGTGGATTCGGCCCATAACGGCGTCGATGCGCATTTCATGGGTGATACCGAGGCGATTGACGCGGTCGTCCTGGACCTTGGCTTGCCCCAAATGGATGGCATCACGGTGCTCAAGAAATGGCGCGCTGCCGGGCGCGCCATGCCGGTCTTGATACTCACGGCGCGCGACGGCTGGCACGAGAAGGTGGCCGGCATCGATGCGGGCGCCGACGACTACCTGTCCAAGCCTTTTCACATGGAGGAGTTGCTGGCCCGTCTGCGCGCCCTGATCCGCCGCGCCGGCGGCCACGCCAGCGCCGAACTGACCTGCGGCCCGCTGACGCTGGATACGCGGACCCATCGCGCCACCGTCGATGGCCAGGCATTGGCGCTGACCAGCCACGAATACCGCGTGCTCGCCTACCTGATGCACCACCAGGGCGAAGTGGTTTCGCGTACCAACCTGGTTGAACATATCTACGCGCAGGATTTCGACCGCGACTCGAATACCGTCGAGGTCTTCATCGCCCGCCTGCGCAAGAAGCTGCCGCCTAGGCTGATCGAAACGATCCGCGGCCTGGGTTACCGCCTCGCCAGTCCGCAATGAATCCGGCGACGCTGCGCGGCTCGCTGCGCATTCGGCTGTTGGCCACAACGCTGGTCTGGATCGCGGCGTCGATCGTCTTCGCGGGATGGGGGCTGGGCAGCCTGTTTCGCAGCCACGTGGCAGCGCAGTTCAATGCCGAATTGGGGACCCATCTCGACCAATTGACGGCGCATCTGGTCCTGGACGGTCAGGGCCGACCCACCCTGTCGGTGCCCCTGAGCGATCCCCGCATCAACAGGCCGTTTGGTGGTCTCTACTGGCAAATCGACCGCATCGCCGGTCCGGGAATGCTGGCGGTGGACGCGCTGCTGCGCTCCCGCTCCTTGTGGGATCAGGTGCTCGCCGTTCCTGCGGATGTGCCGATGGATGGGGAAGTGCACCAACATCGAATCGCCGGTCCGGATGGGACGATGCTGGGAGCGGTCGAGCGCGCCGTGCGAATCGACGACGTTTCGCTGCGCCTGATCGTCGCCGCCGATGAACGCCTGATGATCGAGCCGGTATCCCGCTTCAATGGCGCGCTATGGCTGGCGCTCGGCGTGCTTGGCCTGGGGCTTGCATTTGCCGCTCTGCTGCAGGTCGTCGTCGGCCTGGCACCGCTGCGCCAGTTGCGCCGCGCGCTCGGGCGGGTGCGCGGTGGTGATGCCCGGCAGATGGAAGGAGCCTTCCCGGCCGAGCTCATGCCGCTGGTGGAAGAATTCAACAGCGTGTTAACGCAGAACGCGGACGTTGTCGAGCGCGCGCGCACGCAAGCGGGCGATCTTGCCCATGCCCTGAAGACCCCATTGAGCGTTCTCGCCAATGCCGCCCATGGCAAGGACGATCACCTCGCCCGACTCGTCGTCGGCCAGGTCGAGATGGCGCGCAAGCAGGTGGATTACCACCTGGCTCGGGCGCAAGCGGCTGCCGCGGTACGCGTGCCCGGTGCGCGAACGCCTGTCAGGGCGGCCGTCGATGGGCTGGTGCGCACGATGCAACGCATTCATGCCGGGCGGCGATTGGCACTGGTCGTCCACCCGACGGCGCCGGATCTCCTGTTCCGTGGCGAGGAGCAGGACTTGCAGGAGATGCTGGGCAATCTGCTCGACAATGCCTGCAAGTGGGCCGCTTCCCGCGTCGAGATTCATGCCCGGATCGACGGGGACAGGCTCGATATCGGGGTCGAGGACGACGGCCCGGGCATTGCATCCGATCAGCGGGAGGCCATGATCCGCCGCGGTGTCAGGGCGGACGAGCAGGTGCCGGGGACAGGACTCGGCCTCGCCATCGTCGATGACCTGGCTCGCCTCTATGGCGGGCGGGTCACCCTGGCCGAGTCGCCGCTTGGCGGCCTGGAGGCACGGCTGATCCTGCCTGCGGCCGCGTAGCCGCCCCTCGCCGGTGGCCAAGGCGGTTCGCTCCCCCCCCCAGGCCAAGGCCAAGGACGCGGCCAAGACCACCGAGGACGGGCTGCCTGTGCACAGCTTCAGGACGCTGCTGCAAGACCTCGGTACGCTGACCTACTACGTCGCCTCCACGCACCTCAACCCCGAGGCCAAGATCATCCTCACCACCCGGCCCACCCCGCTTCAAGCCAAAGCCTTCACCCTGCTCGGTTTGAATCCGGCTTGTACCCAGTAGCGGTCGCACCGCCGGACCAAAACCTCAGACGCGGCGCGCACTTGCGTTTAATTGGGGATCAAAGTTCGGGCTAGGCGCGATCCGGGGGAGCGGGAAACGACAGCCCGGCGGGTGGAACAGGCCTGCGCGGGCTTCCCCCGTCCGGGTAGTCGGCACCCGTGCCGGATGGGTTTCGGCCTGGATCTTGTGAAAATACGGTACACAGCGCAGAATTTTCACAAGCCATGCCCCGACTGCCCCCATGGATCGCCCTCACTACCTCAAGCAGATCGCCCGCCAGTTCGCCGTGCATCCGGTGGTGGCGCTGCTGGGGCCGCGCCAATGCGGCAAGACCACGCTGGCGCGCATGTTCGCCGAAGCGTCGCCGGGGCTGGTGACGCGCTTCGATCTCGAAGACCCCACCGACCTGGCCGCGCTGGCCGAACCCAGGCTGGCGCTGCAAGCCCTGGGCGGGCTGGTGATCATCGATGAGATTCAGCGGCTGCCCGACCTGTTCCCGGTGCTGCGGGTGCTGGCGGACCGCCCCGACAACGCGGGGCGCTTCCTCATCCTCGGCAGCGCCTCGCGCGACCTGATCCGCCAGTCGTCCGAGACCCTGGCCGGGCGCATCGGCCACATCGAACTGACGCCGTTCACACTGCCCGAGGTGGGAGCCGCCCACATGGACCGCCTCTGGCTCCGGGGCGGGTTCCCGCGTTCCTTCCTCGCCCCCGACGAAGACGCCAGCAACCTGTGGCGCCGCAGCTACGTCGCCACCTTCCTCGAACGCGACCTGCCGGCCCTGGGCATCGCCGTGCCGCCCCAGGCGCTGCGCCGCTTCTGGATGATGCTGGCCCACTACCATGGCCAACTGGTCAACTTCTCCGAATTGGGCCGCTCCTTCGGCGCCGCCGACACCACCGTGCGCCGCTACCTGGACATCCTCGCCGCCACCTTCATGGTGCGGCTGCTCCAGCCCTGGCACGCCAACGTGGCCAAGCGCCAGGTCAAGGCCCCCAAGCTCTACTTGCGGGATGCGGGCCTGTTCCACACCCTGATGGGCATCACCGGGCGCGATGCCCTCATCCGCCACCCCAAACTGGGCGCGTCGTGGGAAGGCTTCGCCATCGAGGAAATCATCCGCCGCCACGACCAGGCGGACGTCTATTTCTGGTCCGCCTACGGGCGTGCGGAGGTGGATCTGGTGGTCTTCGGCGACGGCCCCCCTGTCGGTTACGAAGTGAAGTACACCGAGCGCCCGCAACTCACCCGCTCCATGCAGGTGGCCATGGAGACCCTGGGGCTGGAGGAACTTCGGGTGGTCCACCCCGGGGACAGGAGCTTTGCGCTGGCGGAGCGGGTCCGTGCCATCGGTCTGGCGGGTGTGACGGAATCGGGAACACGGCCGCAAGCGCTGATGTGAATATCCGGCGGGCTGCACCGGGTTTTCACGCCGGCGCGCCCCGCCCACCCCCTCCCGGTAACGGCCGCGCCACACCATGGTCCGGGACCGGCGTCATGGCGGCTGTAGCGTTACAGCAGCTCCAGCACCCGTCGCGCCGCACCCGCCGGATCGGCCACCGGCCGCGGCGGCGCCGGCATGGCCCACAGCCGCTCCAGCGGCTCGGCCAGCGCGCCGCGCGCCAGCGCATCCTCGGCGATGGCCTCGGCCCGCCCGTGGCCGTGCAGCCACTCCACCAGCCAGGCCGCCTCCGGCCATTCCGGGCGCGGCAGGTAGAGCACCGGCAGGCCCAGGGTGGCGGCCTCGACGAAGCTGCCGTAGCCGGGCTTGGTGAGCAGGGCGTCGCTGGAGGCGAGCAGGTCGGCGTAGGGCATGTCGGCGGCGCCGTAGCTCCGTGCGTCGGGGCGATGCACGTCCCAGGCGTCGGGCAGCAGCCAGGTCAGGCCCGGATGGCTGGGCCAGTGCTCCACGTCCAGGCGGTGGGGGATGCCGCCCAGGCCGACCAGGATGAGCCGGGTGGCGGCGGGCAGGTCCAGCCGGCGGCGCAGTTCGGCGCGCCGCTCGCGGCCGTGGATGGCCAGGGGCGGCAGGTCCTCCCCGTTGTCCAGGGCGGGCATGGGCATGGCGGGGCGGGGCTTGAGGAAGCGCGCCGCCGCCCGGTAGGCGGCCAGCATCTCGGCGTGGATGGCCGCGGTTCCGGGCCGCCCGCCCAGGCAGGCGTCGAAGATGTCGGCCCAGTTGAGCGAGCACAGCGCCACCGCCGGCAACCCGGCGTGGGCCGCGGCGGCCAGGGGCCAGTAGGCGACGTTGCAGAACACCCCGTCGGGCGCCAGGCGGGCCAGGCGCCGCGCCAGGGCGTCCACCCGCGCCGGCCAGCCGTGGTGGAAATCGCGGTAGGCGGCCAGGGTGCCGTCCAGGTCGAGGCGGGTGGAGTCGTGCATCAGCGGCACGCAGTCGCAGGGCTCGTGCCAGTGCTCGAAGGCCAGGGGCAGGCGGGCGCGCAGTACCGCCGTCGGCAGGGCGGAGTGCACGATCAGCGACAGGCCGGGGCGCAGCGCGTGCGCGGCCGACAGCACGGCGGCGGTCTGCGCCAGGTGGCCGTAGCCGTGGTGGCTGACGGCGACGTACAGGCGCATCAGTCCGGTACCCCGCCGCGCGGGGCCGCGCCGTGCGGCGGGAGTCCGGGCGCGCCCGGGGGCGGAAATCCGCAGGCGCCTTGCGGCGCTTCGCCGCAGGCCACGGCGGGAACGGCGCCGGGAGGCTCCGCGCCCGCCTCGCCGGCGGCCTCGTCCCCGCGCTCCAGCAGGTGGGCGACGGAGTTGGCGTAGTAGGCCAGCACCTCCAGGTTGGCGGGTTCGGGGCGGAAAAGTCCGTCCTCGCCCTCCTCGACGATGTGGCGCAGCACCAGCATGCGCAGGCCCACGGCGATGGCGTAGTCCCGGTCCTGGCGCGGCACGTAGAGATGGGCGCCGAGGGCGTCCAGGCGCCGCGCCAGTTCCGCCACCGCCACCTTCAGTTCCAGCTCGCTCCAGGCGCGCTCCGGGTCCTGGCGCAGCACCGCCGCCGCCAGCGCCACCGGCAGCACCGGCACGACTTCGCCAATGCGCGCCATCAGCGCCTCGCCCAGGCGCTGCACGGCGGCGCGGCGCGTGGCGTCGTCCATGGCCGGGAAATCCAGCGCCTGCTCGCCCACCCAGGCGCGCATGGACAGCGGAGCGCCGAAATTCACGCAGGCGTAGCCGAAACGGTGCCAGCGGCCGGTGAGCATGAGCCAGAGGTTGGAGGACACGAAACGCGCGGTGTTGAGCAGCGTTTGGCCCAGGCCGACCCGCGGGGCGCCGTTGCCGCGCCGAACCGTGGAGCCACCGTCGCGGGTCCCCGCCGCGGCGCCAACCTCGCGCAATGCACCCCCGGAGCCGTCCGCGCAGGACGCTTTCGCGGCGCCGTCGCCGCGTGGCATCGCCGAATCCGCCGCGCCGCCACGCCCGCGCCCCCGCAGCAGCAGCGTGCGGTCCTCCAGCACGCGGTCGTAATTCACGCCCACGGGGATGAACACCAGGTCGCGCTCGGCGTCGGCGCGGAAGTGCCGCACCATGTAGTCCAGCAGGCCGAACTTCGGCTTGCGCAGCCGCCCGTCGGTGCTCAGCCCGCCCTCCGGGAACATGGCCTGGCACACGCCGGCTTCCGTGGCCATCTGCACGTAGCGCTGCAACACCGTGCGGTAGAGCGGGTCGCCGGAGTCGCGCCGCACGAAGTAGGCGCCCATGGCGCGGATCAGCGTCTGCAGCGGCCACACCCGCGCCCACTCGCCCACGGCGTAGGACAGGGCCGCGCGCTCCGCCGCCAGGAAGGAGACCAGCACGTAGTCCATGTTGCTGCGGTGGTTCATGACGAACACCACGGTGGATTTCGGCGCCACGCGCGCCAGCGCCGGCTCGTCGATGAAGCCCAGGCGCACGCGGTAGAGCGACTTCGCCACCTTCCGGGCGATCCAGTAGCCGACGCGAAAATACAGGTAGGCATTGAAGGCGGGGACGATCTCGTGGCAGTAGCGATCCACCTGCTGGCGAACCTCGGGCAGCGGACGGTTGCTCTCGCGGGCGTACTCCTCCGCCGCGGTCTGGACCCGGGGGTCGTGAAACAGGCGGTCGACCAGCACCTGGCGGCGCGTGAGCTTGAAGGAAGGCAGCTCGATGTTGAGCCGGGTGCTGGCCTCGTGGATCACGGCGTTGATGCGCCGGCGCAGGAACCACTACGCGCCCGATTGCGCGCCTGCCGGGTCGTCTGGCGGCGTTGCTCCTCGTTGCGGGGGGCGGCCCCGCGGCCTCGTCGCGCCTTGCCAGCCGACCCGGCAGGCCCACACTCGGGCGCGTTCAACTGAGGAATCAAGGATCATTCCGGTCGCCTCGGTTCAGACATGGATGAACCCACGTCGCTCAGGTCGGTCATCTTCTGCCTCATCGTCGCCAGCCGGAAGATCAGCATATTAACCGCGGCGGGCGCGCACAATATCATTCCCCGGAATCACTGGGCAGGGAGCGGCCATGGCGCGCGCAGCGAAGAAAACCGAGGAATTCACCCACATGCCGCGGGTGGCCTATTTCTCCATGGAGATCGCCCTGGAGAACGACATCCCCACCTACAGCGGCGGCCTGGGCGTGCTGGCGGGGGACACGCTGCGCGCCGCGGCGGACATCGGCGTGCCCATGGTGGCGGTGACCCTGGTGTCGCGGGCCGGCTATTTCCGCCAGGAGATCGATTCCCAGGGCCGACAGGTCGAACGTCCGGACGATTGGGACCCCGCTCGCTACGCCACCCGGCTGCACGCCGCCGTGGCCCTGACCCTGGAAGGGCGCGAGGTATGGATCGGGGGCTGGCTCTACGTGCTGAGTTCCCGGGCGGACGGCGGCATCCCGGTATTGCTGCTCGATACCGACGTGCCGGTGAACGACCCGCGCGACCGCGACATCACCCACTACCTCTACGGCGGCGACGAGACCTACCGCATCAAGCAGGAGGCGGTACTGGGCGCGGGCGGCATCGCCATGCTCCAGGCCCTGGGTTTCAATCTCATGGGCTACCACATGAACGAGGGGCACTCCGCCTTCCTCACCCTGGCCCTGCTGCGGCGCTTCGCCTACCCCGCCGAGGATCTGCGGCCCGGCGAGAGCCCCTACGACCTGCCCCGCGTGCGCGAACTGTGCACCTTCACCACCCACACCCCCGTGGATGCAGGCCACGACAAGTTCGACTACGACCTGGTGCAGCGCATCCACGGCGACCTGCCGGACCTGAATGCGGTGAGGCTGCTGGCCGGCGAAGACCGGCTCAACATGACCCGCCTGGCCCTGAACCTCTCCGAATACGTGAACGGCGTGGCCAAGCGCCATGCCGAAGTGTCGCGCAGGATGTTTCCGGGGTACGCCGTGCATGCGGTGACCAACGGGGTGCATTCGTCCACCTGGACCAGCCTGGCCGTGGCGGCGGTGTATGACCAGTACGTGCCGGGCTGGTGCCACGAGCCGGAACTGCTCTCCCGGGCCGACCGCATCCCCGACGGCGAGCTGTGGGAGGCCCACCAGGAGGCGAGGCAGGCCCTGGCGGACAAGGTGCGGGAGCTGACCGGCGTGGCGCTGGACGCGAACAGGCCCATCCTCGGCTTCGCCCGGCGCATGACGGCCTACAAGCGCGCCGACCTCCTGTTCTCCGATCCGGCGCGGCTGCGGGCCATTGCCCGCGAGCATCCCTTCCAGATCGTGCTCGCGGGCAAGGCCCACCCGAAGGACGAGTCGGGCAAGCGCCTCATCGAATCCCTGCACGCCCACATCCGGGAACTGGCCGGGGCGATCCCCATGGCTTTCCTGCCCGACTACGACATGGCACTGGCCGTGCTCATGGTGTCCGGCTCGGACGTGTGGCTGAACACACCGCTGCGGCCCCTGGAGGCCTCCGGCACCAGCGGCATGAAGGCGGCCTTCAACGGCGTGCCCCAGCTCTCGGTGCTGGACGGCTGGTGGGTGGAAGGCTGCCTGGAAGGCGTGACCGGCTGGGCCGTGGGCGACGACACCCCGGCCGCCAACAGCAACGACGCCATCTCCTTGTACGACAAGCTGGAGAAGGTGGTGCTGCCGCTGTGGTACGCCGACCGGGCCGGCTGGATCGCCGTGATGAAGGGCGCCATCAGCAAGAACGCCGCCTATTTCAACAGCCACCGCATGATGCGCCGCTACGCCACGGAAGCCTATCTGCGGTGATGCGGCGCGAGACAATCCGCGGACGGCTTGCGCGCCATCGCGAACCCCGCGCCTGCTTCGCCGGCGGCGCGGCGGTCGATCCCGATCACGCGGCGTGCAGGGCGCGGCCCTCCTGGCGCGCCAGCACGATCACCGCCAGCAGCGTCAACGCCGCACCGAGGATGGCGATTCCTCCGGCCGCCTCATCGAGGGCCACCCACGCCAGAACCATGGTGACCACCGGCTCGATGGTGGACAGCATGGAGGCGTTGGTCGGCCCCACCAGGCGCAGGCCGTAGAGGAAGCCAAGGATCGCCACCGCCGTGCTCAGCACCGCGATGGCCAGCACGTTGGCCCAGGCCACGGCGTCCGCGGGCAGTGGCGCGGCTGCGCCCTGCCCCACCTTCACCGCCGCCAACACCCCATAGACCAGCGCCGCCGCCGCGCACACCACGGTGCTGGAGGCGATGGCGTCCACGCCCCGGGTCAGGCGCGCGCCGGCCACGATGTACAGCGCGTAGATCGCCGCCGCGCCGAGGCCCAGCGCCACCCCGATCGCCTCGCCGCGCCCGCCGCCGATGGTCAGCGACGCGCCGGCGAAGGCCAGCGCCAGCAGCACCCAGCGCCGCGCGCCCAGCCGCTGGTGGAGCATGCGGCTGGCCAGGATGGCGACGAAGAACGGGTAGAGGTAGAGCAGGATGGCCACCAGCCCCGGCTCGGCATGGTGCAGCGCGGTGAAGTAGCAGAACGACTGGCCCACGTAGCCCACCCCGCCCATCAGCACCAGCCCGAGCAACTGGCGCCCGCGCGGCAGCGCCGTGCGCCGCCACAGCACCACGGCCGTCAGCACCGCCGTGGCAATGGCGAAGCGCCACGCCAGAAGCACCGTGGTATCGATGCCGTGGGCGTAGGCATGACGGGCAAAGATGGGCATGGCACCGAACGCGGCCGCCGAGGCGAGGATGCCGGCCAGGCCGGCGTAGAACCCCGGGCGCGCGCCGTGTTGCGGGTGATGTGGCATGTCGTGGTGGTGGGGGGCGGCAATCCGCCCGCGAAGCCCGTCTCAGTGCTCGGTCAGCGCCAGCCGGGTGCCGAAGCCGGCGCAGTTTTCGATGTGGAACATGATTCCAAAAACCTCATTTAACCTCGATTCCTCGGTTGAACGCGCCCGAGTGTGGGCCTGCCGGGTCGGCTGGCAAGGCGCGACGAGGCCGCGGGGCCGCCCCCCGCTTTGATGCGCAACGCCGCCAGACGGCCCGGCAGGCGCGCAATCGGGCGCGTAGCGGGCTCACCCATCCGGTGAGCGTGGGCGAAGGCGGGCTGGTCGTCGAGGTATTCGATGATGGGCAGCGGTTTGCCTGCCCCGGATCGTCCAGCGGCTCGCCCTTGGCCCGGGCGATCCGTTCGGCCACCTGGGGCCCGGTGAGCAGGCCCGGCGGCCCGTACCGCCCCGGCGCCCATCATCCCTTATCATGGCGAGGATCCCGGTGGGTGCCGGGGCGTTTTGGGCAGGACTGCAATGGCATTGGACGAAGAGCCAGCGAGGCTGGAAGGGCGGCGCGGAGGATCTCGCGTGCAGGCCCCGGGCTGGATGGGCAGGCTGCTGTCGTTTGCCGCCGGCGCGGTGCTGCTGGTGGTGGCCTTCATGGCGTCGCTGCTGGTATTCGCGCTGGTGGTGGCCGTGGCGCTGGTGGTCGGCGTCTACCTGTGGTGGAAGACGCGGGAACTGCGCCGGCAGGTGCGCGAGATGCAGCGGCCCGCGCGCGGAGGACGGGTGGTCGAGGGCGACGCGATCCGCGATGTCGGGTCGGAGGACGGCGACCGGGGCTGATGGCCGGGCGTCACGCCGGCGGCGCTGGAGGCACGCCGGCGGCGCTGGAGGCACGCCGGCACGCCCTGTCAGGACACCGTGTCGCGCGAGCGTGACGCTCCATGCGCCGGGGCCGCCGCGGGCGCGGCGCCGCGCCGCCCCCTGGACAGCCACCTCACCATGGTCTCGTACAGCATCTCCGGGTCCACCGGTTTGGCCACGTGGTCGTCCATGCCCGCGTCCAGGCAGCGCTTGCGATCCTCGGCGAAGGCGCTGGCGGTCATGGCCAGGATCGGGGTGGTCCTGTGGCCGGACAGGGTGCGGATGGCCCGGGTGGCCTCCAGCCCGTCCATCACGGGCATCTGCATGTCCATCAGGATCAGGTCGTAGGCGAGCCGCCCGGCCATCTCCACCGCCTGGTGGCCGTTCTCGGCCAGATCGACGTCCAGGTCCGCACCCTCGCGCAGCAGTTCCAGCGCCACCTCCGGGTTGATCGGGTCGTCCTCGGCCAGCAGGATGCGGCAACCCCGGTAGTCCCGTTTCAGGATTTCCTCGGCGGCGGCGACGGCCGCGCCGGGGGCGTGGGCCGCCTCCGGCCGCAGCGCCTTGCCCAGCCGCGCCGTGATCCAGAAGGTGCTGCCGCTGCCGGGTTCGCTGTCCACGCCCACCTCGCCGCCCATGAGGCGCGCCAGGCGCTTGTTGATGGCCAGGCCGAGGCCGGAGCCGCCGTACTTGCGCGTGGTGGTGCTGTCGGCCTGTTCGAAGGCTTCGAAGATGCGCGCCTGCTTGGCCGGCGCGATGCCGATCCCCGTGTCCGTGACCTCGAAGCGCAGCAGCAGCCCGCTGCCGGTCTCTTCCAGCGCGCGAGCGCGCAGGGTGATGCTGCCGCGCTCGGTGAACTTGACCGCATTGCCCAGGTAGTTGATCGGCGCCTGGGCGAGGCGCGTGGCGTCGCCCACCAGGCGCGGCGGCAGGGGGTCCAGCTCCACCGGAAACGCCAGTCCCCTGGCGCGGATGCGCTCGCTCATCATGGAGCGCACGTTGGCCACCAGCACGCCGGGATCGAATTCCGCCTGTTCCAGCACCATGCGCCCGGCCTCGATCTTGGAGAAGTCGAGGATGTCGTCCAGGATGGCGAGGAGGTGGTTGGCGGCGCCGGCGATCTTGTCCAGCTTGTCCTTCTGCTCCGGCGTCGGGTGGGCGCGGGCGAGCAGGTGGGTGAGCCCGATCACGGCGTTCATGGGCGTGCGGATCTCGTGGCTCATGTTGGCGAGGAAGGAGCTCTTGGCGCGGCTGCCAGCCTCCGCGGCGTCCCGGGCGGCGGCAAGCTCGGCGGTACGCTCGGCTACCACGTCCTCCAGGTGGTCGCGGTGGGCGCGCAGTTGAGCTTCGGCCTCGATCAGCGCCCGCTCGGCGGCCTTGCGTTCGGTCAGGTCGGTGACGAAGGCGAAGGCCAGCCGCGGACGGCCCTCGTCGTCGAAATGCGTCGTCGCCTGGAAGTACAGCGGAATCGGGCTGCCGTCCTTGCGCCGCAGTTCGATCTCGTAATAGCGGTGGCGCGTCGATTCGATGGTCGCCATCTGCTGCCGGAAGATCTTCTGGTTTTCCTCGTCGGCGAATTCCCCCGGCCGGCGCCCCAGCATCTCCTCCCGGGTGTAGCCGAGCATGCGGCACAACACCGAATTGACCTCGATGGTCTCGCGCGCGATGTTGAGCATCCAGAAGCCCTCCGCCGCCGATTCGACGATGAGGCGGTGACGCTCCTCGCTCTCCCGCAGTACCTCCTCGGCGTGCCGGCGCTCGGTGACGTCCTGCAGCGTGCCCACCACGCGCCGGGGGCTGCCCCGGTCGTCACGCAACACCTCGGCGCGGACCTGTACCACGCGGATTTCGCCGTCCGGGCGCACGATGCGGTGCTCGATGGCGTAGGGCACGCCGTGCTCGCGCGCCCGGGCGAGCGCCTGCGCCACCGCCGGGCGCTCGTCGGCGGGCACCCGCTCCAGGAATACCTCGTGGCTGGCCGTGCCGGCCGGGTGGGCGGCCGCGTCGATGCCCAGCAGCCGGTAGACGCCCTCCGACCAGAACAGGCGGTCCTCCGGGATGCGCCAGTCCCAGTTGCCCATGCGGGCCATGGCCTGGGCGCGGTCCAGGCTGTCCTTGACTTCGGCGATGTGGCGCGAGGAGCGGGCGATCTGCCGGTTCTTGCGCACCAGCACCAGGATCGAGGCGGCCAGCACCAGCAGCAGCAGGGCGGCGAGCGCATACAGCGCGCCAAGGATCGCGGCCCGGTGGAGCTCGTAGAAGGAGAGCACCGGGTTGATGAAGCTCGCCTGCCGTTCGACATCCGGCGGCAGCCTCAAGCCGGTCAGCGCCAGCTTCTGTTGATCGACGACGTACTCGTTGGGGCTGGCTTCGACCGGGGGCAGGGCCGCGACGGGCCTGCCGTCCAGGTGCCGGCGCAGCAGCTCGGCCGCCGTCCGGCCCTGGCGCGGGCCGCTGGTGACGTAGCCGCCCAGCACCCCCGGGTAGACGTAGGCGTCCTCCATGCTGAAGACGACGAAGGGGCCCGCCTGCACGATGGCGCCGATGGTCTCCGGCAGGGTCAGGGTGCGGCCCTCGCGGTCGGCCACGCCGCCCAGGGTGGTCAGGAACACGAAGCGCTCCCTGCGGCCGGCCAGGCGGGAGCGCAGCTCGTCGATGCGGCTGGCGGAGATGAAGGTGGGGCGGATTTCTGGGTGATGCATCAGTTCGTCGCGGATCTCGCGTTCGATGGCGCGGTAGGTCTCGGTGGCATCGCCGACGATCAGGATGTCCCGGATGGCGGGGTCGAGGGCCCGCATCAGGCGCAGGTTGGGCGCGATCTCCTTCTTCTCGAACACCCCGGTGATGCGCGCCGGATCGATGCGCGAGCGCGCTTCGTAGTCGTTCACCCCGGAAAAGAACACGGGCACGTCGGGAAATATCCTGTCGATATGGGAGAGGGCGAAGCTCAGGGCGTTGTCGTCGGTGACGTAGATGGCTGCCGGCCGGTAGCCGCGGTATTTCTGCGCCAGGTGCCCGGCCATCATGTTGGCGTGGGCCGGCCCGTAGCCGGTGCGCTTGGTGTCCAGGTATTCCACGTTGACGGCGTAGGCGCGTGAGGCGTCGGCGTTCAGCGCCTGCACGAAGCCCTGGTGCTGGCCCTTGGTCCAGGGATACTCCTGGCTGTAGGAGTGGAGGACGAAGACGGGGGTGGGCGTGGCCGCCCAGGCGAGGACGGGGCCCGCCAGCAGCGCCCACGACACGGCCAGGCGGCGCAGCCATGAAATCGGGAAGGGGCCGGACAGGCGCCGCCTCTTCTTCTCAGTCGCATTCATGCTCAGTCATCCCGGCAGCGGTGGCCGTCCCCGAAAGGTGATGTTGCCACGCATTGTTCCGGCTTTCCACGCGGCAGATCAAGGTCGCGCCTGTGGGTTGGGGGCGGCGTGACGGCCGACCCGACATCCGGACCCATGCACAGATCTCGTCCATCTTGCTTACGTCCAGGAGCCATGTACCTTGAGCCCCCGCGGCCAGCCTTGACATCCGGGCGGCCCGCCGCCTACATTACTGACCGGTCAGTCACCACTGCGGCAAGCCGTGCACCCAAGCGATCCCTCCCCTGCCGATACCGCTCCACGTCGGCGCCGCCGCGAGGCGCGACCTTCGGAACTGGTGAGCGCCGCGCTGGAACTGTTCGTCGAGCGCGGCTACGCCGCCACGCGGCTGGAGGACGTGGCCGCCCGGGCCGGGGTGTCCAAGGGCACCGTCTATCTCTACTTTTCGGGTAAGGAGGCGCTGTTCCAGGCGGTGATCCGCGAAGGCCTGTTGCCGGCGCTGGAGCAGGGCGAGCGGCTGGCGGCCGGCCACGGGGGTTCGGCGGCGCAGTTGCTGGCCGACCTGCTGCGTGGCTGGTGGGAACTGGTGGGGGCGCAGAAGGTGGGCGGCCTGCCCAAGCTGATGATCGCCGAGGCGCGCAACTTCCCGCAGATCGCCCGCTTCTACCACGACGAGGTCATCGTGCGCGGCCACCGCCTGTTGGGGCAGGCGCTGGAACTGGGCATGGCGCGTGGCGAGTTTCGTCGCTGCGAGCTCGAACCCACGCTGAGCATCCTGTTTGCGCCGGTGCTCATGCTGGCGGTGTGGCGACATTCCTTCGTACCCTGCGGCTGCACCGACGGCCCGCCCGAAGCCTACCTGGAATCCTGCATCGACTTCATCCTGCGAGCCCTGGCGCCCGAGTCGGCCCGGGGCGGGGAGACGCCAACATGAAATCCACCCATCGCCGGCCTCTCGGGACCGGTTTGTCGCGGGTCGCCATGGCGCAGCTTGTCACTGTGGCGCTGCTGGCCGCCTGCGGCGAGGCGCCGCCGCCCGCCGCGCCGGAGCGCGTCGTGCTCACCACCGTCGTGGGCGCCCCGGGGACGGGCGTGGTGGCCGCCTATTCCGGCGAGGTGCGCCCGCGCCACGAAACGCTGCTGTCGTTTCGCGTGGCGGGCAAGATGGTCGCCCGGACGGTGGATGTGGGGGCGCGGGTGCGGGCGGGCGATGTCCTGGCCCGGCTCGACCCCGGCGACAACGCCCTGGCGGCCGCGGCGGCCCGGGCGCAACTGGCCGCTGCGGCTTCGGAGCGGGATCTGGCGCGCGCCGAACTGGAGCGCTACCGCGGCCTGCGCGAGCGCCAGTTCGTCAGCGCCCAGGCCCTGGAACAACGCGAAAACGCCCAGCGCGCCGCCCAGGCGCGCTGGGAAGCGACGCGGGCCCAGGCCGAAGTGAGTGCCAACGCCGCCGCCTACACCGTGCTGCGCGCCGACCACGACGGCGTGGTGAGCGCCGTGCTGGCCGAGCCGGGGCAGGTGCTGGCGGCCGGTCAGGCGGTGCTGCGCCTGGCGCGGGAAGGGGAAAAGGAAGTGGTCATCGCCGTGCCGGAAGGCCGGCTGGCGGGCGTGCGCCCCGGCCAGGCGGCGCAGGTGCGGCTGTGGTCCAACCCGGCGCGGGTGCTGCGCGGCCAGGTGCGAGAAGTGGCGCCGATGGCGGACGCCGCCACCCGCACCTTCGCCGTCAAGGTGGCGCTGGCGGGCGCCGGCGCGGACGTGGCGCCAGGCAGGGAGCGGGGGGTGGCGCTGGGCGCGGACCAGGAGGTGGCGCTGGGCGCCACGGCCAGCGTGGCCTTCGCCGCTGCCGGGCCGCGGGCGGTGGCCTTGCTGCCGGCCACGGCGGTGGTGGCGCTGCAGGGCGCCGCCAGCGTGTGGGTGGTGGATCCCCAGACCAGCCAGGTGGCGCTGCGACCGGTGGAAGTGGGCGCTTACCGCGAGGACGGCGTGGTGATCCTTGCGGGCCTTGCCGAGGGCGAGCGGGTGGTGACGGTGGGCGGCCACAAGCTCACCGCCGGCGACAAGGTACGGCCGCTGGCGGCCGGGCCGGGCGGTGCGCCGGTGAATGGCGCCCCGTCCGCCCCGACCGCCCCGACCGCCCCGACCGCCCCGACCGCCGCCCGCCCCTGACATGCGCCGCTTCAACCTCTCCGAGTGGGGCCTGCGCCATCGCGCGCTGGTGCTCTATTTCATGGTGGCGCTGACCGTCATCGGCGCCCTGTCCTACACCCGCCTCGGCCAGTCCGAGGATCCGCCCTTCACCTTCAAGGCCATGGTGGTGCGCACCGGCTGGCCGGGCGCCTCGGCCGAGGAGGTGGAACGCCAGGTCACCGACCGCATCGAGAAGAAGCTGCAGGAACTGCCGCAACTGGACTTCCTGCGCAGCTACTCCCGCGCCGGCGAATCGCTGGTGTTCGTGATGGTGCGCGGCGACGTGCCGCCCCGCCAGGTGCCGGAGGTGTGGTACCAGGTGCGCAAGAAGATCGGCGACATCCGCAACCGCCTGCCCCGCGGCGTCGAGGGCCCGAGCTTCAACGACGAGTTCGGCGACGTCTTCGGCAACCTCTACGCCCTGGTGGGCGAGGGCTACTCCTGGGCGCAACTCAAGCAGCAGGCCGAGATGGCGCGGGCCGAGCTGCTGCGGGTGCCGAGCGTGGCACGGGTGGATTTCTTCGGCGAGCAGGAGAGCCGCATCTTCGTCGAACTGTCGAACACGCGCCTGGCCACCCTGGGTGTGGATGTGGCCAGCATCATGGCGACGCTGCAGCAGCAGAACGCGGTGGCGGCGCAGGGCGCCTTCCACACCTCGCAGGACAACATCCGCCTGCGGGTCAGCGGCGGCTTTGATGCGCTGGAGCCCATCCGCGACACCGTGATCCGCGCCGGCGGGCGCAGCCTGCGCCTCGGCGACATCGCCCGGGTGTGGCGCGGCACGGTGGACCCGCCGGCGCCGCGGCTGCGCTACATGGGCCGCGACGCGTTGGGAGTGGGCGTGTCCATGGCCGCGGGCGGGGATATCATCGCTCTTGGCCGCAATCTGGAACAGGCGGTGGAGCAGGTCCGCACCCGGCTGCCGGTGGGGCTGGAAATGCACACCATCTCCAGCCAGCCGCGGGCGGTGCAACGCTCGGTCAACGAGTTCGTGCGCTCACTGGCCGAGGCGGTGGCCATCGTGTTGGCGGTGAGCCTGCTGTCCCTGGGGCTGCGCACCGGCGTGGTGGTGGCGGTGTCCATTCCCGTGGTGCTGGCCGTCACCTTCCTGTTCATGCATCTGTTCGACGTCGGCCTGCACAAGATCTCGCTGGGCGCGCTCATCCTCTCCCTGGGATTGCTGGTGGACGACGCCATCATCGCCGTGGAGATGATGGCCACCAAGATGGAGCAGGGCTGGGACCGCGTGCGAGCCGCCAGCTACGCCTACACCAGCACCGCCGCGCCCATGCTTTCGGGCACGCTGGTGACGGCGGCGGGTTTCCTGCCCATTGCCACGGCCGCCTCGACCACCGGCGAATACACCCGCTCGCTGTTCCAGGTGACGGTGATCGCGCTGCTGGTGTCGTGGGTGGCGGCGGTGGTGTTCGTGCCCTACCTGGGCTACCGGCTGCTGCCGCAGCCTGGCGGCGACGCAGGCAAGCTGCGTGGCCCGGGCCACGAACAGCCGGAGCACGAGCACTACGACACCCGCTTCTACCGCCGCCTGCGCGCCGCGGTGACCTGGTGCGTGCGCCGGCGCAAGACCGTGATCGTCGCCACGCTGCTGGCCTTCGGCGTGGCGGTGTGGGGCTTCGGCCAGGTGCCCAAGCAGTTCTTCCCCGATTCCACGCGCCCCGAGCTGCTGGTGGACCTGCGCCTGCCCGAGGGCAGCTCCCATGCCGCCACCGACGCCGAGGTGCGGCGGCTGGAGACGATTCTGGCCGCCGAGCCGGGCATCGAGAACTACGTGGCGTGGGTGGGCAGCGGCAGCCCGCGCTTCTACCTGCCGCTGGAGCAGCAACTGGCGCTCGACCACTTCGCCCAGTTCGTCGTCCTCACCGCCGGGCCGCAGGCACGGGAGCAACTGCGGGCGCGCCTGATCCGCCTGTTCGACGAAGACTTCCCGGGCCTGCACGCCAGCATCACGCGGCTGGAGAACGGGCCACCGGTGGGCTTCCCGGTGCAGTTCCGGGTGAGCGGGCCGGAGTTGGCCACCCTGCGCGGCCTGGCCGGCGAGGTGGCGCAGGTGATGCGCGCCAACCCGCAGCTCTCCAACGTCCAGTTCGACACCGACGACGCCGTGAAGGTGATCCGCATCGCCGTGGATCAGGACAAGGCGCGCCTGCTGGGCGTGAGTTCCGCGGACCTGGCCGCCTTCCTCAACACCTCCCTGGACGGCCAGGCCATCACCCAGTTCCGCGAGGGCACGGAGCTCATCGACGTGCAACTGCGCGGCGCCGGCGACGAGCGCACCCGCCTGTCGCAGCTCGCCGACCTGGCGGTGCCCACCCGCGCCGGCACGGCCGTGCCCCTGGCCCAGATCGCCCGCCTCGAATACGGCTTCGAGGAGGGCATCGTGTGGCGGCGCAACCGCCTGCCGGCCATCACCGTGCGCGCCAACGTCTACGGCGGGGTGCAGGCGCCGGTGGCGAGCGCCCGGGTGGAGGCGGCCCTGCACGAGGTGCGCCAGCGGCTTCCCGTGGGCTATCGCATCGAAGTGGGCGGCGCCGTGGAGGAAAGCGCCAAGGGCGCCTCGTCGGTGGCGGCGGGCATGCCGCTGTTCATCCTGGTGGTGTTCACCGTGCTGATGCTGCAGTTGCAGAGCTTCCCGCGGGTGATGCTGGTGGTGCTCACGGCGCCGCTGGGGCTCATCGGCGTGACGCTGGCGCTGCTGGCCTTCGGCAAGCCGTTCGGCTTCGTCGCCATGCTGGGGACCATCGCGCTTTCGGGGATGATCATGCGCAACTCGGTCATCCTGGTGGATCAGATCGAGCAGGACGAGGCCGCGGGCAAAGCCACCTGGGAGGCCGTCATCGACTCGACGGTGCGCCGCTTCCGGCCCATTGCACTGACCGCCGCGGCGGCCATCCTGGCCATGATCCCGCTGACCCGCAGCGCTTTCTTCGGACCCATGGCCGTGGCCATCATGGGCGGGCTGCTGGTGGCGACCCTGCTGACGGTGCTGTTCCTGCCGGCGCTGTATGCGGCGTGGTACCGGGTGCGCGAACCGGAGGGGCGGCAATGATCGCCGGGTGGCACGTGCGCGCAGCAAGGTGGCGCTCTACGTCTGCAAACAGCTTCCTCCCAACACTTGCCAAGTAGCAGCTGATCTGCATGCCAGATCCGGACGCCCGCGCCGTGCGGGCGTTACCTAATCCGGACGCCCGCCCCGTGCGGGCGTTACTTATTTCTGCAGGAAGGTCTCGGCGTCGATGCCGGCCTGCTTGAGGATGGCGCGCAGCGTGCCCTCGGGCATGTCGCCGGGGTGGTTGGGGATTGTGGTGTAGCGGTTCAACGCCGGATTGAACCAGATCTCATGCGAGCCGGCGGCCTGGCGATGGAACTCCAGGCCGAGTTGCTTCAGCCGCCTGGCGATCTCCCGGTAGCTGAACCCTGCAAGTCGTCCCATCAGGTGGCGACGATGAGCGGATAGTCGAACACCTCGCGCGCCGGCGGCAGCGGCGTGGTGCTGGGGCCGGACTGCGCCTCGATCAGCTTCCTGGCCACGTCGCGCGCGATCTCGATGGTTTCCTGAATCGTGCGGCCTTGCGCCACCAATCCCTGCACCTCGTCGCTGGTGGCGAGATACACGCCTTCGGGCAGCTTCTCGATGTGCAACTGAATCACATGTTCCATAAGGCTCACTCCAGAGGTGCCGCACGAGCGCGCTCCCGTATGCCGCAGCCGGGGGATGTCCTGGTACGAACAAGTGCGCACATGAGGGGCCTGCAAACACGGGAGCACGAACACTTCTCGCAGCGAGCTTGTTCGCGCCCCGCGGGCCGCACATGCACTAATTGTAATGATGTTCCACCGCAGGTCGTGAAGGAAGAGGCGGCAGTGCCGCCGCCACGCCTGGCACCGGGCTTACACCGCGTGGCCACCACCACCTTCAACGGCTATAGCTCGCCCGAGGTGGTGCGCACCCAGCAATGGGACATCCGCGGCCGGCGCGAACGCAGGGCCGACCCTGACCGGGGCACGTGGGGCCATGACTACGACGCCGCCGGGCAGCTCAAGGTGCGTCCAGTCGGATAAAATCAAGCTTTTGCGCGCACTCCCTGGCGCATTGGAATTTTCTGACATCGAGGTGTTCCATGGATCTGGAAAAGGCGCGGTTCAACATGGTGGAGCAGCAGATCCGGCCCTGGGAGGTGCTGGATCAGGAGGTGCTCGATCTGCTCTTCATGGTGAAGCGGGAGGACTTCGTGCCTGCGGCCTATCGCAACCTGGCTTTCGCCGATGTGGAAATCCCGCTCGGCCATGGCGCAGCCATGCTGGAGCCCAAGGTGGAGGCGCGCCTGCTGCAGGCGCTGCACCTGCGCCATTCCGACAAGGTGCTGGTGGTGGGCGCGGGCTCGGGCCACCTCATGGCGCTGGTGGCGGCCAGGGCCGATCACGTCATCGGCGTGGAGATCGAGCCGGAGCTGGCGCAGCGCGCGCGGGAGAACCTGGTGCGCGCCGGGGTGGTGGATGCCGTCGTCGAGGTGGGCGACGGCTCGGCGGGCTGGCCGGCCCGCGCGCCCTACGATGTCATCATCGTTGCCGCCGGCGTGCCCGAGGTGCCCTCCGCCATGCTCGAACAGCTCAAGCCGGGCGGGCGCCTGTTCGCCTTCGTCGGCGAGGAGCCGGTGATGTCGGCGCAGTTGGTCACGCGCGTGGGCGAGGCGGCATTCAGGCCCGAGTCGCTGTTCGAGACCTGGGTGACGCCGCTGCGCACGAGCCGGCCCCGCGACCGTTTCGTGTTCTGATGTTCGGCCGCATCCGCCAGATCTCGCCGCTGGAGCTGTCCGACTGGATGGCGGACGGCGGCCGCGCCCGCCCGCTGCTGCTGGACGTGCGCGAGTCCTGGGAATTCGACGTCTCACGCATCGAAGGCGCGCGCAGCATGCCCATGCGCAGCGTTCCCGCGCGCTTCGTGGAACTGGATCGCGAGGCTGACGTGGTGGTGGTGTGCCAGCATGGGGCGCGCAGCTTCCAGGTGGCGATGTTCCTGGAGCAGCAGGGGTTCGGCCGCATCTTCAACCTGGCGGGCGGCATGTCGGCCTGGTCCCATCAAGTCGTGCCGCAGATGCGCCGTTATTAAGGCCAACCACCATTACGAGATTGTCATGACACCCATGCGTTCCCTCCTTGCCGCGGCGCTGCTGGCGGCCTTCAACGCCCAGGCGGCGGACCTGCTGGACGTGTATCGCGACGCGCTGGCCAACGATGCCCAGATCGCCTCGGCCCAGGCAACCCTTGAGGCGGGACGCGAAAAGCTGCCCCAGGGACGTGCCGGCCTGCTGCCGACGGTGACGGCATCGGCCAACACCACCTGGAACACCAACGACATCACGCTGCGCAACAGCACGCCGACGTTTGCGCGCGACTACAACTCCAACGGCTACTCGGTCAATCTGACCCAGCCGCTGTTCCGCTGGCAGAACTGGGTGCAATACGACCAGGCCAAGTTCCTCGTCGCCCAGGCCGAGGCGCAGTTTGCCGGGGCGCGGCAGGACCTGGCGCTGCGGGTGGCCCAGGTGTACTTCGACGTGCTCTTCGCCCAGGACGCGTTGGCCGTGGCGCGGGCGCAGAAGGCCGCCATCAGCGAACAACTGGAGCAGGCCAGGCGGGCGTTCGAGGTCGGCACCGCCACGGTGGTGGATACGCATGAGGCCCAATCGCGCTTTGATCTGGCGGTGGCCCAGGAACTGGCGGCGCAGAACGACCTGGAGGTGAAGCGCCAGGCGCTGGTGCAGGTGGTGGGCAAGGACCCGGGTGCGCTGAACCCGTTGCGCGGCGAGGTGCAGATCCAGCGGCCCCAGCCCGACGACATGCAGCAGTGGGTGCAGTCCTCCGAGCAGGGCAACATCAACGTGCAGGTTCAGCAGGCCAACGTCGAGGTGTCCGCCCGGGAGGTCTCGCGCCAGCGCGGCGGGCATTTCCCGACGCTGGACATCGTCGCCACCCACGCCAGGAACAGCATGGGCAACAGCACCGTCACCGGCGTGGGCAGCGACGTCAAGACCAACACCATCGGCCTGCAACTGGCCGTGCCCCTGTTCCAGGGCGGCGCCACGGTATCGCGGGAGCGGGAGGCGGCGGCGCTGAAGAACAAGGCTCTGGCCGACCTGGAAAACGCCCGTCGCACCGCGGCGCTGAGCGCCCGCCAGGCCTATCTCGGCGTCACCAGCGGGCTGGCGCAGGTGAAGGCGCTGGAAGCGGCGCTGGCCTCCAGCCAGACGGCGCTGGACTCCAACAAGCTGGGCTACGAGGTGGGCGTGCGCATCAACATCGACGTGCTCAATGCCCAGCAGCAGCTCTTCGCCACCCGTCGCGACCTGGCCAAGGCGCGCTACGACACCCTGCTGGCCCAGTTGCGGCTCAAGTCCGCCTCCGGGAGCCTGGACGACAAGGATCCGGAGCGGGTCAACACGCTGCTGCAGCGCTGACCGTGGATGCGCCGCGGCCGGTGACGGCGGCGGGGCCGGGTTCTACCCCGGGTTTGCCTCCCGTGGGCGCGGGCTTGCCCGCGATGACGACCCTGGCGCGGGCATAGGCCGCTGCAATCGCGGGCAAGCCCGCTCCCACAATCAAGCGCGGCGGCCGCAGGCGGCCACGACAAGCTCCACCGTGCGTGCCGCCGCACCCCGATGGCGCGCGGCGAATTCCCGCCCGGCCGCGGCCATGGTGCTGCGCCGGGCATCGTCCGACAGCAGCGCGCGCGCGCTGCGCATGAGTTCCGCGGCATCGCCGACGCGCCGTGCGGCGCCACACTCCAACGCCTGACGGGTGGCCTCGGCGAAGTTGAAGGTGTGGGGGCCCACCAGCACCGGCACGCCCACGGCGCAGGCCTCGATGAGGTTCTGGCCGCCCAGGGGCAGCAGGCTCCCACCAACGTAGGCCACGTCGCAGGCGGCGTACCAGGCGAACATCTCGCCCATCGAGTCGCCCAGCAGGACGCGGGTCTCCGGCCGTATCGCTTCCCGGGCCGAGCGCCGCTGCAGTTCCAGGCCGGCCGCCTCCACCATCCGCGCCACCGCCTCGAAGCGCTGCGGATGGCGCGGCACGATGACCAGCAGCGCCCCGGGCGGCGCGTTGCCGCGAAATGCGTCCAGCAGCAGCGTCTCCTCGCCTTCCCGCGTGCTGGCCGCGAGCAGCACGGGGCGTGGCCCCACCTGCCGGCGTAGTGCGCGGCCCGCTTCGAGTTGCTCCGGGGGCGGCAGGATGTCGAACTTGACGTTGCCCGTGACCACCACATCGCGGGCGCCGAGCGCCTCCAGGCGGGTGGCGTCCGCCGCGGTCTGCGCGGCGACGGTGAGGGCGCCGAAGCTCTGCCGTGCCAGCGACGGCAGCCAGCCGTAGCGACGTGCCGAACGCTCGGACAGGCGGGCGTTGACCAGCAGCAAGGGCACGCTGCGCCGGCGGCAGGCGGCCACCAGGTTGGGCCACACCTCGGTCTCCATGAGAATGCCCATGTCCGGCGCGAAGTGGCGCAGGAAGCGATTCATGGCGCAGGGGTAGTCGTAGGGCAGGTAGGCGCTCAGGGTGGCGTCGCCGAACAGCTTGCGGGCGGTGTCGCGGCCGGTGGGGGTCATGTGGGTGAGGAGGATCTGGTGTCCGGGGAAGCGGCGGCGCAGCAGCTTCACCAGCGGCTGGGCGGCACGGGTCTCGCCCACCGACACGGCATGGATCCAGATCAGCGGGCCGGCGCGGCGGCAGGAGTGGAAGCCGAAGCGCTCGCCCAGGTGGCGCAGATAGTCGGGCTGGCGCCGTGCCCGCCACAGCAGGCGCACGACGATGAGGGGTGCAGCGAGGGCCAGGGCGGCGGTGTAGATGGCGCGGGCGATCATGGCTGCCGCCGGGCCGCCCCGAGGCGACATGCGCCCCCTCGGGGGGCAGCGAAGCGTGGGAGGCGTTTCATGACAGCAGCCGATCCACCGCCTCGACCACCTGGCCCAGCGGCGGCGGTTGGCCGGGGGCGCCCAGATTCTCGAAGCGTCCCGGGGCGAGCACCCCGGTGCGGTCCGGGTCGGAGCCGCAGAACAGCGCCAGGGCGGGGGTGCCGACGGCGGCGGCGAGATGGGTGAGGCCGGTGTCGAGCCCCACGGTGAGGCGCGCGCCGGCGAGCAGTGCCGCCAGGGCGTCCAGGCCCAGGGGCGGGGCGGCCACGGCGGCGGGCAGGGCGGCGGCGATGCGCGCCGCGCGCTCGCGCTCGGGGGGGCTGCCGCCGGGCAGCACGCAGGCCAGGCCGCGGGCCGCGAGCGCGGCGCCCAGGTCGATCCACTGCGCCTCCGGCCACAGCTTGTCGGCGCGGCTGGTGGCGGTGAGCAGCACCGCCCAGGGCGCGGCGGGCAGCCAGTCGGCCCCCAGGGGCGGCACGTGCAGGCCGTAGTCCAGCGGCAGGTCGGGTTCGTAACCCAGGGCGGCGGCGCACAGCCAGCGGTTGCGCTCCACGGCGTGAAGCCGGGTCGGAATGGCGAAGGTCTGGTCGTAGCAATGGGCGGCCAGGGACTCGCGGGCGGCGGCGGAATCATAGCCGCGCCGGTGCCCGAGGGCGAGCCGGGCGAGCAGGGCGCTCTTGATCAGCCCTTGGGAGTCCAGCACGACGTCGTAGCGACGGCTGCGCAGGCGCGCCCAGAAGGCGGCCATTTCACGCCATGTCCCGACGCGCCCGAGGGCGCGGCGCCAGCGGCGCAGCGCCACGGGAATGACCTCGCCGACGGCGGGGTGCAGCCGCGGGATGGCGGCGAAGCCCTCCTCCACCAGCCAGTCGATGCGCACGCCGGGCATCTTGCGGGCGAGGTCCGTGGCGACCGGGAGGTTGTGGACCACGTCGCCCAGCGACGAGGTCTTGACGAGCAGCACCGAGGGCATGACGGAGATGGATGCGACGCCATGCCAGGATTCCCCGGTGCGTCTGAAGGTAGAATGCGTGCCTGGATTTCGCCGCATTATATCGCCCAGCCATGTCTTCCGTCCGGCCGCCCTTGTCGGTGGTCATCATCACCCTCGACGCCGTCCGCCAACTTGGCGCGCTGCTCGACAGCGTGGCCTTTGCCGACGAGGTGGTGGTCGTGGATTCCGGCAGCAACGACGGCACGGTGGAACTGGCCCGGGCGCGCGGGGCGAAGATCGTCCATCAGCCGTGGCTGGGCTTCGGCCGGCAGAAGCAGGTGGGCGTGGCGGCTGCTTCCCATGACTGGGTGCTATGCCTGGATGCCGACGAGCGGGTGACGCCGGAACTGGGCGAGAGCATCGCCCGGGCGTTGGGCGAGGCATGCCACCACGCCTACGAGTTCGCGCGCAGCAATCGCTTCATGGGGCGCTACCTGCGCCACGGCGAGGGTTATCCGGACTGGAGCGTGCGCCTGTTCGACCGGCGCCACGCCTGCTGGTCGGAGGACGAGGTGCACGAGAAGGTGCTCACCAGTGCGCCGGTGGGGCGCCTGTCGGGCGACCTGCTCCACGACACCGCCGAGACGGTGGAGGACTACCTCACCAAGCAGAACCGTTACACCAGCCTCGCGGCACGGGCGCTGCACGCCCAGGGACGGCGGGCGGCGGCCGGGCAGTTGCTGCTCAGCCCGCTGGTGCGGTTTCTGAAGTTCTACCTCGTGCGCCGCGGTTTCCTCGACGGGCTGCCGGGGCTGGCGCACATCCTGATCGGTTGCATGAACAGCTTCGTCAAGTATGCCAAACTGATCGAGCTGCAACGGCGCGGCCCGGCGCCGGCCGCAATGCGGACTCGGCGTCCGGACTGAACGGCGCGGCCCGCGCGGCGGCCGGTGCATGGATGAAGTCGGGCGCCATCGATGGCGCCTTCGAATACGCGGGCACCCGCACGGGTGCGTCGAGAGCAGGTCATCGGGAGGGGACATGCGGATACTGGTAACGGGTTGTGCCGGCTTCATTGGCATGCATCTGGCGCTGCGACTGCTGGCGCGCGGCGACGAGGTGGTGGGCGTCGACAATCTCAACGACTACTACGACGTGGGGCTGAAGCAGGCGCGGCTGGCCCACATCGGCCAGCGGCCGGGCTTCCGTTTCGTGCGCATGGATCTGGCCGACGCGTCGGCGGTGGGCGATCTGTTCGGCCAGGGCCACTTCGATGGCGTGGTGAATCTGGCCGCCCAGCCGGGGGTGCGCTATTCGCTGATCAACCCCCAAGCCTACGCGCAGTCGAATCTGGTGGCCTTCGTCAATCTGCTGGAAGGCTGCCGCCACGGGCGGGTGGGGCATTTCGTCTACGCCAGCAGTTCCAGCGTCTATGGCGGCAACACCCGCGTGCCCTTCAGCGAGTCGGACAACGTGGATCACCCGGTGTCGCTGTATGCGGCCACCAAGAAGTCCAACGAGCTGATGGCCCATACCTACAGCCATCTGTTCGGGCTGCCCACCACGGGGCTGCGCTTCTTCACCGTCTATGGTCCCTGGGGGCGCCCGGACATGTCGGCGACGCTGTTTGCCCGCGCCATCCTGGAGGGGCGGCCCATCGACGTGTTCAACAACGGCGACATGGAGCGCGACTTCACCTACATCGACGACATCGTCGAGGGGGTGGTGCGGGTGCTGGACCGGCCCGCCGCCCCCGATCCGGACTTCGATCCCGCGCAGCCCGATCCCGCCACCAGCCATGCGCCGTGGCGCATCTACAACATCGGCAACCATCAGCCGGTACGCCTGGGTGACTACATCGCCGCCATGGAACATGCCATCGGCGTGGCCGCGCGCCGCAATCTGCTGCCGATGCAGCCCGGCGACGTCAAGTCCACCTGCGCGGACACCGCCGCATTGCGCGACGCAGTGGGCTTTGCCCCCGCTACACCCTTGGCGGAGGGGCTAAGGCGCTTTGTGGCCTGGGTGCGCGAGTATTACGGCTTTCCGGCCGGGCGTGCCGGATGATCGATCGGCGCCCTGTCCATCCAAAGCAGACCCGGGCTGTGCGATAATTCACGCTTTTTCCAGTTTGGACGCGGCGAAATGAAGAGCCTTCAAGGGCTGCTGGACAAGGTCACGGACCGCTCTGCGGTCATCGGCATCTACGGTTTGGGTTATGTGGGCCTGCCGCTGATGCTGCGATTCATAGAGGTGGGGTTCCGGGTCATCGGGGTCGACGTCGATGAGGCCAAGGTTGCCGCCCTGCGCGAGGGGCGTTCCTACATCGAGCATATCCCCTCGGGCGCGCTGAGCACGGCGCTGGCCAACGGCTTCGAACCCACCACGGATTTCTCCCGCACCGCCGAGGCCGATGCGCTCATCATCTGCGTGCCCACGCCGCTGAACAGCTACCGCGAGCCGGATCTCAGCTACGTGCTCGACACCATGAATGCCATTGCGCCACACCTGCGCGCCGGGCAACTGGTGTCGCTGGAGAGCACCACCTACCCGGGGACGACGGAGGAAGAACTCAAGCCGCGCATCGAGGCGCGGGGGTTCAAGGTGGGCGAGGACGTGTTCCTGTGCTTCTCCCCGGAGCGCGAGGATCCGGGCAACCCCGACTTCATCACCCGCACCATTCCCAAGGTGTGCGGCGGCCAGACCTCCGCCTGCCTCAAGGCCGGACTCGCCGTCTACGGCCAGGTCATCGACCGCGTGGTGTCGGTGAGTTCCACCAAGGCCGCCGAGATGACCAAGCTGCTGGAAAACATCCACCGCGCGGTCAACATCGGCCTGGTCAACGAGATGAAGATCATCGCCGACCGCATGGACATCGACATCCATGAGGTGATTCGCGCCGCGGCGACCAAGCCCTTCGGTTTCGTGCCCTACTACCCCGGGCCGGGGCTGGGCGGGCACTGCATCCCCATCGACCCCTTCTATCTCACCTGGAAGGCGCGCCAGTACGGCGTGCACACGCGCTTCATCGAGCTGGCGGGCGAGATCAACAGCGCCATGCCGGAGTGGGTGGTGGGCAAGGTGGCCGAAGCCCTCAACGACCGCTCCAAGTCCATCAAGGGCAGCCGCATCCTGGTGCTCGGCATCGCCTACAAGAAGAACGTGGACGACATGCGCGAGTCGCCGGCCGTGGAGATGATGGAGATGCTGGCCCGCCGCGGCGGCGTGCTCGATTATTCCGACCCCCACGTGCCGGTGTTTCCGAAGATGCGCGAGCACCGTTTCGACCTGACGAGCGTGGCACTGACTCCGCAGAACGTGGCGGGCTACGATGCGGTTCTCCTGGCCACCAACCATGACGCCTTCGACTATGGAATGCTGCTGCGGTACGCGCCGCTCATCATCGACACACGCGGTGTATTCCTTGAGCGGGCTACGAACGTTGTGAAGGCTTGATCGTTACAAAGTGTTGCGTGGCCTGGCGTCCGCAGCCGCTGCATACAGACCGAAATGAGACATTTCCCCCCGCCCATCCTCGACCGCAAGATCCGCTTCGCCCTGGTGGGTTGCGGGCGGATCGCCCGCAACCACATGGCCGCCATCGCCCAGCATGCCCAGCGGGCCGAACTGGTGGGCGTGTGCGATATCGATCCCAAGGCGCTCGCGGCGGCGGTCGAGCAGACCGGTGCCAGGCCCTACGCCAACCTCGAGGCGCTGCTCGACGACACCGACGCCGATATCGTGGTGCTGGCCACGCCTAGCGGGCTGCATCCGCGCCAGACCATCCGCATCGCCGAGGCCGGGCGCCACGTCATGACGGAGAAGCCCATGGCCACGCGCTGGCACGACGGCGTGCGCATGGTCTCGGCGTGCGACGACGCCGGGGTGCGCCTGTTCGTGGTCAAGCAGAACCGGCGCAACGCCACGCTGCAACTGCTCAAACGCGCCGTGGAGCGCGAGCGCTTCGGGCGCATCTACATGGTCAACATCAACGTCTTCTGGACCCGCCCCCAGGAGTACTACGATTCCGCCGCCTGGCGCGGCACCTGGGAATTCGACGGCGGCGCTTTCATGAACCAGGCCAGCCACTACGTGGACCTGCTCGACTGGCTCATCGGCCCCATCGACAGCGTGCAGGCCTACACCGCCACCCTGGCGCGCAACATCGAGGTGGAAGACTCCGGCGTGATGAACATCCGCTGGCGCTCCGGGGCGCTGGGCTCGATGAACGTCACCATGCTCACCTACCCCAAGAACCTGGAAGGCAGCATTACCATCCTGGGCGAGCGCGGCACGGTGCGGGTGGGCGGCGTGGCGGTGAACGAGATCCAGCACTGGGAGTTCGCCGAACCCGACGAAGACGACCTCCTCGTCAAGGACGCCAGCTACCAGACCACTTCGGTCTATGGCTTCGGCCACCCCCACTACTACGACAACGTGATCAAGGTGCTGCGCGGCGAGGCCGAGCCCGAGACCGACGGGCGCGAAGGGCTGAAGTCCCTGGAAACGCTGATTGCCACCTACCTCTCCGCCCGCGATGGCCGGCGCGTGCCGCTGCCCCTCAATTACTGAGCGATGAGCGGCCCCATCCATCCCACCGCCATCGTCGACGCAGGCGCCCAGATCGGCGAGGGCACCCGCATCTGGCACTGGACCCACGTCTGCGCCGGTGCGCGCATCGGCCGCGACTGTTCCCTGGGCCAGAACGTGTTCATCGGCAACCGGGTGGTGATCGGCGACAACGTGCGCATCCAGAACAACGTCTCGGTCTACGACGACGTCACCCTCGAAGACGACGTGTTCTGCGGCCCCAGTTGCGTCTTCACCAACGTCATCAATCCCCGCGCCCACATCCCGCGCAAGAACGAGTACCTGCCCACCGTGGTGCGCCGCGGCGCCAGCCTGGGGGCCAACTGCACGGTGGTGTGCGGCAACACCGTCGGCGCCTACGCCTTCGTGGGCGCCGGGGCCGTCATCACCCGCGATGTACCCGCCCACGCCCTGATGGTCGGGGCGCCGGCGCGCCGCCGGGGCTGGATGTGCCAGTGCGGCGTGAAGCTCGAACAATCCGTTGATTCCTCGGTGCTGGCCTGCCCGTGCGGCTCGCGCTACCGCGTCGAGGGCGAACAATGTCTGGAGATTTCCACCCATGGCGATTGACTTCATCGATCTCAAGTCCCAGTACGCCCTGCTCAAGGACGAGATCGACCGGCGCATCCACGGCGTGCTCAACCACGGCAAGTACATCCTCGGCCCGGAGGTGAAGGAGCTGGAGGCCAGCCTGGCCGACTACACCGGCGCCGCCCACTGCATCACCTGCGCCTCGGGCACCGAAGCCCTGCTCATCGCACTGATGGCGCTGGGCATCGAGCCCGGCGACGAGGTCATCACCACGCCCTTCACCTTCGTGGCCACCGCCGAGGTGATCGTGCTCGCCGGCGCGCGCCCGGTGTTCGTCGATGTGGAACCGGACACCTGCAACATCGATGCGCGCGCCATCGAAGCCGCCATCACCCCGCGCACCCGCGCCATCATCCCGGTCTCGCTCTACGGTCAGGTGGCCGACATGGACGAGATCAACACCCTGGGCCTGCGCCACGGGCTGGCCGTGATCGAGGACGCGGCCCAGAGCTTCGGCGCCGAATACAAGGGACGCAGGAGCTGCAACCTCTCCACCATCGGTGCCACCTCCTTCTTCCCCAGCAAGCCCCTGGGCTGCTACGGCGACGGCGGCGCGCTGTTCACCAACGATGACGTGCTCGCCACCGCCATGCGCGAGATCCGCGTCCACGGCCAGGAGCGGCGCTATTTCCACACCCGCGTGGGCGTGGGCGGGCGCATGGACACCCTGCAGTGCGCCGTGGTGCTGGCCAAGCTGGAGCGCTTCGAGGCCGAGGTGGAGGCGCGCCGGCGCATCGGCGCGCGCTATAGCGAGTTGTTGCGCGCCATCCCCGGCCTGCGGGTGCCGGTGGTGCGCGCCGATCGCAGCAGCGTGTTCGGCCAATACACCGTACAGACCGCCCGGCGGGAGGAGTTGCTGCGGGCGCTGAAAGAGGCGGGAATTCCCACCGCCGTTCATTATCCGGTGCCGCTGCACCGGCAGCCCGCCTATGCCGACCACGCCACGGGGGCGCTTCCGGTCGCGGAGCAGGTGGCCCGGGAGGTGATCAGCCTGCCCATGAGCCCGTATCTGTCGGCGCGCGACCAGGACGAGATCGTGCGAGCGGTGCGCGAGGCCCTCATGCCGGAGGGTGTGGAGACCCGGCTCAAGACGGCGGCCTAGTGTTGCGCCGATCCCGAAGGCTTGCGCGCCCTGGCGCCGGGACGAACCTGGCGGTGATGCGGAGCGATTTTGCCAGGGTGCAGAGCGCCAGTCGCTGGAAGCTGTGACCCTGCCCCGTTTGCTCATGCATAGCGCTTTCGCTCAGGATCTGTCGGCCCCCTTTCGCCAATTGCGGCTCCTGCTGACGCGCTACCGGCAACTCACGTGGGAGATGTCAAAGCGGGAAATCACCGAGCGCTACACGGGCGAAGTGTTCGGCGCGTTCTGGGTGATCGCCCATCCGCTCTTTCTAATCGGGCTCTACGTGTTCGTGTTTGCCGTGGTGTTCGAAATGAAGACCGGCGGGGTTGGGGGCGGGAACATGAACTACACGGCATACCTGCTCGCTGGCCTCATTCCGTGGATGGGTTTCCAGGAATCGCTCGTGAAGGGCTGCCATTCGATTGTGGGAAATGCATCGCTTGTGAAGCAGGTCGTGTTCCCGATCGAGGTGCTCCCTGTGAAGGGGGTTATCACCGCCCTCGTCAACCAGGCGATCGCCACAACCCTGTTCATCGGCTATATCGTCGTGTCCGGACAGACGCTTCTGTGGACTTATCTATTGCTGCCGGTTCTCGTGGGCCTGCAAACCTTGGGCATGCTGGGTTTCGGCTATGCGTTGTCCGCAGTGAACGTTTTTCTTCGGGATACGAAGGATGTCGTCCAGTTGTTCTCGATGGCCGGCTTGTACCTGATTCCAGTCTTCTATCTTCCGGAGTGGTTGCCCCCCGCCTTTGGACCAGTTCTTCTAGCGAATCCTTTCAGCCACATGGTGTGGTGCTACCAAGACATCCTGTACTTCGGTCAGTTCGACCATCCCGTCTCCTGGGGCGTGTTCGCGATATTCTGTCTGGCGAGCTTTGTGCTTGGCTTCAAGGTATTTCGCGCGCTCAAACCCATGTACGGGAACATGCTTTGATGCGGGCGCACCACCCATCCTGCCCGCCGCCGGCAATCAAAGGTCTTGATTCCGCGGTCAGGGGCCGGTCGGATGCCACAAACCGTGCGATCCGCTTCCGTTCCGGAACGGAAAGGGAGCGATCTCATGGCTAATCACGAGGGAAACGCCGCGATCCGCGTCTCGGACCTTTCCAAGATGCATCGTATCTACCCGCGCCCCCTGGACATGGCGCTGGAGATGCTCACGGGGAGGTCGCGCCACCGCGAATTCTGGGCCCTTCGCGACCTGTCCTTCGAGATCCCCCGCGGCGAGGTGATTGGGATCATCGGGCGCAATGGCGCCGGCAAGAGCACGCTCCTCAAGATACTTGCCGGAACGCTGGAGAAGACGACCGGCACGGTCGAGGTCAATGGGCGCATTTCCGCAATCCTCGAACTGGGGACGGGCTTCCACCCCGAATACACGGGGCGCGAAAACATACTCATGGGTGGTCTGTGTCTGGGAATGTCGCGCGAGGAGATCGAGGCCAAGATTGACTCCATCATCGACTTCAGCGAACTGGGCACCTTCATCGACCAGCCTTTCAAGACCTACTCCAGCGGCATGCAGGCGCGGCTCACGTTCAGCACGGCGCTCAGCGTGGAGCCGGACATCTTCATCGTGGACGAGGCCCTGGCGGTGGGAGACATGCTCTTCCAGGAGAAGAGCATGCGTCGCATGCGAGAGATCTGCGAGCAGGGCAAGACGGTACTGTTCGTGACCCACAGCCTGCAGTACATCTATGAACTGTGCACGCGCTGCCTGCTGCTGTCGGAATCCCGCCTCGTGGCGGACGGCGAGCCGAGGGTGGTGGGCGAGATGTACGAGAGGTTGCTGGCGGCGCAGCGCAACAGAACCAAGCCGGCGCTCACTGTGGTTGCTGCGGCACCCCCCGTGACGCGTGAGCGTGACAGCGGTGGGGGCGGCGTCACCGGAACGCCCGCACAGGTGTCGTCGGATCGGAACGCCGACCAGACACCTGCCGCGCCATACAGCGCGCACCTTCTCCAACAGGCCGCCGAGCCCACGAACGGCGCACCCGATGAAAAGGGCGGGAACAAGGCCGTGGTCACGGATATCGAGGTTTTCAGCGCCCGCGGCGTATGTGTGGAAACCCTGCGCTTCGGTGAACGCTATCAGGTTGGCGTAACCGTGCACTTCGTGGACGACATCCTTCGTCCCAACGTTGGCTTCAAGTTTCAGAAAGACACCGGCGTGGCGGTCATCGGCGACACGACCTATGAAAAGGGCGTGTACTTCCGGGGCGAGCATGGAACGACCGTGCGCGCAATGTTCGAGTTCGAGTGCCGCCTGTCACCGGGCATGTATCTGGTCGGCGCGGGTCTGACCTCCATCGGTTCGGGCGGCGAATTCGAACTGTGCGACCTGCGGCGTGCCGCTCTGGTAGTGACCGTCGAGGGTCGACGCACCAATGCGCTCGTCGACCCCGACTGCAGAATCTGGGTTGAGAGCGCCGATGACGCGGAGGCGGTACGCACGTGACCATAGCATTTATCACCGGATCCGGGCGGTCGGGTACCACGTCGCTGCTTCGAGCGCTCGGGCTGAGCAATGACGTGCGTGTGGCTCTGGAACCTGAGCCGACGCTGAACATCGAATCCCGTGAACTCTATGAAGGCCGCTTGCGGGACCCCCATTCCGTCCTTGCGCGCGACGTACTGCCGCGCGCCGCGCGGGCGCTCGACGACGGCAAGATC
Source organism: Betaproteobacteria bacterium (assembly GCA_016208415.1). Lineage (GTDB taxonomy): Bacteria > Pseudomonadota > Gammaproteobacteria > Burkholderiales > Rhodocyclaceae > JACQYB01. Next base: position 27,009 of record JACQYB010000014.1, on the reverse strand, counting down.
TATGTCGAGAAGCATCTCTCCCTTGTGCCCTTCGTGCCCCATCTGGCGCAGTTGCTCGACTGCAAGTTCGTCATTCCCGTGCGAGACGGAAGGGATGTCGTTGCCTCGATGCTGAACTGGCACAATCAGATGTATCCCATCATCTACCAGGAGTGCCAGGAAGTAGTCGCGTTGGGGGAACACGCGCGCTCGGTCCTCGCGCGCCAACAGGGTTTCGATCCGTTCGACTACAGCCTGCCAAGGCCGCTGCGGAACGACCCATGGCACGCAGGCTGGAAGCATCTGAGCCGCTTCGAGATGGTGTCCTGGTACTGGGCCTTCGTAAACCGGTACCTGTTCGACCAATTGCACAAGCTACCCGCAGAGCGCTACCTCGTGGTGGACTACACGCGGCCGTGTGTCGAGAGCATCAGGCGGGTGTATGAGTTCGTCGGTCTTTCCGACTTTGACGAGGCGGCGGTGGCGCGGCTCCTCGCTGGACGCGTTAATTCGCTCGAGGATCGAATCGGCGAAACAGGTGCATTCCCGCGTTGGCCGCAGTGGACTGAAGAGCTGCGTCAGCGATTCCGGGATATCGCCTACGACACGATGAAGTTGCTTGGCTTCGCCGACGCAGAGACGCGACCACAGCCGCCGGGTTTCGGCGACTGGTGGAAAGAAGGAGCATCGGTGGATCCGGAATGGTATGCCGGAATATACCGCTACAGGGCCGGTTCGCACGAGGCGTTCAAGGAGTGGGCGAAGCGGGTAGCGAGCAGCGTCGGTCCCCTGGAATCGGTCGTCGATGTGGGCTCAGGTACCGGGTACGGTTATTCGGACTTCTTCCAGTCCGCCGAGTTCACCGGTATCGGCCTTTCTCCCCAAGCGGTGGCGTGGAGCGAGGAGCGGAACCGCAACCCGCGGCATCGCTACGTTTGCGCCGACATCATTTCAGACCCACAGGACATCCGGGCGGACATGGTGTTTTCCCAAGGCACGATCGACAACGTCTACGACATGGACGCATTCCTGCGGGCCATGGGCAGGATGGCGAACAAGGTGCTTTACGTCGCCAATTACAGAGGCTACTTCAATGGGATGGTGGACCACCGCTATCTGTGGGACCCGAAGATGCGCGTATGCTTCAACGACATCTCTGCGCGGCGCGCAATTCAAGTTCTGCGCGAAGAGGGGTTTGCTACCGTGGTTGCCTTTCCTTCGGCCACCTGCAGGGAAGACATCCGCGCCGAAACGGTGATCGTCGCCAGCCGCGAACCGGCAGACCCCGCTGTCCTGATGGCGGGCCACGAACTGTATTTCGACTACCGGCCCTACCGGGTACAGCCTTCGGGAAGCGCCCTTCAGGCGGTACTGGATCAGGTCAATCACGGCTGCGCCTATTTCTCCGAGAGCGGACTCGATCTCGCGAATCCGTTGAGCTATTTCAGGCAGTGCATTGTCGACCTGCGCCAAATGCCGTTACGTCGGCCGGGGACGATGCATGCCCTGGCGACGGGTACTCCAGGGGTCAACACCGCGATTCGGGTGGATGTGGACATGGACCTGGTCGCCGGCCGGGAAATGGCTCGCATCGCGGCGGAGGAAGACGTGGCGCTGACCTTCTACCTCCTGCATACCGCACCTTACTATGGTTACATGCTTGACGGCGTGTTCCATCGCAACGACGCCAACGCGGCGGTTTATCGGGAGATGCAGGAACGGGGCGCCGAACTCGGCCTCCACGTGGATCCGCTGGGGCTGTACTTCGAGCACGGAGTGGACGGCGCGGCGGCCGTGAGGGAGGAATTGACCTGGCTGCGCAACGAGGGGCTCGACGTGTGCGGCACCTCTCCACATAACTGTGCGCCGGTCTACGGCGCCGAGAATTTCGAGGTCTTCAGGGGCCGTTCGATTGGCGGCAGGACTTTCCACATTCGTGACGGCAGCTACGTGCCACTTCAGTCACTGGACGAGAGCGAACTGGGCCTTGAATACGAGGCGTCGGGAGCGACTGCGACGACGCAATTCGATCCTGCGGTGCGTGAGGCATACTTGCGCGGTCTGCCTGGGGGCGACTTCTTGCGCGACGAACGCTGGTTCCGCACCTACATCCTGGATAACCCGTACTGCAATTGGGGCTTCGACTTCAATGTCTGGTTGCTGGGAAAGGACCTGTGGGCCGTCGCCGGACATGACTCCGATGGGCAGGCCGTATTCCGCTTCGGCGTTTCGTGGGTCGACGTACGGGGTTTCCTGGCCGGGCGCGCCGCGCGGGAGCGCGTGGCGCTGACGCTGCATCCCATCTATCTTGGCCAGCGGCGGATGGCGGGCGAGCCGCCAACGACTTGAGGCGCCCCATGGGACTGGATTCGCGGACGAAGGCCCGCGCTTGGTGATGTGATGGAAACCGTGAAACACCTTACTTGGCACGTGCAGGACGTCTCACGCGAAATGCGGGAGGCACGCAATGGCCACGGATCGTTCGTCCTCTGGCTGACGGGCCTGTCGGGCGCGGGGAAGTCGACCCTGGCTGCGGCCATCGACCGCCGCCTGTTCGACCTGGGCTGCCACAGCATGGTGCTCGATGGAGACAACGTCAGGCAGGGGCTGTGCGCCGATCTCGGCTTCAGCCTCGATGAGCGACGCGAGAACATCCGCCGCGTCGGCGAGGTGGGAAAGCTGCTGGTCGATGCGGGAGGAATTGCCATCGTTGCGCTGATCTCGCCCTTGCGCGCGGATCGCGACCGGGTTCGTAGCCGCTTCGCCGCTGGCCGGTTCGTCGAGATCTGGTGCGATGCACCGCTGCAGGTATGCGAACAGCGAGACCCGAAAGGCCTCTACAAGAAGGCGCGTGCAGGCCAGCTCTGCGACTTCACGGGCGTTTCGTCACCCTACGAGCCGCCGTTGCGTGCGGAAATCCGGCTTGATACTGCGGCCAGGTCCGTTGCCGACGATGTGGACGCGGTCATGGAATTTCTCGGCGAGCGAGAACTGGTGCGGTTCGCCGAAATGGCGCAGCGGTGAGACCTCCCGAGGCTGATAGCACTTCCGTGAAGGTCCGCTCATTCATGTGCACCAGATGTTCCTCGTGACAGGCGGCTCGGGCTTCGTTGGTGGAGCCGTGGCTCGTGTCCTATCCAGCAAGGGGCCTGTGACTGTCGTTTCGCGCCGACCCGACATGAAGCAGGGCATGGACGTACTTTCCCACGACCTGGCCGAACCGTTGCCGGACGTGCCGGACCTGAAGTGCGCGTCGGTCATTCACTGCGCGGCGGAAGTCCGCTCGCCGGACTGGGAGCAGCACTGGCGCGGCAACGTGGTGGCCACACGAAATGTGCTGGAATGGGCCGTGCGCCACCATGCGCGGCGGTTCGTGCTGTTTTCCACTGGCAGCGTCTATGGATTCCAGGCCGGCAGGCGAATGAAGGAGTCGGACGTGCTCGCTCCGTCCGGCTATTACGGACACACGAAATACCTGGTGGAGGAGATTTGCCGGTCGTATGCTGCCCTGTTCGGTCTGCGCGTGGTGATGTTTCGCCTTTACTTCCCGTTCGGCCCGGGCCAGACGGCGGGCATGTTCCGCTTTGTGGAGGACGCAGTGCGCCAGGGCAATCGCCTGCAGATCAAGCGTGATGGCGCCCCCCGGGTCACTCCGATCCACATCGATGATGTGGTGGAAGCGGTGGTTTGCAGTCTCGCCGATGCGTTCCCGGAGGGCACCTACAATCTGTGCGGAGATGAGGATGTGAGTTTTCTCGAACTCGTCGAAAGGATGGAATCGCGGATCGGTCGTCCCGCGAATATCGAGCGCACCGATGACGTTTCTGGCGACATGATGGCGGACAACAGCGCGCTGCGGCGTACTGGATGGACGCCGCGCCACACGATCGACGGCTATCTGGATCAAATCCAATTGAAGGAGAAGCGGTAAATGGGCAATCGTTACAACATCATCGGCTCGAAAATCTTCATGACCGGCGGCGCCGGTTTCATCGGCACGCGCATCGCGCGCGAGTTGGCTGACGACAACGAGATCATCCTGTTCGACAACCTTCACAACAACGCCTACAAGACCTCCGGCCTTGGCGATACCCCTAGCGTGCGCTTGGTGCAGGGGGATGTTCGAGACATCGAAGCGATCCGCAAAGCGATGGAGCCGGATGTGGATTACGTGATCCATGCCGCGGCCATCGCCGGGGTGGACACGGTCATCTCCAATCCCATGCGGGTGCTTGAGGTCAACATAAAGGGCACCTTCAACGTGGCCGAAGCGGCGCTGGGCCTGAAGGGTCTGAAGAAGTTTGTCGACTTCTCCACCAGCGAGGTCTTCGGCCAGCACGCGTACAACGTGGACGAGTTCGAAATCAATCCCACGGTCACCATCGGCGAGGCGCGCTGGACCTACGCCATGAGCAAGCTCATCGGCGAGTTCGTTGTTCACGCGCACCACCTCCAGAATCACATGCCCACTGGGACTGTGCGCCCATTCAATATTTACGGTCCGAACCAGGTGGGCGTCGGGGCGATCCACCAATTCGTCAAGCGGGCGATAGCGGGCGAGGATCTCACCATCCACGACGACGGTTCCCAGATCCGCGCCTGGTGCTATGTGGACGACTTCATCCACGGCGTCCTGCTGGCCATGAAGAGCGAGCGCAGTGCTGGTCGCAGCTACAACATCGGCAATGCGCGCAGCACGGTTACGGTCTACAACCTCGCGCGCATGGTCATCGATCTGGCCGGGAGCAAGTCGAAGCTGGCCTTCAAGGCCATGAACTATTCCGACGTGGCGCTGCGGATTCCCAATATCAAGTCGGCACGGGACGACCTGGGCTTCGAACCCCAGATTGAACTGGAGGAGGGGCTGAAGCGCACCATCGAGTGGTATCGCGGGACGAAGTAACGCGACCCACGCCGGCCGCGGGAAGACCATGGCATCGAAGCAGCTTCATCTTGCGAACATCGCCAACGTGGCCTATGGCTACGCGCGAGCATTGAGGCAGGCGGGGCGTGAGGCCAACGTATTGTGCTACGACCTCACGCACGTCCTCAGTATGCCCGAGTGGGCCGATGGTGACTTCGAGATCACGATCGAGAACGAGTGGGCCCCACCCAAGGATCACCCGGAACTGCAGCGTGTGTGCGTCCCCGAGTGGTATTCCCGCATCCGGTCGATGGACTATTGGGTCACCGTCCCGCCCGGTGATCGCTCGCGCGTGGTTACCGACGAATGGGTGGATGTGCTCGTACGCGCATCGCAGCGCTACGGGTCGCGCTGGGCGCTCAAGCCGGAGGATGTGCGTGCATACAAGCCGCTGACGGACTCGCTGTCTTCCCATTTCTTCCGGAGTTATGACGTGGTGTTCGGCTACGCGTACGGCGCCGTACCACCGTTGCTGGCCGGCATGGAGCCCTATGTGCCGGTGGAGATCGGCACCTTGCGCGACACGGTCAACGAAGACACCCCGCTGGGGCGGCTTCTCGCGTTGGCCTACCGTACCGCGCCGCACACCATCATCACCAACGCGGACTGCCTCGCGGCGGCCCATTCGCTCGGCATGGAACGGTTTTCGTACGTGCCGCATCCCGTGGATGAGGACGTCTTTCGTCCCTATTCCTCCGAAGAGCGCCAGGAACTGAAGCGCTCGCTGTGCTCCACGCGTCACCTGCTCGTGGCGCCGGCACGGCAGTTCTGGAACGTCAAGGCCAATGACCGCTACCTTCGCGCTTTCGCCGAACTGGTGCGCGGTGGCTACGACGTCACTCTATTGATTTCGGAATGGGGGCCGGACGTGGCCCGCGCCAAGCAGTACATCAATGAATTGGGTGTGGCGCGATGGGTGAAATGGTTCAACCCGGTACCCGAAGGGCGATTGGCGAAGCTGTTCAACGCGGCGGATCTGGTCCTCGACCAGTTTGGCACCTTCGGCACTTTCGGGCTGATCGGGCCCAAGGCGATGTCCTGCGGGACACCCTGCCTGCTTTCCTTTGATCCCGCGCTGCACGACTGGTGCTTTTCTGAGACGCCGCCCGTTGTGGCGGCACGCGAGGAAGAGGAAATCCTGCAGGCCTTGCGCCAGTACCTTGCCGATGATCAGGCACGCGCGGCACTCGGGCATCGCTCGCGCGAGTGGGTGCTCAAGCATCACTCGAAGGCGGTGGTGGTGGAGAAGATGGATGCGATCGTGGCGCAATTGACGGAAGGGCGGCTTGCGGCAACGGAATTCGCCGCCCTGCGTCAGCAAAGGCTATTACTGGCGGTTGCAGCGCCAAGTGCTCCGCTGCCCCAGGGTAATCCTTCGGCGTTGGCGGCCTTGCCCCCCCAACTGCGGACATTGATGCGGAGATTCAGGAACGGCTTAATGCGTTTGCGTAAGTTGGGGCGCGCATTCGGCGACTATGCAGACAGGCTCCCGCCTGTACTTGGATCCGTCAAGGAGCGCATGCGACCGGTGCGTCTCAAGCTTGCGCGTTACGTCACCCGGCTGCGTGAAACCGTCAGGGACGTCCGACTGCTAACCCAGGACCGAACGCGCCTCATGCAACTCGAAGGTACGGTCACGGCGCTGCGCGCGGATCTCGACCGGGAGCGAGCGACTGGGACCGAGATCGGCAGTAGCCTGGCGGGACTCAGCGCGCGGTTGGAGCGCAAGAAGACTGCTCTGGATGACTTCGACCGACGGCTTATGAGCCTGTCTGGCTTGCATGAGGCGGAGACGGCCGCCAGGAAGCAATTGGATGAGGCGCTGCGCCTCGTCGCCGAGACCCAGAGGCTGCTGACAGCGCAGTCTCAGGATGTCGCCGACCAGTTGCAGCAGCGTTCGAGCCAATTGCAGGAGGGGATCCTCGGGGCGTTCGATCTGATGGGCAAGAACCGTCTCGAGGACCGTCAACTGCTGACTGCAGTGCGCACCGAGTTGCTGGAACACTTCGTTCGCGCGCGTCTGGTTGCCCCCCTTGAGGCGAACGGTGTCGAGTCATGGCGACCGCCGCAGCTCCGGGATCCCATTTCCGTCCCCGAGGCATTCCGCAGACTGAACGCGGCGGCGCCGCTGAACTGGGCGCTGTTCGACCGCTGCCTGAATCAGGGCACTGAAAGTTACGAGGCACTGCCGCCCGGTTCCTGCAGCACTGAGGCGCACCCCCAGGCGCTACTGTTTCGGGCTTTCTTGCGCCCTTATCTTCGCGGACATGTACTCGATGTAGGTTGCGGTCCCCAGCCGGTGCCATATTACCTGCAGGATTACCCGACCGAGCGTATCTGCGGCATCGATCCGATTTCGCGTGCCGAAGACCATCCTTTCCAGTTTGTACCGGGCGTAGGTGAATACCTGCCATGGGACGACTCGGTATTCGATCTCGTGGTCTCGGGCACTACCCTGGACCATTACTCCCTGCTGGATCGTGGCCTTGAGTCTGCATTCAGGGTGCTGCGGCCGGGGGGCCACTTTGTGGCCTGGATTACCGAGTTCAAGGACGCCCCTGAGTACGATCCTTACACTGTATCAATGGAGGCGCCGTACGATGCGGAACACCTGTTTCACATCGACCGTGCCTGGTTCCTCCCCCTCATGAGACGCATAGGTTTCAGGGAGGTAGAGGTGATGCACTTTGAGTTGCCCTTCAACTATCTCTTCATGAGTTTCGAAAAGCCGGCGTAAGTCCGATGGGGCCACCTTCCGGCTCCTTGGGGGTATTCATTCCCCGAAGCAGCGGCGGCGCAGGGCGTCCCGGATTCTCAGCCCATTGCCATCCTCCTCGCCCGAACCCCGTATAACGATAATCCGTCTTCCGAAATGTCCAACCGAGTGCTCAAGTCGCTTCATGTCAGCAATGTCGCCAACGTCGCATACAGTAATGCGAAAATCCTGAACAAGCGCGGTTGGCCAGCGCAGGTCATCTGCCATGACGTCAAGCACCTGATGAGCCAGCCGGAGTGGGATGACCTGTTGCTTGATCCGCAGGATTTTCCGGATGAAACGGACTTCTACAACAACACCGCGGACTTTGGAGGTTATAGCCGTCCCGAGTGGTTCAAGAGCGATTCCCTGGCCGATCCTTATGCCGATGTGAGTCAGATCCATGCACGGTTGCTCGCATGGCTGGCGCGCCGCCTTCCCAGGGAGATAAAGCGCACGCTGGAGCCTGCCTATTACCGGCTCATGCGCATGCGCATGGGAATGAAGCGGATGGTGACGGGCCAAAAACCGGCACCGGTGGCGAGCGAGGATGTGGGCGTGGTTGAGAAGCGGTTGCGCACCCTCATCGATACTGCAGCCGGACTTGGCCCCCAGTGGCAGTTGGACGAAGTGGTGCTGCGGCGCTACCTCCCTCATCGAGCCTGGCTGGCATCACACGCTGCCTGTCAGGATGTAGTCTTCTCCTATGTGCTGAGCCCGATCTACGCCATGTTGTACGGCCTCAAGCCCCAAGTCAGTGTAGAGATCGGGACCATGCGCGAGATACCGTTGGGCACGTCGGCGACGTCCCGACTGCTGTGGCTCGCTTACCGGCTCTCGGATCACGTGGTGCTGACCAATCCGGACAACCGCTCGTTGGCCGATGAGGGTGGCGTGACCAGTTATTCATTCTGCCCGCACCCCATCGACGATGAGATGTTCCGTCCCGGTGAGGAGCAGGAACTGCGCCGTGAGTTGCTCGGCCGCCATGATGCGCAGTTCGTGCTTTTCGCGCCTGCCCGGCAGAACTGGAAGGTGAAAGGCAACGACAAGCTGATTCGTGCCTTCGCGCGCCTGCGGCGGTCGGGTGTAAATGCCGTTCTCCTGTTGCCTGCCTGGGGTCAGGAGATCGAGCGCAGCAAGGCACTGTCGAACAGCCTCGGCATACAGGCGCACACTGTTTGGCTGCCTCCGCTGTCGGAGCCACTTCTGGCCCGTTATTACCGTGCCGTGGATCTCGTGCTCGACCAGTTCCAGCTTGGAGTATTCGGCCTGATCACGCCCAAGGCCATGTCGTGTGGTACGCCGGTGCTGACGTCCTACGACGTCCGCCACCACAATTGGTGCTTTCCCGTAGATCCGCCGGTGGTGTCGTGCTGGACGGAGGAGGACATCTTCGCCGCGATCAGCGATCTCACGCGCGATGCCGGCAAACGCGCTGAAATTGGCGCGGCTTCGCGCGCCTGGGTGGAGCGCCACCATTCCCAAGCGGTTGTCGCCGATGCTTTGACAAGCGCCATGGAGATCGCAGTCGAGAACTTCAAGCGACGCAGCGCCTAAACCGTTTGCATCGATGGCCGTGGAATGAGAATACTGCTGCTTACCCACTACTTTCCGCCGCTGAACTCCATCGCCTCGCACAGACCCTACGGCTGGGCGCGCGCCTGGGCCGAACTCGGTCACGATGTCCATGTGCTCACCACCGAGAAATACGCCTTTGACGGTCCGCTGGGGTTGAACCTGCCCTGTGATGGCATCACGGTGCACACCGTGCCTTACCTGGGGCGCCACGCGGCAGCCCGCGAGACTGTGGAAACGTGGCGGCAGAGTTCAGGACTTTGGGGCAGCATCAAGCATTACACGAGGAGCGTTCGCCAGCATCTCGGTATGCTGGCCGACGTGCGCATGCTGGCGGTACCGGCACTGGTGCGCACGGCGCTTTCTCTGACAGGAAACCGGCGCTTCGACCTGCTTGTCAGCACGTTCGGACCCGCTTCAACACACATCGCTACCCAGCGCATCGCCGCAAAGACACGGATCCCCTGGGTAGCCGACTACCGTGACCTGTGGACGGGCAACTACGCCGACCCGCGCCGGCCGGTGAAGGAGCGCCTCGGCGCCTGGTTCGAACGCCGTCTGATGCGCCGTGCCGCAATGATCGTGACGCTCTCTCGCGGTGTCGCAGAGCGGCTTGCTATGACATTGCGCCGCGACTGCAGCGTCGCCTATTTCGGCTACATCGAGGCGGAACGCGGTAGGCAGGTGTCGCCCTCGCGGTGGTCGGACTCGAGGTTTCACCTCGTCTATACGGGGAGGGTCTACCCGGGCCATCAGTCCATTGAAACCCTGTTCACCGCCCTGGCGGGCGCCATCGCTGCTCGACCGGACCTGGGAAGCACCCTGGCAGTGGATTTCTATGGCCCGGAACAGCGCTATCTCCATCAACTGCAGGAGCGTTACGGCACATCGTCGGTAACCACGCTTCACGGCGAGGTTGCCCATCAGGTGGCATTGGACATGCAGGGCAGCGCATCCGCGGTGCTGTTTTTCGACTGGATCGACAGGGACTCGCCCGGTGTGCTGACGGGCAAGTTATTCGAGTACCTTCGTAACGGCAAGCCCATCGTCGTCATAGGTGCCGGCTTTGAGACCGAGGCGCTGGAACTCATCCATGCGTGCGGTGCCGGCGTCGCCTTCCAGTCCGGGGATGCCATCGAGGCATTTCTTCTGGGCCTGCCCGGCTCTATGCCGCTGTTGTCGCGGGACGAAGCGCTGATCGCCCGACTTTCATGCAGGCAGCAGGGCATTGAATTGATGGGTGAGATACAAAGGCTGATTTTCGACCGGGCGGCGGCTGCGTGATACCCTGCAACCGGGCTGCCGGTCCCCCTCGCGTCCAGGGACGACAGGTGAAGCACATCTGCTTCGTCCTAACCACGCCCCTGGCGCTCAACACCTTCCTGCTACGCCACTTGGCGGCACTGGCACAGTGCTACCGGGTGTCGGTGTGCGTCAACACCGCCCTGGCACCGATTTCGCCGGATCTGGATGCGCGCGTGGAACTGATCTCGCTGCCCATCCAGCGGCGCATCGCGCCGTGGAGCGATTTGGCAGCACTCGTGGCTCTGTGGCGGCTGTTTCGCCGCCAGCGCTTTGATCTGGTGCATAGCCTCATGCCCAAGTCCGGCCTGCTGGCCATGATTGCAGCCTGTCTCGCCGGGGTTCCGCACCGCCTGCACACCTTCACCGGGCAGGTGTGGGCGACCCGGACGGGCCCGGCTCGAAGGGTGCTCCAGGGGCTGGACCGCGTCCTCGTTCGCTGCGCCACCGGCGTGCTCGCCGACAGCTTCTCCCAGCGCGACTTCCTGGTGGCACAGGGCGTGGCTGCCGCGAGCGCGATCCGCGTCCTGGGGCGGGGCTCCATCTGTGGCGTGGATCCCCGGCGTTTTCGTCCGGACCCCGAAGCACGGGCGAGCGTGCGAAGGGAGTTGGATCTTGCGGCGGATGGTTTCGTGTTCGTGTATCTCGGCCGGCTCACCCGCGACAAGGGCGTGCTTGATCTGGCGCGCGCCTTCGCCGGGCTCGAATCCTCGGTCCGTGCCTGCCTGCTGCTGGTCGGGCCCGACGAGGGCGGGATGAGCGCCGGGATCGAGGAGATCTGCGGGGAACGCGCTTCGCGCCTGCGCATCGTGGCGGGTACCTTCGAGCCGGAGCGCTACCTGGCGGCCGCGGACGTGCTGGTGCTGCCCAGCTACCGCGAAGGCTTCGGCATGGTGGTGATCGAAGCGGGCGCGGTGGGGCTGCCGGCCATCGCCTCCCGCATCTACGGGGTGACCGACGCGGTGGAGGAGGGCCGTACCGGCCTGTTGTTCCAGCCGGGTGATGTGCCCGCCCTTCGCGCCGCCATGCAGCACCTGCTGGACGATGCCCCGCTGCGCGAGGAACTCGGCGCCCGGGCGCGCGAACGCGCGCTGCGGGAGTTCTCGGCGGACCAGCTCACCGCCGCCTGGTGCGGTCATTACGAGGAGTTGTTCGCTGAAACGGCTGTCTGATCTCTGCGGCCGGCCTCACGCCTTGCCGGGGGACGCATGCATGTCCTCGTAACCGGCGCCGCCGGCTTCGTCGGCCGCCCCCTGATGGCGGCGCTGCTGGCGGCCGGGTGGCGCGTGCGCATGGCCGTGCGGCGCCCCATGGACCCTCCCGAGCCTGGCATGGAGGTGGCCGCGGTGGGAGATATCGGCCCGGACACCGACTGGGCGGCCGCCCTTGCCGGCGCGGACGTGGTGATCCATCTCGCCGCCCGGGTGCATCAGGGCGGCCGCAATGACGCCCTGGCGCACCAGCGTATCAACGCCCGGGGCACCCGGCACCTGGCGGAGGCGGCCGCGGCGGCGGGGGTGCGCCGTTTCGTCTTCCTCAGCAGCACCAAGGTCATGGGCGACGTCTCGCCTGCGGACCGTCCCTGGCGGGAAACCGATGCGCCCCGGCCCACCGACTCCTACGGGCGGTCCAAGCTGGAGGCGGAGCGGGCGCTGCACGAGATCGCCTCCCGCACCGGCATGGAGGTTGTGATACTGCGCCCGCCGCTGGTCTATGGCCCCGGCGTCAGGGCCAACTTTCGCGCCCTGATGGACGCGGTGGTGCGCGGCTTGCCTCTGCCGCTGGGGGCCGTCGATAATCGGCGCAGTCTCGTCTTCGTGGGCAACCTGGTGGATGCCATCCTGCGCTGTGCCGATGACCCGCGGGCGGCGGGGCAGACCTTCTTCGTCTGCGACGGCGAGGATGTCTCCACCCCGGCGCTGATCCGCCAGGTGGCCGTGGCGCTGGGGCGCCCGGCGCGTTTGGTGCGGGTGCCGCCGGCGCTGCTGGTTTTCGGGGCACGACTGCTGGGCCGCGGCGCCCGGGCGACACGGCTGCTTGGCTCGCTGGCGATCGATGGCTCCCATCTGCGCGCCACGCTCGGCTGGGAGCCTCCGTATGGCCTGCGCGACGGATTGGCGCAGACGGCCCGTGCTTACCAGGCCGAGCGGCGCGCCGCTGCGGGCGGCCAGGCGGCGGCGTGAACCTGGGCCCCCTCGCCCCGTGGCTGGCGCTCGCGCTCACCGTGGTGCTGCTGGGCTTCGGGTTGCGCAGCGGCCTGGCGCTGCGTCTGGCCGCCGATCTGCCCAACGAGCGCTCGCTGCACGACCGGCCGGTGCCCCGGGTCGGGGGCCTCGCCATCATGCCCGCCATGTTGCTGGCGTGGCTGCTGCTGGCGCCGCCACCGCTGCCGCTGATGGGGGTCGTCGCGGCGCTGGCGCTGGCGTCGTTCGCCGATGATCGGCATGACCTGCCGGTGGTGCTGCGCCTGGCGCTCCACGTCGCGGCGGCGGTACTCTTTCTCGCGTGGTCGGGCTTTGGCAGGCTGGAGGCGTGGGCGGTGCTGCCGCTGGTTCTCGCAATGGTGTGGATGACGAACCTCTACAACTTCATGGACGGCGCCGACGGCCTCGCCGGCGGCATGGCGCTGTTCGGTTTCGGCGCCCTGGCGGCGGCTGCGGCGCTCGCCGCGGACCCGGGCCTAGCCCTGGTGTGCGCCGTTCCGACGGCGGCGGCGGCGGGTTTCCTGTGGTTCAACTTCCCGCCGGCGCGCCTCTTCATGGGGGACGCCGGCTCCATTCCCCTGGGCTTCGCCGCCGCTGCCCTGGGGCTGGAGGGCTGGCAGCGCGGAGTGTGGCCGGCGCTGTTCCCGATCCTGGTTTTCTCACCGTTCATCGTTGATGCCACGTTGACCCTGCTGCGCCGGATGCGCCGCGGCGAGCCCTTCTGGCGCGCCCACAAGGATCACTACTATCAGCGGCTGGTGCGCATGGGCTGGAGCCATCGCCGCCTGGCGCTGCGCGAATACGCCCTCATGGCGGCCGCCGGGAGCAGCTCCCTGCTGGCTCTGGGTCACGAAGGGGCGATGGCGGCGGTGACGGTGGCATGGTGCGCGATCTACGCCTTGATCATGATCGGCGTCGATCGCCGCTGGCATCGCGAGGGGGCCTCATGCTGAGGCCAGGCCTGCGCGTACCCGTCGCCATCGCCCACGACATCGTTGCCGTGGGCCTGGCGTGGCTGCTGGCCTACGGCCTGCGCTTCAACTTCGACATCCCCGAAGTGTTCTGGCAGGCGGCGCTCTACAGCCTGCTGTGGCTGGTGCCGCTGTACGCCGCGCTGTTGCCGCAGTTCGGGCTCTACCGCGGCATCTGGCGCTTTGCCAGCCTCGACGACCTGCAGCGCATCGTGCTGGCGGTGGCGGCGGGTGCGGTGCTCGCGGCGGCCATCAAGCTGATGTTCCGCGTTCCGTATGTGCCGCGCTCGGTGCTGCTGATCCATCCCCTGCTGCTGCTGGTCGTCATGGGGGGCAGCCGCTTCGCCTACCGTAGCTGGAAGGAACTCCACCTCTACGGCGGCACCCGCCTGGTGGGCACGCCGGCGCTGCTGGTGGCTTCCGCGGACACGGCCATCGGCGTGCTGCGGGATCTGAGCCGCAGCGCCGAGTGGCAGGTGGTGGGCATCATCGATGAAAATCCGAAGCGGCGCGGTGCGGTCATCGAGCGCGTACGGGTGCTCGGGTCCGTGGAGGAGATGGCGGCGTGGTCGCGGCGCCTGGAAGTCAAGCACGTGATCGTGGCGTTGCCGGAATCGTCCGCGGCGCAGCGGCGGCAGGCGGTGGAGGCCGTCAATGCCGCCGGCCTGGCGCCGCTGATGCTGCCCACGGTGGAAGACCTGCTCTGCGGCCGCGCCGCCAGCGGCGCGGTGCGCCGGGTGGAACTGGAGGACCTGCTGGGCCGCGAGCCGGTAACCCTGGACACGGAGGGCCTGCGCGGCTTCCTGCAGGGCCAGGTGGTGATGGTCACCGGGGCGGGCGGCTCCATCGGCGCCGAGCTGTGCCGCCAGATCGCCCGCTTCGGGCCGCGCCTGCTGGTGCTGTTCGAACTCAACGAATTCAACCTCTACCGCATCGCCGAGGAATTCCGCGAGCGCCTTCCGCATACGCCCATCGCCAGCATGATCGGCGACGTGCGCAACGCGCGGCGGGTGGCGGAGGCCATGCAGCGCCACGCGCCCGCCGTCGTGTTCCACGCCGCGGCCTTCAAGCACGTGCCGCTGATGGAGGAGTCCAACGCCTGGGAAGCCCTCCAGAACAACGTGCTGGGCACCTGGGTGGTGGCCGGCGAGGCCGCGGCGGCCGGGGTGCGCACCTTCGTGTTCATCTCCACCGACAAGGCCGTCAATCCCACCAGCGTCATGGGCGCCTCCAAGCGCCTGGCGGAGATGGTGTGCCAGGCGATGCAGGCGCACACCGCCACCCGCTTCGAGATGGTGCGCTTCGGCAACGTGCTGGGCAGCGCCGGCAGCGTCATCCCCAAGTTCCGCAGCCAGATCGCCCGCGGCGGGCCGGTGACGGTGACGCATCCGGACATGGTGCGCTACTTCATGTCCATCCCCGAGGCGGCGCAACTGGTGCTCCAGGCCGGCTGCATGGGCCGCGGCGGCGAGATCTTCGTCATGGACATGGGCGAGCCGGTGCGCATCGTGGACCTGGCCCGGGACATGATCCGCCTGTCGGGGCTCACGGAGCAGCAGGTGCGCATCGAATTTTCCGGCCTGCGCCCGGGCGAGAAGCTGTTCGAGGAACTTCTGACCGACGACGAGCACACCCGCCCCACGCCCCATCGCAAACTGCGCATCGCCCGGGCGCGGGAGGTGGATCCGGGATGGCTGGAGGCCCTCCTGCGCTGGCTGCGGCAGGAGCGTGCCCCCGACGACGCCGAGGTGAGGCGCGAACTCAAGCGCTGGGTGCCCGAGTACGGTCCCATCGGGGCGCCGGAGCTGCGGGCCATTCCTGGCGGGCGCGCGGACGCGGCATAGTCCGCGGCCCGATCAAGCGGAATCGTCCGCGCCTCCACCGACCCGAACCAACCATGGCCACCTACGCAATCGGCGACGTCCAGGGCTGCTTCGACGCATTGCAGGCGCTGCTGGAGCAGGTCGAGTTCAACGCCACGCGCGACTGCCTCTGGTTCGTCGGCGATCTGGTCAACCGCGGGCCGCAGTCGCTGGAGGTGCTGCGCTTCGTGCGCGGGCTGGGCGAGGCCGCCGTCACCGTGCTGGGCAACCACGACCTGCACCTCGTCATGGTGGCCGAGGGCTACGGCCGCCACCATGCCGAAGACACGCTGGAGCCGGTGCTCGCCGCGCCCGACAGGGCGGAACTGGTGGAATGGCTGCGCCGTCGCCCCATGCTCCACGGCGAGGAGGAATATCTCATGGTGCATGCCGGCCTGCTGCCCCGCTGGGACGCGGCCAGGGCGCGGGACCTCGCCGCGGAGGTGGAGGAGGCGCTTGCCGCGGCGGACTACCCGGACTTCCTCGCCCACATGTGGGGCAGCGAGCCCACCCGCTGGGACGAGTCGCTGCGCGGCTGGGACCGGCTGCGGGTCATCGTCAATGCCATGACGCGCATGCGCTTCTGCACCATCGACGGCGTCATGGAATTCCGGGTGAAGGGTCCGCCGGAGCGGCCGCCGGCGGACCATATTCCCTGGTATGAGGTGCCCGGGCGCGCTTCGGCCCGGCACACCGTGATCTGCGGCCACTGGTCGGCGCTGGGCTTCAGGCAACAGGCAGGGCTTCTGGCGCTGGATTCCGGCTGTCTGTGGGGGGGCAGCCTGACGGCCGTGAGGCTGGAGGATCGGCGGGTGTTCCAGTGCCGCTGCCCGTGTGCGGTGAAGCCAAGCGGCTGGCAATGAGGCCGGCGGTGCTGGCCGCGAGCGCGCGCCGGTCCAGGCCCGCGGCGGGCAGACACGGCAGGTGGTGGAGTTCGGCCACCACGCCGCGGGCGCCGGCGATGTTGCACAGGGACCGCCACATGGTGGTGTCGCCGCAGTAGGCGGGGGCGGTGCTGGGATTGCCGTCGCGGTCGAGGTAGCGCAGCGCCACGGGGCGCACCGCGGAGGCGGCGTCGATGGCCGCCTGGAACAGGGCGGAGCGCAGCGGCAGCAGGGCGGTGCCGTCGCTGGTGGTGCCCTCCGGAAACATCGCCGCGCTGCGTCCCGTGCCCAGATGCGCCGTCAGGGCCTGGGCGGCGGCACGCGCCGCGGCGCTGCGCCCGCGCTCCAGGAACAGCGTGCCCGTGCGTTCGCACAGCCAGCCGATGACCGGCCACCGGCGCACTTCGGCCTTGCACACGAAGGTGGTGGGCCGGTGGGCGTTGATCACGTACACGTCGAGCCAGGAGACGTGGTTGGCGGCGATCAGTCCGCCATCGGGGCCGGCCTTCCCCACCACACGCAGTTCCACGCCCAGGCGGCGCAGCAGGCGCTGCGACCAGCGCCGCTTCAGCGCGATGCGCCGCGCTTCGCCCACCCACGGGAACACCATCGCCACCGTGGCGCAGCCGCCCGCCAGATGCAGGCCCACGGCCAGCAGGCGGACGCCGGCGCGCAGCCGCAGCCGGAGGTTCATGCCGCCGCCGGGCCGCCCCAAGGCGGCATGCGCCCCCTCGGGGGGCAGCGAGCCGGTTTCGTGGCGAGCGTGGGGGCACACCGCCACGCCGCCGGGCCGCCCCGAGATGGCATGCGCCCCCTCGGATGGCGGCGAAGCGTCCGGGCTGTCCTTCATGCCTGGCGCTCGACGAAATGGCGCGCATAACGCGCCTGCACCCGCGCCATGGGCAACAGCAGGAGCAGATCGGCGGTGTTGAAGTCCGGGTCCCACGCGGGGTCGCCGCACACCCAGGCGCCCGCCCGCAGGTAGCCCTTGAGCAGCGGCGGGATTTCGGGGCGGGCCGCGGCCTCCAGCTTGTCCAGCGGCAGCGGGCAGCGCGGAAACACACGGTACTCCGGCGGGGCCAAGTGCCCGCCCAGGCGGGCATGGATGCCGGCGGCGTTGTGGCCGCCGTCGGCCATGCCGATGCTGGCGCAGCCGATCAGGTAGTCGTAGGCATTGCCGACCATGTAACGCGCCAGGCCCGACCACAGCAGACTGATGACGGCGCCGCTGCGGTAGTCGGCGTCGATGCAGGAACGCCCCACTTCCACCACCCGGGTGCGCAGCAACTGCAGGCGGGTGAGGTCGAATTCCCCCTCGGAGTAGTAGCTGCCGGCGCGGCGCGCCGCTTCCGGCGACAGGATGCGGTAGGTGCCCACCACGCGGCCGGCGTCCTCGTCGCGCACGACGAGGTGCTCGCAGAAGGGATCGTAGAGGTCCTGATCCACGCCCGCGGTGCGGGTGGGAAGACGGGCGCCCAACTCCTCGGCGAAGACTCGGTAGCGCAGCCGCTGCGCGGCCAGGATCTCGTCGGCGCGCTCGGCCAGGCCGACGCTCAGGCGCCGGCCGGCATGAACGATCTCATGATGGGCGGTGTGCAACATGGCGGACATTCCGGACATTGAAATGTCCGCCACTCTAGGCACGCAGTCTTGCGGCGCCGTGACGCCGCGGTGACCGGGCGGTTACACCGTGGCGGGCCTTGCGCGCTTGCCGCCGCCCGGTCACGCGCAACGATCAGCCCGACAACCTCATTTGCCGCAGACAACGCGGAGCCCTACAAAGCAACGCGCATTCACCCGGTCGGTGAATGCCGATGATCGCTCCGCGGCTCAGTGCGAGACCCGGGTCTCCCCGCCGCCGGAGAGCACCCGTACGCGTTCGCCGGGGCGGAAGACCTCGTCGGCCTCCTGGGTGACGGCGATGAGTTGGCCGTTGTCGAGCTTGACGGTGAGTTCCACGCCCTCGCGCCGGGTCACGCCCTCCTCGACCGCGGAACCGGCCACGCCGCCGATGATGGCGCCGAGCACCGTACCCACGACGGCACCCTTGCCGCCGCCGACGTTGCTCCCCGCCACGCCGCCCACCACGGCCCCGCCGGCGGTGCCCACGGGGCTCTTGGTGCCTTCCAGCGTCACCTGGCGCACGCTTTCCACCACGCCCAGGCGCACCGTCATCTCGCGGCGCGCCTCGCGCCGTTCGTAGGCGCTGCCGGACTTGCTGGAGGCGCACCCGGCGGCGAGCACCGCCGCCAGGGCGGCGACAACGATGGGCATCGGTTTCATTTCGCTTTCCTCACCAGAGGTCGGTGCCAAAGGCCTCGCGGTATCGCCGTGCGACCTGATTGCGCACCAGGTCGTGGTTCTGGCCGCCGCGATGGGCGATCTTGATGGCGCCCATGAGCGAGGCCAGTTGTCCGGTGGCCACCCAGTCCATGCCCGCGGCGATGCCGTGGAGCAGGCCGGCGCGGTAGGCATCGCCGCAGCCTGTGGGGTCCACCACCTCCTCGGGCCTGACGGCCGGGATTTCGAGCACCCCGCCGTCCACGTGGATGACGGAGCCGGCCGCGCCGCGGGTGACAATCAGCGCCTTCACCTGTCGCGCCAGCCTCTCCAGGGACTGCCCGGTGCGATCGCACAGCAACTGTGCCTCGTAGTCGTTGACGGTGCAGTAGTCGGCGAGTTCGAGGAAGTGCCGCAGATCGGGTCCCTCGAACATGGGCAGGCCCTGGCCGGGATCGAAGACGAACGGGATGCCGGCCTCGGAAAACTGGCGCGCATGCTCCAGCATGCCCTGGCGCCCGTCCGGCGAGACGATGCCCAGGCGCACGCCGCGGGCGTCGGCGACGCCGTTGTGATGGGCGAAGTTCATGGCACCGGGGTGGAAGGCGGTGATCTGGTTGTCGTCCAGGTCGGTGGTGATGAAGGCCTGGGCGGTCCAGGTCTCGGGCACGCGCCGCACGTGGTCGGTGGCCAGTCCCAGCCGCTCCAGCCGCTCAAGGTAGGGGGCGGCGTCGTCGCCCACCGTGGCCATGATCATCGGCTCGCCGCCCAGCATGCGCAGGTTGTAGGCGATGTTGCCGGCACAGCCGCCGAACTCGCGCCGCATGTCCGGCACCAGGAAGGCGACGTTGAGGATGTGCAACTGCTCCGGCAGGATGTGGTTCTTGAAGCGATCATGGAACACCATGATCGTGTCGTAGGCGATGGAACCGCAGATGAGGGTGGACATGGGGTGTGGGGAGAAAGCAAAGGGCCCATTATAGCGGGGGGCCGGCGCGACGCTGGCGACCCGCGTGCTTCTGGTCCGAGCCGCGTGCAAGGGGTGCGCCCGGGCGGCTTCACATCGTGTAATCCCTGTGGACTACATCGTCACCCCGACATGCCAGAGTGGGGGGGGGGATGACGTAGAATTTGCCGATCAACCACCCTGAGATGCGCACGAAATAATGGGCAATGACGCAACGGCACCGGCGGCCCTGGCCATCGTCGCCGCGCAGCACCAGGTGGCTTTCGATCCGGCGCAACTCATGCATCGCCTCGGCCTCGGCGGTGGAGTCGCCCTCGACGAGACGCAATTGCTCGTCGCGATTCGCAGCCTCGGACTGAAGGGCCGGCACACCCGCCTCACCTGGGCCGGAGCGAAGCGGCTGCGTGCGCCCTGCCTCGTCCAGGACCGCGGCGGCGCATGGGCAACCGTATTGCGCCCGCTGCCCGACGGCCGTTTGCTGATGGTGCCGCCCCACGCGCCCAAGAGCGGCGTGCGGCCGGAACCCATCGACGAGGAGCAATGGAATGCCCGCATGGGCGAGCGGTGCATCCTCGTAAAGCGCCCGCTGCGCTTGTCGGATGGCGATCGGCCGTTCGACCTCCTCTGGTTCGTGCCGATGCTGGCCCGCCACCGCGGCCTGATCGGGCAAATCCTCCTGGCGGCCCTCTTCATCCAGGTGCTCGCCCTGGTGACGCCGCTGTTCAGCCAGGTGATCATCGACAAGGTGCTCATGCATCACAGCCTGCCCACCCTGCACGTGCTGGCACTCGGCATGGCAGCCGTGCTGGTGTTCGAGGCGGTGCTTGGGGCATTGCGCGGCTACTTTCTCGCCCATGTGTCCGGGCGGCTCGATGCGCTGCTGTCGGCCCGGCTGTACCGCCACCTGCTCAGCGTGCCGCTGCGCTACTTCGAGTCCCGTCGCGCCGGGGACATCCTTTCCCGTGCGCGCGAACTGGAGACCGTGCGCCACTTCCTGACCGGGTCGGCCACGACGACGGCGCTCGACGTGCTGTTCATCGGCGCCTTCATCGCCGTGATGCTGCTCTACAGCGTCACGCTCACGCTGGTCGTGCTGGCCTCGATCCCCCTGTTTGTGGCGCTTTCCATCGTCTTCTACCCCGTGCTCAAGCGCCGACTGGAAGTGCGTTTCGACCGCGCCGCGGAGGCCCACGGATTCATGGTGGAAAGCGTCCAGGGGATCGCCACCATCAAGGCCCTGTCCATCGAGCCGGTGTTCAACCGCCGCTGGGAGAATCTCGCCGCCGCGCAAGTGGCTGCGGGCTACCGGGTGGAGCGGCTCGCCGCAGTCTCCTCCAGCCTGTCGCAGGCGGTGTCGCGGGTTGGAACGCTGGCCGTGCTGTGGGTCGGGGCCTGGCAGGTGATGGAGGGAGCGTTGACCGTAGGCGGCCTGATCGCCTTCCAGATGCTGGCCGGGCAGGTGGTCAACCCCATCATGCGGCTGGTGCAGCTTTGGCAGCAGTTCCAGCAGGTCGGCTTGTCGGTGCGCCGGCTGGGGGACCTGATGAACACCCGCACCGAACCCGGCACCAGCGTGGCGGTGGTGCGCCCGCCGCTGCGCGGGGAAATCAGCCTGGAGCGGGTGTGCTTCCGCTACAGCGCCGACGGTCCCCGCACGCTGGACGACTTCTCCCTGCGCATCCTGCCGGGCGAGACCATCGGCATCGTGGGCCGTTCGGGTTCCGGCAAGTCCACCGTGGCCAGGCTCATCCAGCGCCTCTACCTGCCGGAGTCCGGGCGCATTCTGGCGGACGGGCACGACATCGCCGCGGCCGACCCGCTGTGGCTGCGCAGACAGATCGGCGTGGTCCCCCAGGAGAGCTTCCTGATCGCCGGGAGCATTGCCGAGAACATTGCCATCGCCTCCCCCGGCGCACCCATGCAGGCCATCGAGCGGGCGGCGCGCCTGGCCGGCGCCCACGATTTCATCTCTGCGCTGCCGGAGGGCTATGGCACCCAGACCGGGGAGCGGGGCACCGCCCTGTCCGGCGGGCAGCGCCAGCGCATCGCCATCGCCCGGGCACTGCTCAGCGATCCGCGCATCCTCATCTTCGACGAGGCCACCAGCGCGCTGGACGCCGAATCCGAGCGGCTCGTCGCCCGCAACCTGGGCGAGATCTCGCGCGGGCGCACCACACTGATCATCGCCCACCGCCTGGCCACGCTGCGCCACGCCGACCGCATCATCGTGGTGGAACGCGGGCGCATCCTCGAAGAGGGCACCCACGACGCCTTGCTCTCCCGCGCCGGGCTCTACGCCCGCATGTGGCACATGCAGGAGGGACGCCCCGACGCCCACGAAATCGGACCTGACTATGGCTGCTTGGCAGCATAGGCTCAAGGCTGCGTGGGGCAGGCTGCCCGTGCCCATGGGTGGACCCGGCTCCGTGGCGCCGCAACCGGACAACGGACGGACGTCCCTGTCCGCCCTTGAACGCGAATTCCTGCCCCCCTTGCTCGAAATCCAGGAGACCCCGCCCGCCCGGCTGGCGAACGGCGCACTGTGGACAGTGGTGCTGCTGCTGGCGTCAGCGCTGGTCTGGGCCGTACTGGGGCGCACCGAAGTCGTGGCCACCGCACCGGGGCGGTTCATACCGGACGGGCGGGTCAAGGTCGTCCAGACGCCGGAAACCGCAGTCGTGCGCGCGATTCACGTGCGCGAAGGCCAGAGCGTGCGCGAGGGCGACCTGCTGCTGGAACTGGACCCCTCCCTCACCGAGGCCGACGTGGCTGCCCTGGGCGGACGGCTGGCCCACAGCGAGGCGCAGCGCCGCCGCCTGCTGGCCGAACTCGAAGGGCGCCCCTTCACCGATCCATCGCCCGAGGCTCCCGTACAGCGCCGCCTCCAGCAGGCCCGCCTGGAAGCCCACGAGGCGCGTCTGGCCGAGGCCAGGGCCGCCCTCGATGAGAAGACCCAGGCCGTGGCCGCTGCGGAGGCCACCCTCGTCAAGCTGCGCACCAGCCGGGATCTGACCGCCGCCCGCTTTGACAAGACCCGCACCCTGCACGAGTCCGGCTTCGTTTCGCAGGCGGAAATGCTCAAGCAGCGCCAGGAACTGGCATCGCTGGAAGGCGAAGTCGTGGCGCAAGAATTCACCCTTGACCAGTACCGCGCCGCCCGAACCGCCGCCGCCCGCCGGCTTGAAACCCTGGAGCGGGAGCGGCGCGCGCAATTGATGGCAGAGCTTGACGCCCAGCGCAGCGAAGGCACGGCCCTGCAAGGCGAATTCGACAAGAGCCGCACGCTGCACCGGCTCAAATGGCTGCATGCGCCGGTCTCCGGGGTGGTGCAGACCGTGGGGGTGACCAGCGCGGGCGCGGTGGCCAGCCCCGCCCAGCCGCTGGTGGTGATCGTGCCCGAAGGCACGCCGCTGCTGGTCGAAGCCCGGCTGCGCAACGAAGATGCGGGTTTCGTGAAGCCCGGGCAGAGCGTGGAACTCAAGATCGACACCTTCACTTTCACGCGCTATGGGACCGTTCCGGGCGAGGTGGTGTGGGTGAGTCCCGATGCCGAACCCGATCCGGCCGCTCCCCAGGCGCCGCCCAGCTTTCGCGCCCACATCCGCCCGCAACGCACCGAGATGAGCGTCGGTGCGGAAACCAAGGCGCTGAAGGTGGGCATGAGCGTGCAGGCCGATGTGGTGCTGGAGAGCCGGCGCGTCATTGAGTTCTTCCTCTCGCCCCTGGCCAAGGGATGGCAGGAGGCGGTGCGGTTGAGGTAACCCACCGAGAAAGGAGAAAAGGCTATGAGTTCGGGCATGTCTGCGGCACCGCGGCCGGCGGTTCCGGTTGAGCGGAAGCGAAGATGGCGCGGATGGATTCCTGTTGCGATCGCCGCGTTGAGCTTGGGCGGCTGTTATGGGGCGCTGATGATCGGGGAGCCACATACCAGGCTTGGCACGGAGAGCATTGGTCTGATGCACGCGATGTGGGCGTTGCACCCGGAACTGCGTCCCTCCATTGTCACCATGGAAGAGAAGAAAGCATACAAGGACACGCCCATCAAGCCCGTGGAAGGTACCGTTCCGTTCGGCGTGGGTCATATTTGGGTGAAGCCGTCCGACGGCGGGCTCCACTGCGACCGTGTTCAGGATCCGCACTGCTTTCCCCTGATTGTGGGAGCCGAAGTCTATGGACATCAGGGGCTGCTGAAGCGCATCGAATCAACGATCCGCGATCTCTGCTCTGCGATTCCGGTGCCCACACAACCGTATTCCGGCGAGAGCTTTTCTCGCCGGAACGATACGCGGCGCCTGCGCGAGTGGGCCGGGTGCGATGGGGCAGCGAGAGAGCGCCGCACCATCGTCCTTTACGTGGTAAGGGACGTAGATGGCTTGGTCGCACTCGGCGCAGCCGACCGTCGACGCATGCCTGCTTCGTCATGGCCTCAACACGTAGTCGAGATGCGCACGCTTTTTATCAACGAGTAACAAGGAGATGTCATGAACGGACCGGAGATGCCGCCAACTTCGGGTGGAAGACGCTGGAGACGCTGGCGCGCATGGATTTGCACCGCCGCTGCAGTCGGCCTGAGCGGCTGCTATGGCGCGCTGATGATTGGGGAACCGCATCCCAAGCTCGGCACTGAAAGCGGCGCTCTGGTTCATGCGATGTACGCCTTGATGCCTGAGTTACGTGGCGACGCCGCCGGGATGGAGGCTAGTAGGCCCTATCGTAATGCGCCAATCAAGTCCTTGGAGGGAACCGTACCGTTTGGTGTGGGCCACATTTGGGTGAAGTCCGGCGGTGGTGGACTGCAGTGCAATCGTAGTAAGGATCCGCATTGCCTGCCACTGATCGTTGGACACCAAGTCTATATGTATCCTCGGCTGTTAGAACGGATCGAATCAACTGTTCGCCATCTCTGTTTCACCATTCCAGTCCCGCAGCAGGCTTACCCCGGTGAAAGCTATGCCCGCCGATCGGACACGGAGCGACTACGCCAATGGGGCGGTTGCGATGGTGCACCGCGGGAGCGTCGAACGATAGTCTTATACGTTGTACGAGAACTCGATGCGCTTGCCGCGCTTGATGCAGCGAATCGGCGGCATATTCCTTCTTCCTCTTGGCCGCAACATGTGGTCGAGAAACGTACCTTTTTCATCAACGAGTAACAAGGAGCCATCATGCCAAGTGTGACCGTGTATGTAGATGTGAAAGGTATGCCTCATGCCTTCCTCGGGCTGGATGACGGCCAGGGAAGCAAAGAGTACTACGGTTGGGCGCCGGATGCGAATGGCTATGGAGGGCGTCCTGTTGCACCGGGAAAGGTGGGGACGGGGCTCGAACCGAGACCATTGGAACCAAACTACGCCGGCAATATGGGCCAGGTCGCCTGGAGCAAGACCATCGAAGTGACCGGCGCCCAACTCAACGCCATGAAAGCCGAGGTCGGTCGCTGGCAGGACTCGGGCGGCCAATATGTTGTCACCGGCAACAACTGCACCAACCTGGTCCGATCCGCGCTTGCGGCAGGAGGCGTCAGCTACGAAGGCATGACCTCGGGGCCGCACCCCGTCAACTTGATCCCCGAATCCGAGCGCTCCACGTACCAGGAACTGTACTGGCCCACCGAGGGGCTACCGCAGACACGCTGGACGGATGTGGCCGAGCATCCGGAACTGCACCCGGGAACGCCCGCCTACGACCATGTGAACGGGCAACAGAACGCGCCGACCTCCGCGCCCGACCCGACGAGCGCCGTGGACTGGGACGGCATGGTGGACGCCAGCGAGACCACGCCCGTGAGCTGGACGAGCAGTGAGGGCGAGGAAACCGTCCGCCCGCAGGAGGACGGTACGGTGGAACACGAAATCCTCCGCGCCGACGGTTCCATGGAGCAGGTCGTGCTGGACATCCGGCACCACGAGCGAGACCGACTGGGACCAGGCGGGCGAGCAAACCTGGGCCACGCAGATGACATGGTGGGATGGCGCCGGGCGCCTGGACAGCAAGGCGGTAGTATCGGATGCCGGCACCACCACCGTGACCGACCTGGATCAGGACGCCAGCCAAACCTGGAACGTGCAGCTGGCGACCTATGAC
Source organism: Betaproteobacteria bacterium (assembly GCA_016208415.1). Lineage (GTDB taxonomy): Bacteria > Pseudomonadota > Gammaproteobacteria > Burkholderiales > Rhodocyclaceae > JACQYB01. The sequence goes on along the minus strand of JACQYB010000014.1, from coordinate 1,219 downwards.
GAGCTTTGGCGCTTCGACAGCAATACTGTCTATTGGGATGCCGGCACCAGCAGTGTAACCGATCTCGATCAGGCTGCCACCCAGGCCTGGACCACCCAGTACTACTGGTACGACCCGCAGGGGCGCATCGACGCCGCGTCGGTCGAATGGGACAACGGCACGCTCAGCGCCACCGACCTGGACCAGGGCGGCAGCCAGGCCTGGACTACTCAATACATCTGGTACGACGAGCAGCGCCGCCTCGACAGCAGCTCGGTGGAATGGGACAACGGCACCCTGAGCACCACCGACCTGGACCAGGCCGGCAACCAGAGCTGGGATGTCCAATACGCCTGGTACGACGCCCAAGACCGGCTCGACGCTACGTCGGTCGAATGGGACAACGGCACGGTGAGCGGTGCCGACCTGGACCAGGACGGAAGCCAGGCGTGGGAGACCGTATACGCGTGGTATGACGCCGCAGATCGCCTTGATGTCAGCTCGGTGGAATGGGACAACAATACCCTGAGCACGACAGACTACGATCAGGCCGGCAACCAGGCGTGGGGCGCGTTGAGCACCTGGTACGACGCCGAGAACCGCCTCGATGCCAGCTCGGTGGAGTGGGACAACGGCACGCTGAGCACCACGGACTTCGATCAGGGCGGCAGCCAGGCCTGGAGCACCGAATACACGTGGTACGACACCGAGTCGCGCCTGGACAGCCGCTCGGTGGTGTGGGACGGGGGCGACATGACGGTCACCGACTGGGACCAGGCGGATGTGGCGGCCTGGGGCACCATGGTGGTCGACTACACCCCTTCATTGAGGCCCGAAACCACACTCACCGACTGGGACGCCGGCTACGCCAGCCGCACCGACTGGCACACCGACGGCAGCACCAGCATTACCTGGGGCACGAGTGCCAGCGTGTTCAGCGACCCCATCGTGACGGGCCTGATCGACAGCGGGTCGTGGGATCTGGAGTCGTGGTACGTCGATCACCCCGGCACGGACACCTGGTACGACGACACCTCGTACGGCGATGGCGGGAGCACGGACACGTGGTACGACGATCCTCCCATCGGCGGCGGCACGGGCGGTGGATTCACCACGGACTACACCTACTGGAGCCCGAGCACCCCCACGCTGCCCACGACCGGGGGCGGGAGCAACAGCGACACGCCCACCTACACCACCCCGAGCTACAACCCCTACTTCAGCAGCGGGTATATCAGCT